>CALGYR010000023.1 GCA_937935355.1 uncultured bacterium | reverse complement strand
TGCGCATGCCGGTCGAGGGGGCGCTGGAGCTGGCCGCCGCCGAGCTCGACGCCAAGCACGTGATCGTCGAGCGCTCCGGCTGGGACCGGCCGCTCGAGGCCGAGGTCGACGGCGACCTGCTGACCAGGGCGTTCGTCAACCTCTTCTCCAACGCCGCCGAGGCGGTGGAGGTCGGCGGCAAGGTGGCCGTGTCCGCGCGCTTCGAGGATGCGTCCGGCGTGCGGCTGCTGGTCCTGCGCGTGACCGACGACGGCCGGGGCATCGCGCCGGCCGAGCTCGAGAAGATCTTCAATCCGTTCTACACCACCAAGGCCAAGGGCACGGGCCTGGGGCTGGCGGTGGTCAGCCGCATCGTCGCCGCCCACGGCGGAGACGTGCGTGCCGAGAGCGTGCCGGCTGGCGGCACCTCGTTCGTGATCCGCCTGCCCGTCGAGAGCGACGGTTTCACCGCAGAGACGCAGAGGCGCTGAGATGAAGCCGAATACGGTGTCACCGCAGAGGCGCAGGGGCACAGAGATGGCCTCCGAGGTTGGTTCGTCTCAGAGGGAGACAAAGAAGGCGACGGACGCTCTTACGGAGAAGATCATCGGGGCAGCCATAGCGGTTCACCGTGCCCTGGGGCCGGGATTGCTCGAAAGCGTCTACGAAGAATGCATGGCCATCGAGCTGACCGAGCGAGGTTTGGCCTACGAGAGGCAGAAGAGTCTGCCGGTGGTCTATCGGGGCAGGAACGTGGACGTCGATCTGCGCCTGGACTTCATCGTTGCCGGAGAGGTCGTGGTGGAGCTCAAGGCGGTGGCCGGTCTGGTGGACGTTCACAAGGCGCAGTTGCTGACCTATCTGAAGCTCACCGGGTTGAGGGTGGGCCTGCTGATCAACTTCAATACGCCAGTGCTGAGAGATGGCGTGAAGCGGTTGGTCTTGAACTACCGGGAAGACTCGGCGTCTCCGCGCCTCGGCGGTGAAACGGGGCCCAAATGACGCGCGAGCTGATCATGGTCCTGGACGACCAGGAGCTCATGCGCGACTCGCTGCGCGAGGTGCTCTCGCGCGCCGGCTACCGCGTGCGGACCTTCTCGGCCGGGGCCGAGGCCCTGAAGGCCCTCGACGGCGGCGGCTACGACCTGCTCGTCACCGACATGAAGATGCCCAACATGGACGGCCTGACCGTCCTGGCCGAGGCCCGGAAGATCGCCCCGGCGCTGGCCGTGGTGGTCATCACCGCCTACGGCACGGTCGAGACGGCCGTGGAGGCCATGCGCCGCGGGGCCTTCGACTACATCCAGAAGCCTTTCAAGCCCGAGGAGATCGAGCTCCTGGTCGAGCGCGCCCTGGAGCGCCGCCGGTTGCTCGCCGAGAACGAGTACCTGCGCTCTGAGGTCCGGCGCGAGTGGAGCCCCGAGGAGATGGTCGGCCGCGAGGGCGGCCTCTCCGCCGTGTGGGCCGGGATCTGCAAGGTTGCGCGCACCCCGGCGACCGTGCTCGTCCGCGGCGAGACCGGCACCGGCAAGGAGCTGGTCGCCCGGGCCATCCACTACGGATCGGACCGCGCCGCGCGGCCCTTCGTGCGGGTCAACTGCGCGGCGCTCTCGGCCGGACTGCTCGAGAGCGAGCTCTTCGGCCACGAGAAGGGCGCCTTCACCGGCGCGCAGAGCGACCGCGTGGGGCGCTTCGAACTGGCCGACGGCGGCAGTCTGCTCCTCGACGAGATCAGCGAGATGAGCGTCGACCTGCAGGGCAAGCTCCTGCGCGTCCTGCAGGAGCGCGAGTTCGAGCGGGTCGGTTCGAGCGAGCCGCGCCGCGCCGACGTGCGGGTCATCGCCACCACCAACCGCGACCTCCAGAAGCACATGAACGAGGGTAAGTTCCGCCAGGACCTGTTCTTCCGGCTGAACGTGGTGCCCATCGAGGTGCCGCCGCTGCGCGAGCGCAAGTGCGACATCCCGGCGCTGGTCGGCCACTTCCTGCGCCGCTTCTCGCTGGAGATGGGCTCGCAGTTCCAGGCGGCCAGCCCCGAGGCCGTCGAGGCGCTCTCCGCCTACGGCTGGCCGGGCAACGTCCGGGAACTGGCCAACGTCATCGAGCGCGCCGCGGTGCTGCACAGCGGCGCCGAGCTCCGCCGCGAACACGTCGAGCCGGCCGTCCGGGGCGGCGCAGCTGCGGCGCTCCCCGCGGGTGCGGCCTCCGGCTCCGCCGCGGCGGTCCGGTCGCTCGACGAGCTCGAGCGCGACGCCATCATCGACGCTTTCCGGAAGTTCGGCGGCGAACGCCGCAGGATCGCCGAGGCCCTGGGCATCTCCGAGCGCACCCTCCGCGAGAAGCTGCGCAAGTACAAGGAAGCGGGCGTGGCGCTGTGAGCTCCATGCGGAAATTCCTGCCGCAGGGGGCGGAAGTTTCCTCCGCCCGTCCGGCCATGCGCGCCGCGGCGGTGCGTTCGAGCGGCTCCGGGGTGCGCGCAAGCGTCCGCGCCGACGTGGCTTGCGACGGCCGGAGCGCCCCCCGCCAGGGCGCGCGCCGCGGCTGGCACGGGTCTTGCACCGATGTGTTGCCGGAGGAGTGTGCATGAGCGCCAACGGCATCGGCGGAGTCGGGCTGGGGATGTTCGGGGATTCGCTCCCCGTCATCGAGTCCGTGCTGGGCTTTGCCGGCCAGCGCCACGCGGTGCTCCTCAACAACGTGGCCAACGTCGACACGCCCGGCTTCCGCGCCAAGGACCTTCCGGAGGGCGACTTCCAGAAGGCGCTGCGCGAGGCCATCGACGAGCGCCGCACCGGCAACGATCCGCTGGAGCTCGCCACCGGGGTCAACCTCCGGCGCGGGGCCGACGGCGGGATCGAGGTGGTGCCGGTCGAGACCGGCAGCGGCGTGATGCGCGCCGACGGCAACGACGTGGCCCTGGACCAGGAGATGTCCAAGCTGCTGAAGAACGCCATGACCGTGCAGGCCTTCAACCGCCTGCTCAACTCCCAGTTCCAGCTGCTGGGACTGGCGATCCGCGGGCGGCTGTAGGGGAGGGCGGCTAGATGGGCATGTTCACCGGCATCGACATCAGCGCCTCGGCCCTGGTGGCCCAGCGTCTGCGCCTGGAGACCATCACCAACAACGTGGCCAACGCCGAGAGCCTCAGCGAGGACGGCGTTCGCCTGCGGCCCTACCGCCGGCGCACCCCGGTCTTCTTCACCGGCAATCCGGGGACGACCGGCTCGGGCGAGCTCGGCGTGCGCTTCGCCGGAGTGCTCCGCAGCGAGAAGTTCATTCCGCGCGACTCGCCGGACCCGGAGAACGATCCCAACGCCGTGCGCGCCGAGGACGTGCAGCGCAACCCGGGGCTGGCCGCCTACATCGGCAAGAACCTGTTTCCGGACGTCAACCTGGCCACGGAGATGGCGGACATGATCTCCGCCAGCCGCTCCTACGAGGCCAACGTCACCGCCATGCAGCTTTCCAGGGCCATGATCCAGTCGACCCTGCAGGTCCTGGCTTAGAGGGGGAGGGATAGCAAGTGCCTGAGTCCATCACACCGGCGGGCCCGAACGGAGTCGGCCCGGTCCAGCCGCTGCAGCCGCTGCAGCCGGCCGAGGCCCCGGGCGCGGCCGAGGGGGCCGGCAAGAGCTTCAGCGAGTTCCTTTCGCAGAAGATCGGCGAGGTCAACCAGCTGCAGCAGGAGTCGCACGAGGCCATCGAGGGGCTGGCCAGCGGCAAGGTGCAGGACCTGGGCAAGGTGGTCAGCGCGGTGGAGAAGGCGAACCTCGCCTTCCAGATGATGGTCCAGATCCGCAACAAGCTGATCGACGCCTACGACGAGATGCAGCGCATCAGGACGTGATGAGGTGACGTCCGGCCGCTCCCCTGGCGCGGGGCGCGGCCGGATGAAGGGTTGCTAGGGGGCGAGGGGAGGCAAGAGAGGGGCGATGGACTGGCTAAGGCAGGTTCTCAACCAGGCCACGGCCGCGTTCCGGGCGATGACTGCCGCCCAGCGGGCCAGCATGATCATGCTGGGGCTGACCATTGCGGTGGCCCTGGGACTGGTCGCGGTGATGGGCGCGCGGCCCAAGTACGTGACGCTCTTCTCGGGTCTTGAGCAGAACGACCTGGGGGCGGTTACCCGCTACCTCGACGAGAGCGGCGAGGAGTACAAGGTCGACGCCCAGAAGGGCGAGGTCCTGGTGCCCTCCGACCGCAAGCCCTCGCTCTACACCCGGCTCCAGGCCAACCGGGTGGTCTCCCAGAAGGTCTTCGACACCGCCGCCTACATCGAGAACTCGGGGAGCCTGTGGATCTCCGAGAAGGAGCGCCAGGAGCGCCTGCGCTTCGCGGTGGCCGGCGAGCTCCAGAAGACCATCTGCGGCCTGCAGGGCGTGGAGAGCTGCACCGTCCAGGTCAAGCCCGAGAGCGCCGACGAGTTCGTGCTGGCCCCCGAGAAGGTCGGGGTGGGCATCACCGTGGCCATGCGCGGCGGGCAGGCCCTCGACCAGCAGTTCGCCAACTCGGTGATCGACCTGGCCTCCTCGGTGGTCCGCAACGCCGACCCGAAGCTCGTCAAGGTCATCGACGCGCGCGACGCCCGGCGCTGCTTCACCAAGGAGGACTCCGACACCGAGTACTTCATCGGCAAGAACCGGCTGATGCTCAAGAGCCAGATGGAGAGCTACTACCAGAAGAAGATCAACGAGCTCATCTCCGCCACCGGTTACGAGGGCAAGGCCCTGGTCACCGTGGAGCTCGACCTGGACAAAGTCAAGGAACTCGCCCAGGAGATCGACCCCGAGAAGACCCTGGTCGTCTATCAGAAGGTCCACAAGCTCGACAGCACCGGGGCGACCGCACCCGGCGGCGCCGTGGGCGTCGACCCCAACAACCCGGTCGCGGCCGGCGGCGCCGCGTCGACCTCGAGCGGCTCGGCCGGCACCCCCTCGAAGACCAAGGACAGCGAGAGCGAGACCAAGACCATCTGCAGCTTCGTCACCAAGGAGATCATGCGCGCCCCGGGCAAGGTGGCCAAGATCACCGCCAGCGTGGTGATCAACGACCGGATCATCTTCAAGAAGAATGAGAAGACCGGCGAAGTCACCCAGGTATACGAAACTCCCGGAGAGGACATCAAGGCCAACTGGAAGAACCTGGTGGCCAAGATAATCGGTATCAACACGAACGATAACACGGTCATAGATCAGGCCGTGGCCATCTGCCATTGGAAGCCGGTCCGGGAGGCCCCCGATGCCCCGGCCGCCGCGCCCAAGCCCGACGTCAAGGACATGGTCGCCGCCTACTGGCCCTACGCCCGGATCGGCGGCGTGCTGATGCTCACCGCCGTGGCCTTCCTCTTCCTCTACGCCCTGGGCAAGCGCGCGGCCACCGCCCCGCCGCCCGAGCTGGTCATCCAGGCCCCGCACGCCGGCGCCGGCGGCGCCGCCGAGGAGGAGTCCGGCGCCGAGCCCGACGACATCAAGCTCCGCCAGCTGCAGGACAAGCTGCGCGGGATGGTCAGCCAGGACCCCCGCAAGGTCGCCACGCTGGTCAAGCGCTGGCTGACGAACGAGGGCTGAGGGCCGATGGCCAAGAAACAGGAAACCATCACCGGCGACCGCAAGGCCGCCATCCTGCTGGTCTCCCTGCAGACCGACGTGGCCTCCCAGGTCCTGGCCAGCATGGAGCGCGAGGACGTCGAGCGCATCAGCATGGAGATTGCCCGGCTGGGCGAGGTCTCCTCCGAGCAGCGCCTGCGGGTCCTCGAGGAGTTCTACCAGACGAACCTGGCCCGCCGCTACATAGAGGAGGGCGGCATCGACTACGCCCGTACGCTGCTCGAGAAGAGCCTGCCCGCCGAGGAGGCCGCCAGCATCCTCCAGGGCCTGCAGCAGTCCATCCAGATGACGCCCTTCCACTTCCTGCAGAAGGCCGAGGCGGCCAGCCTGGTGACCTTCGTCCAGGACGAGCACCCCCAGACCATCGCCCTGATCCTGGCGCACCTCCAGCCCAAGCAGGCCTCGGAGATCCTGGCCACGCTGCCGGCCAAGAAGCAGATCGAGGTGGTCAAGCGCGTGGCCCGCATGGGCCAGACCACCCCGGAGGCCATCCGCCAGGTGGAGAAGGGCCTGGAGGCCAAGCTCTCCACCATCGTCAACCAGGACCTGGAGCGGGCCGGCGGCATCGAGTCCATCGCCGAGATCCTCAACCTCATCGACCGCACCACCGAGAAGAGCATCCTCGAGAGCCTCGAGGAGGACGACGCCCAGCTGGTCGAGAAGATCCGGCGGCTGATGTTCGTCTTCGAGGACATCCTGCTGGTCAACGACAAGGGCATCCAGGCGGTGCTCAAAGAGGTCGACCAGGAGGAGTTGGCCATGGCCCTCAAGGCCTCCAGCGAGGACGTCAGGAACAAGATCCTCAAGAACATGTCCGAGCGCGCCGCGCAGCTCATCAAGGAGGACATGGAGTACATGGGGCCCACCAGGCTCTCCGACGTCGAGGCCGCGCAGCAGCGCATCGTCGACGTGGTCCGCCGCCTGGAGGAGGCCGGCGAGCTGATCATCCAGGGCCGCGGCGGAGAGGAGCAGATCGTTGTCTAAGCTGCTCTTCTCCGGCGAGGCCCCTGCGCGGGTCGCGGTGGCCTTCAACCTGGCCGACCTCGAGCGCCAGGGCGAGGCGCTCCTGGAGCGGGCCAAGGCCCGGGCCGCCGAGATCATCGTGGCCGCCCGGCAGGAGGCCGCCGGCATCGCCGAGGAGGCCAAGCGCGCCGGCTTCGAGGGCGGCAAGGCCGAGGGGCTGGAGCTGGGGCGCGAGGAGGGCCGCAAGGCCGGCGTCGAGCAGGGCCTGGCCGAGGCCCGGGCCGCCACCGCTGGGCTCGAGAAGTCGCTGGGCGCGCTGGTCGCCGAAGTCGCCTCCCGCCGCGAGACGCTGGTCCGGCAGGCCGAGCGCGACCTGCTCTCGCTCGCCGCGGCGGTGGCCGCGCGCATCGTCCGCCGCGAGCTCAAGGTCGACGATGGGGCCGTGGTCCGCGCGGTGGCCGAGGCCGCGGCGCTGGCCTCCGAGCGCAGCCGCGTGGTCCTGCGCGTCAACCCCGCCGATCTCGAGGCGCTCTCCGGCGTGCACGTCGAGCTCTCCCGGCGCTTCTCGGAAATGCAGGAAGTGAAGCTCCTCGGCGACGAGGCGGTGGAGCGCGGCGGATGCCGGCTGCTCAACGACGCCGGCGAGGTGGACATGCAGGTGGCCACCCAGCTCGGGCGGCTCGAGAGGCTGCTGGTCGGCGAGGCCGATGCCGGCGGCGGGGAGGGCGCCAGGTGACCGGGACCTCGGTGTTCACCGGGCGCGCGGCGCTGCTGGCCGAGGCCCTGCCGGCCAGGCTGGTCTGCCGCGTCCGGCAGGTCGTGGGCCTGGTGATCGAGGCCACCGGGCTGGCCGTGCCGGTCGGCGCCTGCTGCCGGGTCATGACCCGCTCCGGCGCGGTCGGCGCCGAGGTGGTCGGCTTCCGGCAGGGCCGGACGCTGCTGATGCCCTTCGGCGAGCTCCGCGGAGTCTCGCCGGGCGACGAGGTCGAGGTGGTCACGCTCCGCCAGGTCGTGCCCGTCGGCCCGCAGCTGCTGGGCCGGGTCATCGGCGGTGGCGGCGAGCCGCTCGACGGCCGCGGTCCGCTCTTCGCCGTCGACGAGTACCCGCTCTACGCCCCGGCGCCCGACCCGCTGCGCCGTCGCCGGATCAAGCAGCCCATGGCGGTGGGCATCCGGTCGATCGACGGACTGCTGACCATCGGAGCCGGCCAGCGCATGGGCATCTTCTCCGGCTCGGGCGTGGGCAAGTCGGTGACCCTGGGCATGATCGCCCGCAACACCGCGGCCGAGATCAACGTGATCTGCCTGGTCGGCGAGCGCGGCCGCGAGGTCCGCGAGTTCCTGGAGCGCGACCTGGGCGCGGCGGGGCTGGCCCGCTCGGTGGTGGTGGTGGCCACCGGCGACCAGCCGGCGCTGCTGCGCGTGCGCGCCGCGGCGGTGGCCTCGGCCGTCGCCGAGTACTTCCGCGACCTGGGCAGGGACGTGCTCCTGATGATGGACTCGGTCACCCGCGTGGCCTTCGCCCAGCGGGAGATCGGTCTGTCGGTCGGCGAGCCGCCGGCCACCAAGGGCTATCCGCCCTCGGTCTTCGCGCTGCTGCCCAGGCTGCTGGAGCGCTCCGGGGCCTCCGATAAGGGCAGCATCACCGGGCTCTACGCCGTGCTCGTCGAGGGCGACGATCTCTCCGAGCCGATCGGCGATGCGGTTCGCGGTATCCTCGACGGCCACGTCGTGCTCTCCAGGGGGCTCGCCAACCGCGGGCACTATCCGGCGGTGGACGTGATGGCCTCGGTCAGCCGCGTGATGCCCGAGGTGGTCACGCCCGAGCACCGCGCGGCCGCCGGCCGGGCGATCGCCTCCATGGCCGTCTACCGTTCGGCCGAGGACCTCATCAACATCGGCGCCTACGCCGACGGCTCGAACCCCGAGATCGACGCGGCCAAGCGCATGAAGCCGGCCCTCGACGAGTTCCTGCGCCAGGACATGTTCGAGCGCACCACCTTCGAGGAGGCCCGGACCCGGCTCGTCGGTCTGTTCGGCGCCGCCGCGAAGCCCGCGTCCGCCGTGGCCGGCGCCAAGCCCGCCCCGGCTCCGGCCCAGGCGGCCGGCCGCCGTCCGGCCGCAGCGGGGAGGGCCGTCCGGTGAGGCGCTTCGAATTCCGGCTCGAGGCGGTGTTGCGCCACCGCCAGGCGACGCTCGACCAGCGCCGGCGCGACTTCGGCCAGACCCAGGCCGAAGCGGCGGCCATCGCCGTACAGATCAAGGAGATGCGCCGCAGCCGCGACCTTCACCAGGAGGCCATCCGGGCGGCGAGCCGCGGCGAGATCTCCCGCTCCGAGATGGTGCGGCTGCGCAACTACGTGAACACTCTGTGGATGCGGATGCTCATGGCCAGCCGGAAGCTCGCCGAGGCCGCGGCCCGCGTCGAGGAGCGGCGCCGCGCCATGGTCAAGGCCCACCAGGACGTCCGGGCACTGGAGATCCTGCGCGAGAAAGCCCGGGCCGAGTGGCAGGCCGGGGCCGACCGCGAGGAGCGCGCCTTCCTCGACGACCTGCATCCGGCCGCCGGGCTCCTGGCCTCGCCGGCGTCGGCCGGAGGTGAGTCGTGAACGCCAGGAGGGTGGTCTCCGGCCTGGTCACCGGGCTCGTCTGGACGGCCGCCGGGCTCTTCCTGGCGGTGGCGGCGGTCACGGCCGTGTTCTACTTCAGCAAGGCCCTCAACCGCGACAGCGCCAGGGACATCTGGGGAGTCCTGCGCGGCGAGAAGGTGGCCGTGAGCCCGGCCGATCGGGACCGCCTGGCCAGGTTCGACGAGAAGGCCGCGGCCAAGAGCCGGATCGAGAAGGACGAGGAGGAGAGCGCGCAGGTCGCCAACGACGAGATCCAGGAGCGCCGGGAGCGGCTGGAGGCCTGGCTCATGAGGGAGCGTTCGGCCCTGAAACTCTTCAGCGACCAGCTCGCGGCCCGCGAGGCGCGCCTCAAGGTCGACGGGCAGATGCTCGCCGACGGACAGAAACAGCTCGCCGACGACCAGAAGACCTTCCGCGAGCAGCAGGACGCCACCAACCTGCGCAAGGTCCTGAAGCTCTACGCGGGCATGGACGCCGAGATCGTCGCCGCCGACTTCGAGGCCCGGCTCAGGAACAACGCCGATCATGGCAAGGAAGAGGTCGTGGAGATACTGCGCCGGATGCCGGAGCGCCAGGCCAGCGAGGTGCTCTCGGCCATCGAGTCGCCGGATACGCGCAACAGCCTCATGGCGGCCCTGAGAGGGATCGTGGGCGGTCCCGGGGCCGCCGCGGGCAAGGATGGAGGACAGGCCATGAATGCAGGAGGAGGGAGGTGACGCAGATGGATGCGACAGTCGCATTCCTGAAGGTCGGAGCTTCCGAGGGAGGCGGGTCCAAGACGGTTCAGGACAGATCGGCCAGGGACGTCAAATCGGCCGATCCGTTCGAGAACGTGCTCAAGGGCGCCTCCGAGGCCCGCGAGGCCATGGAGCGGTCCGACCGGAGGGAGCTCCAGACTCGCCGGCGGGACGAGGTCCGGAGCGAGGACCGCGACGTCGACGCGGTGGACGCGGAAGGAGGCGAGGAGAAGGTCGACGAGGAGCAGGACGAACAGGACGGGAAGGTCGACGAGGACCGTCAGCCTGACGAACTGGTGGTGGAGGGAGGCATCAACCTGGTGCTGCCCTCGGCCGGCAACGTGCAGGACGCGGACGGCGACAGGAGCGCAGGGGTGGACGGCAACCCCGGCGTGACGGCTTCATCTGCGGACGACGGGGCGGCGGACGAGGCCCAGGCCAGACTGGCCGCGGCCCAGGCCAAGGCCCAGGCCGAAGCCCAGTCCCGGGGGGGCCAGGCCGAGGCCGACTCGCAAACCCAGGAGACCGAGGTCCAGGTCAAGGCTCCGGACCGCGGCGCGGCAGCCCGGGCGGCCATCGAAGGCCGGGGCGCCGACGCCAAGGAAGAGCCGACCAACAAGCAGAGGCCGTCGTCCGAGGCCTCCGCCCGCAACGCCGCCAGGTCGGCCGCCAGCGAGAGCGCGGCCAGGGTCGAGCAGATGCTCCAGGCTCTGGGCGGCGCCGACGAGGCCCCGCCAGAGGCGAAGCAGGCCCAGGCCCAGGCCCAGGCCCAGGTCCAGAGCCAGCCGCAGGTCCACGCCGGCGCCGGTGCGGAGCGCGCCGACTCGGTGCAGGCGGCGGCGGGCATGGGCCGGGTGGAGGCGCGGGCCGAAGGCACCCAGGGGAGCGCCGCTTCCCATGCCGAGAAGCCCGGCGAGCCGGCCGTAGACCGCCAGCAGCTGACCGAACAGGTGGTTCGCTCCGCGCGGCTCAACCTGGAGCGCGGGACGTCCCGGTTCGAGATGCGCCTGGATCCGCCCAGCCTGGGCCGGCTCAAGGTGACCATGGACCTCAAGGACGGCTCCCTCAACATCAGCTTCCGCGCGGAGAACCACGCGGTGAGGGACGCCCTGCAGAACAGCCTGCCGCAGCTCCGCGAGGCGCTGGCCGGCCAGGGGCTCTCCCTGGACGGCTTCGACGTGCAGAGCTCCGGCCAGGGCGCGCACGGCCAGGGCGAGGCCCGGCAGGAGTCGGGGTTCGGCGGCGAGGCGCCGGGCGGCTCCGACTCCGGCCCCTGGATGTCCGAGACCGCCGCTCCCCAGACGGCGGCCACAGAGACGGTCCGGGCCGGCAACGGCCTGGTGGACCGCTGGGCGTAGAAGAAGGAGGCAGACGATGCCAAGCGATGTCAGCGGAGTGGGGGCGAGCAGCACCGCCGCCGCCACCAGCACGGCCATAAAGAACAGCAAGGTCAACACCGACCAGTTCCTGCGGCTGCTGGTCACGCAGCTGCAGAACCAGGACCCGCTCAACCCGCTCTCCAACGAAGACTTCCTCACGCAGCTGGCCCAGTTCCAGTCGCTGGAGGAGACCATGGAGACGGCGGCCAACACCAAGAACCTGCTCCTGAGCCAGCAGCTGGCCGCGGCCAGCGCGCTGATCGGCAAGGACGTGGTGGCCGGCCAGGGCGTCGACCAGATCCAGGGCCGGGTCGACAAGGTGATCGTCTCCGAAGGCCAGGTCAGGCTGGTGGTCGGCGGCATAGCGGTCGACCTTTCCGAGATCACCCAGGTCAGCCTGTCGGGCCAGACCGGCACGGGAGGGCAGTGACATGGCCGACCTGAGGCTGGCCCAGGCCGGAGCGGGACTGCCCGTCGGGAGCCAAATCGGCACCGGCGGGGCGGCCCGCGCCTCGGCCGGGGCGGCCGCCGGAAGAGGCTTCGCGCAGGTGCTCGACGCCAAGCTCGACGACGGGCTGCGTTTCTCGGCCCATGCCGAGGCCCGTCTCAAGAGCCGGGAGATCCCGCTGTCCGAGGCGGACCGCGGCCGGCTGGCGGAGGCCACCTCGCAGGCGGCGCGCAAGGGCGCCCGGGAGGCCCTGCTGCTCATGGGCGAGCTGGGCTTCATCGTCAGCGTCCCCAACCGCACGGTGATCACCGCGCTGGACAGCTCGAGGCTCGACGGCGGGATCATCACCGGGATCGACGCGGCCGTGGTCATTCCGGAGGCCTGAGACGATGCGAATGCATGAACGGATGATGGGTCGGACCCGCGGCGCCGGCGGTTGCCGGGCGGCGCGGGGGGCCCGCCGGCCGCGGACCGATGGAAGCGGCCGGAACGTGTACAGCGGGCAGGAGGACTAGACCATGGGAATGAGCCAGTCACTCTTTTCGGCGATCTCCGGCCTGATCAACCATCAGAGCCGGCTGGACAACATCGGTAACAACCTCGCCAACATCAACACCACCGCCTACAAGCGGAGCGTCATGAATTTCGCGGACGTGCTCAGCCAGACGATCCGGTCGGGCAGCTCCCCGCAGGGGAACTTCGGCGGCACCAACGCCATCCAGATCGGCCTGGGCATGCAGATCGCCTCCGTGAATCAGGACTTCGGGCAGGGCGGGCTGCAGACCACCGGCAAGCCCAGCGACGTGGCCATCGAGGGCGACGGATTCTTCAAGATGGTCTTCGGCAACGAGGTCCGCTACACCCGCGACGGCACCTTCACCCTGGGCCAGGCGGGCGACCTCCAGAACGCCTTCGGCTACCGGGTGCAGGGCTGGATGGCCGACGACGACGGCAACATCGACATCGCGGCCGAGACCGAGAACCTGTACATCGAACTGGGCGAGCGACGGCTGGCCCGGGCGACCAGCAACGTGGTCTTCTCCGGCAACGTCAACTCGGCCGGCGACGTGGCCACGGTCAACGCCGCGGCGACGGACGACAGCAACAACGTGCTGCGCTCGTCCGAGCTGTGGCTGGACGCGGCGGGTACGATCCCGGCGACGGGCGCCTCGGCGATCTCGGGCATCTACGTGGGCGGGGCGCTGCTCTTCTCCGGGCTGGCCGCCGGGGACACCGTCACCATCAGCGCGCTCAAGGGCAACCGCAACGTCAGCGAGGACATCACCGTGACGGCCGGCATGACCCTGAACACGCTGATGACCGATATCCGGCAGGCGCTGGGCATCCAGGCCACCGAGGCCTTCACCGGGGTGTCGCTCCTGGCCGGGGCCGGGGCCGGCGGCGGCAACGTGATGCGCGTGGCCGGCAACGCCGGCGAGCTCAACGGTATCAGCTCGCTGAGCCTGACCCACAACGGCAGCTCCCAGAACATCTTCACCGAGACGGCCGCGGCCAACGGCGAGAGCGCCGTGACCACCACCGCGGTCTACGACTCGCTGGGCAACGCCCACATGGTGACCCTGACCCTGGCGCTGGTCAACCGTACCAGCACCAACTCGACCTGGCGTTGGTACGCCGACTGCCAGGACGACACCGACCTGAACCTGGCGGTGGGCACCGGCACCGTGGTGTTCGACACCTACGGCCAGTTCTTCAGCGACTCGGGGGCGACCATCAGCATCGACCTGAACAACCAGGGCGTCAACACCGCGCTGGTGTTCGACCCGGACTTCAGCCTGATGACCCAGTTCGCGGTATCGACGGGCTCGGAGGTAAACGTCCGCTCCCAGGACGGCTCGCCCATGGGCACGCTCACCTCCTACTCGATCGGCGACGACGGGGTCATCTCCGGGCTGTTCAGCAACGGTCTGCTGCAGGACCTGGGGCAGCTCTGCGTCACCCGGTTCGCCAACAACAACGGCCTGCTGCGCGACGCCCAGAGCCTGTTCACCACCTCGCCGAACTCGGGCCTGGCCCAGGACGGGGTCGCCCTGATCGACAGCCGCGGCGCCATCCGCGCGGGCTCGCTGGAGAGCTCCAACGTGGACATCGCCAAGGAGTTCACGGACATGATCATGACCCAGCGCGGCTTCCAGGCCAACGCCCGGACGATCACCACCAGCGACGAGATGCTGGTGGAGCTCATCAACCTGACGAGATAGGCATGACCCCCGCCGGCCGGGCCGCGCGATCGCGGCCCGGCGGCGGGGACGGAGACGAAAGATGATCCGCCTGACCAGACGCAACGACCAGCCGCTGGTGGTCAACGCGGAGCTCATCAAGTTCGTGGAGGAGACCCCCGACACGGTGATCACGCTGAGGGACAACGAGAAGATCCTGGTCAAGGAGCGCGCCGATACGGTGGTGGCCAAGGCCATCGAGTACTCGCGCGCCATCCGCTGGCTGCCCGGGGTCTAGGAGGACGGCGCGGTGGGCATCTCCACAATAATCGGCATCATCATCGGGATCTTTGCCATCCTCTACGGCTGCACCGAGGGGCATTTCAACCCGGACCATCTCAAGTCCTTCATCGATGTGATCGCCATCGTGCTGCTGGTCGGCGGCATGATTTCGGTGCTGTTCATCGGCTTCCCCCTGAAACAGGTGATGAATCTGCCGTCGGTCCTGATGATCACCATCAGAGCCAAGAGCGAGTCTCCGGTGGAACTGATCAACAAGCTGGTGCAGTTCGCGGAGATCGCCAGGCGCGACGGCATTCTGGCGCTGGAGGGGGTCACCGAGAGCATCAAGGACCCCTTCCTGGTCCGGGGCATCCAGCTGGCGGTCGACGGCACCGACCCGGAGCTCATCGAGAAGATCATGAGCACCGAGCTGGACGGCCTGGTGGAGCGCCACACGGTCAACAAGCGCATGCTCGACAAGCTGACCCTCTACACCCCGTCCTGGGCGCTGGCCGCCACGGTCATCGGCCTGATCCTCATGTTCAAGGCGCTGAAGAAGGACGTGGACCCGGGCGAGATCGGCAAGGGCTTCGCCATCGCCCTGACCGCCACCATGTACGGGGTGCTCGGGGCCAACGCCGTGTGGGGCCCGCTGGGCGACAAGCTCATGATCATTCACGAGGAGGAGATGCTGATCAAGAACATCATCGTCCGGGGAGTCCTGGCCATCCAGTCGGGCGACAACCCGCGCATCGTCGAGCAGAAGCTGCGGGTGTTCCTGCCGCCCAAACTGCGCGCCACCGAGACCAAGGCCTGAGGAGCGGGCGGGAGCGAGATGAGCAAGAAGGTCCACGACGCCGAACCGCACGCGCCGCTGTGGTGCCTGACCTACGGCGACATGGTCACGCAGCTCACCGCCTTCTTCATGGTGCTGTTCGTGATGGCCTCCTCCAAGGGCGCCAGCCGGCAGGAGGTGGCCGCCGGCATCAGCAAGTACTTCAACCGGCACACCAACATCTCCGGCTACCCCCTCAAGGTGCGCGCCGCGACCAGCCTGGCCCAGTTCCAGGGGGCGCGGAACAACGCGGTGTCGGGCGCGGAGATCATGGTCACGAGCGTCGCCCGGGGGCGGATGATCTCCATCGGCGGCCGGACGCTCTTCGAGAAGGGCAGCGCCGAGCTGCGTCCGTCCGGCTACGACACGCTCAAGAGCATCGCCGACATGGTCAAGGGTTACCGGAACCAGCTGGAGATAACCGGCCACGCCTCGCGGAGCGAGGTCGGGCCCGGGTCGCGGTTCGAGGACGAGTGGGAGCTCTCCTGGCGCCGCGCGCGGGCCGTGGCCGACTTCCTGATCAAGACCGGCGGCATCCCGGAGAAGCGCCTGAAGATAACCGGCAGCTCGTATCACGAGCCCGCCGCGCGGAGCATGTTCGAGGACGAGGACTCCCAGAACCGGCGCGTGGAGATCCTGGAGGTCAGCGTCCTCGAAGGGTCCCTACCGGACGAGAACTAGGAGCGAGCCATGCCTGAGGAAAAGGAAGCGCAGGCCGAGGTCCAGCAGCAGGCCCCCGCGGGCGGCCGCAGGCGGGCGGGCCCTGCGCTGATCGCCGCGGTGGTCGTGGTGATAGCCGCCGTCGTGGGCGCGATGTTCCTGCTCAAGGGCGGCCAGAAGCCCCCCGAGGAGCTGGCCGGGAAGGCCCACAAGACGCACAGCTCCCCGGAGCTGCTGGACATCCCGACGCTGGAGGTGGCCGACATCATGATCGCCGTGCCGGTGGACTCCGCCGGGGTGCAGCGGCGCGGGCTGTCCATCGGCGTCACGGTGTTCTTCGCCCCGCCGGAGGGGGAGCACGCCGAGATCGCCGCGATCAAGGCGGACGTCACCGCCAAGTCGCCGAGCATGTCCGCGATCTTCCGGTACATCATGATCAGGGAGCTCAACACCAAGGAGTACGGCAAACTCGTCAAGTCCGACATCCAGGAGGGGTTGCTGGGCACGTTCAAGGACGCGTTCAACTCCGAACTGACCAAGTACGGACTCGACAAGACCATGCGGGTCGACCGGGTGGTCTGGAGCGACTTCTCCTGGAACTGAGGCGGCGGAAGAGAGGGAAGGCTCATGCCTGACGAGCTGAAACAGGAAGACATAGACGCCCTGCTCAAGGCCGCCTCCGGCGACGCCGACAGCGGGACGCTGGCCCAGCAGGAGGTCGAGGCCCTGCTCAAGGGCGATATCGGCGGCGCGGCCGCGGGGGGCGGCGGGGGCGATCCGGTCGAGGCCCAGTTCCCCGAGCTCTCCGGACCGGCGGCCTCGGCCGAGGGCGTCCAGGGCACCTTCGACCTGCTCGGCGACGTGCGCCTGCGCGTGCGCATCGAGCTGGGCCGGCGCCGCATGTACGTGGAGGACATCCTGCGCCTGGCCGAGGGGTCGGTGGTCGAGCTCGACAAGCTGGCCGGCGACCCGGTCGACATCCTGGTCAACGACGTGCTGGTCGCCCGCGGCGAGGTGCTGGTGCTCAACGACTACTTCTGCGTGCGCGTGACCGAGATCCTTTCATCCAAGGACCGCCTGGCCAGCGCCGGGTGAGCCGAAAACCACAGGGGGGCGGGAAGATGGAGAGATGGCCGGTGCGATAGCCCGAAGACTCGCGGGATGGCTGCTGGCGGCCGGGATCGTGATCCTGCCGGCTCCGGCGTCCGCCGTGGCCGGTGCGGCGGAGCCCGCGGCCGCGGTCGCCCCTCCCGCGGAAGCCCAAGCGAACCCAGTTGAAACGCTGAACCTCTACGAGGACGGCGAGCGTCCGGGCGCCGCCGAGCGGCGGCAGTCCGCTCCGGTCCCGGCGCGCTCCTCGGCCCTCTCCATGGTGGCCCGGGTCGGCTTCTGGCTGGGCCTGGTCATAGCCCTGGTATGCGGCGCGGTGGCCCTGGCCAGGAAGGTCATGCCCCGCAGCGCGGCCTGGGGGCGCTCCCAGACCGCCGAACTGGTCGGGCGGACGTTCCTGGAGGCCAAGCGTTCCGTCTACCTCCTCAAGGTCGGGAACCGGGTGCTGGTGGTGGGGTCCGCCGAGAACGGGCTGTCCTCGCTCGGCGAGATCACCGACCGCGCCGAGGTGGACTACATCTCCTGCCTGGCGCGCGGAAAGATGACGCCGTCTCCGGGGCGCAAGTCGGACTTCGCGGGAATGCTGGGCGGCAGGCTCTCCCGGCTGGTGGGCCTGAGCCGCGACGGCGGCGAACAGATCGTGGACGACCAGGACGCCGTCGCCGATTCGGCGGCGATCGAACGGGAGCCGGCCGGAGCCGTCGGTGCGACGGCGGCCCGCGGCGGCGTGGACGCGTTGAGGGAGCAGCTGGCCAGACTGAAGCGCATTTCCTGACATCCTCTGTTGGCGCGGAGGGCGTCGGGCGGAAAGCCCCGGAGACGGGGCAGCTAGGGAGCCCAAGATGTCAAGAATCACCCCGCTGATACGGGGCGCGGCGGCGGTCGCATTCCTCCTGCTCCTTCTGGGAGCCGGGAGCGGTGCGGCCGGGGCCGAGTTCGCCGATCCGGCCCAGACCCCGACCGGCCTGCTCGACCAGCTGCCGAAGATCCCGGGCGTCAATCCCAACGGCACGCCCGGCGAGACCGCCAGCGTCATCCAGATCCTCTTCCTGATCACGGTGCTGAGCCTGGCGCCGTCGATCCTCATCCTGATGACCTGCTTCACCAGGATCATCATCGTGCTGAGCTTCCTGCGCCGGGCGCTGGCCACGCAGTCGCTGCCGCCCAACCAGGTCATCGTGGGGCTCGCGCTCTACCTGACTTTCGCGATCATGCTCCCGGTTTTCCAGCAGGCCAACCGGGACGGGCTCCAGCCGTACCTGGCCAAGGAGATCGACCAGAAGACCGCCCTGGAGCGGGCCTCCAAGCCCTTCCGGAGGTTCATGCTCCAGCACACCCGGCGCAAGGACCTGCGCCTCTTCGTGGGGCTCGACCGGGAGCTCTCCGCCAAGGTCCAGGCCAACGGCGGCCGGATCGACCCGGAGCAGATCCCCACCCTGACCATCATCCCGGCCTTCACGCTCAGCGAGATGAAGGTGGCCTTCTGGATGGGCTTCCTGCTCTACCTGCCATTCCTGATCATCGACCTGGTGGTGGCCTCGGTGCTCATGTCCATGGGCATGATGTTCCTGCCGCCGGTGATGGTCTCGATCCCCTTCAAGCTGCTGCTCTTCGTGCTGGTGGACGGCTGGTACCTGGTGGTCGGCGAGCTGGTGCGCAGCATCGGCCCGGTGACATAGGGAGTTGAGATGAAGATCGCGGGTTTACCGCTGAGACGCGGAGGCGCCGAGAACAACCTCGGCGGCATTCGGCCTTCGGCGTCTGGCTGTCGGAACGGCCGTAGCTCCGAAAGCCGAAAGTCCATAGCCGAGAGCCGGCTCTTCTCCGCGTCTCTGCGCCTCGGCGGTGAGCGTCCTGCCTCGATGATGAGTGGAAGGAACTGAGACGATGGACTCCGCAGCCATCGACGTCACCAAGGAGATGATCAAGCTGACCATCCTCCTGGGCCTGCCCGTCCTGGGCACGGCCCTGCTGGTCGGCCTGCTGGTGAGCATCCTCCAGGCTGTGACCCAGATCAACGAGATGACCCTGACCTTCGTGCCCAAGATCGTCATCGTGGGCCTGGTGACCCTGGCGCTGACCCCCTGGATGATCAACCTGCTGGTCGAGTACAGCCAGGACATCATCCACATGATCGGCGACGCGCCGCGCGCGGGAGGCCTGTGATGGGCGAAGCCGGCTGGGCCGTCGACCAGTTCCTGGTCTTCACGCTCGTCTTCATCCGGATGGGCGGGCTGGTCTACTTCTGCCCGTTCTTCGACGAGACCAACCACCCCGTGCAGCTCAAGGTCGGGGTGGCCGGGCTGCTGGCCCTGCTGGTCATGGGCTTCGCGGAGCTATCCGTGCCCGAGGGCATCCATCCGCTGGGCTGGGGCCTGGGCGGCTATCTCTGGGCGGCCGTCCGGGAACTGGGGGTGGGCTTCCTCATCGGGCTGGTCGCCAACCTGGTCCTCCAGGGCGTGCAACTGGCCGGCCAGCACATCGGCCGGGACATGGGCCTGGACATAGCCAACCTGATCGATCCGGAGCGCGACCTGGAAATCTCGGTGGTCAGCCAGCTCAAGTTCCTGTGCTTCCTGGCCGTCTTCGTGGGGCTCGACGGGCATCACGTCTTCGTGCGCTCCGTGGCGCTGAGCTACCAGACCGTCCCGATGTGCGGCCTGGACGTGTCCTGGAAGACGCTCAGCCTGCTGGTCGAGGAGTTCGGCTTCCTCTGGACCATCTCCCTGCAGCTGGCCGCGCCGGTGATCGCCTCGGGCCTGCTCGCCAACCTGATCCTGGGGATCGTCGGGCGCACCGTGCCGCAGATGAACATCTTCATCGTCGGATTCCCGGTCCGCATCATGCTGGGCTTCGCGGTGATCCTCCTGACGCTGGGAATGATGGCCGGGGTGGCCGACCGCCTGGCCGAGCGCAGCGAGCGCAAGATCCGCGCCGTGCTGGAACTGTCGCGGTCGGCGGGCTGAAGGGGAAGGGGACTGAAGGGTGCCTGACCAGGAACGGGAAGCCAGGACGGAAGAGGCGACCCCGCGCCGCCGCGAGGAGGCGCGCGAGAAGGGGCAGATCGCCCGCTCCAACGATCTGGCCAGCGCGCTCATGATGCTGGCCGGCCTGGTCTTCATCCGCTTCTACGGGCCGGTCATGGTCGGAGAGATCAAGGCCGTGACCGTCGAGATCCTGCGCTGGATGGGCGAGCCCAAGGCCGAGGGGGAGGACTACTACCGGCAGTGCTGGGTGCTGGCGCTGGCCTTCTTCAAGATCATCGCGCCCATCAGCCTCTTCCTCCTGGCCCTGGGCCTGGCGGTCAACTGGGCGCAGTTCGGCTTCATCTGGGCCTCCGAACCGCTCGTCCCCAACCTCGACAAGATCAACCCCGTGAACGGGTTCAAGCGGTTGTTCTCGGCGCGGGCCATGGTCCTGCTGATCGGCGGGCTCCTGAAGGTCGCCGCGGCCGGGGTGGTGCTGTGGTTGCGGCTGCGGGCCGACACCGAGAAGCTGGTCCTGCTCGCGGACATGCCCCTGTCGGCGGCGCTCTCCGCGGTCGGTGCGATCCTCTTCCGGGCCGGGCTGGAGCTGATCATCCTCCTGCTGGTCCTGGGCATCGTCGACTACCTCTTCCAGCGCTGGCAGCACGAGCGGGACCTGCGCATGACCAAGGAAGAGATCCGCGAGGAGATGAAGCGCATGGAGGGCGATCCCACCATCCGGGCGCGCCGCCGGGCGATCATGCGCCGGATGATCATGCAGCAGATGATGCGCAAGGTCCCCGAGGCCGACGTGGTCGTCACCAACCCCACCCACCTGGCCATCGCCCTCAAGTACGACGAGGAGGAGATGGCCGCCCCCGAGGTGCTGGCCAAGGGCGAGCGCCTGGTGGCCCTACGCATCCGGGAGCTGGCCGCCGAGCACGGCGTGCCCATCGTCGAGAACAAGCCCCTGGCCCGCGCCATGTACAAGGCGGTGGAGGTGGGGCAGCAGATACCCAGGGAATTCTACGAGGCGGTGGCCGAGGTTCTGGCCATGGTCTACGGGATCAGCGCGCGCCGCTCGCGGCGGAGCGCGTAGGGAGGACGGTGGACGATGTGGACGATCTGGACGGAGTGGACGATGTGGACCTTCCCGGCGCGCGGCGCCCAAGGGTCGTCAACGATGTCCGGTGAGTCCACAACGTCCACCGCGTCCACCGCGTCCACCGCGTCCACCGCGTCCACGGCGTCCACTCCTTTCGAAGTGAGGCCTCAGCATGTCTGATTCCGTCGCCCTCGGTCCCCGCGGCGCCCTGGCCGTCCTGACCAAGAACCGGGACGCGACCATGATCTTCCTGGGGATCATGGTGGTGTTCGTCCCGCTGGTCATCCCCCTGCCGCCCCTGGCCATGGACCTGCTGCTCGTGGCCAACATCACCGCCGCGGTGCTCATCCTCATGAGCACCGTCTACATGACCGATCCGCTGCAGCTCTCGAGCTTCCCCTCGCTGCTGCTGATCCTGACCTTCTTCCGCCTGGCGCTCAACGTGGCCACCAGCCGGCTGATCCTGGGTTCGGCCGAACAGACCGAGGCCAAGGCCGGCCAGATGGTCCAGACCTTCGGGGAGATCGTGGCCGGCGGCTCGGTGGTGGTCGGCGCGGTCATCTTCCTGATCCTGGTGATCATCCAGTTCGTGGTCATCACCAAGGGCGCCACCCGCATCAGCGAGGTGGCCGCCCGGTTCGTGCTCGACGCCATGCCCGGCAAGCAGATGTCCATCGACGCCGACCTCAACGCCGGGCTCATCAACGAGACCGAGGCCCGCCGCCGGCGCGAGAAGATCACCAAGGAGGCCGACTTCTACGGGGCCATGGACGGCGCCTCGAAGTGGGTGCGGGGCGACGCCATCGCCAGCCTGATCATCACCCTGATCAACATCCTCGGCGGCTTCATCATCGGCGTGGCCATGCATGGCATGGAGTGGGGCCGGGCCCTCGAACTCTACTCCAAACTGACCATCGGCGACGGCCTGGTCAACCAGGTGCCGGCGCTGATCATGGCGGTCTCGGCCGGCCTGGTCACCACCCGGAGCGCCTCGGCCGAGCTCAACCTCGGCGGCGAGGTCGTCGGCCAGCTCTTCAACCGTCCGCGCGCCCTGGCCACGGCCGCGGCCGTGCTGGGCGTCCTGAGCCTGCTCGTCTTCCCCACCTTCCGGACCATGCCCGTGGCCATGCTGCTGGGCTTCGTGGCCTGGCAGGTCCGCAAGGTCAAGCTCGGCAAGGAGAAGGCCGCCGAGCGCGCCGCGGTCGAGCGCCAGCAGTCCGAGGTCAAGCCCGAGCGCGTCGAGGGGCTGCTCAAGGTCGATCCCATGGAGCTGGAGGTCGGCTACGGCCTGATCCCGCTGGTCGACCCGGCGCAGGGCGGCGAGCTCCTCGAGCGGGTGACCATGATCCGCCGGCAGATCGCCATGGACCTGGGGCTGGTGGTGCCGCCCATCCGCATCCGCGACAACATGCAGCTGGAGCCCGGCGAGTACTGCGTGAAGCTCCGCGGGACCGAGATCGCCCGGGGCACGGCCATGCCCGACCGGCTGTTGGCCATGGACAGCGGCGTGGCCACCGGGCGGGTCGAGGGCATCGAGACCAAGGAGCCGGCCTTCGGCCTGCCGGCCGTCTGGATATCGAAGGCCCAGAAGGACCGCGCCGCGACCATGGGCTACACGGTGGTCGACGCCGAGAGCGTGGTGGCCACCCACCTCACCGAGATCATCCGCAAGCACGCCGCGGAGATCCTCACCCGCGAGCAGGTCACCAAGCTCATCGAAAACCTCAAAGAGACGAGCTCGCACCTGGTCGACGAGGTCTATCCCAAGCTGCTCTCCACCGGCGAGATCCAGAAGGTCCTCCAGAACCTGCTCCGCGAGCGCGTGTCGATCCGCAGCCTGGAGGCCATCCTCGAGGCGCTCGGCGACTGCGCGCCGCGCACCAAGGACCCGGAGGTCCTCACCGAGTACGCCCGGAACGCGCTGGGCCGGGCCATCTGCCGTTCGCTGGTCGAGGCCGACGGCAAGCTCCACGTGGTCAGCGTGGACCCGAAGCTGGAGGACGCCGTCGACCGGGCCATCCAGCGCACCGAGACCGGCAGCTACCTGACCCTGCCGCCGGCCGACATCCGCAAGGTGGTCGAGGCCGTGGGCCGGGAGATCTCCCGGCTGGCGGCGGCCGGGCACGCCGGCGTGGTGCTGTGCTCGCCGCAGGTCCGCTCGCACCTCAAGCGCATGACCGAGGGGGAGATGCCCAGCCTCTCGGTGATCTCCTACAACGAACTCGTGCCCGAGGTGCAGGTCGAGAGCCTGGGCATGGTGACCGTCGAAGGCGTGGCGGTGGGCTGAAAGGCTGACGGCAGGTGAAAGGGCAGGCGGGGAAGGGGAAGGCAAGGAAGGGGATGGGGATGCAGGCCAACGGACACATCTTCAGGGGGCGCACTCCGGAGGAGGCCCGCGCCAAGATGCGGCGCGTGCTGGGAGCCGACTCCGAGAGCATCGAGCTCCTCGGCGTCCGCCATTACCGCGAGGGCGGGTTCCTGGGCTTCGGGGGCATGCCGGTCTGCGAGATAGTCGCCCGGCGGGTCCAGCCGCGCCGGCGAACGGCGGCCTCGTCCCGCGAGGAGCCCTGCGACGAGCAGCCCCCGCGCGGAACGCCGCGGAGCTCCGGCGGCTTCCTGGAGAGGGCCTACGGCGCCGGGGCCCGGTCGGGCGCCGACGCGGCCCGGATGGTCCCGGCTTTGGCCGGAGCGGACGGCGGCGCCGTGGCCGCCACGGCCACGGACATCGGCGTCCTGCACGCCGAGCTCGCCGCCATGCGCTCGGTCATGGAGCAGATGTGCCGCCGCTCGGCGGTGCGCCATCCGCCCAACGTCTGCCCGGAGCTCTTCGACAGCTATCTCCGGCTGGTCGAGTCGCAGGTCGCCGAGGGGCTGGCCAAGAACCTGGTCGAGCGGGTGCAGAAGGACCTGGGCGGCTCCGGCCGGCCCGACTCCGGGGCGGTGCGCACCCATCTGCTGGGCCTGATGTCCGACCTGATCCGCAGCGGCGGCCCCATCCGCCTGAAGTCCGGCCGGGCCACCACCGTGGCGCTGATCGGGCCCACCGGCGTGGGCAAGACCACCACGGTGGCCAAGCTGGCGGCCCGCTTCGCCCTCATCGAGCGCAAGCGCGTGGCCCTGGTCACCAACGACACCTACCGCCTGGCGGCCGTCGACCAGCTCTATCGCTACGGCGAGCTCATGCGCCTGCCCGTGAGGGAGGTCTCCAGTCCCGCCAAGGTCCGCGCGGTCCTCGACGAGTTCCGGGACATGGACCTGGTGCTCATCGACACCGCCGGCCGCAGCCAGCGCGACGACATCAAGATGAACGACCTGCGCATGTTCCTGGAGGCGGCCCGCCCCGACGAGACCCACCTGGTGCTGAGCTCGACCAGCGAGTCGAGCCTGCTCGGTTCCGTGGTCGAGCGTTTCGCGCAGTTCAAGCTCGACCGGGTGCTGCTCACCAAGCTGGACGAGGCCGTGTCCGTAGGCGTGCTGCTCAACGTGCTCCTGCGCATCGACAAGGAGCTCTCCTACGTGACCACCGGGCAGTCGGTGCCCGACGACATCGAAGTCGGCGACGGCCGGAAGCTGGCCAGCATGCTGATCGGAGAGGTGGCGCAAAGTGCCTGATCAAGCCGAAAGCCTCCGCCGGATGCTGCGGCGCATGGACGAGTCGGGCGCGCGCTCCTGGCCGGAACGTTCGGAGCGGCCGCGCCGCGCCCGTACGTTGGCCGTGACCGGCGGCAAGGGCGGGGTGGGCAAGTCGAGCCTGGCCGTGAACCTGGCCCTGGCCGTCGCCGGCTCCGGCCGGCGGGTGCTGCTGGTCGATGCCGACCTGGGCCTGGCCTCGGCCGATCTGCTTCTCGGGCTCACGCCCCGGGCCACGCTCGCCGAGGTGGCCCTGGACGGGTTGCCGATCGGCGAGGCGCTCGTGAACGTCGCCCCGGGGTTCGACCTGCTGCCGGGGGCCTCCGGGGTGGGCGAGCTGGCCGACCTCTCGCCCGTGGGCCGCGAGCAACTCATTGCCTCGCTGGGGGCGCTGGATGACGACTACGACCTGATCGTCGTCGACACCGCCGCCGGCGCCGGGCAGGGCGTGCGCGCCTTCCTGCGCGCCGCCGACCGCGTGCTGGTGGTGGCCTCGCCGGACCCGGCCGCGGTGACCGATGCCTACGCGCTGGTCAAGCTGCTGACCGGCGAGGGCCGGACGGGGATCGCCCTGGCCATCAACATGGCGCGCTCCGAGGACGAGGGCCGGCGGATCGGCGAGCGGGTTGCCCAGGTGGCCAGGCGCTACCTGGGCGTCGACCTCGACGTCCTGGGCAGCGTGCCGTTCGACTGGCAGGCGGCGGCGGCGGTGCGTGCGCGGCGGCCGCTGTTGCTGGCCTCTCCGCAAGCCCCGGCCAGCGCCGCCGTCCGGCGGCTGGCCGAGCGCGTCGGGAACTGGGCGCTGCCGTCGGCCGGCGTCTCCCGTGAGCGCCGGGGGCTGGTCGGCCTGCTGAGCCGTGCAGTGGGGATGTAGCGATGCATAAGTTCCTGTCCGTCTTCCTGGGCATGCTGGCCTTCCTGACGGTCTGCCTCTACTGGCTCTGGCAGATGTTCAGCGGCGAGCCGGCCCTGCCCCTGGAGGACGTGGCCCTGCGGGCGGTGGTGGCCATGCTGGTGGTCTGGGCGCTCGGCCGGGTGCTGGGGCGCCTGGTCATGGCGGTGATCTCCGAGGCGTGGCACGAGTCCCGGGCGCGGGCGCGCGAGCGCTCCGGCAAGAGGCTGAACTTCGGTGGCGGCCACGCGTCGGAGGCGGCCGGACAGTCGGCCGCGAAGAAGACGGGTTGACCTGAGGGATGGGCAGAATGAGCGGTGGATCGACAAGGAATCTGGAGCGGGGGAGGGAGGGTAGGCAAGTGGCAATGACATCCGTGGAGCAGAAGCAGGCCGACATCGACAGGCTCTGGCGGCAGTACGTGCGGCAGAGGGACCCGGGTCTCCGCAACCGGCTGATCGAACACTACCTGCCGGTGGTTCGTTATCACGCGGAGAGGCTCAAGACCGGCCTGCCCGGGCTGGTCGACCTCAACGACCTGCTCAGCGCCGGCACGGTGGGCCTGATCGAGGCCATCAGCAAGTTCGATCCGCGGCGCAACATCAAGTTCGAGACCTTCTGCAGCCAGCGGGTCCGCGGGGCCATGTTCGACGACCTGCGCCGGGCCGACTGGGTCCCGCGCCAGGTTCGCAGCCGCGCCCAGCATCTGGCTGAGCGTCGCGACGCCCTGACCGCCCGACTGGAGCGCACCCCGACCCAGGAGGAGATGGCCGAGGAGCTGGGCCTCGACATCGACGAGTACAAGGAGCTCTCGGACGCGCTGTGCATCAAGGACCAGATCTCCATCGAGGGCTGCCAGGTGGAGTCATCCAAGTACAGCCGCACCCTGCGCATGGACCTGGCCGCCGACACCCGGGCCAAGCACCCGCTTTCCGATCTGCAGCGCCGGGAGCTGCGCCAGGCGGCGGTCCGGGGTCTCTGCGACAAGGAGAAGCAGGTCCTGGTCATGTACTACTACGACGAGCTGACCATGAAGGAGATCGGCGACGTGCTGGGCATCTCCGAGAGCCGGGTCTGCCAGATCCACACGCAGCTGCTGAAGTTCCTGCGCCGCAAGTTCGAGGACTTGGGGCTGGACGGCGCCATCGAGGAGGAATAGGCGGCACGGCTCGGAAGTTTTCGGTGGACCGCGGCGGTGGCGAGCCGATGGTAGGAACAGGGGGGCTCCCGTCGGCCGGACCGACGGGAGACGGTCGATCCACGGGTGGCTGAGATGCAGATCAGCAACATCCAGGAGAACCTGAGCAAGACCGAGCTCATCCAGCGCCTGCAGCAGATCATGCAGGACGCGGCCCGCGCCTCGCAGGACGTGCAGACCGCCAGGGGCGAGGAGCGCAGCCGCGTAGCTCAGGAGGAGGTCGAGACTGCTCAGGAGACCGAGCAGGATCGCGTGCGCGAGGACGGCCGGTCTCCTCAGGATGGCGGGCAGCATCGGCGCAGGAAGAAGCGTCAAGAGCCCGTCGAAGACCAGAGCAACACATCAGGGAATATTGACCACAGGCCCCCGAGCAATGAGGGGCGAATAATCGATATAGTTGTATAAGTCCGTAACCGATAAGTAACATCGCTGTGGATGTCCGGTAACTCCACGCATCTGCGTTACGTTGCGGTTACGCTGGGATTGGCTTTAGAGCTGAGCCGGTGGGAGCTATTGCTCGTTACTTGTGAGATTTAAGTATTGCATTAATAATGGTCTTCATTAGCATATTGGTTGCTAAGGCTTGGCTGTGGCGGTGGTGGGAGGCTTTGAGAAATGGATAAGGATGCCGAGTTGCCGAACCGCAGGTCGCCTCAGGGCTTCTCGCTGCTTGAGGTTCTGATCGCCACGGGCATTCTGGCCATAATGTGTGCCGGCGTCCTAACTGTGAAATACAAGATCGAGCAAGCCAATCGCGAGATGTACGATCGCACGGTGGCCTTTCGAGCCGCCCACCAGGCGATGGAGGTTCTGCTGGCCGAGGATATGGACTTGATGCTGCTTCAGAACGGCAACACCTTCGGCGTGACCAACATGAACAGGCGGAACGGAGCTTCCGGGAAGATCACCATAACGGACCTGAACTGGACGGGGCCGGACAAGGCGTACGAGATCCGCATAGAGGTGCCGGAGCTTGGGGTCGTCCTGACCGGCGTGCGGGCAAGGAGCTAGGAGCCGACCATGTACGCGACCAGACCGAACGCCGGCTTTTCGCTTCTCGAGGTCGTGATCGCCATGGGCATATTCTCTTTGGTGCTCACCGGGACCTTCCTCCTGTGCCGGGATGCGGCCAGCCAGTCGAGCGCCGATATGTTGCAGACTCACGCGGAGAACCAGGTGCAGGAAGCGGTCGACCTGATAGTGAAGGAGCTCAAGGAGACGTCGCCGGTTCTTCGTTCGTCCTATGACTTCACCGAGGGTGGCTGGACCCAGACGGCCCTGGTGTTTCCGACTGCGCGCCGGCGGGTGGTCGCGGGCGACCCGCAGAGCGAGAAATTCGTATACACTGACGCTTCCGGCAACGTGCAGTCCGAACCGTGCTGGCAGGGCATCGAAGTGATCTGCTATGCCCCCAACCCGGGCGGCAGCGACGGCGGCCTTTTCAAGTACGTGGACTACGGGGCGCACAGTTATGTGGCCCCGATCACGGTCGTCGCGATCACGGCGTCGCAGATCAGGTTGTCGGACGGCACGGTCTTCAACCGTACTCCCCGGGACGGTCCAAAGGGCGCGCTTCAGGACCGCATTACGATCCAAGGAAGTTTCGTGCAGGTGATGACCCAAGGGGTTGATCCTGTGCAGCTTACCATCCGCGCCCAGAGCAGAAACGAGAAGATGCGGGGGATGGTGACCACGACTCTCACGAACGAGGCGCTGAGCCGGAACCACAACTAGGCTCGGCGGGAAGGAGGCGGGTCATGTTCGCTATCGAGGGAGCCATGGAGCCTGGGCGTCGAGGAACGGCCCTGATCGTGGTCCTGACGATGATGATGGTAGTCTCCGGCCTGCTGGCCGCAATGATGACCCTGCACATCGCCAGGGACCAGTCCGAATCGGCATCCGAGGCGAGGTTGGCGAGGCTGGTCGCGGCCGAGGCCGGCCTGGAGCGGGTGCGCCTGGAGGTGCTCGCCGACGGCGGCTGGTTGCCCCTCAACACCGGCCTGGCCAGGGCGCAGTTCCTCGAAGGGGCCAGTTCGACGGTGGATTCGTTCAATGTGGGCTCGTACGAGATCACCGTCGAGGTGACGCAGGCCGATTCCGAATGGTATCTGGTCCGCAGCACGGCCACCGAGACCCGCGGAGGGCGGCAGATCCGCACGACGCTGGGCATGACCACGCGGGGCGGGACGCTGTTCTCCGATTACGCGCGGTTCGTCAGCAAAGGCGTCCTAGACATCGGCGACTACGCGAGCTACGGCGGCAAGGTGCACTGCAATTCGAACATCAACGTGAACGGCACCAACGTGACCTTCTGGGACGACGTCACCGCGGCCGGAAGGATCAACTATTCGGACCGCAAGAACACGGTCTTCCACAAGCGCGCCACCCCCGGCGTGCCCTACATCGCGCTGCCCGAGGCGGATGAGATCGAGGCGATGGCCAAGGCCGCGCCGGCGGGCGCGGTCGTGTACGACTACCAGGATCCGGCGTTCCGGACCAAGTTCAGAGCGGCCACCGGGGTCTACCCCACGTCGGGAACCAACGTGACCATCACCTTCAAGCAGGACAAGATGGACGTGGTCACCACCAGCAACGGCAGGACCATGACCGAGATTGACGTGCCCGTGCCGCACGACGGCACCGTCTATTGCCGGGAGAACGTGGGGGTGAGCGGCAACATCAGCCGGCGCCTCTCCGTCGCCACCCGAGGGGACGTGCATGTCAACAACGCGATACGATACACAGACGACTCCGGGGACGGCCAGTGGCAGCTCCAGGACAAGTACGGCAACCCGATGCCCTTCGACACCGGGAAGAACTCCTGGTCCACCACCGGGCAATGGGACGGCCCCAATTACAGCTACGTCCAGGCCGCCGACTGGGAGAACCGCAAGCCGGTCGTGGGAGGCGAGAGGATTCAACCGGCCCTGGGCCTGGTGGCTGCGGATACCATCTACATCTCCGGGACCAACGACAACCGCGAGGTGCACGCCGCGCTCTTCACCTCCGGAGACGTGATCCGTCCGAATGTGGGCGGCGGGACCAAGAAGAACCTCTACATCCTCGGCGCCATCATCACCACCGGCACCAACCCGGTGTCGAGCTATTTCAGCTATCGGTGCTACGCTTACGATCCGTGCCTGCGCGGCCATCCGCCTCCAGGGTTCCCGGGCGGCGATGTGCCGGCTTTCCACAACTGGCACGTGGTCGGCACGGATCTGCAGTAACGGAGAATCTCGCGATGGATGACAGACCGCGTCCGGTCCTCAATCCCAACAGGCGCAAGGCCCTGGCCGCGCAGGCGTCCATGGCCGCGGCCGCCGGGGCGGCCAAGCCGGGCTCCGCTGGCCGCATGGTCATGGCGGCGGTGTTCTGCTGCCTGTCGGTGGGTCTGCTGGCGACCCTGGCGTTGCTGCCGGGGGACGTGCAGCCCTCCAGGCCGGTTTCCCCGGCGCGTGATGCCGCCCAGATCGCCGAGCAGGACAACGGCTGGGTCGGGCGTGCGGAGTCGGTCGTGCCGAGCGAGAAGCTGCAACAGGCGCTTCTGGAGAGCCCCAACCTCAAGGCCGGCCACCGCGAGGTGAAGACAAGTTTCCTGCGCCTCAACCTCAGAACGGTGGATGGGCTGGGCGACGCGGCGGTCGGGTCTGGAAAGGCCGTCAAGGCCCCGGCGTCGGAGACGGGCTCCTTCCCCGCATCTCCTCCGCAGCGCCCGGCGCTGGAGGACGGAGCCAAGCCCCCGGTTGTGGTGCCGGAACCTCAGGGCGAGTAGGGGAGCACGGTTCTTCATCTGGCGTTCGCGCCATGGCCGGAGATGGCGCATAGGCTGGGCGCCGTCGTGCGATTGGATGCCTGGGGTGGGCTCCTGCAAAGTCGCAGTATGGACCGGAGAGACCGGGCCTCAGTCTTGCTGACCGTTCCGCAGGTCTGCCCGGGCGGTTCTGGGGCGCTCGCTTCCGGCCTCGATCTCCTCGACGCGGTACTCGTAGCGCGCGGCGGCACCGTTGGTAGCGCTCCTGCCGGTCGACTCGTCCAGCCACCGGTACTCGTTACCGGTGGGCTCGCCGCCGAAGGTCTCGGCCGGCACCTCGGCCAGGCGCCGCCAGGAGCCGGGCTCGGTATTTTCGCCAGCGGAAGCCTCGCGCCGCAGCACCCGGTAGCCGAGCGTTCCTCGTTCCACGGGGGCGGTCCAGACGACCAGCGTGCCCTGCCCGGTCGTCTTGGCTGCGGCTGAGAGGCCATCAGCCGCCGTTGGTGCCCAGGTGACGGTGCCAGAGGTCTCCACGTCGGAGGCGTCCCCGGAGGCCCAGCCGGTACCGCTGGCGTAGTCGGTCACGGTCACGTTGCCGCCGGTGGTGATCTCGATGGTGCTGGTGCCGACGCCCATGTCTTCGAAGCCCACGCCAGAGAAAGTGTGGCTGTTCCAGGTCGCGTCGGTCACGTGCAGGTAGACGATCGAACTGGACTGACCGTCGGTGAAGACCACGTGATCGAAGGTGGTCGTGCCCGAGCCACTCAAGGTCAGTCCGGCATCGGCAAGGTCGCTGATCTCCGCGTTGCTGACCACGACGTTCCCGTCCAGTGTCATGGAGTAGTTCCCGGAACCGTTGTTGCTGATGACGGCGATCTCTCCCGGCGCCATGGAGGTGCCGGAGGCCTTGAACGTGCTGGTGGACAGCCCGGTGATGTTACCGCCGGTTGCAAGCGTGGCGCCGGCCTTGAGCTCCAGGGTCCCGTCGAGGGTCACGCCGCCCAGCAGCGTGAGAGTCTTGGCCGAGGCCACCGCCAGGCTCGAGCCCGCGTCCACGTCCAGGGTGGTCGCGTCCACCGTGGCGTCCGTGTTGAGGGTCGCGGTCGAGTTGTTGGTGATCGTCAGGTCGTGGAAGGCCGGGGCCACGGCGCTGGCGATCGACTGAGCCACCCCGCCGTCGAGCGTCACCTTGCCGGAGCCCTTGGTGAAGCTGCCCAGGTCGGCGATGTTCCCGGCGACGCGCAGTTCGCCGGCGCCGGCGAAGGTCAGCGCCCGGCCGGTGAGGTCGAGCCCGGCGTTTAGATCCACGACGCTCGCGCCGGTCACGGTCAGCGTGCCGCCGACGTTGGTCGGGGCCAGGGCGAAGCCGATGGTCGCAGTCTGGCCGCCGTTGTCAGCCTCCAGGTTGTGGTAGTTCACGTTGGCTACGGTCTGGCCGGCGGCGGTGTTGTTGTATTCGACCGTGCCGGTCGATGCCGTGAAGGTCCCGAGACTCGTGACCGTTCCGCCGAGTTCCAGCCGCCCCGCCCCGGTGAAGGTGGTGGCCCCGCCGGTCATGTCGTAGGCCCCGTTGGCGTCGAGCGTGCCTGCGCCTATGCGTATCTCCCCGGTGCCGGTCACGTCGATGCCGTCGACCACCCAGTTGGGGTCGCTGCCGCCGTCCTCGTGCAGGCCGAGGGTCAGCTGCCCGTCGGCCACGGTCACCGCAAAGCTCTGCGAGGTGAACTGGCCGGCGATGGTCGAATAGTCATCCAACACGAGCGTACCTTCGACGGATACGTCGATATTGTCGTGTCCGTAAGTCAGGTCTCCGAAGTAGACCTTCACCGTGTAGTTGCCATTGGGCAGGTCCACGAGGAAGTTGTGGTCGCTGGGCGCGAAATGGAAGTCGCGTTGCAGATCGGAGGCGCCGGCCCCGCGGTCACGCCAGTCGATGCCGCTCACGTTGTCCCATCCGCAACCCCGTCCGGCCGAATAGGCCTGGACGGGGAACCGGGTGTAGCCGGTCGCCACCGGCGTAGTCGTCGATCCTAAGTCCAGGCGCCAGCCGGCGACCACGCTTCCGGTCACCGTCACGGTCCGAGCGGCCACGTCGAAGGCGCCCGAGACGACGGACAGGTTGCCGCCCACCGCGAAGTTCCCGCCGGCGGTGGCCACCCGGGTGAAGTTGTCCACTTCCAGGTTGTTGTAGGTTACGGCCGCCACAGTCTGATCGGCAGTCCGGCTGTCGTACTCGACGGTCCCGGAGGAGGCCGTGAACGTCCCCAGGCTGGTCACGGTCCCGCCCAGCTGCAGCCGGCCGGCGTCGGTGAAGGTGGTGGCGCCGGAGACGTTGTAGGCGCCGTTGGCGTCGAAGATGCCGGTCGAGATCTGCAGCGTGCCCGCCCCGGAGGTGGTCCCTCCCACCGTGGTCGTGGCGGTGGCGTTGGTCACCAGCGTAGTGTTTGCCGATATGGTGGCGTCGCCGGTCACGGTGAGCGTGGTGGCGTTGGTCGCGGCCGTCACCGTAACCCCCGTGTTGGTGCCGTTTCCGGCGGCGAAGGCGCCGTTCACCGAGACGGTCCCGGCGGCGAAAGTGTGCGTGGCGGAGTTGGCCCCGGGCTTGACCTCGAGGTTGTAGTACCCGTTGGTGCCCCCGGTGCCGGATAGGGCCGCTATGTTGGTGGCCCCGCCCCCGGTGTACCTGACCGTGCCCGTCGAATAGGTGAACGTGCCAGTGACCGCGAAGGGCGTGCCCGTGCCGGTCAGAGTCAGCGCCCTGGCGCCGTTGGCGTCCAACCAGTCGGCCACGGCGACGGATTGCGCGGCGACGTCGGAGCCGAGTTGGATATTCGGCGTGTTCGAACCGCCCGATATCGAGAGCACACCCAGGTCCTGCTTGATGGCATTGTTGTCGATGA
>CALGYR010000022.1 GCA_937935355.1 uncultured bacterium | reverse complement strand
GGCATACGATGTCGTATTCGGTGACGGGAGTTCAGACGTGTGCTCTTCCGATCTGCCGAACTCAGCGAGGTGCGTGAGGAGTATCAGAAACTGATCGCGGAACTCAAGGATGCCGCCAAGACGCAGAGGGGGCGGGAGTTGCTTGGTACCATGGACGTGGCGATTGCGGAAGCGCGAACCGCCAACAAAAAGGTTGTCGGTTATGCGGAGGCAGGAAATGCCGCCGAGGCCATGAGCACCTACGTGCGTGAGTCGCTGGTGGCCATGGATAAGATTGATGCCGCCACCGAGGAGTACCTGAATTGGCGCCAGGAGGGCATTGACAAGGCCGAACATGCTTCAGAGGCCAAAGTCCGGTTGGTGCGCATTCTGTTGGTCGTCGCCGCAGGTCTGGGCCTGGCTCTCGCCATCCTGTTTGCGACCATGACCTCCCGGTCAATCTCGGGCATAAACCGTAAGCTGTCCTCCGAAATGGGGGCCATGGCCAACCGCATCGCGGTGGGCCAGTTGCGCGCTAAGAGCGACGTGGCGGGGATCCACTTCGAGTTTCGCCCGGTGCTGGAGGGTGCCAACCGCATGGTCGATGCCTTCAATGAGCATCTCGACAACGTTCCCAATCCGCTCATGATCGTCGACAAGGACTTCAATGTCATCTTCATGAACCGCAAAGGCCAGGAGTTGACCGGCAAGACCATGGACCAGTTGATGGGCTCCAAGTGCTACGAGGCCTTCAAGACCGGAGACTGCCGGACGCAGAAGTGCTCGTGTGCCCGGGCCATGCAGGACGGCCGCTATGCCGAGAGCGTCACCGACGCGCATCCGGCGGGGCTCGATCTCAACATCTCCTACGGCGCGGTGCCGATCAAGGACGGGGACGGCAAGGCGGTCGGAGCGCTTGAGATCATCACTGACCAGACGCAGATCGCCAGGGTGGTCAAGGATGTTCAGCAGACCGCCGCAACCCTGGCGTCGGCCGCGACCGAGTTGTCGGCCGTTTCGGAACAGACTTCCACCGGCGTCACCAAGATGTCCGAGAAGGCCGACACCGTCGCGGCCGCGGCCGAGGAGTCGAGCGCCAACACCACCTCGGTGGCGGCCTCCATGGAGCAGTCCTCGACGAGCCTCGGCTCGGTGGCCAGCGCCACGGAGGAGATGAGCGCCACGGTCGGCGACATCGCGGCCAACACCGCCAAGGCGCGGAACATCAGCGAACAGGCCACGACCCAGGCGAGGGTGGTCTCCGACCAGATGCAGAAGCTTGGCCAGGCGGCCCAGGAGATCGGCAAGGTCACCGAGACCATCACCAACATCTCCTCGCAGACCAACCTGCTGGCCTTGAACGCCACCATCGAGGCGGCCCGGGCCGGCGCGGCCGGCAAGGGCTTCGCGGTCGTCGCCAACGAGATCAAGGAGCTCGCCCGCCAGACCGCCGAGGCCACCGAGGACATCAAGGCGCGGATCGGCGGCGTCCAGACCTCTACCGGCGCGGCCATCAGCGACATCAACCAGATCTCGGCGGTCATCAAGGAGGTCGGCGACATCGTGGCCTCGATCGCCGCGGCCATCGAAGAGCAGGCCACGGTGACGAAGGACGTGGCCGGCAATATCGCCCAGGCCTCGGCGGGCGTCAAGGACGCCAACCAGCGAGTCAACCAGACTGCGGAGGTCTCGACCACCATCGCCCGGGACATCGCCGGGATCAGCGCGGCGGTCACCGAGGTCAGGCAGGGCGGCGAGCAGGTCAAGGCCAGCGCGGCGGAGCTCAGCAAGCTCGCCGAGCGGCTCAAGGCGCTGGTGGGGCAGTTCAAGATCTAACGGCAGTTCCTGGTTCCTGGTTCCTAGTTCCTGGTTGGGCACGACGATCGCGGGAGCGAAGAACCAGGAACGAGGAACCAGGAACAGTCTGAGGGAGGTGTGTCGTGACCGAAGCCGAGAGCGCGACGAAGACCGGCGATGGGCTGCTGGTGGCCACCTTCCAACTGGGCGACGGGGCCTTCGGGATCGACACCGGGCTGGTCCAGGAGGTGGTGCTGCCCGGCGAACTGACGCCGGTCCACCACGCCCCGCGCTACGTGGCCGGCATCCGCAACCTGCGCGGGCGCATCGTCACGGTTATGGACCTGCGCGTGCGCCTGGAGCTCGGGGCCGTCGAACCGGGGCCGGAGAACCGGATACTCATCGTCGACTGGAAGGGCGAGCCGGTGGGGCTCCTGGTCGACAGCGTCGCCGACACCGTGGCCGTGGAGGACGGCAGGCTCGATCCGCCGCCGGCCAACCTGCACGGAGTGCAGGGCCGCGACCTGCGCGGGGTTTTCCGAGGGGAGGGGCGCCTTGTGGCCGTGCTCGATCCTGCCGCCGTGCTCGACGTCGACGGGGCCGGCAAAGCGTAGCAGGCGGGCTGAGGGAAGGGGCCGGAGATGAACTTGCGCGTCCTGGTGGTCGACGACGCGATCCTCTTCCGGCGCGCCATCGCCGACGCGCTGGGGGCCATCCCCGGCGTGGAGGTGGTCGGCAACGCCGTCAACGGCCGCTATGCCCTGCAGAAGATCCGGGAGCTCAAGCCGGACCTCGTGACCCTGGATCTCGAGATGCCCGAGATGGACGGGCTGGCCACCCTGGACGCGCTGCGGTCGTCCGGCGAGAAGGTCCAGGTCATCGTGGTCAGCGCGCTCACCCGCGCCGGCGGCGACCTGACCATGCGCGCGCTCCAGAAGGGCGCGTTCGACTTCATCACCAAGCCCGACGCGGGCGGGGCGGAGAAGGGCCGCGAGGCGCTGATTCGCGAGTTGACCCCGCGGGTCAAGGCCCTCGCCCATCGACTGGAGGTGCGCTCGATCCTGCGCACCGGCTCAGGTCCCGCGCCGACGGCGGCATCCGCGCAGGCCAGGGCGGCCCTCGCTCCGGGAGGGCTAGATGCCATCGCCGGACGCATGAGCCGCATCGCCGCGCCGACCAGGCCGGAGATGGCGCTGATCGGCGTCTCGACCGGCGGCCCGGCCGCGCTGGCGGAACTGCTGCCGGGGTTGCCGGCCGACCTGGGCGTGCCGGTCCTGATCGTGCAGCACATGCCGCCGATCTTCACCCAGTCGCTGGCCGAGAGCCTCGCGGCCAAGTGCGCCATCAAGGTGCGCGAGGCCGTCCACGGCGAGCCGGCCGAGGCCGGGACCGCCTACATCGCCCCGGGCGGACGGCATATGCGCCTGGCGCCGGGTGGGACCGAGGGGCGTCCGCGGGTCGAGATCACCGACGACCCGCCCGAGAACAACTGCCGTCCGGCCGTCGACTATCTCTTCCGCTCGGCGGCCAATCTCTTCCCGGGCCGCTCGACGGCGGTGATCCTCACCGGGATGGGCAACGACGGCACGCTGGGCCTCAGGCTCCTCAAGCGCCACGGCTGTTTCGCCATCGCGCAGGACGAGTCCTCCTGCGTGGTCTACGGGATGCCCAAATCGGCGGTCGATGCCGGCGTGGTCGACGCCGTGCTGCCGCTGGGCGCCATTGCCGCGCGGCTCGTCTCGACGGTCAGGGGGCGCTGACGATGGCCGTGGCCCTGGGCGCTCCCGCCGCGTCCGTCACCAAGGAGGAGATGGTCTCCTGGTCGCGCTACATCCACGAGGTCTGCGGGATCAACCTGGACGACGGCAAACGCTATCTCGTCGAGACCCGCCTCGGCGGTCTGCTCCGCGAAACCGGGGCGGCCACCTTCTCGGAGCTCTTCTACAAGGTCAGGTCCGACGCGGCCGGCGCGCTCAGGCGCAAGGTCATCGACGCCATCACCACCAACGAGACCTCCTTCTTCCGCGACACCTCGCCCTTCGACCTGCTCCGGCATAAGCTCGTTCCCGAGATCATCGACCGTTGCACGCGCTCCGGGGCGGCGCGTCCGGCGATCCGCATCTGGAGCGCGGCCTGCTCGACGGGGCAGGAGGCCTACAGCACGGGCATCGTGCTCAAGGAGTTGCTCGGCGACACCTCGCGCTACGACATCCGCATCCTGGGCACGGACATCTCCGACCGGGCGCTGGCCCAGGCCAGCTACGGGACCTACAGCCAGCTGGAGATGGGGCGCGGCCTGCCGCCGGACATGCTCAACCGGCACTTCTCCAGGAGCGGCGACAAGTGGAAAATCTCCGACGAGATACGGGCCATGGCCAGTTTCCGGCCCATGAATCTGATGGAGCCGTTCGCCTTCCCGGCTCCGTTCGACATCGTCTTCTGCCGGAACGTGGCCATCTACTTCACCGAGACCGACCGGATCAGGCTCTTCCGTAGCATCGGGCGCTGCCTGGCGCGCGAAGGGGCGCTGATCATCGGTTCAACCGAATCGCTGGCCGGGCTGTGCCCGGAGTTCGAGCCCAAGCGCCATCTGCGCTCGGTGTTCTACCAGCTCAAGGCCCGGTAGGCGGAGGCGGGAAATATGTCCACTGGAGAGAACGTGGGCGCGGGCTCCGGTGGGACGAGTGGCGGCGCCGCCGCGTCGCTGTTCGGCAACGAAGAGCGCCTGCGCCTGCTGCTCGACTCGGCCCGGGCCATAGCCTGGGAGGCCGACCTGGATACCGGAGTGGTGAGCGAGGTGGGGCCGGTGGCCGAGATGTTCGGACATCCGCCGGGCCACCGGCACAAGTGCGAAGGCGACTTCATTGCGGACATCCATCCCGATGACCGCGAGGCCGTGGCCCGCTCCTTCGCCGTGGGAGGCCCGGGCCGGGACTGCTACGCGGTCGAGTTCCGGGTGCTGCGGCCGGATGGCGGCATCGGATGGTTGACGGCCACCGGCCGATTCGTTCGCGATGCCTCGGGCAGAGTGCGCCGGCTGATGGGCATCGCCCGCGACATTACCGAGCAGAAGGCCGCCGAAGGCGCGCTGCGCGAAAGCGAGGAGCGCCACCGGGTCCTCTTCGACCAATCCCGGGACGCCATGATGACCCTGGCTCCTCCGGCCTGGCGCTTCACCGGCGGCAATCCGGCGGCGCTCAGGCTCTACGGCGCGAAGAGCGCGGAGGAGTTCCTGGCCCTGGGTCCCTGGGACCTCTCCCCGGAACGCCAGCCGGACGGGCGCCTCTCCTCCGAGAAGGCCCGGGAGATGATCGAGAAGGCCGTGCGCGAAGGGTCGAACTTCTTCGAGTGGACGCACCGCCGACTCGACGGCGTGCCGATTCCGTGCACGGTCCTGCTCAGCAGGGTCCGTCTCGGCGAAGGGGTGGTTCTCCAGGCCACGGTCCGCGACGTCGCCGCGCAGACGTGGGCGGAGAACGCGCTCAGAGAACGCGAGGCCCTGCAGCGCACGCTCCTGGAAAACCTGCCGGCGGGCGTGATGCTGGTGGATCCCGAGACCCGGTGCATCGAGCAGGCCAACAAACAGGTGGAGGTCATGTTCGGCGCGCCGGTCGGCCGCTTCATCGGCGAGGAGTGCCACCAGTTGCTCTGCCCGGCCGAAAAGGGCAAGTGCCCGGTCTGCGACCTGGGCCAGGAGGTCGACAACTCGGAGCGCAGACTCCTGCGCGCCGACGGCAGCAGCCTGCCGATCCTCAAGACCGTCAAGCGCGTCCGCCTCGGCGGCCGCGAGAAACTGCTCGAGTGCTTCGTGGACATATCGAAGCGCAGGGAGGCCGAGCGCCTGCAGGGCGTGATGGTCGAGATTCTCAACGTTCTCAACCAGGCGCGGTCTCTGCCCGACATAGTCGAGGAGTTGCTGCGGATCGTCAGGCGCGGCATCGAGGTCGACGCGGTGGGCATCCGGCTGCGGGACGGCCGGGACTTCCCCTATCTGGTACAACAGGGGTTCGCCGAGGAGTTCGTGCGGTTGGAGAACGACCTGTGCGCGCGCTCGCAGGAGGGGGCCGTTATTCGCGACGAAGCCGGCCGGCCGGTCCTGGAATGCACCTGCGGCCTGGTGCTCTCCGGCCGCGCCGACCTGAGCAGCCCGCTGTTCACGCCGGGAGGCAGCTTCTGGACCAACGACGCTCTCCCGCTGCTGGAGCTTTCGAGGGAGCAGGACCCGCGGGCCAACCCGCGCAACCGCTGCATCCACGACGGCTATCGATCGATCGCGCTCATTCCCATCCGTTCCGGGGATGAAGTCATCGGGCTGCTCCAGCTCAACCACCGCCAGGCCGGGCGTTTCACGGCGGAACTGGTCAGGTTCCTGGAGGGCGTGGGCGCGAGCATTGGGGTGGCCGTGGCGCGCCGGCGTGACGCCGAAGCCCTGGCCGGCGCAGCCGAGCAGTGGGAGGCCACTTACGACGCGGTCGAGGACGCCATCTGGTTGCTGGACGTGGACGGCCGCGTCCTGCGCTCCAACCGGGCTGGACAGAGGCTCTCGGGCCTGTCGGCGGAGGAACTCCTGGGGCGGCCGGCGTGGGAGATCGTCTACGGCCGGAGCGAGCCGCTGCCGGAAGGGCCCTTCCTTCGGGCCGCGCGCAGTCTGAAGCGCGAGATCGGCGACGTCCGCAAAGCCGATCGAGTCTACCAGGTTACGGTCGATCCCATAGTCTCCGGCGGCCGGATGGCCGGGGCGGTCTACATCCTCAGCGACATAACCGGACGCAAGCGGATGGAGGATGCGCTGGTCCAGGCCAACGCGCAGATGATGGCGGTCTTCGACGCCTCCTCGCGCGTCTCGATCATCAGCACCGATCCGGACGGAACGATCATCATGTTCAACAAAGGGGCCGAGGCCCTGCTGGGCTACCGGGCCACCGAGGTGGTCGGCAAGTACACCCCCATGTCGTTCCATCTCGAGGCGGAGGCGACGGCCCGCGCCTCTTCGCTCACCGCCGAACTGGGGCGTCCGGTCGAGGGGTTCGACGTGTTCGTGGCCCTGGCCAACATGGGGCGGCACGAGGAACGCGAGTGGACCTACGTGCGCAAGGACGGCACCAGGCTCACGGTGATCCTGGCGGTCACGGCCATCCGGAACGTCCTCGGCGAGGTCACCGGCTACCTGGGCACGGCGGTGGACATCACCAACCGCAAGCAGGCCGAGGACGACCTGCGCCTGGCCCTGACCGACCTGGCCGCGGCCAACCGCGAACTGCAGGAGGTGACCGCCCGGGCCCGGGCCCTGGCCGCGGAGGCCGAGAAGGCCAGCGCCGCCAAGAGCGATTTCCTGGCGACCATGAGCCACGAGATCCGCACGCCGATGAACGGCATCATCGGCATGACCGGGCTGCTGCTCGACACCCCGTTGTCGGCGGAGCAGCGGCAATACGCCGACGTGGTGCGCTCCTGCGGCGAGAGCCTGCTGGCCCTGATCAACGACATCCTCGACTTCTCCAAGGTCGAAGCTGGCAAGCTGGAACTGGAGGAGGTCGACTTCCCGCCGCGGAGGCTGCTGGACGACATCTCCGGCATGCAATCGGTGAGGGCCGGGGTCAAGGGCCTGGAGTTCTCGTGCGAGGTCGATCCCAGCGTCCCGGCCAGGTTGCGGGGCGACCCCGGGCGGCTCAGGCAGGTGCTCCTGAATCTCACCGAGAACGCCATCAAGTTCACCTCCTCTGGTGAGGTGGGTGTGCGCGTGGCGCTGACCTCCCTGGCCGAAGGGCGGGCAGCCCTGCGCTTCTCGGTGCGCGACTCGGGCATCGGGATGTCCGGAGAACAGCAGGCGCTGCTCTTCAGGCCGTTCACGCAGGGAGACGCCTCGGTGACCCGCAAGTACGGAGGGACTGGGCTGGGGCTGGCCATCTCCCGGCGGCTGGTCGAGCTCATGGGCGGGGCCATCGGCGTGGAGAGCGTCGCTGGCCGGGGCTCGGAGTTCTGGTTCGACGTGGAGTTCCCGGTGGGTGCGTACGAGGGCGACGCGGGCGAGGCCCCCGCCCGGGCGGCCGGGAAACTGAATCCGGGCGCGGCCCGGATACTGCTCGCCGAGGACAACCGCGTGAACCAGCAGGTGGCCGTCGGCATCCTCCGCAAGCTGGGGTGTCGGCATGTCGACGTGGCGGCCAATGGCACCGAGGCGTTGCGAGCCGCTGCCGGGGGGCGCCACGACCTTATCCTGATGGACGTGCAGATGCCGGAGATGGACGGCCTTACCGCCGCGCGGCGGATCCGCTCCGGCGCGGCCGGCCAAGGCGCGGCGCTGGTGCCGATCGTGGCCCTGACCGCCCACGCCACGGGCGAGGACCGGGAGCGCTGTCTGGCGGCGGGCATGAACGATTATCTGGCCAAGCCGGTGACCCCGGAGGCTCTGTGTCGGGCGTTGGAGCGCTGGCTGCCGAGGGATGGGGTGGAGTCGGCGTCGGGAGCGTGCCCGGCGGAGCCTGCCGGGCAGGCACCCGCGTCGCGGGTTGACGGCAGCGCCGGCCTTGGCGTTGCCCCGGATACCCAACGACCTCCGGTCTTCGACCGGGCGGGCCTGCTCGGCCGGTTGATGGGGGATGAGAAGCTGGCCGACACGGTCGTCCAGGGGTTCCTGGAAGACGCTCCGCGGCTGCTCGCGGCCCTGCGCCTTTGCGTCGAGGCCGGCGACGTTCCCGGAGCCGAGCGCCAGGCCCACACCATCAAGGGGGCCTCGGCCACGGTGGGCGCCGAAGCCCTGCGCGAGGCGGCCTTTGGAGCCGAGAGGGCCGCCGGCCGCGGGGAACTCGACGCCGTCGGACGGCTGCTGCCGGAGATGGAGCGGCAGTTCGAGTTTCTGCGTTTGGAGGCGGCGAAATCTTCTGGTGGAACGACATCGGAGGGAGGGGCCTCATGAAGACGCTCGTCGTCGAGGACGACTTCACCAGCCGGGTGCTCTTGCAGGAGATCCTTCAGGAGTTCGGCACAGTGCACGTGGCGGTCAACGGCCGGGAGGCCATGGCCGCGGTGAGCGCGGCGCTCGAAGCCGGGACGCCCTACGACCTGATCTGTCTGGACATCCTCATGCCGGAAATGGACGGCCAGCAGACTCTGGAGGCCATCCGCCGTCTGGAGCCGGATCGGGGCGTGCCGCCGGCGCGGGAGGCGAAGATCTTCATGACCACGGCGGTGAGCAGCCTCAAGGAGGTCAGCAAGGCCTACAGCCGCCTGTGCGACGCCTACTGCCTCAAGCCCATCGACAAGGGCAGGCTGCTGGAGGCGCTCCGCGAGCACGGGCTGGTCGCCTGAGTGATGCCCGGCCTGCGGAGTCGCCGGCGTCGGCCGAGTGGCGGTTTCCGGCCGCTCCGTCGCCGGGCTCCTCCCGCATGATCTGCAGCACGTCGCGCAGGCTGTCCTGGCTGACGCGGATCAGGCCGCTTCTCGACGTGCCCAGATCGGCTATGACCGCAATCACCGCCGCAACGGAGATGACCAGCGCGCCGGTGAAGAAGACGTGGCGGTGGCCGGAGGTGCCGGCGGCGAAACCGGTCAGCCCCGTTGCCAGCAGGGCGATCAGCAGCAGCAGCCCGAGTATCACCCACGGCAGTCTGTCCCGCGCCGCGGCGATGCGCTGGATGTGCATGTCGAGCACGTCGATGATGGCCTGGACCAGGGCGGGGGAAAGCCCAGTCCGGTCATCCTGCCTTCCGTGGGCCTCCAGTATCCGCCTCAAGCGCTGTTGCTGTCTGGACGAGGCCATGAGCGCCTGGCGCAGTTTCGACGGATTGGTGGCCACCTCGTCCGGAACGACCCGGGCCTCCGTGTAGTCGCGGAGCGCCCCGCGGATTGCCTCGCGCTGCGGCTCGGGGGCCAGTCCCGCCTGGAAGTACGCCCTTGCGAGGACCCCGGCCTCGGCCGTGACCGCCTGTTTCCGGGCATCGGTGCGCGCGCTGACGGAACTGTAGGTGAAGGCCAGCATCAGGGCCAGCAGCCCGATGATCGCCCCATGGACCGTGCCCATGCCCGGGACGTCGTTGTCGCCGCGGCCGCGGAAGCGTTTGCCCAAGCGGAATCCGATTTCCACCGCCAGAATCAGGCTGCCGAGCACGCCCAGGTCGAAGAGGAGCAGGAGGGCGTCGGATTGCGCATGCAGCCCTTCGGCGCTCATGCTCCCGTCGCCTTCGCCCCGGCGTCGTCGGCCATGAGGGCCATGATGCCATCGGCCGATCGTCCGCTGCGCAGCAGGTCGGCCATGATCCTCATCGGTCGCTCGACGTGCCTGAAGAACGCCCAGAGGCCGGAACAGAGATAGTTGAGTCCCGGTTGCCCGCCGGGCGAGCGCAGGACGCGGTTCTTGGGACATTCGCCGTGGCAGGCGAAGAGGAAGCGGCACTTTCGGCATTGGCGGGGCAGCGCGGAGCTCTTGGCTTCCCCGAAGAGCCGCTGCTTCTCGGAGCCGACCAACTCGGCGAGCGGCGTCTCCATGATGTTGCCGAGCAGATGCCGCGGCTCCACGAAGTGGTCGCAGGAGTAGACGTCGCCGTTGTGCTCCAGGGCCACGCCCTGGCCGCACTCGGGCTGGAAGACGCAGAGCGAGGACCGGCCGCGGACCCACGCCGCCAGGACTCCGTCGAACGTCTGGACGAAGGTCCGGCCCACGTCGCGCCGCAACCATTCGTCGAAGATCTCGATCAGGAACCGGCCCCAACGCCGGGGCTCCACCGAGCGGTCGGTGAGCGCTTCTCCCTCCTGCAAGCCGGCCTCGCTGGCCCGCTCGACGATGGGGATGAACTGGAGGTGCGTGGCCCGGAGCTCGTCCCGGAAGAAGCGGTAGACCTCGAGCGGGTGCCGGCTGTTGGCCGCGTTTACCGTGCAGAGGACGTTGAACTCCACCCCGTGCTCCTGCATCAGGCGGGCGGCCCGTACTGCGCGGTCGAAGACGGAGCCCCCGGCCCGGTCCCGCCGGTAGACGTCGTGAAGGTAGCGCGGTCCGTCCAGGCTCAGGCCGACCAGGAATCCGTGGTCGCGCAGAAACGCGCACCACTCCTCGTCGAGCAGCACGCCGTTGGTCTGGAGGGTGTGCTCGACGGTCAGGCCCGGCCGGCGGCAGCGCCCGGCGACCTCGACCGCCCGGCGGAAGAAGTCCAGGCCCATCAGGGTGGGTTCGCCGCCCTGCCAGGCGAGCGTGACCGCGGGCGTCCGGTGGGCCTCGATGGTCTGGCGGACGTAGGCCTCCATGACCTCGTCGGACATGCGGAAGTCGCTGCCCGGGTAGAGCGCTTCCTTCTTCCGGAAGAAGCAGTAGGCGCAGTCCAGGTTGCAGCGCGCCCCCGTGGGCTTGGCCATGACGTGGAAGGCGGGAGGAGCTCCCGAGTGGCTCGCCGGTTCGCTCATCCTGCCCCTGTCCTCCTGCGCTTCATCAGGAGGGCGCCGCACCGCCGGGTGCGGCGCCCTCCTGGCCTCTTGCCTGCGTCACGCCCGACGCGGATGCGGGTCAGTGATTGGCCCCGCCGCCCGCGTCCTGCAACTGGCGCAGCACCGCGTCCAGGTTGAAGGCCGCCGGCCTCTGGCGCGGCGGGAACTTCTCGAAGTCCTCGATCTGCCGGGCGACGAGCCCCTGCATTGCGTAGATGAGATAGGCGTGGCTGATCACGAAGTCCCAGTAGGTGTTGGAGTTCTGGTCGGCCCGCTCGAAGGGGTCCCGGCGCAGGTTGAAGATCTTGGGTCCGCGCAGGTGCACGAACGGCTCGAACCAGCAGGCCAGCGTCTTGGCCCTCTGCTCCATCAGGACGACCTTCCAGTCGCGCATCCGGATGGCCTGGATGTCGCCGTCGTCGCTGAAGTAGAAGAAGCTCTGGCGCGGACTCTCCTTGGCCTCGCCCATGAGATAGTGGAGCATGTCCTCCCCGTCCACGTGGACCTTGAAGGACTTGTCCCCGGCCCTGTGCCCCTTGAGGAGCTTGGCCTTGATGTCCGGCTCGCCGGCGGCCGCCAGGAGCGTCGGCAGCCAGTCCTGGTGGGAGACGATGTCGTTGAGCACGGTGCCGGCCTTGAACTTGCCGGGCCAGCGCGCGAAGGCCGGCACCCGCCAGGCGCCCTCCCAGTTGGTGTTCTTCTCCGCCCGGAACGGGGTGATGGCCGCGTCCGGCCAGGTGTTGTAGTGCGGGCCGTTGTCCGTCGAGTACATGACGATTGTGTTCTCGGCGATGCCCAGTTCGTCGAGCTTGTCCAGCATCTGCGCGATGCGTTCGTCGTGGGCGACCATGACGTCGTTGTACGGGCCCTGGCCGCTCTTGCCCTCGTGCTGCTTGGCGCAGTGGGTGCGGAAGTGCATCCCCGTCGTGTTGTACCAGACGAAGAAGGGCCGGCCCGACTTGTGGGTCTCCTCGATGAACCGGAGGGCATGCCCGGTTATCTCGTCGTCGATGGTCTCCATGCGCTTCCTGGTGAGCGGGCCGGTGTCCTCCACCTTCTGTCCGCCCTTGCCGTCGGCCCAGGAGTGGAGCACGCCCCGGGGGCCGAAGCGCTTCCGGAAGGCCGGATCCTGGGGATAGTCGGGGTCCTCCGGCTCCTCCTCGGCGTTCAGGTGGTAGAGGTTGCCGAAGAACTCGTCGAAGCCGTGCACGGTCGGCAGGAACTTGTCCTTGTCGCCGAGGTGGTTCTTGCCGAACTGTCCGGTGGCGTAGCCCAGCGGCTTGAGCAGTTCGGCGATGGTCGGGTCCTCAGGCTGGAGCCCCACGTCGGCCCCGGGCATGCCCACCTTGGTCAGCCCGGTGCGCACCGGGTTCTGGCCGGTGATGAAGGCCGCCCGGCCGGCCGTGCAGCTCTGCTGGCCGTAGTAGTCGGTAAAAGCCACGCCCTCGTTGGCGATGCGGTCGATGTTCGGAGTGCGGTAGCCCATCTGCCCGCGGTTGTTGTAGCTGATGTTCCACCAGCCGATGTCGTCACCCCAGAGCACGAGAATGTTGGGCTTGCCGGGTGAGCTTTGCCTGGCCATATATCCTCCTCGATTCCTTTCCCAATGCGGCGTCCTACTGCCGCGCCATGATCCTGCGCGCCTCGGCCTCCGGGTCGCGCGTCTCCCGGCCGCTGACGTCCACGGTGACGCCATGGATCCGGCCGGTGAACTTGAAGGGCGGGCGGTACCCTGGCGTCACCGGCGCCCCGACGTCGGCGCCGCAGGAGATGCCGCCGCCGAGCCCCAGGCTCAGGGGCATGGTCAGGGGGATGTCCACCTGACCGGCGGGCTCCCCGTCGATGAAGAGCGTCCCGCGCCCCGGGGCGCCCTTGCCGGCGCGCACGTCCGGCTTGCCGGTGACCTCGAACCGGAAGCCCAGCTTGTGGCGCCCCTCGGGGACGGAGGTCTTCGATTCGACGTGGAAGTACTTGCTGCCGACGTAGTTGTAGACGTAGCGCAGCCGGCCGTCCTGGACGTAGAGTGAGTACCCTCCCTGGACGTCACCGGCCGAGAGCAGCACCCCCTCGGCGCCGCCCTTGGGCACCTCCACGTCGGCGGTGATGCCGTGAGAACGGTTCAGCACGTTGGGGCCGGCGTTGACCGGCACCGTCTGGGTGCCCGGGAAGTAGGTGTAGCTCTCCCGGTCGGCCGATATCTTCGGCCGCTCGTCGGCGAAGCGCAGGACGCCGCGCCCGTCCACGGGGAGCACGTCGTACTTGCCGGCCTCCACGTACCACTGCGCGATCATCTCGATGAGCTTGGGCCGGTTGGCCTCCGCCACGTTGCGGCTCTCGGTGAAGTCCTCCGCGACGCGGTAGAGCTCCCAGCCCTTGGCGTCTAGCGCGGTGAGCTCCTCGGCCGTGATGGGCTCGCCGAAACCCTTGCCGGCCTCGGCGAAGGACGGGCCGGGCCAGGGGCAGACCGCCCGCCAGCCGTCGTGGTAGATGGCCCGGTGGCCCATCATCTCGAAGTACTGGGTGACGTGCCTGCTCGGCGCCTTGGCGTCGGCGAAGGTCTGGGCCAGGCTGTGGCCCTGGATGGGCGACTGGGTCACGCCCCTGATCTGTGCCGGCGGTTCGATGCCCAGGGCCTCGAGCACCGTCGGGACCATGTCGATGGCGTGGGCGTACTGGGTGCGGACCTCGCCCTTCGCCTTGAGGCCCTTGGGCCAGTGGACGATGAAGGGGTCGCTCGTCCCGCCGCGGTAAGTCTCGCGCTTCCAGCGGCGGAAGGGGGTGTTCCCGGCGAAGGTCCAGCCCCAGGGGTAATGGTTGAAGGTGGTCGGGCCGCCCAGGCGGTCCATCGCCGCGAGGTTCTCCTCGAGCCGGTCGGGGACGTTGTTGAAGAACTTGTTCTCGTTCACCGAGCCGGTCGGGCCGCCCTCGGCGCTGGCGCCGTTGTCGGAGATGAACATGATCAGGGTGTTGTCCCACTGGCCGATGGACTTCAGGAAGTCGAACAGCCGCCCGTACTGGTGGTCGGTGTGGATCAGGAACCCCGCGAAGACCTCCATCATGCGGGCGTAGAGCCGGCGCTCCTCGGCGCTGAGCTTTCCCCAGTCCTGCACGTCGGGGTCGTGGCGGGAGAGCTCCGCGTCCTTCGGCACGATGCCGAGCTCCTTCTGACGCTTGAAGACCTTCTGCCGGTAGGCGTCCCAGCCGTCGTCGAACCTGCCCTTGTAGCGGTCGGCCCACTCCTTGGGCACGTGGTGCGGGGCGTGCGTGGCCCCGGGACAGAAGTAGAGAAAGAAGGGCTTGTCGGGGGCGACCTGCTTGGAGTCGGCCACGAAGCCGATGGCCTTGTCCACCAGGTCCTCGGTCAGGTGATAGCCCTCCTCCGGCGTCTTCGGAGGCTCGACCGAGTGGCAGTCGTGGATCAGGTCCGGGTAGTACTGGTGCGTGTCGCCGCCCAGGAAGCCGTAGAAGCGCTCGAAGCCGCGCCCCAGCGGCCAGCGGTCGTAGGGGCCGGCGGCCGACAGCTGGTCGGCCGGCGTGAGGTGCCACTTGCCGACCGCGAAGGTGTTGTAGCCGTGCTGGAGCAGGACCTCCGACAGGAACCCGTTCTCGAACGGGATGTACCCGTTGCTCCCCGGGTAGCCGGTCGAGCCCTCGGTGATGCAGGCCATCGCGTTCGAGTGATGGTTTCGCCCGGTGAGGATGCACGAGCGCGTCGGCGAGCACAGCGCCGTGGTGTGCATGTTGTTGAAGACCAGCCCGCTCCTGGCGAGGGCGTCGAGGTTCGGCGTCTCTATGGGGCTGCCGTAGCAGCCGAGATGGCCGAAGCCGGTGTCGTCCTGCACGATGAAGAGGACGTTGGGCGCGCCCTTCGCGGCGCGCAGCGGCTGCGGCCAGGCGGGGCTCGAAACGTCGAAGGTCCTGCCGATCTCTCCCGAGAACGCGGTCCCGGGTTTGTACTCGTTCATTGCCATAGCATCGCTCCTGTGTTCTCTCCCATTCGGTGGCCTTTCGCGGGGCGGGAGGGTACTGCCGGCCCCGCCTCCCATGGCCCGGGCTGGACTCACTCGTCGATGGCGTCCTCCTTTCGCCCGCGGCGTACCAGGAAGTAGAGGGCGAAGATAAGGTTCGGCGGTATCATGAGCGCGCTGAAGGCCACGAGCGGCGCCTGCACGGAGCCGCCGGGGAAGGCGCTCAGGGCCAGCAGCAGGCACAGGGCGACGTTCCGCATGCTGGCGGTCGTGGCCATGACCCGGCGCGTCGCGCGCGACGGGCCGCCCATGAGCCAGCCGGTGGCCATGGTGGTCAGGACGAAGAGCAGCATGAAGCCCGCGGCCGGGGCGCCGATGGCGCTCATCGCCTGCTTGCGGTAGCCGAAGATCAGCCCCACCACGGCGGCGAAGGCCGCCGTCCCCACGATGGCGAGCGGTCTGGACAGCCTCGCGCTCCAAGCTCCGAACAGCGGCCGCAGCAGCATGCCGCCGAAGAGCGGCAGGACCAGGAAGAGCGCGGCGAAGGCGAAGACGCGTCCGTAGGGCACGGCCACCGGCACGTCATCGGGCAGGACGAGCCGGATCAAGAGCGGCGTGAAGGGGATCGCGAGGATGGACAGCAGGAACACCATTCCGCCCGCGACCTCCGCCGCCCCCCGGACCTTGCCGGTGAACTGGATGGCGCTGACGCCTCCGGGCGCGCACCCGAGCAGGACGAAGGCCGCTCCGACCTCCGGAGATACCGGAAGGAAGAGGGCGCAGAGCACGCCCAGGGCCGGAATCAGGACGAAGTTGGCCGCCAGGGACCTGGCCAGTAGCCGGCGATCGAGGAACAGAGCGAGCATGCCCGGGCGTGTGGTCTGCAGCCCGATGCTGAGCATCGAGGCGAATATGAAGAGGTACGTCAGTGCCCTGGGGAGCGGGTCGAGCAGGAACATCGCGGTCCCGTCCTATTCTCCGTCGCCGCCGGAGGAGTGCCGGTCGAGCGCCAGCAGCAGGGCCGTGTAGGCTCCGATCCCGATCAGGAAGTAGCCGAAGCGCCCCTGCTTCTCGCGCGGCAGTTCGGCGGTCATGGTGTTCGCGATCACCGCGCCCGCCACGAAGCCGAGCAGCCCGGCCAGGGCCGGCGCCGGCAGGTCGAGGAGCGCGCCGCAGAGCCATCCTCCCAGCGCCATGGCCGCGAGGACCCTGGAGCCGACCCGGTCGTAGAACCGCCCGTGCCAGTGCTCCAGGGCGTGGGCCATCGAGAAGAAGTGCAGTCCCATGGCGACCGCGTAGAGGGTCAGCGGGACCGCCCGGCCCTCGGGGCCCTTGACGAGCAGATAGCTTACGAGCCAGGCGTAGGCTCCGAAGCCCCCTACGTGCGCCCAGCGCGCCGGCGCGATCCGGTCGCCGCCGCTGTCGGCGGCGCCGGCGGGCGCGGGCGGCGAGGAGGCCATGATCTCCTCGAGCCCGTAGAAGGCTGCGAAGCCCAGCATGGAGGCCAATCCGACGGTGCGCTCCCTGAGAGGCAAGGAGAAGCGGCCGGCGGACGCGAGCAGCGCCGACCGGGCCGCCTCCAGTTCGGGCAGGAGGTGGACGAACACGTAGGCCACGGCGGCCCCGGCCGCCAGGGATGCCGCCCTGCGCGGCGCGATGCTGCCCAGAGGGCGCAGACTGCCACCGAAGAGGAATATCGCGGCAAAAACGACCGCGGCGATCAGCGTCCAGGGGAGGGCTGCGGTCATGTCGCTTTCCTAGAAGAGGTCGATGCGCAGGAGCACGGTCAGCACCAGTAGCAGCCCCAGGGCGACGATGCCCACGGCGACGAGGAAGCTCGCGCTGGACACGATGCCCGCCTGAGTCCGGCCCAGGCGCCTCATGGTCTGCCAGTGCTGCACCATGGCCATGGCCAGCGGCACGGTGCCCAGGACGATGAGCAGCAGCCCCAGGTTCCTGGGCCCCTGCGGTCTGATGGGGTGGGCGCCGCGCTCCGCGGTGTATTGCAGGAACTTGTAGATCGTGAAGCCGAAGCCGATCAGCGATACGGCCGTCCGGACCCAGGCCATCAGCGTGCGGTCGGCGGCCATGGCCGTGCGGTCGACGGCCAGCCGGTCGCTGAACTTCATGTCCTCGGGCAAACTGCTCCTTTCTCTGTCATCATCCTCCCTTTCCGGCAGCGCGGTTCGGGCCTCGTGCGCCCCTCAGAAGAAGAACCCGATGCGCAGTTCGAATTCGCGGTCGAAGACGTGATAGTCGTCGATGATCGCCTCCATGGTGACCTTCCGCATCAGGAGCCCCGTCCGATAGCAGCGGCATCGGGTGTGCCGGCGACATCCCTGGAGCAAACTGAATCGCGGTCCCGGAGTATTCCGCCCTTCCTTGCCACCGGCAGCGAAGATCGTATAATTCGGCCGTCAGAGACCGAGGACGGAGGCACGATTCATGTCCGCACCGGCTATCGCTGCGAAGGGTCTGCGGGTGGTTTACCGCCCGGGGCTCTTCCAGCGCAAGCGGGTGGGGCTTGCCGGGTTGGACCTCTCGGTGGCCGAGAACGAGATCTTCGGCTACGTCGGGGCCAACGGCGCCGGCAAGACCACCACCATCAAGACGTTGGTGGGCCTCATGCAGCCGGACGGCGGCGAGGCCTGGATCCTGGGCCAGCCGGCCGTCGATGCCACGGCGCGCGCCGGGCTCGGCTACGCGCCCGAGAACCCGTACTTCTACGAGTACCTCACCGCCCGCGAGACTCTCGAGTTCTACGCGCGGCTCTTCGGCGTGGACCGCGCAACCCGCCGCAAGCGCGCCGGCGAACTGCTCGACCGGGTGGGCCTGTCGGCCGCCGCCGACCGCCGCGTGCGGCAGTTCTCCAAGGGCATGCTCCAGCGCCTCGGCCTGGCCCAGGCCATGGTCAACGACCCGAAGGTGCTCATCCTCGACGAGCCCATGACCGGCCTCGACCCGGTCGGCCGCCACGACGTGCGCGGGCTGATCCTCGAGCTCAAGGCGCGCGGCAAGACCGTCTTCTTCAGCTCGCACATCCTCTCCGACGTCGAGGCCCTCTGCGACCGGGCGGCCATACTCCACGACGGACGGATGGTCTCCTGCGGCCGGATCGCGGAGATGCTTTCGGGCAAGGTCCTGGACGTGGAAATGGTCCTGGCCGGTGCGGCGCCGGAGCTCGAGAAGGACCTCGCCCGGCTGGCGGTGCGCTCGCGCCGGCAGGGCGAGGAGCTCTTCCTGACCCTGGCCGACGAGCCCGCGGCTGACGAGGCGGTCCGCCTGGCGGTGGCGGCGCATGCCTCGGTCCGTTCGCTGGTTCGCACCCGCGAAAGCCTGGAGGACTACTTCCTGCGCGTTCGGCGCGAGGCCGGCGCAGGCGGTGCGGGTCAGCAAGAGGAGGCCGGGGCATGATCTCCCGCGTCCTGGCCCTGGCCCTCAACACCTTCCGCGAGGCGGTTCGCGACCGGGTGCTCTACCTGCTCCTGGTCGTGGGCCTGGCGGCGGTGGCCTTCTCGCGGATCCTCGGCGGGCTCTCGGTCGGCGACCCGCTGCACGTGGTGGCCGACACGGGGCTCACCGCCGTGAGCCTGCTCGGCGTGATGATCTCCATATTCGTGGGCACCGGACTGATCTACAAGGAGATCGACAAGCGCACGGTCTACACCATCCTGTCGAAACCCGTGCGCCGCGGGGAGTTCATCCTCGGCAAGTACCTGGGGCTGGTGCTGACCGCCCTGGTGTGCATGGCGGTCCTCTCCGCGGGCTTTCTGGCCTACTTCCCATTGCAGGGCGGGAAGGTGAACTGGCCGCTCGCCGCGGCGCTCGTCGCCTCCATGGTCGAGGTCGGAGTGATCATCTCCGTGGCGGTGATGTTCAGCTCGGCCTCCACTCCGATTCTCAGCGCCGTGTTCACCTCCATTGTCTTCGCCGCCGGGCGGCTCTCCTACTGGATCCCCGACTTCATGGAGTCGCTGACCAGGATGAAGACCGGCGGGGGGGGGCTGCAGGCGGTCCTGCAGGTGCTCTACTACATAACGCCCAATCTGCGCATCTTCGATCTTCGGGACCACGCGGTCAACGCCGTGGCCATGCCCGTGGCCGGTGACCTGGCGCTGCGCGCCCTGTACGGCGCGTGCTATGCCGCGGTGATGCTGATCTGCGCCACGCTCGTCTTCCGGAGGCGGAGGTTCTGAGCGTGGACGAAGGGCTGAACCCGGATCGACCGCCGGGCCGTCGTCCCGACTGGCGCAGCCGGAGAAGCCTGGCCACACTGGGCCTGCTCGGCGCCCTGGCCGGGACGCTCCTGGGCCTCACCGGCCTCAACGACCGGTTCAACGCGCGGCGCCAGGCCGAGCCGCCCGAGCGGGTGCTCTATCTGCCCCGGGGCGACAGCCTGAAGTTCATGTGCCTCGGTTACGACGGCATCGCCGCGGACCTGATCTGGATCCGCAGCGTCATGTACGTGGGCCGCCGGATGCGCGACCGCGACCGCAAGTACGAATGGCTCGAAAAGCTCTACCGCGTGACCACCGACCTGGACCCTCACTGGCGGGAACCCTACAGGGTAGGTGCCATCCTGCTCTCCGCGCTGCCCCAGGACGACGAGCGGGCCATGAACCTGCTGCGCCGGGGGCTGGAGCGCAACCCGGCCGACTGGCAGATGGCCTATCAGGCGGCCAAGCTCAACATGCTCAGGGGCCGCAATCGCGAAGCTCTGAAGTGGCTGAACCTCATATCTCGGACCATGCCCGGGCACACCCCGGTGGTCGAGGCCACGGCGACGCGCTTGCGACTGGAGCACCACGACTACCCCGAGGCCCTGAGGGGGGCCGCCATGAGCCTGCGCTCCGGGCCCGGAGAGATCATGCGCGCCGTGGACGTCAGCAACTACCGCGAGGCCCTGGCCCGGCTCCTGGCTACGGACCTTTCGGAGTGGAGCAGACGCTACCGGGACTCCACGGGCCATCCGGCGGCGAACCTCGGGGAGTTGCTTCAGACCAGGTTCGGAAGGGCCGGAGGAGGCGGTCGGGCGGCCTCGGTCCGGGAGCATCTCTATATGAGACTGGCCCGGCTGACCGGCCCGGAGGTCGCCGTGGAACTGGCCAGGGCGCTGCCCGCCGACCCCTACGGCATGGAGTTTCGCCTTCGAGTCGACGGCGAGGTGTCCAGCCAGGGCATGGATCGGCTGGAGCTCTTCAGGCTGATCCAGTCGCTGAACGTCCACCTGGGGAACTTCGCGAGGATCCGCGGCCGTCCGGCCGGGTCGCTCGACGAACTTCAGGGATACTTCCTGGATCTCTACAGGACGAACCAACTGACGCCCGGCATGGCCGGCCTGCTCGGCAGGCCCCCCCGCCTGCCCGCCCACCCATCGGGAGATCCGGCGGGATGGAGCAAGGTGCCGCTGGTGGACGGCTTGCTGAAGATGCCGCCCGGGCCGACCGTCGAGGAAATGCGCTCGGCGCCGCTGGCCATGCCCTCGGGATCGGGAGGCGACGCGGCCGGAGCTGCCCGGGCGCCGGCCAGGGCCGGTGCGGCTTCCAGGTGATGCCGGAAGTCAGTCCTTGCCGGGCTGCTCCGGGCCGCTGACCGACGTCGCGGAACTTCCCCGGACCTCCGGGCTTCCCTGGGACTGTTGCTCGTCCGCTGTCGGCAGCATGTGCCGGCGGCAGGCCCAGAAGTAATCGATTCCGCTCCAGACCGCCACGGCCATGACCACCATCATGATCCAGTAAGCCGGCGGCTTCGCCAGCGGCGTGCCCGCGAAGAGCATGGGGATCTGGTCGAAGGGGATGTGCCGCAGTTCCGCCCTGATGGCGATGACCAGAATGGCGATGATGCCGGCGGCCTCGATCACGGCCTTGACCTTCCCGGAGGTCCGGGCGGCCACCACCACGCCGCGCTTCATGGCGAAGGTTCTGAGCACCGAGGTGAGCAGGTCGCGGTAGAAGAGCACCACCACGGTCCAGAGCGGGATCCAGGGATCGCCGGTCTGGCCTGAGGCCACCCGGCTGGAGAAGCTGAACAGCACCGTCAGTCGGAAGGCGCTGTCGGCGTAGGGGTCCATCAGCTTGCCGAAGTCGCTGACCTGGCCGTAGCGGCGGGCGAAGAAGCCGTCGAGGACGTCGCTGGCCTCCGAGGCGGCGACCAGCAGCAGGCAGAGAGCCAGCCTGAGGGTGTGGTCGTGGCCCCCGAAGAAGTTGCCGAAGAAGAGCAGCAGGAAGATGGGGGCGGAGACGAGGCGGAAGATGGTCAGGATGTTGGGCAGCGTCAGCAGGTTGCGAATGTCTCGTTCCTTTCCTTCCACGGTTGTCGACTCCCCGATTCTAGACGCGCGCGCAGTCCGATTCAAGGACCCTGCCGCGGTCGCCGCCGCGGTCGCGGGACACGCCATCTTCAATGGCGTCCGGGTCCGGAGTATTTCGGGAATGCGCCATCTGCCGGCGGGGTAGAAGCCCGGGCAATCGGGAAGCGGGAACGGACATTTTACTTGACAAGTCAACAGTTTACGCTTTAATGTTTGCCAGCTTTTGGGCCGCGAGTCGGATTTCCGAAGGAGCGCCGGAGTGTCAGTGATCGAAGACCTGGACCTGCAGCGCAGGTCCGACCGCCTGGAAGAGGTGCTGGCCTACAACCTGGCCGAGCTCTACGCCCGCGGTTTCGCGCGGACCTCCGAGTATCTGGGACGCTCCGGCCTGTCCCCGGCCAAGTGGAACGCCCTGCTGATGGCCCGCTACGTGGGCGGGGAGGAGGGCTTGCCCCAGAGCCGGCTGGCCGAGCTGCTGATAGTTTCCGGCGGCAACGTCACCGGCCTGATCGACGGGCTGGAGGCCATGGGCCTGGTGGAGCGCGCGGCCCGGCCGGGCGACCGCCGGGTTCGAGTCATCCGCGCGACCAGGCGCGGCGCCGAGCTCATCGAGGAGCTCTGGCCCGGGTACCTGGCCGTGCTCGTGGACTTCTCCAGTCCGCTTTCCCTCGGCCAGAAGCGCCAGGCGGCCAAGCTGCTGGAGCGCTGGCGCAAGGGGGTGCGGGAGATGAACGGGAACCGCGGAGTCGACGCCGCGCGCGCCGGGACCAGTCGCCCGGCCAGGAGGACCGGCAAATGAGCTCAGTTTATCTCGGGATCGACGTGGGATCGGTGAGCGTTGACGCGGCCCTGGTGGACGCGCAGGGCGAAGTCCTCTGGGACTTCTACCGCCGCCACAAGGGCGAGCCGCTGGCCGTGGCGGCCGCGGCCGTCGACGAGGCTCTCGCCGCCGCCCCGGGCGGCGCCGTGGCGGGGATGGCGGCCACCGGCTCCGGAGGCAAGCTGGTCGCCGAGCTCGCCGGCGGCCGGTTCGTCAACGAGATAGCCGCGGCGGTCCGGGCCGTCGCCCGCCTGCATCCCCGGGCCCGCACGGTCATCGACATGGGCGGGGAGGACTCCAAGCTCATCTCCCTGGAGGACGGGCCGGGCGGCGAGCTGCGGGTGGCCGACTTCAACATGAACACGGTCTGCGCCGCGGGAACGGGCTCATTCCTCGACGAGCAGGCCGCGCGGTTGGGTCTCGACATCGAGGGCCAGTTCGGAGAGATGGCGCTGAAGAGCACCAACCCTCCGACCATCGCGGGGCGCTGCTCGGTCTTCGCCAAGACCGACATGATCCACCTTCAGCAGTTGGCCACGCCGGACTACGACATCGTTGCGGGCCTGTGCTTCGCCCTGGCCCGCAACTTCCGCTCGAACATCGGCCGCGGCAAGGACTTCGTGCCGCCGGTGGTGTTCATGGGCGGGGTGGCCGCCAACAAGGGCATGATCCGTGCCTTCCACGAGGTCCTGGAGCTCGACGAGGCCGGCCTGGTCGTCCCGGAACGCCACGGAACCATGGGGGCGATCGGGGCGGCGCTCGAGCTCGTCCGCAACTCCCCGGCCGCCGCCGGCGCCCAGGCGGTCGCCTTCAGGGGCTCCAGACCGCTCCGCGAGTACGCCGAGAGCCACGGCGACTGGGACCACCACGCGCCGCTGCCCGAGCAGACCTACGTCCGGCAGATCGAGGCCGAGCCTCTGCCGGCCGGCAGCGGCCCCATCGACGGCTATCTGGGCATCGACGTGGGCTCGATCAGCACCAACGTGGTGGTCATCGACCCCGACGGGCGGGTCGTCTCCCGCCGCTACCTGATGACCGCCGGGCGGCCGCTCGAAGCCGTGCGCCAGGGACTGGCCGAGGTCAGCGCCGAGCTCGGCGGGCGGGTGAACGTCCTCGGCGCCTGCACCACCGGATCGGGCCGTTACCTCACCGCCGACTACATCGGAGCGGACCTCACCAAGAACGAGATCACCGCCCACGCCACCGGCGCGGCCTTCGTGGACCCGGAAGTGGACACCATCTTCGAGATCGGCGGGCAGGACTCCAAGTACATCCGCCTGGAGAACGGCGCGGTCGTGGACTTCACCATGAACAAGGTCTGCGCCGCCGGCACCGGCTCCTTCCTGGAGGAGCAGGCCAACCGACTGGGCGTGAACGTCAAGGGCGAGTTCTCGGAGCTGGCCCTGGGCGCCAGGCGTCCGGCGGTGCTCGGCGAGCGCTGCACCGTCTTCATGGAGAGCAACCTGAACCTCGGTCAGCAGAAGGGCGTGCCCAAGCCCGACCTGCTCGCCGGGCTGTCCTATTCGATCGTCAGCAACTACCTGAACCGGGTGGTCGAGAACCGCCCGGTGGGCCGGCGCATCTTCTTCCAGGGCGGCACGGCCGCCAACCGCGCGGTCAAGGCGGCCTTCGAGGCGGTGACCGGCAAGCCCATCACCGTGCCGCCGCACCACGACGTGCTCGGCGCGGTGGGCTGCGCGTTGCTTGCCCGCGACTGGCACCGGGAGACGGGGGGGAAGACCCGCTTCGTGGGCTTTGACCTGTCCCGGCGCGGCTACAAGATGAGCTCCTTCGAGTGCCAGAGCTGCTCCAACAACTGCGAGATCCACCGGGTGGAGATCGAGGGCGAGAGCCGCAAGCTCTTCTACGGAGACCGTTGCGGCAAGTACGACGAGACCCGCAAGGGCTCGGCCGGGGCGGCGCTGCCCGATCTCTTTGCCGAGCGTCGCAAGCTGCTCCTCGAGACCGGCGCGGTGGGGATCAAGGGCGAGCCTCGCGGGACGGTGGGCATCCCGCAGATGACCTTCTTCCACGAGCTGTATCCCTTCTGGCGGGCCTTCTTCGAGACCCTGGGCTTCAATGTGGTGTTGAGCAGCGACACCAACCGCAAACTGATCCACGCGGGGCTCGAGCACGTCACCGCCGAGACCTGCCTGCCCATCAAGGCGGCCCACGGCCACGTGGCCGACCTGCTCGCGAAGGGCGCCGACTACATCTTCCTGCCGAGCATGGTGGACCTCCCCGGGCTGAGCCAGGACATGGAGCGCAGCTACAGCTGTCCGTACGTCCAGTCCGTGCCGTACATCATCAGCTCGGCGATGGACGTCGAGAAGAAGGCCAAGGTGCTGCGCCCGGTGGTGCACCTGGACCGCGGCTTCAAGGAGACCTTCCGCGAGCTCGCCGGCACGGCCGGGCAGCTCGGGGCCTCCCGCAAGGAGCTGCGCGCCGCCATCAAGGCGGCCATCCGGGCGCAGATGCGCTTCAGCCAGGCGCTGGAGGCCCGCGGGCGCGACGTGCTGGCGCTCCTGCCGGCCGACGCCACCGCCATGGTCATCGTCAGCCGCCCGTACAACGGCTGCGACCGGGGGCTCAACCTCGACCTGCCGGTCAAGCTCCGCGACCTGGGCGTGCTGGCCATCCCCATGGACTTCCTGCCGCTCGGCGCGGTGGACCTGTCCCGCGACTGGTGGCACATGTACTGGAAGTACGGCCAGAAGATCCTGGCCGCGGCCAAGATCGTCGGGGCGGACAAGCGCCTGCACGCGCTCTACATCACCAACTTCGGCTGCGGGCCGGACAGCTTCATCCTCCGGTTCTTCGCCAAGGAGCTCGGTTCCCAGCCCTATCTGCAGATCGAGATCGACGAGCACTCCTCGGACATAGGGGCCATAACCCGCTGCGAAGCCTTCCTGGACAGCCTGAAGAACGTCCGGCGCTCGCGGAGGCAGTCCTATCGGTCCTTCGAGGGGCCGATCAGCGTTACCACGTCCGAGGGCCGGACCGTCTACGTGCCGTACATGGACGACCACGCCTACGGCCTGGCTGCGGCCATGCGCGCCGGCGGCGTGGACGCCCAGGTCCTGCCCATGAGCGACGAGGAGTCCATCAAGCTCGGCCGCAAGTACACCTCCGGCAAGGAGTGCTACCCCTGCATCATCACCACCGGGGACTTCCTCCGTAAGGTGCAGGAGCCGGGCTTCGACCCCAAGCGCTCGGCGTTCTTCATGCCCACGGCCATGGGGCCCTGCCGCTTCGGGCAGTACAACAAGTTCCACCGCATGGTCCTGGACGAGCTGGGCTACCGCGACGTGAAGCTCATGGTCTTCAGCCAGGGCCGGGGGTTTCACAAGGACTCCGGGAGCCTGGGCGCCTCCTTCCTGCGCCTGGGCTGGAACGCGGTGGTGGCCACCGACGTGCTCGGCAAGCTGCTGCGCGAGGTGCGTCCCTACGAGAAGGAGAAGGGCGCCACCGACCGCGTCTACGAACGGTCGCTGCGCCGGCTGGAGCGGGCCGTCGAGAGCCGCGGCGACATCATCGGCACGCTGCTGGAGTGCCGCGAGGAGTTCGCCGGCGTGCCCGCCGACCGCTCCGTGCAGAAGCCGCGCATCGGCCTGATCGGCGAGGTCTACGTGCGCTGCCACCAGTTCGCCAACGAGCACACCGTCCGGGCCATCGAGGAGCTCGGCGGCGAGGCGGTGCTGCCCCCGTTCGAGGAGTGGCTCAACTACATTTCCTGGGAGCGGCGCGGCGAGAGCCTGCGCGAACGGCGCTACGGCGTCTTCCTCAAGGAGATGCTGGCCGGTCAGGTGCAGCGGCGCGACAAGGGCCGGATCCTGGAGCTCTTCCGCGGCCACATCCGCGGCCGGCTGGCCGAACTGCCCACCGACGAGATCCTGGAGAAGGCCGACCCCTACATCCACAGCTCGGTGAAGGGCGAGATGTGCCTGTCGATGGGGCGCGCCGTGGAGTACGCCGAGGACGACTTCGCCGGGGTGGTCAACATCGCGCCCTTCGGCTGCCTGCCCTCGACCATCGTGGCCAGCCTCACCCGCAAGTTCCGCCAGAACCACCGGGGCATTCCGTGGCTGGACATGTACTTCGACGGCACCCGCCAGACTGGAACCCAGACGCGCCTGGAGGCCTTCATGGCCCAGGCGACGGACTACGCCCGGAGCGGCGGCGGCAACGGCCGCGGCCACCAGCGGCGAGTGGAGACCGTGGGGTGAAGTTCGAGGTCGAGCGGCTGCCCGTCGGGGCGCTCGAGGCCAATTGCTACCTGGTGTGGGACGCGCACTCCTCGGCGGACGGCGCGGGTGCCCGTCCCTGCCTGGTCATCGATCCTGGCGCCGAACCTGAGAGGATCGTTGCCGCGCTGAAGGACCTCCAGCTCCGGCCCGAGGCCATCGTGGCCACCCATTGCCACTACGACCACATCGGCGCGGTGGAGGGGCTGCTGGCGGAGTTTCCGGAGGCGGACTGGGCGGTTGGCGAACCGGAGCGCGCCTGGCCGGGGAGACCGTCGCACAACCTCTCCTACGGATTCGGTCCGGCGTTCAAGGTCCGGCCCCCCAAGCGGCTGCTCCGGGACGGCGACACCGTCGAAATCAACGGGTTGGTCGTCGACGAGCCGGATGAGGCCGCTCGCGGCGCGGCCTTCGCCGCCACCGCCGGCACGTACGACGAGCGCTCGGTGGTGCCGGTGCTGACCTTCAAGGCCCTGGCCGTGCCCGGGCACTCGCCGGGATCCATGGCCTACTACTGCGCCGCCGGAAAGTCGGTTTTCACCGGCGACGCGCTCTTCGCCGGCGACATCGGTCGGGCTGACCTGCCCGGCGGCGACGGGCAACAGCTGGTGGAGTCAATCCGCGCGAAGCTCCTGACCCTGCCGGATGAGACCGTCATCTGGCCGGGACACGCCAACCGGTCGCGGGTGGGGTTCGAGAAGCGCAACAATCCCCACGTGGGGCTGGAGGGGTGAAACGGGGGCCGGTGGACCTTGTAAACCGGAGGGGGCGGTAGTGGCCTGGCCCCGTCCACTCAGTCCACTATGTACACCTGGTCCACCGTGTCCGCTCCTGGCTCACTCCCGCGCCAGCCAGCCGGCGAGGTCGGCCGCCAGATCCGCGGCGGCATAGCGCTCCTCCGGGTCCTTGGACATGCAGCGCAGGCAGATGGCCGCCAGCCGTTCGTCCACCTCGGGACGGAGCGATCGCGGGTCGGGCGGCTCCTGCGAGTTGATGGCCTCGAAGATGTCGTCGACCTTGGAGCCCTCGAAGGGCACCCGGCCGGTGACCATCTCGAAGAGGACCGCTCCCAGCGCATAGACGTCGCAGGCCGGGCCGACGGCCTCCTTGGGGCCGGAGATCTGCTCCGGGGCCATGTACCAAGGGGTTCCCGCGGCATAGGCGGCCGACCGGCCCTGGCGTTCCAGGTCGAGCGCCAGGCCGAAGTCGGTGACCATGGGCTCGCCGGCCTCGTCGACGATGATGTTGCCGGGCTTGAGATCGCGGTGGACCACGCCCTTGCCGTGCGCGTGGGCCAGGGCCCGCGAGACCTTGAGCGCCAGGATCACCGCGCGGCGGAGGGGCAGGGGGCCGGCCGCGATCAGCCGTCCGAGGTCCTGGCCCTCGATGAACTCCATCGTGTAGTAGTAGGTGCCCTCGTGGACGTCGAGCTCGTAGACGGTCACGATGTTGGGGTGCCGGAGCTTGGCGGCGGTCACGGCCTCGCGGAGGAAGCGCTGGATGTCCTCGGCTCCGGCGGCTTCGCCGGCCAGGATCACCTTGAGCGCCACCTGGCGCTCGAGAGGCTCCTGCTCGGCCTTGTAGACCACGCCCATCCCGCCGCGTCCGAGTTCGCCGAGTATGCGGTACTCGTGGAAGCGCTGGACGCGGGCCGGGGCCGGGGCCGGGGCCGGGGCTTCGGCCGGGGCGGAACCGGCAGTCGCGGGCGGACCGGCGGGCCTCGCGCCGGAGAGGTCCATGGTGTCGCCGACCGCGAAGGCGTTGAAGGCCAGCTGGCAGCGCGGACAGATGGTGCGCTGCGCGGCCCGGCCGCTCGAGGCGTCGAAGCCGAAACCGCAGTGCGGGCACTCCGCCCTCATTCGAAGAACTCTTCTTCGAGCATGAGGCTGAGCGCGTGATAGACGGGCAGGTGGTGCTGCTGGACCTCGGCGGTGTCCGCGCCGGGGACGCAGACGCACACGTCGGCCAGGCGCCGGAGGTTGCCGCCGGTCGAGCCGGTGAGAGCGATCACGGGCATGCGCCGGGCGCGGGCGGCCTCGGCGGCCCGGCAGACGTTGAGCGCGTTGCCGGAGGTGGAGATGCCCAGGAGCACGTCCCCAGGCTGGCCCAGGCCCCAGACCAGTTGGGCGAAAACCAGGTGCGGGTCGACGTCGTTGGCGAAGGCCGTCGAGAGCGCCGGGAAGCCGGTGAGGGGGATGGCCGGGAGCGCGCCCTGCAGTCCCTCGGCGAGTTCCGGGGTGAGCCGCCGGCGGGCGGAGGCGGCGAGCGGCCGCTTCATGCAGAAGCCCTTGAGGAGCTCGCCGGCGAAGTGCTCGCAGTCCGAGGCGCTGCCGCCATTGCCGCACAGGAGCAGCTTGTGGCCGGTCTCGAAGCAGCGGCAGAGCGTGCGGAAGGCCCGCTCGATCTCTGGGGCGCAGGGCGCAAGCCGCGGGGCGCGGTCGATCAGGGTGCGCAGGTGCGCGTTCATGGTGCGGTCTCCTGTCCGGAGGGGATTCTAGTGCCCCCGGCCTCGCGCGCAAGGATTACCTCAAGCTCAGCCACAGATGCACACAGATGAACACGGATGTCGCACAGGCACTGCATTGAGATCAGCGCGGGGAAGGCTTGCTCTCGGAGTCCGCAGGGACCGACCCGATGTGAGTCCGGTCGTCAACTCCGGATCGGATCCGTGTTAATCTGTGTGCATCTGTGGCTGACATCTATCGTGTCAGTCCCCTGATGGAGTACGCTCGGCGCTGGCGCGCGTAGCGGCATAGTTCCACCAGCGGACAGACCGGGCACTCCGGCTCGCGCGGGTGGCAGATCTCGCGTCCCAGTCGGATGATGTCCAGGTGCAGCTGGGCGCACTCGGCCGCGGAATCCGGGGCAATCGCGGCGAAGCGCTCCTGGACCTTGTCGGCCGGGGTGCCTTCGCGGACGAAGCCGACCCGTCCGGAGACCCGCCGGATGTGGGTGTCGACGGGGAAGAGCGGCTTGCCGAAGGCGAAGAGCAGCAGCACCGCCGCGGTCTTGGTGCCTATGCCCGGCGACTCGACCAGCCAGGCCATGGCCTCCTCTCCGGGCACCTCCCGCAGGAAGGCCAGCGACAGCCTGCCGCGCTCGCGCTCCAGGCGCTTCAGGAACTCCTGGATGGTGCGGGCCTTCTGGTGAGCCAGGCCGCAGACCCGGATGGCGGCTTCGACCCGGGGGCGGGGAGCGTTCAGCACTTCCCGCCAGGAGCGGAAATCCCGCCTCAGCTGCCGGTAGGCGCGGTCGGCCGTCAGGTCGGTGGTGTTCTGGCTGAGCACCGTCCAGAAGAGGCTGCCCAGCGGCTGTTCGCGGAGAGTGAAATGGCGCGGGCCGAAGCGGCGCTTGAGCCGACGGCCGACCTCGGCGAGGAGTTCCCGGGCATCGTTGGTTCGGGCGGTCATGGGACCAAGCATATCCGCCGGCCGCCGTGAAGCAAGAAAGCGGGGCGCGTTCCAGGACGCGCCCCGCGGTTCCTCAATCGATCGGTTGGGGAGCCCTGATGCCGTAGACGGCCACGGCGCGCTCGATGGGCGCTACGGCGGCCATGAGCCCGGTCAGGCGGGTGCGGCGCTCGACGGCGGCGGACTGCTCGGCGCGGGACTTCTCGGCCGCGGCCCGGTCGTTCTTGGACTCGGCCGCGCGAAACTCCTCCTGCGCTTTGCGCTCCGCCTGGTTGGCGGCGCTGATCTGCTGCATGATGACCAATCGGGCGGCCCCGGGGATCTTCTTGAGCTCCGCGACCGGACCCTGGCGGGCGGCGTTCTCGATGGCGGCCACGGCGCTGCCGGCGCGGGAGGCCACCTCGGCATCCTGGGCCTTGGCGCCGTCGCGGAGCAGCCCCAGCGCGGCCGGCCCGAGTTTGGCGGCCTGGAGCGAGGCATCTTCGCGGGTCTTGAAGTCGGCCGAGCCGAAATCCTTGAGCAGCTTCTCGACTGTCGCCTTCAACTCGGCGGAGGGTTCCCCGGCGGGCGTGGGCGACAGGTACTCGGCCACCAGCTTCTCGGCCTTCTGCTTCTGCTCCTCGGTCATGGCGGGGTCTTCGGCCGGCGGGCGGATCGGCCGCAGCTGCACCCCGTACTTGGCCTGGGCCTCGCCGGCACTGGCATTCGCTCCGAAGATCAGGGCGCACAACGCCCCGGCCAGCCAACACAGCCAGCTCCTGGTCTGTCCGATCATCCTGGCCACCTGATGTCTCCTCCCTTCGAGTGTGACGCTCCGCGACCAGTCCGGCTAGTCGCGCTCGATCATCATCCTGACGCCGTAACGTGCCGAAACCGGATCGGAGCCCGGAACCGACTGGGCCAGCAGCGCGGCGAGCTTGACCAGCGCCGCGACGTTGGCCTGGGCCTGCCTGGCCTCGGCGCGAAGCTTCTCGGCCTCGTCCTTCCGTCCGGCGAGGTCGGCCTCTGCGGCGGCGCCGGCCTTCCCCGTGACCGCCTTGCGCTCGGACGCCAGGCGTTCCTGCAGCGCGAGCAGGCCCGTGGCGCCCATGGCGCGGAGTTGCTCGAGGGTGGAACTCTCGCCCTCGATCCTGGCGGCCAGGTCGGCCGCGCGCTGGGCCACCTCGGGATCCTGGGACCTAGCCGCCTCCTTCAGGGCGTCCAGGGCCGGCCTGCCTATGCCGGAGAGTTCCTTGGAGGCCTTCTCGCGCGCGTCCCATTCATTGGCGCCCAGATCCTTGATCAGCCTGTCGATCCTGGCCTTGAGCTCCTCGCCGGCCGGGGGCGGGTTCTGGCTGGCGAGGTATTGCTCGATGAGCTGGCCGGCCTTGCGCCCGGCCTCGTCATCGGCCGGGGGCCTGGGCTTGGGAGCGACCGGGGCAATGAAGCCGGGGTCGACCCGCACGCCGTAGACGGGCTGTTCGGCCTGCTCGCCGGCCACTCCGGAGCGCCCGAAGATCAGAGCGCAGAACAGTCCGGCCAGCCACCAGAGCCAGCTCTTGCCCCTGCCGATCATCGCCGCCATGTCACGATTCCTCCGTCACCGGTCGTAGCGGGTGTAGTTCTGCACGATCCAGTAGAGCCGGTCGAGGTCGCTGATGCGCTGTCCCAGGGAGCGCACCTCGGTCTGGAGCCTGGCGGCCTCTTCCCCGCGGCCGGCCTTCTCCGCGGCGGCGGCCGCGGTCTTGGCCTTGGTCCAGTCGTCGCGGACCGTCTCGATCTGTCCCTGGACCACCACCCAGACTGTCTGGGGGTACTTGCGGAGCGCTTCGAGCACCGGCCTGGCCGCCTCGGCCTCGACGGCCTTCAATGCCTCGCCGGCGCGGCTGGCGACTTCCTGGTCGCCCGACTTGACGGCCTCGCGGAGCGCGGCCAGGGCTGGCTTGCCGGCCTTGACCAGTTCCTGGGAGGCCTTCTCGCGGGTCGCCCAATCGTCGGCGCCGAGCGCCTGGGTGAGTTGGGCGATCCGGGCCTTCTGCTCCTCCGGGACCGCGGGAGCCTCGAGGGACTTGAAGTACTCGACGACGAGCCGCGCGACCTCCTTCTTGGTCTCCTCGGTGACCTGCTCGGCGGGCAGGGGAACGATGCGCTTGGCGAGGGCCTCAGGGGCTATGCGGTCAGCCTGGACGTCGGGGGGCGGGGGCGGGGGAGGAGCGGGCCGCGGGGCGATCGGGACTGCGCCCGGCTGCACGGGAGCGGGGGCCGGGGGCGGCTTCTTGCCGGCGGCCGGGTTGTCGGCGCGGGCCGGCGACGCCGCGAAGAGGAGCGCGAGGGCGGGGCCCGCAAACAGAGCCCGAACGGGGAGATGGACGTTCATGGTCTTGCGTCTCCTGGCCTGCTGGGGATCACAGCTTGCCGGCCTCCTTGAGCATGTGGTAGTGGCACAGCCGCGGCTCGTTCCGTTCCCAGTCCCAAAGGTGGAGCGAGCCGCCCTCGCAGTGGCTCCACCACTTGCACCGGGCGCAGGATCCCTTGCGGCGGGTCGACTCGCGGTCGCGGTAGCGCCCGAAGCGCTCGTTCCAGACCTTGCCGAAGCGCTCGGTCCGGGCGTCGCCCTCGACCATGCAGCGCTCCAGCGACGGGCAGGCGGAGATGGCCCCGTCGTGGAGGATGCTGCCGATGTTGATGCCGGCCGGGCAGTGGAAGTAGTAGCCGCGCACCGCGCCCTCGTACTTGAGGCCGAGGAACCCGGACTCCTCGAAGGTGATGGGCATGGGGCCGGACTGGCGCTTGGCGGCCACGAAGTCGAGCAGCCGGGCGAGCCCCTCGCCATCGAGGAGGAGTTCCCGGTTCTCCGGGTCGCGCATCCGGCCGATCGGGTCGACCATGAGCAGCCGCCACTCGCCGATGCCCATGGCCGCGAAGCGTTCGTACATCTCCTCGAGGATGCCGATGTTGTGCGCGCCGACCACGCTGGTCACCTGCACGCACTCCAGGAACCTGGCCTTGGTGACCAGGAACCTCAGGCCGCGCATGGCCTTCTCGTAGGCCTCCGGCGAGCCGCGCAGGACGGCGTGGGCCTTCTCGTCCCCGTCGATGGAGACCGACACGGTGTCCATCCCGGCGCGCTCCATTTCCCGGACGGTCTTCTCGCCGATGAGCACGGCGTTGGTGACCATACCCCAGAAGAAGCCGAGGTCATGGGCCTCCTTCATGACCTCGAAGACGTCCTTGCGCACCAGGGGCTCTCCGCCGGTCACGGCGATGGTGATCTTCCTGGGGTCGAAGTCCTCGGATATCTCCCGGAAGATCCGGCGCACCTCCGCGCCGGGCAGGTCTTTTCCGGCGGCCTGCTCCGGTGAGCAGCGCGAGCCGCAGTGCCGGCAGGTCAGATTGCAGCCCAGGGTGGTCTCCCAGAAGAGGTAGGTGAGGGGATGCTCGTCCTTGGCGCGGTCGAAGGCGCGCTTGGCGGCGTGAAGCTGTCCGAAGGTGCGGCAGGCGCTGAGCAGACCCATCCACTTCTCCTTAAAATTGTTGGATGCCGTGCGGCTGTGGCGGTTTCGGCCTTTTCCAGAGATTTTAGTGCTCAGCGGGCGGCTGTAAACGTCTGGAGTGCCGAAAGATAGCGGGGCAGCTTGACAGCCGTTCGCGGCTCCATAGACTCCTTAGCCCAATGGGTTGAACCGTCGGGCGGATCGACGCGTTGATTTTGGAGAGTTTGAGGACGAAGGAGACGGCAATGAAGGCATTCCCGGGAGCCTGGTTCCTTGCGATGGCGATTCTGATTGCATGCGGCGCGGTCGTTCGGGCCGGCGAAGATGCGCCTGTGCCTCCCAAGGCCGAGGAGAAGAAGCCGCAGGCGGTCTTCCTTCTCGCGGACGGTTCGCGGGTCATAGGCGAGACGAGCATCAAAGAGGTGGCCATCAAGACCGCCTACGGCGACGTGGTGGTCCCCGCTTCAGAGGTCATCCGGATTCGCGTAGCCCGCAGTTCGGACAAGACCGCCCGCGAAAAGGTCGCCGCCCTAATAAAGCAGCTCGGCGCCGCCAACTTCGACGACCGCGAGAAGGCCTACGACGAGCTCTGCAAGCTTGGGCCCGCGGCGCAGGCGCAGCTCCAGGAGGCCGCCAAGCACCCGGACGCCGAGATCCGCAGCCGGGTGGAGAAGCTCCTTGCCGAGCTCGACCGCGGCGCGGAGATGGACGACGAGGAGTCCGACGACGGTCCTCTGACCGGCGACGAGGATGAGCTGGTGGCCAAGCGCTTCACCCTGCGCGGGGTCATCAAGGTCGACAAGTTCGACGTCAAGACCCGCTACGGCAGCCTGGAGATCCCCCGGGGCGACATCGTCTCGGCGTCCCTCTGCCGTCCGGACGTGATCGCCAAGACGTTCAAGGTCATGGGGCAGCACTGGATGGGCGGCATGCTGGGCACGGGCATCCGCGTCCGGCGGGGCGACCGCATCGTCGTGAAGGCCAGCGGCTCGATCAACTTCCGCAACTGGGGCGAGAGCTCCGGTCCGGAGGGCAACCAGGGCCGGTTCGGCACCCCCGGCAACACCGACTTACCGGGGGCGGCGCTCATCGGCCGGATCGGGTCGGGCGGAAAGCCCTTCCTCCTCGGGGCCTCCAAGCAGCTGATCGCCGACGCCGACGGCGAACTGATGCTGGGGCTGGCCTTCGACGGGCGAAACAGCGGCAACAGCACCGGCGAGTACAAGGCGGTCGTCATGGTCACGCCGGGCGGGGGCAGGTAGCAGACGGCCTGGTACGAAGCACGCAGTCGGGGCCCTTCCCGGAGAGCCGGGTTCACGGCCGAGACACGGAGGCGCAGATACGCGGAGAACGGCCGGCTATCGGCTTTCGGCTTTCGGGACAGCGGCCGTTCCGATAGCCGATAGCCGATAGCCGAATGCCGAAGGCCGAAAGCCGGCGTTTGGTCTCTGCGCCTCAGCGTCTCGGCGGTGAAGAGACCTTTCTCGAAACGGCCCTGCTTGTGCCGTCTCCCTGCTTGAATATCCGGCTCTTCCGGCGTACAATCCGGACTGACGCAAGCGACGGCCGCACAGGCCGTTGGCGCCGGTCCGCCATTCTTTTTCGAGCTCTGGAGAAGCCATGCCCAAGTTCCGCGAAGTGCCCGGCCGGTTCGATTTCCCTGCGGCCGAGAAGTCCGTCCAGGAGTTCTGGGAGCGCGAAGGGATCTTCGAGAAGAGTCTCAAGCTCCGCGAGGGCAAGCCGGTCTTCGTCTTCTACGAGGGACCTCCGACCGCCAACGGCCGGCCCCACCCGGGCCACGTCCTGACCCGCACCATCAAGGACCTCTTTCCGCGCTTCAAGACCATGCGCGGCTTCCAGGTGCCCAGAAAGGCCGGCTGGGACACCCACGGCCTGCCCGTGGAGATCGAAGTCGAGAAGGAGCTCGGCATCTCCGGCAAGAAGCAGATCGAGGAGTTCGGCATCGCCAAGTTCGTCGATCGCTGCCGGGAGTCGGTCTGGCGCTACAAGGCCGACTGGGAGAGGATGACCAAGCGGCTGGGCTTCTGGCTCGACCTCGAGAACGCCTACGTCACCTACCACAAGGAGTACGTGGAGAGCGTCTGGTGGGCCCTGAAGGAGATCTGGAAGAAGGGCCTCCTCTACAAGGGCCACAAGATCGTCCCGTACTGCCCGCGTTGCGGCACGCCGCTCTCGAGCCACGAGGTGGCCCAGGGCTACAAGGAGGTCGCCGATCCGTCGGTCTTCGTCCGCTTCAAAGCGAAGGACGAGGACGACACCAGCTTCCTCGCCTGGACGACCACGCCCTGGACGCTGCTCTCCAACGCCGCCCTCGCGGTGGGTGCCGAGCTCGATTACGCCTGCGTGAAGCTTGCCAGCGGCGAGTGCCTTATCCTGGCCGCGGCGCTCGTCGAGAAGGTGCTCGCCAGCGAGAAGGACTACTCGGTCGAGAAGACCGTCAAGGGCCGGGAGTTGCTCGGTCGGGAGTACGTGCCGCTCTTCGACTTCACGAAACCTAAGGAGCGCTGCCACTACGTGGTGGCCGGCGACTTCGTCAGCCTCGAGGACGGCACCGGCATCGTCCATATGGCCCCGGCCTTCGGCGAGGACGACTACCGGGTCGGGCGCGAGCACGGCCTGCCGGTCATCCAGCTGGTCGACGCCCAGGGCTGCCTGACCCCGGACACCGGGCCCTTCGCCGGCAAGTTCGTCAAGGACGCGGACAAGGACATCTGCCGCGACCTCAACGAGCGCGGACTGCTCTTCCGGCGCGAGCAGTACAAGCACAACTACCCGTTCTGCTGGCGCTGCAACACGCCGCTCATCTACTACGCCCGGGCCAGTTGGTACATCAGGACCACCGAGGTCGCCGGGAAGATGCTCGCCAACAACGAGCGGATCAACTGGCAGCCCGGCCACATCAAGGAGGGCCGCTTCGGCGACTGGCTCCGCAACAATATCGACTGGGCGGTGAGCCGCGAGCGCTACTGGGGCACGCCGCTCAACGTCTGGATCTGCTCCTCCTGCGGCGCCGAGGACTCGGTTGCCTCGGTGGCCGAGCTCCGCGAGCGGAACCCGGAGGTCCCGGCCGATCTCGACCCGCACAAGCCGGTCATCGACGGATACACGATGAAGTGCGGCAAGTGCGGCGGAGCGATGAAGCGCACGCCGGAGGTGGTCGACTGCTGGTTCGACGCCGGGGCCATGCCCTTCGCCCAGCACGGCGCTCCGCACCGCAACGCCGATAAGTTCCGGGCAGCCTTCCCGGCCGACTTCATCAGCGAGGCCATCGACCAGACCCGCGGGTGGTTCTACACGCTGCTGGCCATCAGCACCATCCTGCAGGAGAAGGAATACCCGCACCCCTTCAAGACCTGCCTGGTCCTCGGGCACGTCTGCGACGAGAAGGGCTTCAAGATGTCGAAGTCCAAGGGGAACTACCTGGACCCCTGGGAGGTCTTCGACGCCAACGGGGCCGACGCCATGCGCTGGTACTTCTACAGCGCCAACGCCCCGTGGGTGAACACCCGCTTCTTTAAGGAGGCGGTGGGCGCGGCGCAGCGCGAGTTCCTGCTCAAGCTCTTCAACGTCTACTCCTTCTTCACGATCTACGCCAACATCGACGGCTTCTCGCCGGCCGAGGGCCTGGCGAAGTTCCCGGGCCTGGGCGGCTCGCCTGCCGCGGCGAAGCCGTCGGGCGAAGCCGGGTTCAAGGGCGGCCGGATGTGGCGGCCGGCGGCGGATCGCGCCGAGATCGACCGCTGGATGCTCTCCGAGCTCAACCTCGCCGCACGCGAGGTGACCAGGAGCCTCGAGGCCTACGACGTCTTCGGCGCCGCCGGGCGCCTCTCGGCCCTGGCCGAGAGCCTGTCCAACTGGTACGTGCGCAGGAACCGCGACCGCTTCTGGAAGTCGGGCTTCGATCAGGACAAGGCCGACGCCTACTGGACGCTCTACGAGGCGCTCCTGATGACCACCGGGCTCATCGCGCCCTTCACGCCGTTCCTGGCCGAGGAGCTCTACGGTAACCTGGTCCGCTCGCAGTGGCCGGAGGCGCAGTCGCCGGAGAGCGTCCACCTCTGCGACTGGCCGGAGGCCGACGAACCGGCGATCGACGAGGCGCTCTCCCGGCGGATGGACCTGGCCCGCGACGTGGTCTCCCTCGGCCGCGCCGCGCGCGCGGCGGCCAAGATCAAGACCCGCCAGCCGCTGGGCGAGGCGGTGGTGGTGCTGGCCGACTCGGCGCGCTCGAGCGAGCTCCTGGCCCTTTCGAAGCTCGTCGAGGAGGAGCTCAACGTCAAGGACCTCAAGCTCGAGGCCCGACCCGAGGAGTACGTCCAGTTCGAGGTCGTGCCCAACTTCAAGAGCGTGGGCCCCAAGTTCGGCAAGCTCGCGCAGAAGATCCGCGGTGAGCTGGCGAAGAAGGACGGCGGCGAGCTCCGCCGCGAGCTGCGCGGCACCGGTAAGATCGTCGTGGCCGTCGACGGCCAGGCGGCCGAGCTCCTGCCCGAGGACGTCGAGCTGCGCGTGCGCGCCCGCGAGGGCTTCGCCGCGGCCGACGACGCCCAGGCGGTGGTGGCGCTCGACACCCGGGTGAGCCCCGAGCTTCGCGCCGAGTGCCTGCGCCAGGAGGTGGTGGTGGCCGTCCAGGCGCTTCGGAAGAGCGCGAACCTCAAGTACGAGCAGCGCATCCGGACCACGGTGGTCACCGCGGGCGGCGAGGTGTCGCAGGCCGTGGCCGCCGACAAGGCCTACGTCCAGGAGCAGACCCTGAGCGACGAGTTGATCGTCAGGATCCAGCAGGAGGAGGTCGAGGCCATGGACAGCCACGGCGAGGCCGTGGAGGTCGAGGGCGAGAAGCTCTGGATCGGCATCGAACCGGTGAAGGGCTAGGCCGTGTCCCGCCCCTCGCCCCTCGCCCCTCGCTCCGGCGGCAAGCTCCGTCTCGCCGTCCTTCTCTCCGGCAGCGGCACGACGCTGCAGAACTTCATCGACTTGATCTCCGCCGGGAAGCTTCCGGCGGAGATCGTCCTGGCCGTCTCCAGCCGCCGGGATGCCTTCGGTCTGGAGCGCGCGAGGCAAGCGGGCATCCCCACCAAAGTGATCCGGCCGCGGGACTTCGCCTCCGAAGCGGAGTTCACCGCCGCGACCTTCGGGACGATCGAGAAGGTCGGGGCGGACCTGGTGCTCTTCGCCGGCTACATGGTCAAGCTCGGCGTCCCGGCGGAGTGGGCCGGCCGGGTCATGAACGTTCACCCGGCGCTGCTGCCGGCCTTCGGCGGGCGCGGCATGTACGGGCACTTCGTCCACGAGGCGGTGCTCGAGCACGGCTGCCGGGTGACCGGCGCGACCGTCCACTTCGTCGACGGGGAGTACGACCGCGGCCCGATCGTGCTGCAGAAGGCGATCGAGGTGGCCGCCGACGACACCCCGGACTCACTCGCCGAGCGGGTCCAGGCCGCCGAGCGCGAGATCTATCCTGAGGCCGTGCGCCTCTACGCCGCAGGGCGGCTGCAGGTCGGGGGGCGCAGGGTGAGCATCCTGCCCGCGGGGCGGAAGGGCTGAGATGGCCGCGCCGGGAACCAAACCGTGCTGCAAGTGCGGCGCGCCGGTGGCCGACGCCGCCCTGGGCCGCGGCGCGCTCGAGGATCCCGACGGCCGGCGCTACTGCTCTCCGTGCGCCGGCCAGGTGCTCAGGAGCGACAGGCCGGAGGCGGGGGGCCTCAAGGCGGTCAACGTCCGGGCAGCGCGGCCGGGCTCGGTGGTCTCCAGGGCCGCCAAGCCGGCCCAGCGCAAGGCGACCTCCACCCGGTCCGCCCCGCAGCCCAAGGCTCCCCAGGTGCAGAAATCCGGGAACTCCGCGCCGAAGGCCCCGGCGGCGTCGGCCGGCACCATCGAGCCGGCCAGGCCCGAGGCCGGCAAGCCCAGGAACGGCGCCTCGCAGTCCCGGCGGATCAGCCGCCGGGTGAGCGCCCGGGCGAACCTTCCCTGGTACGCGAAGATGGGCCGCGGACAGATCGTCGGCCTGTTCATCGGTGCGGCGCTGGCGATCGCCCTGGCCGCAGTCGGCGTGACCGCCGCCTGCCGGGTGAAGGGTAACAAGAACCGCGGCACTGCGTCGAACATGAACTTCGGAAGCGGGGCCCAGGGGCTGATCGCCGAGGCCGACTACCTGGCTTCCAAAGGCCAGTACGACCAGGCCCTGGCCAGGCTCCGGCAGGCCCAGGACTCGGCCGGCGCGGCCGCCGATGGCGCGCGCAAGGCCGCCGCCAAGGCCCGGGCCGCCGGTCAGGCGGCCGCCGCCCAGGACCTGGAGGACCAAGCCAGGAGGCAGGAATCCCTGGCGGTGGAGGCCAATCGCAGGATCTTCGGCATCAACAAGGGCACGGTGATCCACGCCCAGTAGATGCCTGGCGCGGGATGGAACTGTGGAGGGCGGCTATGAGTCGCGCGGTCGGTCTGCGTCGGCCCCGGCGGGCGGCGTTTCCCTGGACGATCGCAGCGCTTGGCGCGATCGGCGCCTGGGGCTGCAGCGTTGGTCCGAGCCAGGCCGAGCTGGCCAGCTACGAGAAGCGCTTGGCGCCGAGCCTGGGCGAGATCCTGCCCGCTGACAAGCCCCTGGGCGGCCGCCTGGCGGTGGTCGATGCCGTGAGCGCCCCGGGCAGCTTCCTGGAGGTCGACCAGAAGGCCCTGGTCGCCGGGCTCCGGCAGCGCAAGGCCTTCGAAGAAGTGACGGCGCTCGGGCCGGAGGGCACGCCCTTCGCCGCGCGGGAGACGGGCTACGCGTTCTTCCTCCGGCTGGTGCAGGGGCCCTACCGCCACCACAGCGTGCACCACCACGTGAACCGCCTGGCCCGCTACTCGCTCACCGATTTGAAGACCGGCGTCTCGCGCCAGATCGATCTGGACCTCGAGGACGACGAGCGTTTCCTGGCGGTCACGCCGGGCGGCGAGCGGTACGACAGCGGCCGGAAGTACGGGGTAGACGGGGGGCTCAAGCTCAAGGCCCTGGTGGCGGCCGTCGAGCGCGAGGCCGCGAACCTGGCGGCGGCGCACAAACCCGCCATAGTGGTCGAGGACGGGAAACAGTAGCGGAAGATACGGCAGAACTCGTAGAGGGCTCCAGCCGGAGGGTCCGTCTATGCCGGAGAAGGTCGTGCGCGCACGCGTCGTCGCGTCCGCGGTTGCCGTCGCCCTGGTGGTCTCCGCCGCGCTCCTGAGCGGCGGCTGCAAGAGCACCTACGCCAAGGGGACCCCGTTCTACACCGGTCCGGTCGTAACCGGCGGGGAACGAGCCAACCTCTGGCCGCTGGCCTACTACCAGGACCCCAACCTGTCGGTCCTGTGGCCCATGTTCGAGAGGACGCCCGACCACCTGGCGGTGCGGCCGCTCTGGTCGGTCTACGGCCTCGACGAGCGCGCGCGCGAGTACAACGTGTTCTGGCCGTTCAGCCAGTTCGACTTCCGGACCAACGACCACCGCGTCTTCCCGTTCTTCTGGGGAGGACAGCCCGGAAACCGCTACTTCGTGGGCTTCCCGGAGGTGTGGTGGTTCCAGAACCACAAGGCCGTGCTGCCCTTCTTCTGGGGCGGCACCGGCGACGACCGGTATTTCGTGGGCTTCCCCTGGTACTGGTCCTTCCGGGACGGCGGCTGCGCGTTCCCGTTCTTCTGGAGCGGGGGAGAGGGGGACCGGCGCTACGTCCTCTTCCCGGAGGTCTGGTGGTCTCGGGAGCACAAGGCCGTGCTTCCGTTCTTCTGGGGCGGGAGCGGCGACGACCGGTACTTCGTGGCTTTCCCGTGGTTCTGGTCCTGGCAGGACGGCGGCTGCGCCTTCCCGTTCTTCTGGGGCGGGCGGCCCGGCGCCAGGCACTTCGTGGCCTTCCCGGAAGTCTGGTGGTATCCCGAGCACAAGGCGGTGCTGCCCTTCTTCTGGGGCGGCAGCGGCCGCGACCGCTACTTCGTGGCCTTTCCGGAGGTGTGGTGGCTCCCGAACCACCGTTGCATCCCGCCGGTCTACTGGAGCCGCGACGGGAGGCGCGCCGCGGTCTTCCCGCTCTTCTGGTACGAGCGCGACGCCTACTGCCACCTGCTGCCCCTGTGGCTGCGCTTCGGCGGGCCGGGGGGGAGCGACACCCACGTGCTCTGGCCGCTGGTCAACCGCCGGAACGACGCCGAGAGCACCGGCTGGCGCGTCTGGCCGCTGGCCGGCGATTACCGCGCCAGGGGACGGGACTACCGCTACAGCTTCGCGCTCTGGCCGCTGGGGCACTATCGCCGCGACGGGGACGAGCGCATGCGGCTCTTCCTGCCGCTCTACTACGACTTCGCCGGCCGGGGCTACGCCCGGCGCGCGGTGCTGCCGTTCTATTACGGGCAACGCGACGGACAGGACTCGATGCACCTGACGCCGCTCTACTGGGCGGGGCGCAGCGGGGAGCAATCCTGGTCGGTGTGCCTGCCGCTCTATTACCGATCGGCGGATGCCGCCGGCAGGACGAGCCGGCTGGTGACGCCGCTCTTCGCGGACTTCCGCGAGGGCGACCGGTCGCGTCTGCTCGTCTATCCGGCGCTGGCGTCGCTTCGCCGCGAGGGCGCCGACCGGGAACTGTGGGCGCTCGGGCCGCTCGTCCACTCGAGGTGGGGCGGGGCGGTGCACCAGGGCCACGCGCTGCCCTTCTACTGCTACGACCGGGAGCAGGACTTCCTCTTCACGCCGCTCTACGCCCGGGGCGGCGGGGCCACCCCCTGGAGCCTGCTGGTGCCGTTCTACTACCGCAGGAGCGACCCGGCCTCTAAGAGCAGCCTGCTGGTCACCCCGCTCTTCGGCAGCGCCACGAGCGGCGGCCGGACGCGGGTGACGCTCCTGCCGCTGCTCTCCGCGATGAAATGGGACGGGTGCGACCGGAGCCTCTGGGCGCTCGGACCGCTGGCCCACTTCCGCTGGGGCGGCGAACGCCTCCAGAACCACGTTCTGCCGCTGTACTACTACGATCGCGAGGAACGACTCTTCCTGTCGCCGCTCTACGCGCAGGGCGGCGCGGGCGACCGGCGCTGGAGCTTCCTGCTGCCGGCCTACTGGCACCAGTCGCAGGGGGCCGGGCGCTCGAGCCAGTTGCTGACCCCGCTCTTCGGCCGCTGGCGCGAGGGCGACGGGTCGCGCTGGCTGGTGTGGCCGGCGCTGTCGTCGCTCCGGTCCCAGGGGGCCGATCGCGACCTGTGGATGCTGGGGCCGCTGGCCCGCGCCCGCTGGGGCGGCGGGCAACGGCAGAGCCACGTCTTTCCGCTCTACTACCGCGACCGGGAGTCCGATACCTTCGTGTCCCTGCCGTTCTCGCGGCAGGGCGGGGAGGATGGCTTCTGGAACCTGCTGGGTCTGGGCGCCCACGGCTGGCGGAGCGGGCCGGAGCACTCCCGGGTGCTCGTGCCGCCGGCGCTCTCCTTCTACCGGCGCGACGGGGCCGACCGCGACCTCTGGACGCTCGGGCCATTGGCCCGCTTCCGTTGGGGCGGGGAGCATCATCAGAGCCACGTCTTCCCGCTCTACTACCGGGATCGGGAGACCGGCACTTTCGTGTCGCTGCCGTTCTCGCGGCGCGGCGGGGAGGACGGCTTCTGGAACCTGCTGGGCCTGGGCGCCCACGGCTGGCGCAGCGGACCGGAGCATTCCCGGGTGCTCGTGCCGCCGGCGCTCTCCTTCTATCGGCGCGACGGGGCCGATCGCGACCTCTGGACGCTCGGGCCGCTGGTGCACGCGAGGTGGGGCGGGGCTCATCGCCAGAGCCACGTGCTGCCGCTCTATGCCTACGACCGGGAGGAGAAGCTCCTCCTGACCCTGCCCTTCTCGTACCGGGGCGGAGACAACGGCTTCTGGAACGTGCTGGGCATCGGCGCCCACGGCTGGCGCAACGGACCGGAGGGCAGCGGACTGCTGCTGCCTCCGGCCCTGACCTACTTCGGGCGCGACCGGAAGGAGAAGGACCTCTGGACGCTCGGGGGGCTGGTCCACGCCCGGTGGGGAGGGGGCAGGCGGCAGAACCACATCCTGCCGTTCTACTACTACGACCGGCAGGAGGACAAGTTCCTCTCGATTCCGTTCTCCCGGCAGGGCGGCCCCGGCGGTTACTGGAACGTCCTGCTGCTCCTGGCCAACTCGGCGGATGACGACGAGGGCCACCGGACGGTCCGGGTGCTGCCGCCCTTCACGGCCTTCGCCCACAGCGAGAGCTACGGCCGGGCCTCGGTCTATCCGCTCTTCTCGACCTCGCGCCGCGGGGACTTCCGCAGCACCTGGGTCTTCCCCTGGGCGGTGACCGAAGGGAACCGCGACCGGACGTTCTCCGAATTCCTCCCATTCTGGTGGTACGAGTCCCAACGGAGTCCCGCGCGCGGTTACGGCCGCAACTTCCACGTGCTCGGCTGGCTCTACGACGACCACCAGGAGAACATCGGCGCCCCGGGGCCGAAGGACGGGAAGGGCCCCGCCCCGGCCGAGCACGTGCGCAAGCGGATACTCTGGAAGATCTGGGACTACGAGCGCATCGGGCAGGACGTGGCCGTCGACGCCTTCCCGTTCATCTCCTACGATCGGCGTCCGGCCGAGGGCCTGAAACGCTTCTCATTCGCCTGGCGGCTCTTCCGCTGGGAGCGCTCGACCGCCGGCGGGAGGAAGCTCGACGTGCTCTTCATCCCGCTCATGCGCAGGGCGGGGGAGGCGAAGGTCGAGCCGGCGGTGCAGGCGCCGGCGCCAGAGCCCGCTCCCGAGCCTTCGGTTGTGCCGGTGCAGGCGGGTGCTGGGGCGTGAGCACGTTGCAGGTCTGACTGGTCCGACCTGTCTGACAAGTCGGACTGGTCGTACGTGCCAGAGTAGGGGCGGTTTCAAGCCCGCTCCTGCAAGGGGCGGGAGGAGTGAAGAAATGTCGTCCATGCCGGTGAGATGGTGTGTTCTGGCGGCGTTGGCTCTCTCGGCCGCCCTGTCCGGCGGCTGCAGCAGCATCTACGCCAAGGGCACGCCGTTCTATTCTGGTCCGGCGGTCACCAAGGGGCAGGTTGCCGACGGCGAGCGGGTCAACGTCTGGCCGCTGGCCTATTACCGCGACCCGACCCTCTCGGTTCTCTGGCCGCTCTTCGAGACCACCGACGACCACTACGGCTTCAGGCCGTTCTGGTCGGTCTACAACCGCGACCGGGCCGACGGCGAGCGGGAGTACAACGTGCTCTGGCCGCTGTGCCAGTTCGACTTCTCGCAGAACGAGCACCGCATCTTCCCGTTCTTCTGGGGCGGCCAGTCCGGCAACCGGTACTTCGTGCTATTCCCGGAGGTCTGGTGGTACCGGGACGGCAAGTGCGTCTTCCCGTTCTTCTGGGGTGGCCAGTCCGGCAGCCGCTACTTCGTGCTCTTCCCGGAAGTGTGGTGGTTCCGTCACGACCGCGGAGTCTTCCCGTTCTTCTGGGGCGGCACGGAAGGCCACCGCTACGCCGTGGGCTTCCCGCTCTTCTGGTACGGCCAGGGCGACTACTGCCACTTCTTCCCCCTGTGGCTGCATACGGAGGGGAACACGTCGGTGCTCTGGCCGGTGGTCAACTGGCGCGACGACTACGAGAGCCGGGGCTGGCGGGTCTGGCCGCTCTACGGGAACTACGGCAAGGACGACCGCCGCTACGCCTTCGCGCTCTGGCCGCTGGGCCACTACTGGCGCGACGGTAACGAGCGCGGGGTGATCGGGGCGCCGCTCTACTGGCAGTACCAGCAGGGCGACGAGGGCTTCCGGCTGGCCCTGCCGTTCTATCTGGGGGTGTGGGATTCGTCCAGCGTGGCGCACATCACGCCCCTGTGGTCGATGGGCCACAATGCGGACTCGCGCTGGAGCCTGCTCTTCCCGCTCTGCTATCGCAGGCGCGGTCCCGGGGACGCCTCGATGTGGCTGACGCCGGTGGCCGGCTGGGGCCGGAGCGGCGGAGAGAAGGACCTCTGGACGCTGATGGGCCTGGCCCACGCGCGCTGGGGCGGCGGGAAGGTCCAGAACCACCTGCTGCCCCTCTACTACTACGACCGCGAGGAGAAGCTCTTCCTCTCGCCGCTCTTCTCCCGCCGGGGCGGAGAGGACGGCTTCTGGAACCTGCTCCTGATCGGCGCCAACTACGCGAGGGAGGAGGGGCACGGCACGCTGCGGATTCTCTGGCCGCTGACCGCCTTCTCCCGCGAGAAGGACTACGGCCGGGCCTCGGTCTACCCGCTCTTCTCGACCTCGCGCCGCGGGGATTTCCGCAGCACCTGGGTCTTCCCCTGGCACATTTCGGAGTCGAGCCCCAACCGCCGCTCCGACAGCTGCTTCCCGCTGTGGTCCTGGGAATCGGGCACGGGCAGGCTCAGCGGCTTCGGAGGCGAGGCCGCCAACGCCGGCGGCTACTGGCGCGACTTCCGGATCCTGGGCTGGCTCTACGAGGACCACCGCCGCAACATCGGCCACGCCGACCCCAAGGGCGAGGGCGAGGCGGTGCGCACCCGGGTGCTCTGGAAGCTCTGGGACTACCAGCGCGCCGGGAGGGACAAGTCGCTCGACTGCTTCCCGTTCGTCTCCTGGGACAGCCGCGAGAACGGCACGCGGCGCTTCGCCTTCGCCTGGCGGCTCTTCCGCTGGGAAAGCACGCCCGACGGCGGGAGGAAGCTCGACGTGCTCTTCATCCCGCTGCGGCGCAAGGCGGGGGAGGGGAAGACCGAGCCGGCGGCGCCGGCGACCGAGCCCGTGCCGGATCTCCCGGGGACACAGGTGCAGCCGGGGGCCGCGGGATGAGTTCGTTGCCGGTCTGACTCGTCGGACCTGTCCGACTGGTCCGATTGGTCGGACAGGCCCCGGGTAGGGGCGGGTTTCAAACCCGCCCCTACGATAATATGGGGATGTGCCGCCCCCGGCTGCCCTTGATTCGCTGCCCACATCTGTGAAGAATTCCAGCATGCCCGCGCTCACCCCCGCCGATCTCCAACTCCGCCTGGAATCCGCCAGTCGCCGCCGGGTGGAGCTCGCTCTCACCCGCAACGCCCGCCGCTTCGTGAGCTTCCGGACCGACCCGCTCGGCCGGGTCAAGGCCCGGGTGCAGGAGGCGTTCCTCGATGCGCCGGAGCCGGTGGTGGAGGCCCTGGGCCGCTGGATGGCGAAGGGCCGGGGGCGTTGCCCCGACGCGGTGCGCGAGTTCATCCGCTCGGCGCCGGTGCGGGAGCCCGGGACCCGGCCGGTCCGCGCGGCCGAGCTCCGCACCGCCGGGCGATTCCACGACCTGGCGGCCATCTATTCTCGCGTGAACGCCGAGTTCTTCGGCGGGGCGGTCTCCGCGCCCATCACCTGGGGGCGCCTGGCGCGGCCGGGCCGCAAGGTCCGACACCGGCGGCTCGGGGCCTATAACCGCCGGCGCGGGCTCATCACCATGAACCCGGCGCTAGACCAGGCCGATGTCCCGGAGTTCTTCGTGGCCTTCGTCGTCTACCACGAGATGCTCCACGCCCTGCAGCCGGCCGACACCCGGCACTGGCACGACCGGGAGTTCCACGTCGCCGAGCGCCGCCACCCGGACTGGGGCCGCTCGCGCGACTGGGAGAAGCGCAATCTCTCGTTGCTGATGCGCCCGGTCCGGAGAGAATCCCGCCCGAGCGCGCCGGCCGGGCCAGTGAAGCCGGCGGCATCGATTCCGCCGGAGGGGAAGGGGGCGGCCGCCGGTGCGGCTCAGCGGCCCTTCCAGCCGGCGCTCTTCTGAAAGGAGCAGACCCCGTGCCGTCCTTCGAGCAGCAGTGCCTGTCCCGCGCCGAGGAACTCGCCGACTGGTTCGTCAACAACCAGGTCATCCGCCAGCATCTGGCCGACTGCGGCCGATTCGAGAACAACGTGCCGGTGCGCCGGAAGGCCGGGAAGATCAACTACGCCACCAACTGGACCATGGGCATGTCGGTGATCGCCCTTCTCATGGCCTGGAAGCGCACCGGCGAGGAGCGCTACCTGGAGACCGCCCGGCGCGCCGGGACCTACATCAAGTCGCTGCAGGTGCTCGACCCGCGCAGCCCTCGCTCCTTCGGCGCCATCCGGGAGGTGACGCCCCAGACCGACGCCTTCCACCCGCGGGACGCGCTCTCGGCGGCCTGGGGCCTGCTGCACCTGGCCATCTTCGCCGGCGACAAGGACGCCCTCTGGCGCGCGAAGGCCTATGCCGAGTGGTTCCGGAAGCACGGCGTGCGCCGCGGCTACCCGGCCTGGACCTTCTTCGTCGAGTCGGGGAAGGAGACCTACTGGCAGCTGGGCTCCTTCCACGGCGGCAGCCCGCTCTTCCTGTTCGACCTCTACTCTGCCACCAAGGACCGGAAGTGGCTGAAGCTGGGGCTGACCATTTGCGACACATGGATGCGGGTCTTCCCCAAGCCCGACGGTTCCATCCGCGTCGAGGTGGACCCGAAGACCGGCCGGGACCTCACCGGGAAGAGCAAGGACCCCAACCACATCGGCTGGCAGGACATGCACAAGACCAACGACGACTTCACCGCCCAGGCGCTGCTGCGCGCCTACCGGCTCACGAAGAAGGCGAAGTACCTGGACGCCGCCCGGAAGTTCCTCGACTGGGCGCTCGCCATCCAGCGCAAGGACGGCGCCTTCGGCCGGCCGGCGGTCAACTCGGCTGCGGCCACGCTCATCCTCGAGATGCTGGACATGACCGCCGTGACCGGCGAGAAGAAGTACCGCGAGGCGGCGCTGCGGGCCGTGCCGCACTTCCTCTCGCTCCAGGAGCTGAAGTCCAGGGACCCGCGCTTCCGCGGCGGCTTCTACTGCGTCCACGGCGACTACGTCCACGAGTCGCGCGTGGAGTTGGGCGTCCGGACCTCCTGCTACGCGCTGGCAGCGCTCCTCAGGCTCGAGGGCAGGAGGAAGTACGTGGGCTATACGGCGTAGTCGCGTTTACGCAACCACAGAGGACACGGAGTACCCATCCAGGCAAAGCCTGAACCGAAGAAGTTTTCGGGGCGGGGGCACCCCTGGTGAAGAAACGCGGAGAGCGTTTCTTTGCCAGGGTTCCGTTCCCTTCCGTGCCACCTCGCATGGCCTTCGACGGGAAAGTCGATTCAACCCGTCGGCCTGCGGCCGCCGGGGTTGAATCGTGCCCCCGCCCCGAAAACTTCTGGAAAGAAGTTTTAGATGTGGCGAGGTGGTAGTACAGAGGACAACATCCCTGAATCAGCATTGAAAATGAGCGCGCGGTGACGCGGGCTCGTTGGGGCAAGGACTATCGCCGCGAAGGCCGGCCCGTCCTCCGTGTCCTCTGTGTCCTCTGTGGTTGGACATCTCCACGTACCGTCTCTTGCCGGCGCGGCGGATGCTGGCGGGGGACCGGCTTCGCCTGCTTGGAGGCCCTGGCCTGGCCGGCGGGCCCGGCCGGCTTGACCGGTGCGGCTGGCTGGTCGTGCGCCACGCAGACCCGGTTCCTTCCGGAGTTCTTGGCCTTGTAGAGCGCCTGGTCGGCCAGCTTGTGCATGGCCGTCAGGCTGTCGGCGGCCTTGCTCCACTTGCAGACTCCGGCCGAGACCGTCAGGCGGAATGCGTGGTCGCCGTGGCGCATCTCCAGGGCGGCGAGCTCCCGGCGGATGCGCTCGGCGAAGAGGGCGGCCGCGCGCGTGCCCACCGCGGGCATGAGCACCAGGAACTCCTCGCCGCCGTAGCGGCCCGGGGTGTCGACCTCGCGGCAGCGCGACTTGAGGAGCCTCGAGAACTCGCGCAGCACGTGGTCGCCGGCGTCGTGGCCGTAGCGGTCGTTGACCTTCTTGAAGTGGTCCAGGTCGAACATGACCATGGCCATCAGGCCGCCGTAGCGGCGGGTGCGGCCCAGTTCGATCTGGAAGACGTTGTTGAAGGCCCGGCGGTTGAAGAGCCCGGTGAGCTCGTCGCGCTTGGCGGCTTCGGCCATCTTCACGTGGCGGTCGGCCAGGTCCACGAGCCTGCGGCTCGAGGCCTCCAGGATATCGGTCTGGGTGATGATGCCGGCGAGCCGCCCGTCGCCGTCGATGACCACCAGGCGCCGGATGTGGTTTTCGCGCATGCGCTCCAGGGCCTCGAGCACCGGCTGTCCCGGCACGGTGGTGAGCAGCGGCCGGTTCATGACCTGGCAGACCGGCACGGACAGCGCCTGGCGCCGGGCGAAGCGCCGGACCACGTCGCGCTCCGAGACCAGCCCCTGGGGCTTGCCGTCGGAGGTCACCACCACGCAGCCGATCCGGCGCTCGGTCATGAGCCGGCAGGCCTCGGCCAGGGGCGTCTCCGGCGGGATGGTCACGATCGTACGGCTCATGTGCGCGCCGACCGTGCCCAGCCGGGCGCTCAAGTTGAAGTGGCTGGTGCCGGGGAGGCTGCGCGGCGGGGCTTCGCCCTCGCCGCCGCCGCCCGTCCCTTTGCCGTTACCGGCCGCTGGCTTGGTGCTCATGGCGCAGTATTCTACCGGCCCCCGATGCGGGCGGCCAAGGCAAAAACGGTTTCACCGCCGATGGGGCATGATGTTTCATGCGGGATCCGGTCCTCCGGGCGGCTCTCTCCGGAGGGGGCACTCCGTGGTGAAGAAACGCGCAGCGTTTCTTCAGCCGGATTCCATCCCCAGTGGAGCGTGGAGGGATGCGGCCGGGGCAGAGAATGGGATTCGATCGCTGCGGCCTGCGGCCGCAGCGATCAAATCCTGTGCCCCCTCCGGAGAGAGCCGCCCGGAGGACCTCCGCTGCCAGAATGTATCAAGTACCCTGCCGGAGCGCCGAGGCGTCAAAGAGGTCGGCATTCGGCCTTCGGGATGACGGCTGTTCCGAAAGCCGAAAGCCGAAAGCCCAATGCCGTCGCAGTTGTTCTCCGCGTCTCCGCGCCTCTGCGGTGAAGTCGGCCTACTGGTCCGCCGGCATGTCCGCGTTGCCGGCCTTCTCCGGGATGTCCGAGATGCCGTCGGCGTCGGCGGCTCCCGGGGCGGCCGGCTCGTCGCCGCCCTCCTTGCTGGGGAAGGGCTTGGCGTTCTTGCAGTCCGGGTAGCCGGTGCAGGCGATGAACGGTCCGCGCCGGCCCCAACGGGCCACCATGGGCTTGCCGCACTTGTCGCAGTTCTCCTTGACCTCGGGGAGGCCGGCGGCCGCTCCGCCGAGCGACTTGGCGAACTTGCACTTGGGGTAGCCGGGGCAGGCCAGGAACGGCCCGCGCCGGCCGGTCTTGGTCACGAGCTGCGAGCCGCAGTGCGGGCACTTCTCGTCGGTCTCGGGCAGGAAGACCGGCTTGCCGTCGGGCCCGAAGTTGGCCGAGAATCGGCAGTCCGGGTAGCCGGCGCAGGCGAAGAACTTGCCGCGTCGTCCGGTCTTGAGCATCAGCGGCTTGCCGCAGCGCGGACACTTGTGCTCGGTCTCGACCGGGGCGGGGCGGCCCTCGCCGTCGAGCGGCTTGGCGCTCTTGCAGTCCGGGTAGCCGGAGCAGCCCAGGAAGCGCCCGGTGCGCCCCACGCGGATGACCATGGGCTTGCCGCACTTTTCGCAGGCCACGGGCTTCTCGGGCTCCGCGCCCTTGACCTTGACCATCTGCTCCTCGGCCTTGCCGAGCTCGGCGGTGAAGGGACCGTAGAAGTCGGAGAGCACCTGCGTCCAGGTCTGCTTCTCGGTCTCGATGGAGTCGAGCTTCTCCTCCATGTCGCGGGTGAAGCGCACGTCCATGATGCTTGGGAAGTGGGCGGTCAAGGCATCGGAGACGATGATGCCCAGCTCCGAGGGGATGAGCTGCCGGCGCTCGCGCCGCACGTAGCCTCGGTCCATCACCGTCGAGAGGATGGTGGCGTAGGTGCTGGGCCGGCCGATGCCCTCCTTCTCGAGGGTCTTGATCAGCGACGCCTCGGTGTAGCGCGGCGGCGGCTGGGTGAAGTGCTGGCTGGGCACGAGTTCCAGGAGCTTGAGCAGCTCGCCGGCGGTCAGCGGCGGCAGCGGCAGCTCCTTCTTGGCGCGGCTCTCGCCCTCGGCGGTCTGGCTCAGCACCGTGTGGCCGGCGAAGTCCACGTGCCGGCCCTTGGCGCGGAAGAGGTGCTCGGCGCCGCCGGCGCGCTGGGCGACCACGTCGGCCAGGCCCACCTTGTAGCGGGCCGGGGCCATCTGGCTGGCGATGAACCGGTTCCAGATCAGCCGGTAGAGCTTGGCCTGGTCGGCGGTCAGGTGCCGCTCGACCGACTCCGGGGTCCTCTCCGGATAGGTCGGGCGCACGGCCTCGTGGGCCTCCTGCGCGCCGCGGCGAGAGGCGAAGGTGTTGGGCTTGGCCGGCAGGTAGTCGGCGCCGAACTTCTCGCCGATGATCTTGCGGGCCAGCTCGACCGCGTCGGGGGTCACCCGGAAGGAGTCGGTGCGCATGTAGGTGATGAGGCCGACCGGGCCGCCCTCGCCCAGGTCCACGCCCTCGTAGAGCTGTTGGGCGATGGTCATGGTCTTGCGGGCGGTGAAGCCGAGTTGCACCGAGGCGGCCTGCTGCAGCAGGCTGGTGATGAAGGGCGGGGGCGCCTTGGAGATGACGTCCTTGTGGTGCGAGGCGGACACCTTCCAGTCGCAGCGCCCGAGTTCCTCTAGGAGCTTGTCGGCCGTCTCCTGGTTCGGGATCTCCGCCGGCTGGCGGTTGATCTCGCGGAATTCGGCCTCGAAGGATCCGGCCGCGGCCTCGAGCCTGGCGGCGATGCGCCAGTACTCCTGGCTCTTGAAGGCCTTGATCTCCTTCTCGCGCTCGACGGTCAGGCGCAGGGCCACGGATTGCACCCGCCCGGCGGACAGCCCCTTGGCGATCTTCTTCCAGAGGAAGGGGGAGAGCCGGTAGCCGACGATGCGGTCGAGCACCCGGCGGGCCTGCTGGGCGTCGACCAGCGACATGTTGAGCTTGCCCGGATGGTTGAAGGCCTCCTTGACGGCCTTCTCGGTGATCTCGTTGAAGCTCACCCGGAAGGCGCGGTCCTCGGGGACCTCGAGCACCTTGATGAGGTGCCAGGCGATGGCTTCCCCCTCGCGGTCCGGGTCGGGGGCCACGTAGACCTCGGCGGCGGTCTTGGCCGCCTTTTTGAGGTCGGTGACGTTCTTGCCCCGAAGGGTGACGTACTTGGGCGCGAAGTCGTGCTCGACGTCCACGCCGAAGTCCTTCTTGGGCAGGTCGCGGACGTGGCCCATGGAGGCCTTGACCACGTAGTCCGAGCCGAGGTAGCGGCCGATGGTGCGGCTCTTCGCCGGCGACTCGACGATGACCAGCTTCTTGCCCTTGCCGGCGCGGCGCGCGGCGGGCTTTCTGGCCTTCTTGGGCTTGGCCGCATCGCCCTCCGCGGGCGTGTCCTGGCTCTGGTCCTGAGGCGCGTCCTCGGGATGTTCGATCTCGTTATTTATCACAAAGACTCCTCGCTGTTGAAGACATCGTCGGCAACGGGCGCGGGATTATAATAATGAAGCCCCGGTTGTCAAACCAACGGCCGGCTATTCAGCTATCACAACACGCGGAAAGGCCGGCTTCTTCCTGCCGTCTCAGCCCTCGCGGACGACGGGTTCCGGGACGGAATTCAGCTCCGCCATCCGGTCGGCGCAGCGCTCGACCTCCTCGCGGAGATGGCTCACGTAAACGGCGGCCAGGCCCTGCGCGCGGGCCAGGGCGAACACCTTGCCGCGGGTGGCCTCGCGGAGCTCCGGGTCGAGGCCGCCGAAGGGCTCGTCGAGGAGCAATGCGCGCGGCGCCTGGGCGAGCGCACGGGCGACCGCGGCGAGCGCGGCCTGGCCGCCGGAGAGCTCTCCCGGGCGGCGGCCGGCGAGGTCGGCGATGCCCAGTTCGCCGAGGATGGCCCGGACCCGCGCCGGGCGGTCGGCCGGCGGCACTCTCGCCCCCATCACGAACTCGAGGCTGCCGGCCACGGTCATGTGCGGCCAGAGCGCCAGGCGCTGGAAGACCATGGCGACGCCGCGGCGCTCGGGTGGGATGACGAGCCGGCCGTCAGCGGCGGCGAGCTTCCCGTCCACCAGCACCCGCCCGCGCTCGGGCACCTCGAGCCCGGCGAGCAGCCGCAGCGCGGTCGTTTTCCCGCACCCGGTGGGTCCGACCAGCGCCAGCACCTCGCCGGCGCGGGCCTCGAGCGAGAAGCCGGAGAGCACCGGCTGTCTGCCGTGGCGGAAGGCGACATCCTCGAGCTTCAGCATCGGGTTCGGCTCCGTTCCTGGTCATTGGTCCCATGGGTCGTATAGGACCTATCGGACCTATGTGGCAACAAAGCCACCAGCGCCGCGACGGCGGCCGTGGCCGCCGTGGTCAGGAAGGCCAGCGCCGCGGTGGTTACGCCGTGGTAGTTGTGCATCTCGTTGAAGACCCGCACCTGCAGGGTGTCCCAGCCGGGCGGGGCGATCTGTACGGCCGCGCCCAGTTCGCCGAGGGCCAGCGCCCCGGCCACCAGCCACGCGGCGGCGACGTGGCCGGGCATGAGCCGGATGGCGAGCCACAGGCGGTCGACCCGCCCGGCGCCGGCCAGGCGAGCGGCCTCGAAGAGCTCGGAGGCCGTCGAGCGGCGGCCGGCCTCGATGATCGCGGCGGCGGCGAAGGCTCCGCGCGCCGCTCCCGACCAGACCAGCATGAGCGGCCCGTCGAAGAGCCAGGCTCCGGCGTCGCCGGTCCACTCCCGCAGGCGCAGCGCCCCGATCCCCCACAGGGTGCCGGGAAGGATGAGCGGCAGGGAGAGCAGGGCCAGCGCGGCGGCGAGCAGCGCCGCGCCGGAGCGGCCGCGCGCACGGGAGGCGGCCCAGACGGCCGCGGCGCCCAGGACCAGCGCGCCAGTCGCTCCGCCGGCGGCGAGCCCCAGGCTGCGGAGCACGACCCCGGACTCGCCGGTCGCCGCCCGGGCGACGGCCGCGGGGGATCCCGCGTTCCAGGCCAGCCCCGCGAGGACGGCTCCGAGGGTCGCGGCAAGTAGCGCCCAGGCGTGGAGCTGCGGCGAGCGGCCGGCGGGAGCCGGAGCGATCCGGGCCGTGGCCATCTGCGGGAAGACGCGCCCGACGAGCAGGAGCCCGAGCCCCGCGCCTCCGGCCAGGGCGAAGACCAGGAGCGGCAGGGCCCGTCCGGCGGATGCGGAGTAGTCGTGCGAGACCTCGAACCCCTTGAGGATGTCGCGGGTGGCGGCGTTCACCAGAAAGAGGTCGGTGGCGCCGACCTCGGTGGCGGCGAGCGCGAAGACGAGCGCCGCGCCGGCGAGCGCCGCCGGCAGGGCGGCAGGCAGCTCGACGCCGACGAACCGTCCCCACCGGCCGCGGGCCAGAAGCGCGGCCTCGCGCTCTTCCCGGCCGACCGCGGCGAGCGCGCCGGCGGCCGAGAGCGCCACGCAGGGCCAGAGCGAGCCGGCCAGCACCGCAGCCGCGCCGACCAGATTCCATCCTTCCAGGAAGCCCCGCATGGCTTCGGGCACGAGCGAGAGCGCCCGATCGGAGAACCCGACGAGGCCCAGCTTCCCGGCGAAGATCAGCCACACCGAGGCAGCGAGATAGGGCGGCACCAGGAGCACGGCCAGCGCTCCGGAGAGCATCCATCGGGAGCCCCGTCCCGCGCCGGCCAGAGCCCAGCCGGCGGGCAGCCCGAGGATCAGCGCCAGCGCGGCGGCGCCGGAGCCGAGCTTCAGGGAGCGGAGGTACGGATCGGCCGCCAGGCGCGACAGATCGGCGCCGGCCGCGAAGAAGGCGGCGAGAGGGGCCAGGAGCAACCCGACGACTGCCGGGACGACCAGCCAGGAAATGGCGGTTGATGTGCGCATGCTCTCGATCCGAATCGGATGTTACCAGTTGGCGAGGGTTGGAGCTACCGGAAAACGGGGCCGCAGAGGCTGACGAGCGGAGAACCGCTGAACCGCAAGATGATGAAGTCCGAATCACGAAGGACGAGAGGGCTCTTCGGTCCCACCTCGATATTCGACATTCAGCGTTCGAGTTTCTGCGGTTCGCTGTTGGTGCGCAGCTACCTCCCGAAAATCTTCTCGATCTCCGGCCCCTGGACATCGAGCTCGTCGGCGACCTTGTCCCAGTCGAGCTTCATGTCCCGGATCTGCCAGAGGGCGGCCGCGTCCTCGGCGGTCTTGACCCCGCGCTTGGGCGAGGCCGGCAGGTGCCGGGCCGGCGGGGCGGCCAGGATCCGCTCGGCTTCGGGGGAGCACAGGAAGTCGAGGAAGGCGGCGGCCGGTCCGGGATGAGGCCCTCTGGCTATCCGGGAGGCGGTGTTGGGGATGACCATGGCTCCGGTGCCGCCCGGGGCCTGGTCGGGATAGACCATCTCGATGGGCTTGCCCGAGTCCCGGCGGTCCCAGGCGTCGTCGGTGTCGGTGAGTCCCACGAGCGCCTGGCCCGAGCCCACGAGATCCGCGACGATGCCGTTGCCGTTGACCACCTGGACGCCGTTGGCCACGAGCTTCCCGAGGAACTCGTTGGCCTTCTCCCGGCCCATGGTGGTGCGCAGCGCCGCGACGTGGGTGGCGGTGGTTCCGAAGAGGGGCAGGGCGATGGCCGCCTTGCCCTTCCACTTCGGGTCGGCCAGGTCCATGACGCTCCTGGGGGCTTCCTCGACCTTAACGAGGTTCCGGTTGTAGATCAGCACCCGCACCCGGCAGGCGAAGCCGTGCCACAGGGCGTTCCTGGGACGGAACTCGGAGGGCAGGTCCCCGGCCGAGGGCGGGTCGAGCGGCTCGAGGACGCCCTTCTTGCCGAGCAGCAGCGTCCTGCCGATCTCCGAGTTCCAGAAGACGTCGGCGCGCGGCCGGCCCTTCTCCTCGAGAAGCCGGTTGTAGATGCCCGTCGTCTTGGATGCTTCGGCGTCGGTGACCGGGAGCACCTTGATCCCGGTCCGCTGCTCGAAGGCCTCGAAGATGGGCTGGGCATAGGCCCTGTCCGCCGAGGTGTAGACCACCACCTCCTTCTCCGAGCCGGTGCGGCCGTGCGAGGCCAGTACGGCGGCGACGCCGGCGACCACCGCGACCAGCGCGATGGCCAGGAGGAGCTTCGCGCCCCGGCTCACCGCCCGGGCTCCATGAACCAGACCTCGGTGGCGGCGGGCAGGTCGGACTTCGAGAACTCCATGCTGCTTCCTTTCCTCTTGACCGGCCAGGGCGCGAGCCGCAGGAACTCCTCCGGCGGCGCTATGGGGAAGTCGAGCTTCGACGTTTTGAAGTGCATGGGCACCAGCACCCTGGGCGCGAGCAGCCGCCCGACGGCGACGGCCCCGGCGGCGTCGATGGTGAAGTGGCCGCCCACGGGTGCGAAGAGCGCGTCCGGGCGGCCCAGCTTGCCGGCCGCGGTGGGATCGAGCGCCTCTCCCAGGTCGCCGAGGTGACAGAATCCGACCCCGTCCAGGACCACCGAGAACACGGTCACCGGCCCGCGCTTGGAGCCCCCGGCCTCGTCGTGGAAGGCTCCCAGGGCGGTCCAGTCGACGCCCCGGTGCTCTCCTGGCGCGGCGCCCCTCACAACCCGCGGCGAGCCGCCGATCTCCCCGGCCGCGCCGTGGTCGGCGTGCTCGTGGCTCGTGAAGACCAGGTCGGCCTCGACGGCCGGGGGACCGAAGCGGAACGCCTGGCCGTAGTGCCTGGAGTCGTAGGGGTCGAAGACGACGCGGACGCCGGAGTCGCCCGTCACCAGGAAGCAGGCGTGGGCGAGATAATCGATACGCATGGCGTTCGGCCTCCTCTCGTCTCTGCCCGGCGGCTTTCGGGAGAGAAGTTTAAAGCCCGCGCCTGCGCGCGCAATGCAATTTCGGGTTCGCCGTGGCCTGGTGGTGAACACATCAGGGAGCTGGAATCAGGTCGAGGTTGACCGGGCCCGGCCGCCTGTCCGGCCCGGGAATCCCGCTCCGCTCGCAACCGGTTCAATCGCTGGCGCGCCGGCGGTTCTCCCGTCTGAATCGCTTGCGTCGGGTTCGCGGTGCGGATAAACTGCCCGCCAATCCGAAGGGGAGGGAAAGGGGACTCAAGTGAAGCTGGCCATCGCTGGCGCCGGATACGTGGGACTGGTCGCCGCAACCTGTTTCGCCGAGAGCGGCAACGACGTGGTCTGCGCCGAGCTGGACCCGGGGAAGCTCCGGAGGCTGGCCGCCGGGGAACTCACCATCTACGAGCCGGGGCTCGAGGAACTCCTCAAGCGCAACGTGGCCGAGGGACGGCTGTCCTTCTGTGCGTCGTTCGGAGACGCCTGCCGTTCGGCCGAGATCGCCTTCATCGCCGTGGGCACGCCCCAGGGGCTCGACGGCTCGGCGGACCTCTCCGCCGTGCGCGCGGCGGCGGCCGAGGCCGCCCGCGCCGCCGAGGCGGCCGGCCGGGAACTGCTGCTCGTCGTCAAGAGCACCTGTCCGGTGGGCACCAACCAGATGCTCGCCGACGAGCTCTCCCGCACGCTTCCCGGAGCGAAGGTCGAGCTGGCCTCCAACCCCGAGTTCCTCAAGGAGGGCGCGGCGGTCGACGACTTCATGCGTCCCGACCGGGTGGTGGTCGGCGTGCGCTCGGGCCCGGCCGCGGCGCTGATGCGCGAGCTCTACGAGCCCTTCACCCGCACCGGCTCGCCGATTCTGGTCATGGATCCGGCCAGCGCCGAGATGGCCAAGTACGTGGCCAACTGTCTGCTCGCCAGCCGGATCTCCTTCATGAACGAGATGGCCTCTCTCGCCGCCGCGCTCGGTGCGGACATCGACCGCGTCCGGGTGGCGGTCGGCGCCGACCGGCGCATCGGCCAGTCCTTCCTCTTTCCCGGCGTGGGCTACGGCGGCAGCTGCTTCCCCAAGGACGTTCGGGCCATGACTGCGCTCGCCCGCAAGCTCGGGCTCCCGGCGCGGATCCTCGAGGCCATCGACGCCGTCAATGAGAGCCAGAAGCTTTCTCTGCTGCCGGTCATGGAGGAGGAGTACGGCGGCAGCCTCAAGGGGCTGCGCTTCGCCATCTGGGGCGTGGCCTTCAAGCCCCGCACCGACGACGTCCGCGAGGCCCCGGCGCTGGTCCTGGCCCGGGCTCTTCTCGAGCGGGGCGCCGAGGTGGTCTGCCACGACCCGGCCGCCGAGGACAACGCCCGCCGCGAACTCGGTGCCGCCGCGGCCTTCGCCGACAGCCCCTACGAGGCGCTGCGCGGGGCCGACGGCCTGGTCCTCGCCACCGAGTGGAACATGTACCGCCGTCCGGACTTCATGCGCATGAAGGAGCTGATGCGCCGGCCGGTGATCTTCGACGGCCGCAACATCTACGACCCGGCGCGGCTGGCCGAGCGCGGCTTCGTATGCCACGGGATCGGCCGGCCGGTGGCCAGGCCGGCCAAAGCCTGAGAACGGAGACGCTGGGCGATGCTCATTCTCGTCACGGGAGCGGCCGGGTTCATCGGCTCGCACGTCGTCGACCGGCTGCTTGACCTGGGCGAGGAGGTCGTCGGCCTCGACAACTTCGACGAGTTCTATCCGGCCGAAGTCAAGCGCCGCAACTTGAAGAAAGCCCTCGGCTTCGGCCCGGCCTTCCGGCTGGTCGAGGGCGACGTGCGCGATGGCGTGCTGCTCGGGAGGATATTCGCCGAGAAACGCTTCGACGGCGTCATTCACCTGGCCGCGCGGGCGGGGGTGCGACCCTCGATCGAAAACCCCGGGCTCTACCTCGACGTCAACGTTCGCGGGACGCTTGCGCTGCTGGAAGCCGCCCGCGTCTCGGGCGTCAGCCGGCTGGTGCTGGCCAGTTCCAGCTCCGTCTACGGCCTGGGCACTCCCGCGCCCTTCTGCGAGGACGCGCCCTGCGACCGGCCGGTCTCGCCCTACGCCGCATCCAAACGCTCCATGGAGCACTTCGCCCGCGCGTATCACGAACTCTACGGGATGGACATCGCCTGCCTGCGGTACTTCACGGCCTACGGACCGCGCCAGCGGCCGGACCTCGCCATCCACAAGTTCGCCAGGCTCATCGAGGCGGGCAAGCCCGTGCCGGTCTTCGGCGACGGCCGGACCGGCCGCGACTACACTTACGTCGGGGACGTGGTCGACGGCACGCTGGGCGCCTTCTACCGCTCGCGGGGCTTCGAGGTCTACAACCTCGGCGAGAGCCGGGTGGTGACCCTGGCCGAACTGCTCGAGAAGCTCGAGGCCGCGCTGGGCAGGAAGGCGGTGCGCGAACAGCTTCCCGAGCAGCCCGGCGACGTGCCGCTGACCAGCGCGGACGTGAGCAAGAGCCGGCGGATGATCGGCTACTGCCCGGCGGTGGGCCTCGAGGAAGGCCTGGCGCGATTCGTCCGGTGGCTTCGCGAGGGCGAGGGCTGAAGCCTTCTCCGCCGAGGCGCGGAGACACGGAGCAGGACCGACTTCGGACGCGGCGTAGGACCATCCGGACCTGATGGAGTTGGCCGCGGAGGGGGAGTCTCCCTCTGCGTCTCGGCGACCCGGCGGTGAGAACGTCTGCCCCGTCGTTCCCGTTTCTTGACGCAGTTTTTTGACGCAACTCCCTTGCATTTTGAGTCTTCCGCGTTAATCTCCTCGGCGGGGAGGACGGCCATGGAGACCGGACAGGCGTGAAGTACCTGGTGACCGGCGGCGCGGGGTTCATCGGCTCGCACCTGGTCGAAGGCCTGTTGGCTCGTGGCGAGACCGTCCGCGTCGTCGACAGCTTCCTGACCGGGAAGATCGAAAACCTCGAACCCTTCCTCGAACGCATCGAACTCGTGCGCGGCGACGTGGCCGATCCGGCCGTGGCCGCGTGCGCCGTCGGGGGCATGGACTTCGTCCTCCACCAGGCGGCCCTGCCCTCGGTGCCGCGCTCGGTGGCCGATCCTCTGGCCTGTCACCACAACTGCGTCACGGCGACGGTGTCGGTGCTCGAGGCTTCGAGAAAGGCCGGCGTGCGCCGCGTGGTTCTGGCCTCGAGCTCCTCGGTCTACGGCGACCAGCCGGAACTGCCCAAGCGCGAGACCCAGGCCCCCGCGCCGCTCTCGCCCTACGCGGCGGCCAAGCTCTCCTGCGAGATCTACGCCCGGACCTTCAGCCGCCTGCACGGCCTGTCCACCGCCTGCCTGCGCTACTTCAACGTGTTCGGGCCGCGGCAGGACCCCAAGAGCCAGTACGCCGCGGTGATCCCCGCCTTCGTGACGACAGTGCTCGCCGACGGGCGGCCGGTGGTCTACGGCGACGGAGGCCAGGGCCGCGACTTCACCTTCGTGGGCAACGTGGTGGAGGCCAACATCCTGGCCGCCACCGCGGCGCGCAAGCTCTCCGGCGAGGCCATGAACGTGGCCTGCGGGCAGAAGTTCTCTCTGCTGGATCTCCTGGCGGAGATCTCGAGGTTGGCGGGCCGCGAGGCGGAGCCCCGTTTCGAGCCGGCGCGCGCCGGGGACGTTCGGGACAGCCTGGCGGACGTGGCGCTCGCCCGGGAGCTCATCGGCTACCGGCCGGGGACGTCGTTCGCCGAAGGGTTGCGGATCACCGTTGCAAGCTACGGCGCCGGGGGCCCGTCCGCCGGCGCCGGCAAGGGCTGAGGAACTGGCCCGGCGGGATGCCGGGCGCGGGAGGGTGACAGGTCCATGGCGCGTTTGAAGGTGATGCAGTTCGGGCTGGGCCCCATCGGCGTTCGCGCGGCGCGGCTGGTGGCCGCCAAGGACTCCCTGCGGCTGGTGGCCGCGATCGACGTGGACCCGGCCAAGGTCGGCAAGGACGTCGGCGACCTCGACGCCGGCCGGCCGGTGGGCATGCAGATCACCAGCGACGCGCCCAAGGCACTGGACCGCACCCAGCCGGACGTGGTGCTGCACACCACGAGCTCGAGCTTCGCTGCGGTCTACCCGCAGCTCGAGATGATCGTCTCGGCGGGCGTCTCGGTGGTCAGCTCCACCGAGGAGCTGCTCTTCCCGGCCCTGAAGAACCCGGAACTCGCCGCCCGGCTCGACAAGCTGGCGCGCGAGAAGAAGGCGGTGGTGCTCGGAACAGGGGTCAACCCCGGCTTCGTGATGGACACCCTGCCGCTGATCCTCACCTCGGTGTGCTACGACGTGAAGAAGGTGACCGTGGAGCGCCGGGTGGACGCCTCCACCCGCCGGCTGCCGCTCCAGAAGAAGGTCGGCGCCGGCATGACCGTCGAGCAGTTCGAGGAGCTCAAGGCGAAGAAGGGCATCGGCCACGTGGGGCTGCCCGAGAGCATGGCGCTCATAGCCCACGGCCTGGGCTGGCCCATCGAGAAGCTGGAGGAGGACCTCCACCCGATGATCGCCCCGAAGGACATCAAGACCGAGTTCCTGGAGGTCAAGAAGGGCCAGGTGGCCGGCATCCACAACACCGGCAAGATCGTCTCGGGCGGCGCCGAGCGCATCGCCCTCGACCTCAAGATGTTCGTGGGCGCCGAGAACCCCGGCGACCGCGTGGTGCTCGAGTCCACCCCGGCCATCGACTGCCGGCTCTCCGGCGGAGTGGCCGGCGACCTGGCCACCGCGGCCATGCTCGTGAACCTCGCCCCCCGCGTGGTGGATCTGGCCAGGATCAACCCGGGCCTGCACCTCATGACCGAGGTGGGCCTGCCGCGCCTCGTGGGCTAGCGCGCCCCTTCGTCTCGATGCGCGTTTTCAGCGCAGAGACGCAGAGTGCGCAGAGAGAACGCGGAGAACAACAGTGGCGTTCACTGTAACAACAACCCGAGAGAGACGCCGTTCTCTGCGACTGTTCTCTGCGGTCTCTGCGTCCTCTGCGGTGAGGTAAGCCTGTGGACCGCGAGGAAGCGCTGGCGTACCTGCAGGAGAAGGTCTCGAACGAGAACCTCCGCAAGCACTGCCTGGCCTGCGAGGCGATCATGCGGCGCCTGGCCGGGCGCTTCGGCGGCGACCCCGGGGAGTGGGCCCTGGCCGGGCTGCTCCACGACATCGACTACGAGGCCGTCGGGCAGGATCCGGAGCGGCACGCGGCGGTGGGCGGCGAGTGGCTGGCCGGGAAGGGCCTGTCCGCCGAGGTGGTCGAGGCGGTCCGGGGCCACAACGACAAGGCGCCGCGGACGGGCCCGATGGCCAGGGCGCTCCACGCCGTCGACCCGACGAGCGGCTTCATCACCGCCTGCGCGCTCATCGGCCAGGAGAAGAAGCTCGCGCCGGTGGACCTCGAGTTCATGCAGAAGCGCTTCAAGGATAAGCGCTTCGCCGCCCGGGCCAGCCGGGAGCAGATGGCGGCATGCGCGGGACTCGGCCTGGGGCTCGACGAGTTCCTCTCCGAGGCGCTCGCGGCCATGAAGGAAATCTCCGGCGACCTGGGATTGTGATTTTCACCACAGAGGGCGCAGAGTCTCGCGGAGGACAACAACGCCGAATCTTCGGGGCTTGTTGTTCATGGGGGAACCCGAACTGAATGCTTCCTCTGCGTTACTCCGCGTCCTCTGCGGTCAAGAGCCCCGGTGGCTGCCATGCGTGACGAAGACGACCTGATCGACTACGAGCGCTGTACCTACTGCGGGAAGGATATCCCCGCGGACATGGTCCGCTGCCCCATGTGCGGCAACTACACCGATGGCGCCGGGCCGATCAAGCCCGCGGGCAGGGCCTGGGACCGCCGGAAGATCGTCATCGCGATCGTCGCCATCCTGACCCTGGCGACGTTCCTGGCGACCACGCTGAGGGGTTGCTGATACGCCGATGGCGTCGTTGAGGGCACGGAGGATATCCAACCACGGAGTACACAGAGTACACGGAGGACGGCAGGAGAGCATAGTCGGCGACTGGAGTTCCTGTCTTGCCTGAGGCGATTTTCGCGGGCGGCAGCACCTGCCACCAGCTTCTGTCCTGCTAACCTGCAACCTCTTGAAATCCTCTGCGGTCCTGCCAGGCTTGGAAGAAGCCGTCAAACATGACTCGCGCCGGGGCGCCCAGTCTCGCGGGGCCCCTGCGTAGGGGCGGGTTTGAAACCCGCCCCTACAGCGCTTCGCCCCGCGAGCCCGGGGCCCACGCCCCGGCGCGGTCATCCCTCTCCCCGCTCTCCCGCAAGCCTGCGGGAGAGGGC
>CALGYR010000021.1 GCA_937935355.1 uncultured bacterium | reverse complement strand
AAGGCGTTCTTATCGGCAGTGCTTGCGCACCGCCGATAAGACACTCTACCTTCGGGGAAATACCGAGATCGCTGGTCAATCGGCCTTGGAGATGGCGATGTTGATGAAGAGAATCGTCCTGGCCCCCGCAGTTGACGCTGGCTTGATCCGTTCATACGCCAAGCTTCTTCGCGATAGGCAGAAGCGATTTGCCACCCTTATGCTCATGGACTTGGCGGGGCGTCAGGTTGGCGAACCACTGCTGAAGCAGGCGCAGTCGGCCAATGTCCGCCTCTTGGATATCGATTCGCTCATCAAAGCCGATGTGCTTCGCAATGTGGCAGTCAGTGTCTTTGGCGAAGCCAACTTCCTTTACAGGGAGGTGGATGACGAAGACACGGACATCTGCGTACCCGATGCCGCTTGGTTGGATCGCACCTTCAAGGCGGACGGACTCGAGTGGCTGCTTATGCCGGAAGAAGAACCGATATCATGGAACAGGGCTTGTTTCTACGTGTTCCCCGGGAACTCCGCGGCTTGGGACGTGACTGTGCCGGTCCACGCCGGCCTCATGGCCGTTGCACGCCCAGGCGAACCACGTGCCTGTCCTGCCTGCGGCACTACGTACACAAGCAAACGTCAGGACATGTGTCAGTGCCCGAGCAAGGAATGCGGCTTCGTGGCGCGCCCATTTGGCTCGGTCCCGGAGGCCAAGAGCGTTGCCCAGGTTCCTCTCGACGCCTTCGCATGGGGCACATGTCCCCGGTGCAGGAAGGCGACTGCATTCGCCAATCATGTCGAGCAATGTTCCAGATGCGGCCAACTCCTGCGAGGCACAGGCAACAGGCACAAGCTTGAGCTGGCCGACAACTCCGAACAGGTCGCCAGACTGGTCTCCGACCTGTTCCCCGGTTGAAGAGTGGCTGGCCGGAGGTTTGCGATGAAAGGTTTGGCGACGGCCTTCGGGGAAGTACCCGGGGAGCCGAGGGGCGAGGAGAACGATGAAGACCTATCACAACTCCTCCATGATTCAACAGACGATCCTGTGAGAAGCTGACAGTGTGCCCTTGGAGAACAATCCTCATGACCTGCGCCACCCCACTATCGACAACAGATGCTAATGACTGGACGGTGATGTTGATCTTCGGCATGAGCGCGTGCGTACTAGGTTGCGTGGGTAACTGCGTGCTGTTCGCAGTGGTCACATGGATGAAGGCCGAGCGGCAAAAGGACAAGCATGTGCTCCAGTTCGTCTACAACATGTCGCGCAGAGCTTGCGGGTTCGGCCACAGCAAGAAAGATGAAATTGGATGGCTAACGGAATCGCAAGTGTGGACGGTTGTGGGTATTATCGTATTCCTGGGAGCGGCAATAGCGTTCGGCACCTTCGCGTGGCGTAACGGCGACAGCAGGGGCGGCCCGTCCAGCGCGCTACCAAGAGCCCACAACCAAGTGACCGTCCTAGAGCTTCTCCCTTGCGCCCCGTCGAGGGGCGGGGAGAATGAGTGTGGATGCCGCGATGGTCCGTTCACCGACGGCCTTCGGAAAAATGCTCGGAGCACCCCGCCAGGGTGGCAAGGTGGATGGCGAAGCTCTTGGTTGGGCATGAACATGAGACAGAAGCCTGAAGTGGGGCACATCTTCGTCGTTCCGCTCGACGATGGCCACCATGCCATTGGGCAGGTCATCGGCATCGAACCGCAGGCTCTGAATTCCATAACCTGCGTTTTCTCGCTACACAGAGCCAAGACGCCGGATCAGGGTGTTCCTTCGGAAATCCCCGAAGCAGATACAATCGCGGCGTTGTTCGTGACGCCAGACCTGTTGAAACGAGGACGTTGGCGGATCTGTGCCAGAGCTCGCGTGGTCTTCCCCAAGACTCGGATTCCTAATGAACAATATCGAAGCAGTGGTTGGGTCGGTGCGAAGATCGTTGGCTACGGCATTGTGGAGAGTTTCCTGAACGCATACCACGGCCTCAGGCTGTGGGACGATTGGCATGACCCGAATTACCTCGACGCACTTCTCTTGCCCGGGGCCGCGCGGCCGAAGGATCTCAAGCTGAAACCACCAAAAGAAGTGTAGCTCAGGTTACGGCGCCAACGGGGGTATGGCCCTGGTCAGACGCTCAGGAGTGGCTCGCCCTTGCGCCGCTCCGGGTGGCGGGGAAGATAGGCCGTAGGAGGCACTGCCCAATGGACCAGCCAGCGACGGCCTTCGGCGAAATAACCGGGGTGCCGCCCGTGGGACAGGTGAGAGAAGGAGGAAAGTAGATGCGCGCTCTTTCACTGTACGGCCCGGCCGTCGTTCTGGCTGTGATCTTCACGCTTGCGCGCGCCGGCGAGCCGACCGACTTCGAGAAGAAGATCCTCGCCGCCGGCAAAGACTCGCGGCCCAAGGCGCTCTCGGTGCAGCTTAGCGTTGTTGAGGAGAAAGAGGGCGGCGAGGTGCAGAAGGGCTTGCGCGTGGTTGACCGCAAATTTCAGGGGATGCTTCGCTACGACGGTGACGCCCAGGTGATGGTCACCGACCTCAAGAGAGAGAATCGCAGGCTTGGGATCGAAGACGGCAAGCCGGACGGCTGGCTCAAGATCGACTCGACCCGCTTCACCAGCAGTTCAGCCGATGTGGAACTCATCCTGGGGAAGTTCCACGACAACAGCAAGAACTGCCCCTTGCCGGTGATCACGAAGGAAGGCCTGCCCAACGAGCACTTGGGGTCGCTCACCTACTGCCTCTTCTCGTCTACCGGCGGCATTGAGGCACTCAACAAGCTCTACGCATTCGAGGCCTCGACGCGCAAGGAAGAGGGCGTCATCTGGTTTAAGCTCGTCCCCCGCAAGGGTGAGGACAAGGGCAGTTCACGCGAGGTGGCCATTGACGAGAAGACCGGCAACATCGTTGCGACGACCCTGGAGTGGACCAGTGAAGGAGTCTTCCCCGGCAAGAGCAGTAAGATGTCCGGGCTGACCACCGCACGCTACACCTACGGAGAGGTTCCCAAGGACCTCGGCCCGAAGCTCAAGACTGAGGTGGACAAGGCCCTCGCAGCGGCCAAGACCGGTGAGAAGATACCCTAAGATGCCCGTGGCTTCTAATGGGAGCTGGGGCACGTCATGCGATTGTGAGGGTAGGAACTGTCCCAGCCCCGGCAACTGAGAACCGTTCGGAACCTGAGAAGTAGGACGACAAGTCCGGGGAGGCGCCGAAGTGAGAGGGAAAGTAGCGACGGCCTTCGGCAAATTACCCGGACAGCTCGTGGGGGCTTAGGATGCCATGCCGGACGTACCTGAGCAACCCGCGAAGCCCCGCCGGAAGCTGGT
>CALGYR010000020.1 GCA_937935355.1 uncultured bacterium | reverse complement strand
TCGTATTCGGTGACTGGAGTTCAGACGTGTGCTCTTCCGATCTCCCCGAGGCGCCCCCGGCCGGCGGCGCCCCGCGAGGCGGGTCGCTTCCCCCGCGGACCGAGCGCTCCGTGCCACCTCCGGGCAGCGGCGGTCCCCGGCCCCCGCGCGGTCCCGGCGGCCCGGGCGGCGGCGGCGGTCGTCCCCCGTTCCGCAGGTAGGCGGACAATCGGAACAAGAAGGCAGACAGTCCGGGTCCCCGGGATCGCCGGGGGCCTCGAGAGGACGCGTTAAGGAAGGATGCAGCACATGACGGTGGAAGCCAATCTGGTCAAGGAACTGCGGGACGAGACCGGCCTGCCCATGATGAAGTGCAAGGCGGCCCTCGCCCAGGCCGGCGGCGATAAGGACAAGGCCAAGGAAATCCTGCGCAAGCAGGGCATGGAGACGGCGGTCAGCAAGGCCTCGCGGGCCACCAAGGAGGGCGCCATCGGCGCCTACGTCCACTTCAACAACCGCGTGGCGGTGATGGTCGAGCTCGGCTGCGAGAGCGATTTCGTGGCCCGCAACGAGGAGTTCAAGGCGCTCCTCAAGGAACTGACCATGCACATCGCCTTCGCCGACCCGGTGGCGGTCAGCCGCGAGCAGGTCCCGGCGGACCTGGTCGCCAAGGAGCAGGAGATCTACCGCGCCCAGGTCGCCGAGCAGAGCAAGGGCAAGCCGCCGGAGATCATCGAGAAGATCGTCAACGGCAAGCTCGACAAGTTCTTCGCCGAGAAGTGCCTGCTCGACCAGCCCTACTACAAGGACGACAAGAAGAAGGTCGGCGACCTCATCAAGGAGACCATCGCGAAGCTCGGCGAGAACATCGTGGTCCGCCGCTTCTGCCGGATGGAGGTCGGGCAATAGGCCAACGCCTTGCCGTTTAGACGGCAACCGGGCCCCGCGGGCAGAGAAGCTCGCGGGGCCCGCGTCTTGGATGGACCACAACGGCGGTGAAACCGCCGATTGGAGTGGAGGGAGGTCAACAACAACGGCGTTGGAACCGCCGATGCACGCAGATACACGCCGATGACAACAACCAAGCCAGATGGGACCAAGTTGTTGTTAGCCTATCTGCGTTCATCTGCGTGCATCGGCGGTTGGATGCCGTTGTTGTTCCTTCTCATCTGTGGCCGTTGATCCGCGCTGCGCGCTCCATTTCCTTGACGCCGCCGCGAGATCGACGATAATCGCTTTCCTAGCCGGAACTGGGGGTTCTCAATGACATCCAGGCTCCACCTGCTCGCCGGAACATCCTTGCTTCTTGCCGCCGCCGCGGGGTGCGGTCCGACCGCGACTTCGGGAGGCAAGTGGTCCGGACGCTCCGCCGACTTCCGGCAGATCATCGAGCGCGCCAAGGGGCGGGTCTATCCGGCCATCGTCTTCGTCAAGCCCATCCGCGAGGAGTTCTCGGGCGGCGAGAAGCAGAAGATGGAGGTCTTCGGCTCCGGGGCGATCATCTCGACCGACGGCCTGATGTTCACCAACGCCCACGTCGCCGAGAAGGCTGCCTCCATCCGGGTGGTGCTCGGCGACAAGGAGCAGTACCCGGCGAATCTCGTCGGCCTCGACAAGGAGACGGACCTGGCGCTGCTCCGCATCGAGCTCCCCGCGGGGCATCCGCCCCTGCCGGTGGTCGAGTTCGGGGACAGCTCCAGGGTCAGCGAGGGCGAGTTCGTGATGGCCATGGGCAGCCCCTTCGGCTTCACGCGATCCATCTCCTTCGGGGTGATCTCCAACACCCGGCGCTACATCGGCTTCCGCGGCCAGTACAAGTACAACCTCTGGCTGCAGACCGACGCGGCCATCAACCCGGGCAACTCCGGCGGGCCGCTGGTCGACTCGGAGGGCCGGGTGGTGGGCATCAACACCCTGGGCGCCGGCGGCGAGGGCCTGGGCTTCGCCATCCCTTCGAACACCGCCAGGGCCGTGCTCGAGACCCTGCGCGAGAAGGGCAGCGTCCCGCGCGCCTGGCTGGGGCTCGATCTCCAGCCGCTCAAGGACTTCAGCCAGAACACCTTCTTCGACGGCGACCGCGGCGTGCTGGCCGCCGGCGTGGAGGACCCGTCGCCGGCGCGGGAGGGCGGGATCCAGAACGGCGACCTGATCCTGGCGGTCAACGGCCGGCCGCTCGACGCCGTCTACGTCGAGGACCTGCCCGCAGTGCGCTGCCGGCTGGCCGAGCTCCCCGCGGGCGCGCCGGCCGAGTTCACCGTCCGGCGCAAGGGCCAGGAGCTCAAGCTCGCCGTCACCCCGGTGGACACTGGCGAGTTCGAGGGCGAGGACTTCGACTGCAAGCGCTGGAACATGACCGTCAAGGGCATCAGCCGCTACGCCACCCCGCAGCTCTACTACTTCCGCAAGCAGGGCGTCTACGTCCAGGGCGTGCGCTGGCCGGGCAACGCCCAGGACGCGGGCATCCAGGCCGGCGACATCATCATGAGCATCGAGGACGGCAAGGGGGGCACGGTCGAGGTGGCCTCCGTCAGGCAGCTCCGGGAGATCTACGAGCGGCTGATGGCCGACCCCAAGCGCGAGAAGAAGGTGCTGCTGTCCATCAAGCGCGGCGCCTACGTCCGCCCGCTGATCCTCGACTACCGCCGGGACTACAAGGAAGAGAGCCGGTAGGCGCGCCGTGCGCGGCGGGCCGACGAGGCGCGGGGGCGCTCCCCCGCGCGATTGCGCGCCGGCCGATCGCATCCAAGGAGCACCCAAGATGAGGATGAGCAAGTCCTTCCGCAGCCGCAGCCGTTGGGCGCGGCCCGCCTCCGGCGCCGTGCTGGGCCTGGTCCTGTCCGTAGCCGCGGCCGCGGCGTCGCCGGCTCGCGCCGGTGAGCCGGCCGAGCCCCCGGCCGCCGGACCGGCTCCCGCGCCGGCACCCGCCGCGGACGGGGCGGCGGCCGCCGCAGCCGCGCCGACCGCTGACGGCGCCGGAGGCGAAGAGCGGGACAAGGCCGCGCGCGACGCCGAGCTGCGCCTGAAGGTCATGGAGGCGGCGCGCCGCACCTTCGTCCGGGTGGTCATCACTCCCCGGTGGGACGAGGACTGTCTGCTCGAGTCCCTGACCCGGAGCGACTACTCCGGGCGGGGTGCCTGGGACCAGGCCGGCCGCGTCGCCGCCTCCCGGCTCGACAGCCTCATGCAGCACGAGACCGCGCGCCAGGCCATAACCGTGCCGGGCGTGCTCGTCGGCCGGGGGCTGGCGGTCATCGAGGACGACGGCACCGGCTGGGAGTGGAAGCTCGTCGGCAAGGTCGAGATCGTCGACGCCTCCGGCCGGCGCTGGCCGGCGAAGGTGGCGCGGCTCCTGACCCGGGCCTCGGCCTACGTCTTCGAGACCGAGGGCGCCGAGCCGCCGGCGCCGCCGGCCTGGAGGAGCGACTTCAAGCTCGGGGCCGGGGAGCGCGTGCTCTCGGCCTCACTGCTCGCCGACCCGGCCGACCCGAACCGGTGGTTCGTCTCCTGCGCCGGTGCGCTGCTGCCCTTCGACTCGAGCCCGGCGTCGGCGGACCGGCTGACCTTCGCCGGGCGCTCCCAGGGCGAGTCGGGCTCGGGCGCGAGTCCCGGAGTCTTCTTCGACGCCGGGGGGCGGCCGGCCTGCGTGGCGCTCCAGAGCGTGCGGCTCGACAACGACGCGCCCGCGGCCTGGAGGCCGGCCGAGATGCTCGAGTCCGGATCGGTCGCCTGGGCGGACGTGGAGAAGGTCCAGGCCCGGGTCTCGGCCGAGACCCGCCGCGTATCCTACAAGGTGCGCTTCGAGTTCCGCGTGGACAAGGACGACGAGGAGGAGCCCGGCGGCATGGCCGCGCGCTTCCACCCCCGGGGCCTGTACGGCGGGGACAGCGGGCCGCAGGACGCCGAGGCCTTCGGGGTGTCCATCGGTGGCGGCCGGATCTTCATTCCCAGGATGCTCGACGGCCAGAGCGTCAGGATGCTCGAGAAGGTCGCCGTCAAGGTCGGGGACGAGTGGCGTCCGGCGGTCTTCGCCGGGGCCTTCCGCGGCCTGGTGGGCATGCTCGTGGAGGTGCCCGGCGCCAGGCTCGAGGAACTCTCCGGCTTCCTCGACACCAAGGGCGTCCCGGCGATGACCCCCTTCGTCTACTGCCAGGCCGAGGAGCTGCTCGGGGAGGTGCGCGCCGAGGCCCGGACCGTCCGGTACCTCGCCATGCACCGGGGCCACGGCGACCGGCTGCGGCCCAATGCGCACTGGGTGCCGCCGGGCGCGCTGCTCTTCGACCTCAAGGGCTCGCTCGCGGGAATGGCGGTGTCGGAGCGGGCCGAACCCACGCTCTTCCAGCTGGCCGGGAGCAACGGGCTGGGCGGCTACGGCGACGGCGAGATGACCCTGTCCGGCTTCTCCGCCCATCGCGAACTATTCTCCGACCCGACCAGGGCCTTCGAGCCCTCCTGGCGGCCCATGACCCGGCAGGAGCAGCGGCGGCTGTGCTGGCTGGGTGTGGAGTTCGAGCCCGTCGCCGAGGAACTCGCCGAGCGCCTGGGGTGCTCGCGGGAGACCCGCGGCGGCCAGGTGGGTCTGATCGTCTCCACCGTCTACCCGGGCTCGCCCGCCGAGAAGCTCGGCATCAGGGCCCAGGACATCCTGCTGCGCCTGGGCGTCGATGGGCTGGGCGAGCCGGTGCCGCTCATGGCCCGCTACGCCGGCGCGACCGATGCCTGGGGCCGTTCGGCGATGCTGGGCCGGATGGGCGCCATGGCCGGAATGGGCGGGATGGGCCGCACCTGGAAGCCGCGCGCCAACTTCCTCACCAGGCTGCTCACCGAGGCCGGTCCGGGCCGCAAGGCGCACGTGACCTTCCTGGCCTCGGCCGACCGCAAGGTGAAGACCGGCTCGTTCGAAGTCGGCTGGGCGCCGGAGGACTACGACAGCGCCGAGCGGCTCAAGGACGAGAAGCTGGGCCTGGCCGTCAAGCCCATCACCTACGAGGTGCGCACCGCCCTGGGCCTCAAGCCCGAGGACCCGGGCGTGATCGTGTCCTGGGTCGAACAGGGCTCGAGCGCCCAGGTGGCGCGGCTGGCGCCCTTCACGCTGGTCCTCGGCGTGGACGGACGGCCGGCCGGCTCCACCGCGGAGTTCGCCAAGGCCGTCGAGGACGCCCGCAAGCAGAAGAAGGACTCGGTGCGCCTTCAGGTCTCGGTGATGGGCAAGTGCCGCTTCGCCGATCTGAAACTCGGAGAGTGACGCGGAGACACGGAGACACGGTGACACGGTGACAGTACCGGGGCTACGAAGTTGTCTCCGCGTCTCCGCGTCTCCGCGTCTTCGTGTCGCCGCGTCCCCGTGTCCCCGTGTCATAACGTCCACTTGACGGCCGGCCCGGGCGCGTGAAAATCCTTCCGCAAAGGAGGAAGGATGCCTAGGTTCAAGCCTGTCTACCGCCGGGCGCTGCTCAAGCTCTCCGGCGACGTGATGCGCGGTCATAACGAGTCCGGGATCGACGGCGAGCGGGTTCGGGGGTTGGCCGCCGAGGTGGCCGAGGTGGCCGCCGCCGGGGTTTCCCTCGGCGTGGTCATCGGCGGCGGGAACTTCATCCGCGGAGCCCAGTGCTCCAGGTGGGGCATAGACCGCTCGACCGCCGACTACATGGGCATGCTCTCGACCATCATGAACGCCCTGGCCCTGCAGGACGCCATCGAGCGCCTGGGGACGGCCACGCGGGTGCTCTCGGCGCTCGAGTGCCGGGCGGTCTGCGAGCCCTACATCCGCCGCCGGGCGCTCCGGCACCTCGAGAAGAAGCGGGTGGTGATCCTGGCCGGCGGCACCGGCAACCCCTATTTCAGCACGGACACCACCGCGGCGTTGAGGGCCTGCGAACTCGGCGCCGAGGTGCTCTTGAAGGCCACCAAGGTCAGCGGCGTCTACTCCGCCGACCCCGAGAAGGACCCCAAGGCGGTGCGCTACAGCCGGCTGTCCTACATGGAGGTCCTGCAGCGCGACCTCCGGGTGATGGACCTGACCGCCATCAGCCTGTGCAAGGACAACCGCATGCCCGTGGTGGTCTTCAGCCTCATGCAGCCCGGCAACATCCGCCGGGCGATCTGCGGAGAGGACATCGGCACGCTGGTCGGAGCCGAGGCCGTGGCGGCGTCGGCCCCGAAGCGGCGCTCGAGGAAATGAAATAGAGAGTTCGGCAGAGAGAAGGAGAGAGACCATGTCCGCGGACCTCAACCAGATCTACGAAGAGTCCGGCGAGAAGATGATGAACGCAGTGGCGGTGCTTGAGAAGGAGCTCAAGGGCGTGCGCACCGGCCGGGCCTCGGCGGCCCTCCTGGACAGCGTCCGCGTCGAGTACTACGGCCAGAGCCTGCCGGTCAACCAGGTGGGCACCGTGACCGTGCCCGAGCCGCGGATGATCATCATCCGCCCCTGGGACCAGGCTGCCGTCGCCGAGATCGACAAGGCCATCCGGGCCAGTTCTCTGGGCCTGGCCCCCATCGTCGAGAAGAACGTGATCCGCCTGGTGATCCCCCCGCTCACCGAGGAGCGCCGCAAGCAGATGGTCTCCTTCGTCAAGGAGCACGGCGAGTCGGCCAAGGTGGCCATCCGCAACGTCCGCCGCGACGCCAACCGCGCGGTCGACGCCGCCAGGAAGTCCGGCGTCCCCGAGGACGACTGCGAGAAGATGAAGACCGAGATCCAGTCCCTGACCAGCGACAACGAGGCCGAGGTCGACAAGTACCTGGAGGCCAAGATCCAGGAGCTGATGGAGGGATGAGTTCCCTTCCGCATTGATCCCCTCTCCCCGTGGGGGGAGGGAAAGGGTGAGGGATTTCAGCCCCCGGTCTCTTGAACCAAAGATGGTTTTCGACTGAAGCGCGACTCCGCGAGCAGACGCCGCGGCCCGCCGGAATGCTCCGGCGGGCCGCGTTGCTTCGATGAAATCCCGGCCGGCGATCAGCTCGACGAGCTCAGGCTGCTCATCTGGGCGCTGAACTGCTGGCTCTGGGCCTGCATCCTGGCCATGGCCGTCTCCATGGCCGTGAAGTCGGCGCGCAGCCGGGCCTCCTTGGCGTCCAGGCGCAGCTGCATGTCGTCCATCTGCTTCTGGAGCGTCTCGATCTTGGTGTCCAGCGAGGACTGCTCGGTGGCGATCTGGCCGTCCACGCTGCGGGTCAGGAACTCGAGCTGATTGGAGACCCGGTGGGCGATGCCCGTCTCCTCATTGGCCGAGAGCTCCAGCAGCCTGATGGCCCCGTCGGGGGCGTTGGTGCCGGTGACGTTTACGCGCATGGCTGTGGCCAGCGTGGGCTGGTCGAGATTGAAGAACTGGATCGGCCCGTTGAAGCCGGCGACGGTCTTGACCGTGGTCCAGGCGCCGGTGGGCGACTGCAGCTCGAAGCTGAAGTCGCTGGCCCCGTAGGTCTCGGCGGGCATGGCGGCGCTGTCCAGGTTGTAGAGGGCCAGCTGGGCGATGGAGCGGGTCTTCCCGAAGTCGATCGTGAAGCTGGCCGGGACCGTGGAGGTCTGGAAGCCGTTGCCCGAGCCGAAGTTGCTCGAGTCGGTGAGGCCGTTGATCAGGTCGTTGACGTCGAAGCCCGGGTCGGCGGCCGCCCCCGTGGAGATGCTCCCGCCGTTGGAGGCCAGGGCCGTGTCGGTGATGGCCGAGAAGAGCCCGGCCACGCCGTCGGCGTGCGCGGCCAGGGCGGAGGCGAAGGTGCTCTCGTCCAGCTCCAGCTTGCCGTCCCGGCCCAGGCCGAATCCGACCATGGTCAGTGAGTTGGTCTCGGACGGCTGGTCCTCGACCACCGCGCTGATGGCCAGGCCCAGGTCGGACTGCATGAAGCGCAGCGTGGAGTTGCCGAAGAGCGCCGCGGCCTGCTCGGCCTCGGTGTCGTACTTGGTGTACTTGGCGATGTTGTCCATCACCGCGTTGTACTTGGTGACGAAGTCCTTGGCCTGCTGGAGGGTGCCGGAGGTGTCGGCCGCCACGGTGACGGTGACCGCCGAGGCCGAGGTGTCCTTGAGGTCCAGGGTCAGCCCCGGAGCCAGCCCGGTGACGGTGTTGGTGGCCGAGTGGATCTCGATGGGGGAGTCGACGCCGAACTCGATGACGGCGTCCTTGGCCGCGGTCAGCTCCGAGAAGGTCATCCCGGGAACGGTGTTGTTGCTGACGCTCACGGCGTTGGCCTCGCCGGTCTCCTTGCTGGTCAGCACCAGTTTGTAGGGCTCGGCCCCCTGGCCGGTGTTGACCACGATGGCCGAGACGCCCATCTCCCGGTCGTTGATGGCCGAGGCCACGTCCTTGAGCGTGTCCGCCGCGTCGACGGTGAAGCTCTCGGTGGTCGAGCCCACGGTCAGGTCGAAAGACCCGGCGCCGATCGGCGTGGTGTCGGAGTCGGCGTAGCCGTTGGAGCCGATCTGGCCGGCGGCGGCCAGCTGGGTGACCTTGAAGACGTAGGCGCCAACCGGGGTCAGGCTCGAAGCCGTGGCGGAGAGCACGCTCGCGTTACTGACGGTGGCCGTCCTGGCGTTCCAGTTGTCGAGGCGGGAGAGCGAGTCGGCGGCGGTCTTCAGGGCCAGCAGGCTGGTGTTGATGGTCGTGAAGGCGGTCTTCTGGGCGTTGGCCTTGTCGATCTGCCCCTGGAGCAGGTCGAGCGGGCGCCGCTCGATGCTCATGAGCTGCTCGATGATGCTGGCGGTGTCCATCCCGGAGATCAGGCCGGTGACCGTGGTAGTGGGCAGACTCATCGAGCACCCTCCCTGCAAAGGCCCCGCGCCGCCCCGTGAGGGCAGACTCCGGGACGTCCCTAGCGCCAATCAATTATCGGTCGTTCCAAGGTGCTTCTAAAGGTCAAAAAAGGGCTTCATTGCCAACGGAAGACTCTGCGGCTCAAGGGCTTGTGCCGGCAATGTGTTTTCCCGCGGATATCGCTTGGCCGGTACTTGCCGCCGACGGGTGGGTGGCTGTATATTGGCCACGGACGCCGGACACCTTGAACGACACCGGAGCTAGCCATGAGCCTGGTCCTGAAGACCTTCAACGTCCTCCTCTACGAGCCTCGCGGCATCCGCGCCGAACTCAGGATCGCCGAGTCGGTGTTGACCGCCGTCGAGGGCAGGGCGAGCGACGCGATCCGCAGGTCGCTCGTTCCGGAGATGGTCAGGCTGGGACTGGCCACCGAGGCCACCGGGCTCCTGGACATCGCGGCGCGAGCCGGCAGGGTTCCTCCCGCCGTCGCCGACAACCTGCCCATCCCCGAGGACGAGCGCTTCGTGCTCAACGCGACCCCCTACGAGCGGCTCGGAGGGGTGCCCGGGGTGCTCGGGGACTTCGCCCGGGCCTACTCGGAGATGGCCGGGGACGGCATCGCCGTCACCTTCCTCAACACCGCCTGCTCGGTGGCGGCCAACGACTTCGCGCGCCTGGCCGAGGTGATCGACGAGTTCCCGGCGATGTACGAATCGACCTGGGTGGTGACCAGCTCCCTGCGCGAGCCGCTGCCCGAGAACTTCCGGGCCCTCGTCGAGAGGCGCGCCGGCCCGGCCAATCCGGCGGGAGGCTCGGCCCGGCGCCTGGCGGTGACCACCGGCTCGCCATGCTACGTGCCCATCGGCGACTCGATCGTGATGCGCGCGGCCGGGGAGGCCGTCGCGACCATCCACGAGCGCCTGAAGTTTCTCCGGAAGTTCGGGCGCGACGGGGCGGGTTGACGCCGGACGGTCTCCCTCAACCACCAAGACACCAAGACACGAAGAAGACACGAAGAACAGCCTTTGGCTGCGTCGTACGCGGCGGTAGTTTTGCGCAGGTCGAGGAACTTCTGCCGCGGAACGCGCCGGATCGAGGAAAGCCGGGGAACCATTGTCTGCGGAAAGCGCCTGCGGTGGAGTTGGCGCTGTCGCCGCGAACTACCGGCTCCCGCCGTCCTCCGTGGTTGGACGCCTTCGTTTCCCGCGATGGCCGGACCGACGCGGACTTCCTTGCCTGGCCGCGCGTCCCGGCTATAATCCGGAGCCGTGACCCGCAAACGCGACAGCACCCGGCAGTTGCCGCCGCTCGAGCCCGGACAGATCTCCAAGCTCAGCGACGAGGAGTTGATGCGCCGCTGTCAGCGCGGCGAGACCGACACCTTCGACGAGCTCTTCGCGCGCTACGAGGCCGCCACCCTGGCGCTGCTCACCCGGCTCCTGGGCGAGCGCAGCGCGGCCGAGGCCCTGGCCCAGGACGCCTTCCTGCGCATCTACCGGGACGCCGACAGCTACGAGTATCCGCGCCGCTTCTCGACATGGTTCTTCACCATCGTGCGCAACCTGGCCAAGAACGAGCTGCGCTACCGCAAGCGCCACCCGGCCAGGAGCCTGGACGACACGGGCAGTTCCAGCGCCAACGACACCAGTCAGCACGCGGCCATCGACGAGGTCAAGGCCCCGACCCACACGCCGCTTTCCAGCATAGTCAGCAAGGAAGTCCTCGACCGGCTGCACGAAGCCATCGCCGAGCTGCCCGAGCCCGAGCGCGAGGCGCTCATGCTCCACCGCTTCGGAAATCTCAAGTATCGGGAGATAGCCGACGTGGTCGGCGCCAGGCTGGGCACGGTGCGCTCCCGGCTGCATTCGGCCCTGAGCCGCCTGCGCCAGAGTCTGGGCGACCTGGACGACCGCCTGCTCGGCAGGCCGGGCAGGGGGGGCGGCGACGATGACGATGATGAATAGCGCGCGCCGGTGTATTCCACGGGTAGGGAGATGAACGAGCCATGAGCTCTGCCGATTGCGAACGCCTCCGTCCGTATCTGCTCGACTACGTGGTCGGCGAGCTCGACCCGGCCGAGGCCGAGCGCCTCAAGCTGGAAGGCCACCTGGCCGGATGCGTCGAGTGCCGCGCCGCCGTCGAGGAGCTGCGGGGCACCGGCCGGGCGCTGGAGGCCGTCAAGGTTTTCGACTCGCAACTCAACGAGGAGGTCCGTCAGGACATCTCCCGCCGCGCGCGCATGGAGGCCGAGAAGCTCCGCGCCGCCCACGGCCGGGGAGGACCGGCGGGGCCTTCCGGAGCCGCGGCAGCCGCCCGGCCCGTCCCGGTCCTGGCCTGGCTGGTCCTGGGGCTGGGCACGGCCGCGGTCCTGGCGGGAGTGGCCCTGCTTCCCCGCATGTCCGGGACGCCGGGAGGCGCCCGGCTTGTGGGTGCGTCGGGCGTCAGCTTCCGGCAGGAGTTCGCGCCGGGCGAGGCCATCAGCGTCCCGCCGGGCGCGCTGCTCCAACTGCGGCTGGCGGACGGCTCGCGCTTCGGGCTCCGGGGCCCGGCCGAGGCGGTCCTGGGCGGACCGGGTTCGCCGCTGAAGATATCCAGGGGCTCCGCGTGGCTGGCTGTCGGCGACAGGCCGGTGAGCGTGGCCCTAGACGCGCTGCGCAGACTGGAGCTCGCCGCCAACGCCCAGGCGGCTTTCGAGATCCAGCCGGCCATCGACGAGCCGGCCTGCGTGGCGGTGCTCGGCGGCACGGTCAGCTACTCGGCCTCCGGCGGCGATGGACAGGTGGCCCAGGGCCAGACGCTGGCCGTCAAGCAGAGCAGCGGCCTGGTCTCGGTGCGGCCGTCGAAGGCCACGGAGACCGCTCCCTGGCGGTCGAACCTCCCCGGCGGCGAGGACGGCCGGAAGTAATCGGGGCGCTGGCGCGGAGTTTTTCAATGCGACTGGAAGAACCAACAGCGAACCGCAGAATGTCGAACACCGAATGATGAATGTCGAAGTAGGCTGCTGAGCCCCTCCCGTGCCCCCGCGGTCCTTCGACATTCTGACTTCGACATTCTGCGGTTCTGCGGTTTTCCGTTCGTGATGGCTTAAGGAAGCGCCATTCGGCCCATTGGGCAGAATGGGAAGGCCTCGCAGTCCTCCGCCGCTCGCTTGACACCTCCGGGTCCGCAGGTACCATTCCGCCCGAGTGGTGATGGGGTCCGCCTTGCCCCCTCCGGGGCTAAACCGCCTGAGCGCTGATGACTCCTACCTGGGCTGCTGGCAGCAGGGCCTCTGCAGGGCGGGGAACACTCATGGCCGGCTTGATCAACCTGTTCATCGTCGGGGCGGGCGGCTTTCTCGGCGCCATCGCCCGCTACCTCCTGGGCGGCGCCGCGCAGCGCGTCTCGGGCGGCACGTTTCCGCTGGGGACTCTGGCCGTCAACGTGCTGGGCTGCCTGCTGATCGGCGTGCTGATGTACGCCATCGAGAACCGCCCGCTGCTCGACCCGCGCACCAGGCTCTTCGCGGTGATCGGTTTCCTGGGGGCGTTCACCACCTTCTCGGCCTTCGGCCACGAGACCATCGCGCTCATCCGGGACGGAGAGTGGGCGCTGGCGCTGTTGAATGCCGGGGCGAACCTCTTCCTGTGCCTGGGCGCGGTGATTCTGGGCCGCTTCGCGGCCAAGCTGGCGGGGATCTAGTCCGGAGGCGAGCATGCGAATCGAAGGCGAGGGACAACTGCTTCGCATCTTCCTGGGCGAGAGCGATCGCTGGGAGGGGCGGCCGCTCTATGAGGCCGTGGTGCTCGAGGCCCGCGAGGCGGGCCTGGCCGGGGCCACGGTGCTCCGGGGCATGATGGGCTTCGGCGCCTCCAGCCGCATCCACACGACCAAGGTCCTGCGCCTCTCGGAGGACCTGCCCGTGGTGGTCGAGATCGTCGACCGCTCGGAGCGGATCGCGGCGTTCCTGCCGACCTTGAACGGCATGGTCGACGAGGGCTTGATCACCCTGGAGAAGGTCCAGGTCATCGCCTATCGGCACGGTGCCCCGGACGGCGCCGGCGCCTGAGAACCTCACGACAGACAGCGCCATGACGGAGATTTTCGGAAATTCGGCTTGACGCCACCGCAAATGGGACTATATTGGTCCCAGAAGCGGTTAAGCACGGCAGCGTCAGGCGGAGGAGAGGCGGGCCATGGAGATCCTCAAGCGCAACGGAGACTACTCGATCCGGGCCCTCCTGGTTCTGGGGGCGCTCGGGGACGGCGAGATCCTGGCCGCCGACCGCCTGGCCCGCGAGGCCGGCGTGGCCGAGCCGCTGCTCCGCAAGCTGCTCCAGAAGCTCGCGCGCGCCGGCATCGTGGCCTCGACCAAGGGCGCGGGCGGCGGCTTCCGGCTGGCCAGGGCGCCGGCGGACATCTCCGTGCTCGAGGTGATCGAGCCGGTCCAGGGCAAGCTGGCCATCAACCGCTGCTTCCTGGGCCTCAAGTGCTGCCCGCGCCAGGGCAAGTGCGCGATCAGCCGCAAGCTGGTGGGAATCCAGGAGCACCTGGTGGAGTTCTTCCGGGGCATCACCCTGGCCGACCTGATGGCCGAGGAGCCGGCCGCGGCGACGGCGCAGGCATCGGCGAAGATCGCCAAGACCAGCACGTGACCCCCAGACCTCTGGAAAGGAGGCCGGACATGGCGCGCCAGAAGCAGAAGAAGGTCGCCTACCTCATCACCCGCTCCGGGACCCGGGAACTCGTCGAGGGCTGCCTGCTCACCACCGTGAGCAACGGCACCCACGGGGCGAAGGTCGTGGCCATGCACTTCGCCGAGGACGGCGTGGCCCACCTGGTGCGCGGCTCGGCCGCCGCCGGGAAGATCGGGAAGGCCATGCGCGAGCAGGGCGTCGTCGTCCTGGCCTGCGAGTGCTCGCTCAAGAACCGTGGGCTCGAGAAGCTCATTCTGCCGGGCGTGAAGATCGGACACTTCGCCGACTTCTACGCCGCGGCCGGGGAAGCGGACCACGTGGTGGCGCTCTGAGCGCCGCACGACACCTGGAGAGGAGAAGCCCGATGAAGAAATGGCGATGCAAACCCTGCGGCTACATCTACGACCCGGCGGCCGGGGACCCGCCCGACGTCCAGCCGGGAACGGCCTGGGAGGACGTCCCCGACGACTGGGTCTGCCCGCTCTGCGGCGCGGGCAAGGAAGCCTTCGAGGAAGCGGAGTAGTCCGGGAAACATGAACGGCGGCCCCGACGGGGCCCCAGAGAGAGGAGATACCTGATGTTCTGCAACCAGTGCGAACAGACCGCCGGCGGTACCGGCTGCGCCAAGTTCGGAGTCTGCGGCAAGGACCCGGACATCCAGTCGCTCCAGGACACGCTGATCCACGGCCTCAAGGGCATCGCCGCCTACGCCTACCACGCGCGCGAGCTCGGCAAGAAGGACGAGACGGTCGACGCCTTCATGCACGAGGCGCTCTTCGCCACGCTCACCAACGTGGACTTCGACCTGGGCCGATATCTGGAACTGGTGCTCCGCGCCGGCCAGGTGAACCTAAAGGCCATGGAGATCCTCGACGCCGGGAACACCGGGCTTTGCGGCGACCCCGAGCCGACCGAGGTCGAGACCGGCACCCGGGCCGGCCCCGGGATACTCGTCACCGGGCACGACCTCAAGGATCTGCTCGAGCTGCTCAAGCAGAGCCAGGGCTCGGGCGTCAACGTCTACACCCACGGCGAGATGCTCCCGGCCAACGCCTACCCGAAGCTCAAGGCCTTCAAGAATCTCGTCGGCAACTACGGCGGTGCCTGGCAGCTCCAGAAGAAGGAGTTCGCGGCCTTCCCCGGCGCCATCCTGGGCACGACCAACTGCGTCCAGATCGCGCCGGAAAGCTACAAGGACCGGATCTTCACCTGCGGGATCGCCGGGCTGCCCGGCGTGCCCCACATCCCGGACCGGAACTTCTCGGCGGTGATCAAGAAGGCCAAGAGCCTCCCCGCCCTGCCCGACGCCCCCGGCCGCAAGGTGCTCACCGGCTTCCACCACAAGGCGGTGCTCAAGGTCGCGCCCAAGATCGTCGACCTGGTCAAGGCCGGCAAGATCCGCCGCTTCTTCCTGGTCGGTGGCTGCGACGGCGCCAAGCCCGGCCGCAGCTACTACAGCGACTTCGTGCGCCAGGTGCCCAAGGATTGCGTGGTCCTGACCCTGGCCTGCGGCAAGTACCGCTTCATCGACCAGGACCTGGGGACCATCGACGGCATCCCGCGCCTGATCGACATCGGCCAGTGCAATAACGCCTACTCGGCCATCCAGATCGCCGCGGCCCTGGCCGGGGCCTTCAACTGCGGCGTCAACGACCTGCCGCTGTCCCTGGTGCTCTCCTGGTACGAGCAGAAGGCCGTGGCCATCCTGCTGACCCTGCTGTCGCTGGGCATCAAGGGCATGCGCGTGGGGCCGACCCCGCCGGCCTTCATCACCCCCAATGTCTTCAGCGTTCTCCAGGAGAAGTTCGACCTCAAGCTGATCACCACGCCGGAGGAAGACCTGAAGGCCATCCTGGGTTAAATGGAGAGAGGAGGCGCCGAAGACCGGTCTGTCTCCCGCCGTGGGGAGGGGGTAGTCGTGACCGAAACCATCGGCAGAACCGCCAGCCTCAGAAAGCTGGTGGCGGACTACCCGCAGACCAGGCCGGTCTTCGAGCGCTTCGGAATCGACTATTGCTGCCACGGCACGCGCACGGTGGAGGCCGCGGCCGTCGAGGACGGCGTGGAGCTCGCGGCCCTGCTCGGGGCACTGCGCTTCTCGCTGGCCTCCCCGTTGCCGGAGGGTGAGGACTTCCGGGACTGGGCCGGCGCATCATCCTCCGAGGTGGCCGACCACGTAGAGCGGCGCCACCACTCCTACATGCACGAGCACCTGCCGCGCCTGGAGCGGCTCATGGGCCGGGTGCTCGAGGCCCACGGGCCGCGGCATGGACACATGCTCGCTCCGCTCATGACCACCTACGAGTCGATGGAGGCGGCGCTCAACCACCACCTGTATACCGAGGAGCTGGTGGTCTTCCCTCTGATCCGCGAGGCCCAGGCCTGGGCCCGCGGCGAGGGCGCCGTGCCCCCCAGGGAGTCGCTGGCCTACCACCTGCAGCATCTCGAGGAGGAGCACGCCCTGGCCGGCCGCGAGCTAGAGCGCCTGAGGGAGATCACCTCCGGCTACCAGCTCCCCGAGGACGCCTGCGAGGCGTTCCGGGCGCTCTACGAGGGGCTCCAGGAGCTCGAGAAGGACCTGCACCTGCACGTGCATCTGGAGAACAACGTGCTCTTCGTCAAGGCGAGGGAGCTGCAGAGAACGAGGGGCTGGGACACTGGGGCTAGGGGCTAGGGGCTAGGGGCTAGGGGCTAGGGGCTAGGGGCTAGGGTCCAGGACCTGGGGCTTGGGAGCTGGGATGCGTTGGACCCGAGCCCCCAGCCCCGAGCCCCCAGCCCCTCGACGTCGTCATCACCTGTCCCGATACTTCCTCGCCCGGTCGAGGTCCCGCCGGGCCTCGCGGTCCTTGATGGCCTGGCGCTTGTCGCCGGCGGTCTTGTGGGTGACCAAGCCCAGTTCGACCTTGGCCCAGGGGCCGCTGAAGTAGATGGCCAGGGGCACCAGGGTGAAGCCGCGCTGGCGGAGCTTGCCGGCCAGGCGTTCGAGCTCCCGGCGGTGCAGCAGGAGTTTCCTAGTGCGGGCCGGCTCGTGGTTCATCCGCGAGGCCGGCTCGTAGACGGCGATGTTCAGGTTGAAGAGGAAGAGCTGGCTGCCCTCGAAGCGCGCGTAGCTGTCGGTGAAGTTGACCTGGCGGTCGCGGATGCTCTTGACCTCGGTGCCGAGCAGCTCGATGCCGGCCTCGAGCTTCTCGACCACCTGGAATTTGAAGAGCGCCTTCTTGTTCTGGGCGATGGCCAGGCGCTTGGCGGGCGGGGCCTTGGCGGAGTGCTTGGCGCTCACGACATCGACTCCGCGATCTCCGGCACCGCCGCCAGGTCCCGGATCTCGGCGTCCGGTCGCGGGCAGCCGGCGGGCAGCGGCCAGCCGGCGCGGTTCACCCAGGCCACGCGCATCCCGGCGGTCCTGGCCCCGCGGATGTCCGCGGTCGAGTCGCCGACGTGAAGCACCTCCCAGGCGGAGAGCCCCAACTCCTCGAGCGCCCGGCGGAAGAGCACCGCGCGCGGGTCCTGCTTGTAGGCCCGGACCTGCTCGCTGGTCAGGACGAACCGGAACGGCCGGGTGCGGGGGGCGGGGTGCGGGGGGCTGGAGGATGAGGCGCTTGCCGTTGTTACCCGTCCCTCGCCCCCCGCCCCTCGCCCCTGGTCGCGGTCGCCGAAGGCGAACGCGAGCCGTTCGAGCGCCGGCGCGATGATGTCGTCGTCGGTGTCGCTGAGCATGGCGAGCTTGTAGCGCGGCGCGAGCATGCCGATGACCGTCTCGGCCTCGGGGAAGGGGCGCACGTCGCGGAGCCGGGCGAGCCAGATCTCGACCCCCGGCCGGGGGTCGATCCGGCCGAGCCCGTGCTGGCGGTAGGCGGCGGCCAGGGCGTCGGTGGTCAGCTCGGCGATGGTCCGGAATTCGCGGCCGTCCTCGTGGTGGCGGCGGCCGAACTCGTCGTAGAGGGCCGTGAAGTGGGAGCTCCAGGCCTCGGCCAGGGCCCGCGGCGACGGGCCCGTCGCGCGGCCGGCGGCCAGGACCTCGGCGGCCACGTCGGAGAGGTGGCTCTCGAAGTCGAAGACCGTGCCGTAGGCGTCGAGGGTGACCGCGCGGATCACGAGCCCGAGGTCTCCAGCCGGTAGGCCTCCTGGATCTGCCGGGTGATCGGCCCGGGGGTGACTTCGCCGATCTTGACCCCGTCGAGCTCGGAGATCGGGCAGATCCCGAGCAGCGAGTTGGTGGCGAAGGCCTCGTCGGCGTCGGCCAGGGCCTCGGGGGCGAGCTGCCCCGAATGGGTCTTGATGCCCGCGGCCTCGGCGAGCTCGAGGACGACCTGCCGGGTGATGCCTGGCAGGGGCCCCTCCTCGAGGGCCGGGGTGAGGATCCGGCCGTAGACCACCGCGAAGACGTTGGCGGCGCTGAGCTCGGCGACGCGCCCGGCGGTGTTCAGCAGCAGGGCCTCGTCGGCGCCGCGCTCGGCGGCGTCGCCGCGGGCCAGCACCGACTCGAGATAGTTGGCGGTCTTGTGGCCGGCCAGCGGCGAGCCCTCGAAGCGCATGATCCGGCTGGTGGCCAGACGCATCCCCCGCGAGTAGAGCTCCTCGGGGTGGGGCGCGAGCGGCCGTACGGCGATGACCGTGCGCCCGGCCTCGGGCAGGTCCTTGGGCCAGGGGCCGTACGCCGAGCCGCGGGTCACGGCGATGCGGATGGAGGCCTCGACGCCGAGATCGGCGGCCAGCTGCAGGGTTATTTCGGCGACCTCCGCGGGCGTCTCGCGGGGGGCGATGCCGAGCTCCTCGCAGGAGTCGAAGAGCCGCTCCAGGTGGCGGTCGAGCAGGAAGGGCTCGCCGCCGTGGGTCCGGAGGGTCTCGAAGATGGCGTCCCCGTAGAGGAAGCCGCGGTCCGAGACGGGCACGGCCGCCTCGGCCTCGGCGCAGACCTGCCCGTCGATGTAGACCTTGCCGTCGCTCATATGGCTGCCTCCACCGGTTGCCTCTCAAGCGCGGCGACCAGGCCGCGCGCCTTGTCCAGCGTCTCCTGGTACTCGCCGGCCGGCGAGGAGTCCGCGACTATCCCGCCGCCGACGCCGAAGTGCGCCCTGCCGTCCGCCACCGTGAATGTGCGGATGGGCAGGTTGAGCTCCATGGTCCCGTCGAGCCCGATGAAGCCCAGCGCGCCGGTGTAGACTCCGCGCGCCGAGCGCTCCAGCTCGTCGATGATCTGCATGGCCCGGATCTTGGGCGCCCCGGTGATCGATCCGCCCGGGAAGGTCGCCCGGAGCAGGTCGACCAGCGTGCGGCCCTCGTGGAGTTCGCCGGCCACCGTGGAGACCAGGTGGTGGACCGTGGCGAAGCTCTCGAGCGCCAGGTGCTCCTCGACGCGCACCGAGCCGTAGGAGCAGACGCGGCCGAGGTCGTTCCGCTCCAGGTCAACGATCATGGTGAGCTCGGCGCGGTCCTTGGCGCTGGCCAGCAGCTCGGCGGCGAGCCGCCGGTCGGCCGCCGGGTCGTCGCTGCGCGGCCGGGTGCCCTTGATGGGCCGGGTTTCGACGCGGCGACCGTCGACGCGCAGGAAGAGCTCCGGGGAGGCCGAGACCACCTGGCCCCGACCGAAGTCGTAGCAGGCGGCGAACGGCGCCGGGTTCACCCGCCGCAGGCGCAGGTAGAGGTCGAGCGCCCCGCGCGGCCAAGCGGCCGTGAAGCGCTGGGTGAGGTTGGCCTGGAAGATGTCGCCGGCGCGGATGTATTCGATGACCCGTCCGACGGCCGCCCGGTAGTCGTCCGCGGAGAAGTTGCTGCCGAGCGACTCCGCGGCCGAGAACTCGTCGGCGGCGTCCTCGCGGCCGGCGGTCGTGCCCGCGTTTGCGGAAGCGGAGGCGAGGGTCCCGGCCGCAGCGGCGAGCCTGGCCTCCAGCCGGCGGCGCCGTTCGGCGGCGCTCCGGGCCCCGAGCTCGACGGCCGAGGCGTGCCAGACGCGCCGCCGGTGGTCGAAGGCCAGGACGGTCTCGTAGAGCCCCAGGTGCATGTCGGGCAGGCCGAGGTCGTCGGGCGCGCGGCCGGGCAGCCGCTCGACGAGCCGGCCCAGCTCGTAGCCGAGGCAGCCGACCAGGCCGCCCCGGAACGAGGGTTCCTCCGGCGGCCGTTCCCCGGCGGGCTCGACGGCCAGGCGCTTGAGCATCCGGCCGAGCTCGCGGAAGGCGTCGCCGGCGAGCCCGGCGCGTCCGGAGCGGTCCTCGCGCCAGGTGCGGCGCCCCTTGGCCGCGAGGCACAGGGCCGGCCCGGCGCCGACGTAGCTCCAATCGGCGTGGCGGCCGCCGGCCAGGGCGCTCTCCAGCAGGAAGGCGCCGGGACGGCCGGCCAGGCCGCGCAGGACCTCCTGCGGCTCCGGCCCGGGGCCCAGCCGGCGGGTGATGACGGCGCTCGCTCCGCGCATGGGCCGGATTGTAGTCGGCGGGCGGGGAGGGCTCAAGTAGGTTGGCCTTTTGCCCTTGAATGTCCCGATGACGAAATATAGAATGATGCTCCCCATTCCGCTTTGCCGGAGCTTCCCGACGCGGCCCGGACAGCGCGCCAGGGGATGGAAACGGTCAAGCGTCACCGGAGGAAGGAATGCCGAAGTACAAGACTGAAGACATCCGCAATTTGGCAGTGGTCGGTCACGGCTCCACCGGGAAGACCACGCTGGCGGAGGCCCTGCTCTTCGCCGCCGGCGTCACCAAGCGCATGGGTTCGGTCGACGACGGCTCGAGCCTCTTCGACTTCGAAGCCGACGAGAAGGAGCGCAAGAGCTCCATCGACCTGGCCATCGCCCACTGCTCGTGGGAGGGCCGGGAGCTCAACATCATCGACACCCCCGGGTACCTGGACTTCATCGGCGAGCCGCTCTCGGCCATGCAGGCGGTCGAGACCGTGCTCATCGCCGTGGACGCCTCCAAGGGCGTGGAGGTCTCGACCCGCAAGCACTGGGACGCGGCCGGCGCGCTCGGCCTGGCCCGCGCCTTCGTGATCACCAAGTCGGACGGCGACTACGCCAAGGCCCGCGAGATCGCCGGGAGTCTCCAGGAGACCTTCGGGCCGACCGTCGCCCTGGCCACCGTGCCCGACGCCGAAGGCCCGGCCATGACCGGCGTGACCGACCTGCTGTCGCTCGCCGACGCCTCCGGCGACCTCAAGGAGGCCCGCGGCAAGCTGATGGAGGCCATCGTCTCGACCGACGACGCGCTGCTCGAGCGCTACCTGGGCGACGAGCCCATCAAGCCCGAGGAGCTCTCCGGCGCCTACCAGAAGGCCCTGGCCGCCGGCACGGTCGTGCCCATCTTCGTCACCGCCGCCCGCAAGAACATGATGGGCGTCAAGGAGGTGCTCAACTTCCTGGCCGCCTACGCGCCCAACCCGCTGGCCGCGAAGATCAGCACCGTGAAGAAGGGCGAGGAGCCCAAGGCCTTCGAGCCCTCGGCCGGCGGCAAGTTCGCCGCGCGGGTCTTCAAGGTCAAGACCGACGACTACGTCGGCAAGATCAGCCTCTTCAAGGTCTACGCCGGCACGGCCAAGGTGCCGTTCCAGATGACCATCAACAACGCCAGCCGGCCGGAGCGCGTGACGGCCTTCCTGCGGCCCATGGGCAAGGAAACGGAGACGGTCGAGGAGGCCATCGCCGGCGACATCCTGGGCGTGGCCAAGATCGAAACCATCGCCTTCGGCGACTCGCTCACCGACGACCAGGCCGACCAGTTCGAGCGGCCCAAGATGCCCGTCCCCATGGTCCAGCAGGCCATCGAGCCCAAGAGCCGCGGCGACGAGCAGAAGATCGTCGCCGCGGTGCGCAAGCTCGCCGACGAGGACCCGACCTTCGTGGTCTCGCGCAACGAGCAGACCAAGGAGATGGTCATCAGCGGCATGGGCCAGCTGCACCTGGACATCAAGGTGGCCAGGCTGCTCAGCCGGTTCAAAGTGGGCGTGAGCACCAAGCCGCCGAAGATCCCCTACCGCGAGACCATCACCGTTGCGGCCAACGACGTGGACTACACCCACAAGAAGCAGACCGGCGGCTCCGGCCAGTACGCCCGGGTGGTCATCAACCTGATCCCCGCGGCCCGCGGCGAGGGCTACGAGTTCGTCGACAAGATCTTCGGCGGGGCCATCGATCTGAGCTACCGACCTTCGGTGGACAAGGGCGTCCAGAACAAGATGGCCGAGGGCGTGCTGGCCGGCTACCCGGTGGTCGACTTCAAGGTCGAGCTCATCGACGGCAAGACCCACCCGGTGGACTCCAAGGACATCGCCTTCCAGGTCGCCGGGCGCGAGGCCTTCAAGAAGGCCTTCGCCCTGGCCAAGCCCGTGCTCATCGAGCCGATCGTCAACCTCGAGGTGGTGGTGCCCTCCAAGTTCATGGGCGACATCACCGGCGACATCTCCGGCCGGCGCGGCCGGGTCATGGGCATGGACTCGCTCGGCGACATGCAGGTGGTCAAGGCCCAGGTGCCGCTGGCCGAGGTCCAGAACTACAGCACGGAGCTCCGCGGCCTCACCGGCGGCGAGGGCTACTACAGCATCGAGTTCAGCCATTACGACGTGGTGCCCAGCAGCATCGCCCAGCAGGTGATCGCTGCGGCAGCCAAGGACCGGCAGGAGAAGGCCGAGGAATAGCGGCCCGCACTGCCGAACGGGAAGAAGAAGAAGGATAGAGAGGCTCGAGGAACATGAAACCGAAGATCCACCCCAAGTACCACGCGGTCGAGGTTCGCTGCGCCTGCGGCAACGTGATCAAGACCGGCTCCACCAAGAAGGAGTTCTCGATCGCGGTCTGCTCCAACTGCCACCCGTTCTACACGGGCGCGGAGAAACTGCTGGACGCCGCCGGCCGCGTCGAGCGCTTCCAGAAGCGCTTCGCCTGGAGCGACGACAAGGCCAAGGCCGAGGCCGGCAAGCCCAAGATCAAGGCCACCAAGGGCGCCAAGCCGCTCAGTCCGGTCGAGAGCCGGGCCAAGGGCAGCGTCAAGGTCGCCGCCGCCGCGCCCGCCGAGGGCAAGGCCGAGGCCAGGAAGGAAGAGGGCGAGGCCAAGGCGGCCGAGTCCAAGCCCGAGGCCGAGACCAAGGCCGACAAGTAGCCCGAGGGACATCGCGGGGCCGCGAGGGTCGTCCGGCGCGAACCGGACGACGCCTCGCGGCCCCCGTTCTTACCGGTGACTTCACCGCAGAGACGCAGAGGGCGCAGAGCGAAACGCAGAGGACGACATGGGGCTTGCCTTTGATAGCCGTGCCTTCCAAGACACCATGTGCCAGGCCGTTCTCTGCGCTATCTCTGCGTTCTCTGCGTCTCTGCGGTGAGTAGGAGCGCTGAATTGGCCGCACCGATCAAGAAATTGGAAGCCATGCGCGAGCGCTTCCGGGAGCTCGACCGGAAGCTGTCCAGCCCCGAGGCCGCCGGCTCGCCGGACTACACGACGCTGCTCCGCGAGCACGGGGCGCTCTCCAAGATCGTGCCGGCCTACGAGGGCTACCTCAAGACCAAGGCCGACCGCGAGGAGGCCGAGGAACTCGCCGCCGGCGCCGACGCCGAGATGGCGGAACTCGCCCGCGCGGAACTCCCGGGGCTCAAGGCCGCCGAGGAGCAGGGGCTCGCCGACGTCACGCGCCTGGCCTTCACCGAGGACGCCTCCGGCGACCGCGACGTGATCATGGAGATCCGCGCGGCGACCGGCGGCACCGAGGCGGGGCTCTTCGCCAGCGACCTGCTCAAGCTCTACAAGCGCTTCTGCGACCGGCGCGGCCTGAAGATGGAGATCTCCGACGAGAACCGCGGCGAGAAGGACAGCCTGCGCGAAGCGGTGGTCATGATCAGCGGCAAGGGCGCCTGGCGGCTCCTCAAGTACGAGGGCGGCGGCCACCGCGTCCAGCGCGTGCCCGAGACCGAGGCCCAGGGGCGCATCCACACGTCGCTCGCGACCGTGGCGGTGCTGCCCAAGGTCGACCCCGTCGAGCTCAAGATCAAGCCGGAGGACCTGGACATCTCCGTATCGCGCGCCGGCGGCCCCGGCGGCCAGGGGGTCAACACCACCGACTCGGCGGTCCGCATCGTCCACAAGCCCACTGGACTTCAGGTGCGCTGCATCGAGAGCCGCTCCCAGCGCCAGAACCGCGAGCGCGGCATGGAGATCCTCCGCGCCAAGCTCTACGAGATCGAGCAGCTCAAGCAGGCCAGCGCCGTGGGCTCCTCGCGGCGGGCCCAGATCGGCTCGGGCGACCGCTCCGAGCGCGTGCGGACCTACAACTTCCCGCAGAACCGCGTCACCGACCACCGCCTGGAGGGCGAGGAGAAGAACTACTCGCTCGACAAGGTCCTGACCGGCGACCTCGACGAGATCATCGCCGCCCTCGAGACCCAGGCGGCGGCCGCCGCCGAGGCCGAGGAGGAGACCTAGCCACAGATAAACACAGATGAACACAGATCAGGAACACCCGTTCATGATTGTCCCATCTGTGTGCATCGGTGTTCATCTGTGGCTGTAGTGCAGTTGTGGCTCGTCTTGTGGGATGGGCAGGAGAGATATCCGTGGCTGAAGAGCGGGTGTGGACGGTCAAAGAGATCCTGGCCTGGACCGTGGAGCATTTCAAGAAGAACGGGGTGCCCAGCGCGCGGCTCAACGCCGAGCTGCTGCTCGCCGACGCCCTGAAGCTCCCGGCGCGGCTGGAACTCCTGCTCGAGCCCGACCGCAAGCTCACCGACGCCGAGCGCGCCGCCTTCCGCGAGCACGTGAAGCGCCGCTCCGCGCGCGAGCCGACCGCCCATATCCTGGGTTCCTGGGGCTTCTACGGCCGGAACTTCGACGTGACCGCGGACGTTCTCACCCCGCGCTCCGAGACCGAGTTGGTAGCCGAACGGGCGGTTTCCTGGGCGAAGGCCAACGGCGCCACGCGCGCCCTCGACCTCGGCACCGGTTCGGGGTGCCTCGCGATCACCCTGGCCCTCGAGGTTCCCGGCCTGCAAGTCGTCGCCACCGACATCTCCGAGAAGGCCCTGGCGGTGGCGCGCAAGAACGCCGAGCGGCTCAAGGCGACCGACCGGATCGAGTTTGTCGCCGGTGACCTTTTCTCGCCCCTCGCCGCTCGTCCCTCGCCCCAGCCGTTCGATCTCATCGTGAGCAACCCCCCCTACATCCCGACCGGCGAGATCGACGGGCTCATGCCCGAGGTCGCCAAGTGGGAGCCCCGCGGCGCCCTCGGCGGCGGCGCCGACGGCCTGGACTTCTACCGGCGGATCGCCGCCGAGTGTGCCAAATGGGTCCGCCCGGGCGGCGCGCTGGTCCTCGAGATCGGCGACGGGCAGGGGAGCTCGGTGAGCGAGATCTTCCAGGCCGCCGGCGGCTACGAGGGCATCGAGGTTGCGCGCGACCTGGCGGGGCTGGAGAGGATCTTCTTCGCGACGAAGGGCGGGAGCTGAGGCAGACGACGAAGGATGAAGGCGGAAGGATGAAGGATGAAACGCGGAGCGGGTCCCGGGCGGCATCGTTCATCCTTCATCCTTCCGCCTTCATCCTTCGTTCTTGAGGGCTGACGTGCTGCGCCGTATAAGCGAGCTCATGGCCACGCCCTTCGCCCGGCCGCCGGGGCGAAGGAGGCGCTGGACTGGCGCGGCGCCGGAGTGGTGCGCGCTGGTCATCTATCTCGCCGTCGGCGGCATCGCACTCTTCCGCACCAAGTACCTCGTCAACGTCGAAGGCGAATCGTTCGACGACGCGCTCTTGGAGACGCTGCACATCGCCGCGGCGGTGGGCTACTCCGTTTTCGCGGTCTGCATCACCGTCTTTCCCCTGGTGGGCGCGGCGCTGACCTTTGCCTCGGAGCGCGGCCGGGGCACCCTGGAGGCCATGGTGCTCACCCCGCTCGACGGCCGGAAGATCGCCGCGCTGCGCTGGCTCCACGTGGTGGCCCCCTGGCTGCGGCTCTTCGCCTGGATGCTGCCCCTCTATTTCCTGATCGCCGGGACCGGGGTCTTCAACGAAATTCGGGATGGCTTTCGCCTGGATTGGGAGGAGGTCTCGCTGTCCTTCGCCCTGGCGCTCATGCCCAAGGGCCTGCTCGCGCTCCTGATCGCGAACGAGGGACTGCATCGGGGCCTGAACTGGTCGCTCGGCGCCGGTGCGATCGCGGCCCTCCGGGTCCTTGGAGACCTGGCGGGCTTCCTGGTCCTGACCGGCGGGGCCTACCTGTGCTCGGTGCGCTTCACGACGGCGGTGCGGGCGCTGGTGGCCGCCTTCCTGCTGGTCTTCGGCGGGCTTTGCACCGTGCTGGCGGCCGACGTCCTGGGCGCTTTCGCCCTGACCATGCTGCGCGAGTTCGACGTGTTCCATTATTCGCGCGAACTGGGCCTCGTCTATTACGCGATCGCCGCGCCGCTGTGCCTGTTCGCCAAGCTTCTGCTGGGCCTGGCCATGGCCCTGCTGGCCGTGCTCGGGTTCAATGCCTGGGCGCTGCGCGAGAAGCGGGGAGGGCGGGGGTGATCGGCCGCATCCGGGAACTGATGGCCGCGCCCTTCGCCCGTCCGCCGGGGCGGCGGAAGTTCCTGTCGCGCTTCGACCCGGAGGTGCGGGCGGCGATCATCTACGCCGTGGTGCTGCTCATCGCGTGGGCTTTCCGGAGCGACTCCGGCTCGCTGGCCGGGGCCGTGGCCGTCGGCTATCTGATCGCCGGGCTGATGCTCCTGGTTTCGCCGGCCGCGCAGGTGGCCGGGATGCTCTCCGGAGAGATCGACCGGGGCACGGCCGAGGCCCTGGTGCTCACCCCCGGCGACCATTCGCGGCTGGCCTGGGGCCGCTTCCTGCACGCGGCCTGGCCCTGGCTGCGCATGGTCCTCTGGCTGCTGCCCATGCATCTGGTCATGGGCTACGCCTTCATGGGGTTGCGCTTCGGCCCGGACGACGCCTTCTTCGGAGTGCTGGCCTCGCTGGGGCCCAAACCCGCACCGGTCGGTGCCATGATGGAAGGCTGGCGCAGCGGCGGCCTCCGCGAGCCCGAGATCGGTCTCGCGATGGCCCTCGGGCGTTTCCTGAAGGACGCCCTGGACGTGCTGACCCTGGCGGCGGTCGGCTACTGGATCTCGGCCCTGGCCGGTTCGGGCCGGCGCGCCGTCTGGATGGCGGGGTTGGCCGGGCCGGGCTTGCTCCTCACCGTCTTTCTGGCGGACATGTGGCTCGTCGTCGGGGTGCAGATTGTGGCGCGTCTTGCGGAAATTGGCGGGGTCGACACGCAGGAGGTGGCCGGCACCGTTTACGTGCTTGCGGCCCTGGCCATGCTGGCTTTCCAGGTCCTGGCCATATGGTGGTGCGTCGGTCGCGTGGCGCGAAACTTCGACCGCTACCTGGCGCGAGAGACGGCCGGGCCGTGATCCGGCGCATCCGCGAGCTGATGGCCGCGCCCTTCGCCAGGCCGCCGGGGCGGCCGAGCGCCCATGCGGCATACGCCCCCGAGTACTGCGCCGCGGGCACGTGCGCCGTGTTCGTGTTCGCAGTTCTTGCGGGGGCGGTGATGCACGATCGCCTCGACCGCTCTGCCGGAGAGACCCTCCAGGCCGCGCTGCTGGTGGGGGCGGCCGCGGCCTACGGCTTCGCCGGCCTGCTCCTTTTGATCCTCCCTGTGATCTTCGCGGCCCGCGGGCTGGCGCGGGAGCGCGACCTGGGCACGGCCGAGGCCTTGCTGCTGACGCCGCTCGACCATCGGCGCACTGCCTGGGGGCGCTTCTGGCGGGCTTTTCTCCCGTGGTGGCGCTTCTCGCTGTACCTGTTGCCGCTTTACGTCCTTGGTGCTTTGAGTGTGGCATCGAAGGCTCTCTGCGGCATCGATCGATGGATCGTCGCTCCGTTCATCCTGATCCTCCCGAAGCCGATGATCATGATCGCCGGCTTCGGGGCAGCCCACGAAGGCATGTCTTGGGGGGCGTGGACCCTGGCGGGCCTTCTGGTCGCCGCCTTGAGGTTCATCAAGGACCTCTCCGTGCTCGCCATGCTGGCGGCAATCGCGTTCTGGGTGTCGTCCTGGGCGCGGGGCTCCGGCCGGGCTCTGGCCTGGAGTTTCGTGATCGGCCTGGGCTGGCTCTGCAGCCTCGGAGCTTTGCACCTCTGGTCGGGGCTCTTTTGGGCCCGGGCCTTCGGGTTCGGGCTCGACAACTACTCCGCCTGCGTGGTGGCCCTGATTGTCGGTCTGGCGGTGGTCGCCGCCCAGTTCGTTCTGAGCCTCGTGCTCGTCGGCCGGGCCGCCCGGCGCTTCGAGGCCTGGTCGCTTCGGGAGGATGGGGTGTGATCCCGGGCCTCCGGCGCATGCTCCGCGCGCCCTTCGCCAGGCCTCCGGGTCGGCGTAGCCGCCTGGCGCGCTTCGCGCCGGAGTGGTGCCTGGCGGGCGTCGTTGTGACGTTGGGGGCGCTCTGGCTGCTTGCGCATTGCCGAAGCCGCGCCTTGCACACCATGGTCGATATCTCCCGGTACGCAGGCCTGATGCGGCAGCCTTACGCCTTCGTGCCGTCCAGCTTCGCCGTGGCCGTGAAGATGAGTTCCGCTCTTGCGGCTCTTGCCGTCATCTTTGCGCCAGTGATCGGCATGGCCTGCGCCTGGTCGGAAGAGCGGCGCATGGGCACGCTCGAATCGCTGCTGCTGACACCAGTCCATCCGAGCCGCTATGTCCGCGGCAGGTTCTGGAACATCCTCCTGCCCTGGGTGCGATTCGCCTGCTATGTCTTGCCCATCTACTTCGCCGCTTCCGTGTTCTCGAGGTGCGCTGTGAGCGGTCAGGCTCTCGCGACGTGGAGCTACGGCGCGGCGCCCTGGAGCATCCGCTGGCTCGACTTCCTCGGCAAGGTTTTCGTGGCGCATTCCCTGGACGCATCAGTCTGCGTATGGCGGATGGAGACTCTCCCGGCCGCCTCGGTCCATGGCTTCCTGCTCTCCGGCATGCGCTGGGCGAACGACGCCTCCTCGTTCCTGTTCGCCGCGGCCCTGGCCTTCTTCCTCTCCGTGCGGGTCAAGAGCGTGAGGAAGGCCGTGACGCTCTCGCTCCTGGCGGCGGCCGGCGCGCTGCTCACGGTTCTATCGCCCGACGCCTGGTGGCTGGCCCTGAGCACCATGCTCCAGAGCCGCAACCCAGACACCTATCTCCATGCCTATTGGCTTGTCACGCTCGCCCTCGTCGCCGCCCGGATCGTGCTCGCCTTCAAGCTGGTTTCCAGCGTGGCCGAGAGGTTCAATGCCTACGTTCTGGACGAGAGACCCGCCAGGATAGGTTGAGGAGCGAAGCAGGGCAGGAAGCCGGTCGTTCAAGGTCCGTTCCCGTTGGCATCCCCTGGCGGCTCCCGGCTCGCACGGCTCGATGCCGGCAGGGGAGGGCGGTGATCGAGCCGCTGCCGCGCACCGTCTCTAACTGCAGTCCGGCAGCGGCCCGGGTCATATCCGCATGCCAAGGCCTTGGCGGAAGCCGGCGGCAGGGCCTCCGTCGCCGGCCGAGCGGAGAGGCCCGCCTCGCGCGCCTCGTCTTTGCTCCTTCCGCCTTCTGCCTTCTGCCTTCTGCCTTCAACGTTCCGTTTGCTTTCCCCGACCCCGCCCCTACAATTCGAGGGTGTAGTCCGGTGAGGGGACTGTTCGGGAAGCGCCATGCAGAAGATCGTCATCGAAGGCGGAAAGCCGCTCCGCGGAGAGGTTTCCGTCTCGGGCTCCAAGAACGCCACGCTGCCGGTGATGGCCGCATGCTTGCTCGCCGAGGGCGAGTGCCGGATCTCCGGCGCGCCGCGCCTGACCGACGTGGATACGCTCGGCAAGGTGATGGTGAGCCTGGGCGCTAAGGTCGAGCGCGAGGAGGGCGGCGACCTCTGCATCGCCGTCGAGGACGAGAGCAAGTCGACCGCCGAGTACGACCTGGTCCGGACCATGCGCGGATCGATCTGCGTGCTCGGGCCGATACTGGCCAAGCGCGGCTACGCCAAGGTGAGCCTGCCCGGCGGCTGCGTCATCGGCGCGCGGCCCATCGACCTGCACTTGAAGGGCCTCGAGGCCCTGGGCGCCGAGATCTCCTGCGAGCACGGCTACGTCACCGCCAAGGCCGAGCGTCTGCGCGGCGCGCGGGTCTACATGGGCGGGGCCTTCGGCTCCTCGGTGCTGGCCACCGCCAACGTGATGATGGCCGCGTGCCTCGCCGAGGGCCAGACGGTCATCGAGCACGCCGCCTGCGAGCCGGAGATCGAGGACCTGGCTCGTTTCCTGATCGACATGGGCGCGTCCATCGAGGGCGCCGGCACCCACCGGCTCCTCATCCGGGGCGTGCGCCGGCTCGACGGCACCGCCCACCGGGTGATCCCCGACCGCATCGAGGCGGCCACCTACCTCGCCGCCGCGGCCGCCACGCGCGGGAAGGTGACCGTGCGGGGCGCCGATGCCGGGCAGCTGGCCGCGGTCCTGGACCGCTTCCAGGAGGCCGGCGTCCGGATCACGGCCAACGGCAACTCCATCACCGCCGAGGGCGGCGAACTCCGCGGGGCGGACGTCACCACGCTGCCCTTCCCGGGCTTCCCCACCGACATGCAGGCCCAGTTCATGGCCATGCTCTCGGTGGCCGAGGGCACCAGCACCATCACCGAGAAGATCTACCCGGAGCGCTTCATGCACGCGGCCGAGCTCTCGCGCCTGGGCGCGGAGATCAACGTCCGCGGCAACGTGGCGGTGGTCGAGGGCGTCCGGCGTCTGTCCGGCGCGACGGTGATGGCCTCGGACCTGCGCGCCTCGGCCGCCCTGGTCATCGCCGGGATGGTCGCCGAGGGGCGCACCGACCTGCGGCGCATCTACCACCTGGACCGCGGCTACGACGGCCTGGTGGGGAAGCTCTGTTCGCTGGGAGCGGTGATCAGCCGCGAGGACGAGGAATGACCGTGTCTGTCATGGCTCGGGGCAAACAACAACTGCGAACTGCAGAATATCGAATGTCGAACTCCGAATGTCGAAGTTCGCTTCCCGGCGGCCCCCCGGTCCTTCGTGATTCGATATTCGATATTCGTCATTCTGCGGTTCCGCTGTCCGGTCCCGAGTCTCTGCGTTTCATCCGAGGTGCCTGATGTTCGAAACCCTTTCCGCCGGAATCTCCCGCGCCCTCGACCGCATCCGCATGCGCGGCAAGCTCACCCGCGAGAACATCGAGCAGGGCATGCGCGAGGTGAAGTCGGCGCTGCTGGAGGCCGACGTCAACTTCCGGGTGGTCAAGGACTTCCTGGCCAGGGTCACCGAGAAGGCCGTCGGCGAGGAGGTCATCAAGAGCGTCGACCCGTCGCAGCAGATCGTCAAGGTGGTCCACGACGAGCTAGTGGCCCTCATGGGCCCGGCCGATCCGGTCGTGCACTACGCGCCATCGGGGCTGACCGTGATCCTGGTGGCCGGCCTGCAGGGCTCGGGCAAGACCACCACCTGCGCCAAGCTCGCCAGGCGCATCCGCTCGGAGGGGCGCTTCCCTCTGCTCGTCGCGGCCGACGTGCACCGCCCGGCGGCCATCGACCAGCTCGAGAAACTCGGCGCCTCCATCGAGGTGCCGGTCCATGCCGAGCGCAATGAGGCCGCCCCGGACATCTGCAAGCGGGCCCTCGAGGTCGCCCGGCGCAAGTCCTGCGACGTGGTCATCCTCGACACCGCCGGGCGCCTGCACATCGACGAGCAGATGATGCAGGAGGTCATCCGGGTCGCCGAGGTCGCGAAGCCCCACGAGACCTGGCTCGTCGCCGACGCCATGACCGGCCAGGACGCGGCCGTCTCGGCCAAGGCCTTCGCCGAGCGCCTGAGGCTCACCGGCGTGATCCTCACCAAGCTCGACGGCGACGCCCGGGGCGGCGCGGCCCTCTCGGTCCGGTCGGTGGCCGGCGTGCCCATCAAGTTCGTGGGCGTGGGCGAGCGCGCCGAGAACCTCGAGCCCTTCCACCCCGAGCGCATGGCCGGGCGGATCCTGGGCATGGGCGACGTGGTCAGCCTGGTCGAGCGCGCCCAGCAGGCCATCGACCAGAAGCAGGCCGCGGAGCTGGCCGGCAAGCTCCTGGAGGGCGGATTCACCCTCGAGGACTTCATGAAGCAGCTCCGCGAGGTCCGCAAGATCGGCTCGGTCAAGGACCTGATGTCCATGATCCCGGGCGGCGGCGGCATCGACCCGGCCCAGATGGGCAAGCTCGACGACAAGACCTTCGTGCACATGGAGGCGCTGATCGCCTCGATGACCCCCGAGGAGCGGCTGCACCCCGAGCTCATCGGCCCGGGCCGGAAGCGCCGCATCGCCGCGGGCTCGGGCCGTCCCGGCTTCGAGGTCAACCAGCTGCTCAAGCAGTTCACCCAGATGCGCAAGATGTTCGGCCGGATGGGGCGCTTCGGGGGGCTGCAGGCGCTCATGGGCCGGATGGCCGCGGCCGGCCAGGGCGCGCCCGAGGCGGCCATGGGCGCGGGCCCGGGAGGCTTCCTGCCGGAGGAGCTCTTCGCGCCGAAGAGCAAGCACGGTCGCGGGGCGAGGAAGAAGAAGCGGCGGTAAGGGCGCCGCACTTCCGGGATTCATTCTTCAGCCCTGCGAATGGCGTGCCAACCACAAAGACACCAAGACACAAAGAAACACGAAGAGGAGCGGACCAGTTTGCGTCCGCGGGTGTGGGCGTTGTCCCTGCGAGTGTCCTCCGCCGCGTACGGCACCGAAGCTGTTCTTGGTGACTTCTTCGTGTCTTTGTGTCTTCGTGGTTGAGACCGCCGTTGGATTGTGTCGGGGGAGACAAAAGCAGGGCGGTGGGCGTTCGTCACTTGAAAAACCCGGCGGCCGACCCCATAATCCCGCCTCGACGACGCAACCCCCTTGACAGATCGTACAGGAGGAGAGCTAAGTGGCAGTTCGCATTCGCATGACCCGCACCGGGCGCAGGAACCGCGCCTCGTTCCGCCTGGGCGCCTATGACTCGCGCACGGCCCGCGATGGCCGTTGCCTGGAGCTTCTGGGCTTCTATGATCCGGGCGCCAAGACCGAGGAGCGCCGGCTGACGCTCAAGGACGAGCGCATCAAGCACTGGCTCTCGGTCGGCGCGCTGCCCAGCGAGAAGGTGACCGTGCTCCTGAAGAGCAAGGGCATCCTGCCGCTGGCCAAGCCGGCCAAGGCCGACGAGCCGGCCCAGGCCTGAGGAGAGAGGTGGGTCGGACGCGTCGGACTTGTCCGACCTGTCCGACCGGTGCTGAACGCGGCAATCCGTGCGCATCGACATAATCACCATCTTCCCGGGGATGTTCGCTCCGATCCTGGGCGAGAGCATGATGCGCCGGGCGCAGGACAAGGGCCTGGTGGAATTCGCCGTCCACGACCTGCGCGACTGGAGCGGCAACCGGCACCGCAAGGTCGACGACCGGCCCTACGGCGGCGGACCCGGGATGGTCATGCGGGTCGAGCCGGTGGTGGAGGCGGTCCGGGCGGTCCGGGGGATGGCCGGGCCCGACGGGCGGCTCGTCCTGACCAGCCCGGCGGGGCGGAAGTTCGACCAGAAGGTCGCGAGGGAGCTCGCGGCCGAGCAGCGGCTGGTGATCGTCGCCGGCCACTACGAGGGGATGGACGAGCGCGTCCGGCTGGTGCTCGAGCCCGACGAACTGTCCATCGGCGACTACGTCCTCACCGGCGGGGAGTTGCCCGCCATGGTGATGATCGACGCGGTGGCGCGCCTGGTGCCCGGGGTGCTGGGCGCGGAGAACGGGACGGAAGAGGAGAGCTTCGAGGGCGGGTTGCTGGAGTTCCCGCAGTACACGCGGCCGGTGGACTTCGAGGGTCACCGGGTTCCGGCGGTGCTGAGGGGCGGGGACCACGCCCGGGTCGCGGAGTACCGGCGGCGCCAGAGCGAAGAGAGGACCGCCCAGCGCCGGCCGGATTTGTTTGAGGGAAGGGGACGGGAATGAACCGCATCGTGGAAGCCGTGGGCAACGCCTACCGGAAGGCCCAGGATTTCGAAATGGACATCGGCGACAGCGTCGACGTGCACGTGCGCATCAAGGAGGGCGATCGCGAGCGCATCCAGCTCTTCTCCGGCACGGTCATCGGCATGAAGGGCCACGGCGTCAACGCCAGCTTCACCGTCCGGCACGTCTTCCAGGGCGAGGGCGTCGAGCGCGTCTTCCCCATGCACTGCCCGACCGTGGAGAAGGTCGAGGTCAAGCGCAAGGGCAAGGTTCGCCGCGCCAAGCTCTACTTCCTGCGCGATCGCAGCGGCCGCGGCACCCGCCTGGCCGAGCGCCGCATGGGCATCGAGGGCGGCGCCGAGGGCGCTTCGGGCGCTTCGGGCGCGACCGGCGCCGGCGAGGCCCCGGCTCCGGCCCCGTCCGATTCCGCCGACAAGAAGGCTTGACGGGTCTCCGGCCCGTTTCTATAATCCTGCCGATGACCACGGCAGGCGACCGCGTCCCGCGCACTCCGTCATCCGGGAGCTCCCGGAGCCTGGCGGTCTGGGTGGAGGACGGGCTGATCCTGGCGTCCGTCGCGGCCCTGGTGCTCTGCGCCTTCCGGGTTCCGTTGGGACTGGACGACCGGTCGTGCGCCGCGCTGCTGGGCGCGACTCTGGCGACGATGGCCGTCGTGGCCGTTCTGCGCGTGAGGCGGTTGATGCGGGCGCGCGGGGCCCGGGCCGAAGGCCTTCGGGGAACTCGGAAAGACGGGAACCATGCCGACTAGCGACAGCCAGCTTCTCGAAGGCAACAAGATCCGTATAGGCAAGCAGATCGTCCTGCCGTTCTCCAAGGCGGTCGAGATCAGCCTGCGGGGCGTCAGGGTCCGCTTCTGGCGCTCGATGATCACCATGAGCGGCATCATCCTGGCCATCGCCTTCATGGTCTCGGTCTGGGTGGGCGGCGCGGTCCTTGACGGCCTGCGCTCGCCCGAGGTCCGCGAGCGCAAAGTCATCAGCGCGGTGCTCGGCGAGCCCGACAAGCTGGTCTACGAGGCCGCCGACGGCACCGGGAAGACCGTGGAGCTCAAGCGCGAGCGGGTGGTCCGCAACACCGTGGCCTTCATTCTCAACAGCAAGGGCTACGACACCGGCGCGGCCTCCGGCGAGGAGGGCGCGCAGGGCGCTGACGGGCGGAGCGCGGGCCCGGGCGGGGCGGCCCCCGCGGCCGCGTCCGTGCAGAGCCGGGGCAGCAAGGACCTGTGGCTGGTGGTGCTGTCCCTCTGCGTGGCGGTGGTGGGCATCGTCAACGCCATGCTCATGTCCGTCACCGAGCGCTTCCGCGAGATCGGCACCATGAAGTGCCTCGGCGCCCTGGACTCCTTCATCGTCAAGCTCTTCCTGCTGGAGAGCGGGTTCCTGGGCGGGATCGGCACGGCCATCGGGGTGGCCATCGGCCTGCTGCTGACCGCGGTCTCCAGCCTGATCGGCTTCTGGGCGGTGCGGGGCGAGATCTTCTCGGCCATATCCTGGTCGAGCGTTCTCTGGGGGCTGGGGATCACGCTGCTCACCGGCACGGCGCTGAGCGTGATAGGCACGATCTACCCGGCGATAGTTGCGGCGCGCATGGAGCCGGTGGCGGCCATGCGCCAGGAGGCATAGCGGATGCTCGGTCAGACGATCGTCAGAACCAAGGACGTCAAGCGCATCTACACGATGGGCAACGTCACCGTGGAGGCCCTGCGGGGCATCAACATCGAGATCCGCGCCGGCGAGTACCTCTCGATCATGGGCCCGTCGGGCTCCGGCAAGTCGACCTTCTTCAACATGGTCGGGGGGCTCGACAAACCCACCGAGGGCAAGGTCTACATCGACGAGGTGGACGTCGCCCAACTCGACGCCTACGAACTGGCCTGGCTGCGCTGCCGCAAGGTGGGCTACATCTTCCAGTCCTTCAACCTCATCCCGGTGATGACCGCCCTGGAGAACGTCACCCTGCCCATGGTCTTCGCGGGGCTCAACAACGACGAGGCCCGCGACAAGGGCATGGAACTGCTCAAGCAGGTGGGCCTGGACAAGCGCCACTCCCACAAGCCCTTCGAGATGTCCGGCGGCCAGCAGCAGCGCGTGGCCATCGCCCGGGCGCTGGCCAACGACCCGGCCATCGTGCTGGCCGACGAGCCCACCGGCAACCTCGACCTCAAGACCGGCACCGAGATCATCGACATCCTCAAGCGCCTGAACAAGGAGCGCAACGTCACCATCATCTCGGCGACCCACGACATGAAGATGCTCAAGGCCTCCGACCGCATTGTCTGGATCCGCGACGGCCGGGTGGACAAGATCGAGAAGAGCGAGGACATCGTCATCCAGGAAGGCTCCGTGGACGGCGAGCACTAGCGGTGGCTGACAGGCCCCTGCCGCCCGCGAGCGGCCGGAGGCTGCCGGCCGGCGGCTGACCCATGCGACTGCGTATCGGCCTCCTGACCGCGGCGCTGTATATCTACGGGGTCTTCGCCGCCTTCGTGGCCTACTACGCCTCCCGCGCGCTGATCGAGAGCCCCGACGCGCGGGCCACGATGGGGCAGTACCTGCTCATCGGGGTGGCCGTGTTTTCCCTGGTGATGATCGTGCCGGTGCGCTGGGGCATCGAGGTGCTCTCCCGGGACCTCTTCTTCGCGCGGCGGCACCTGGACACCGTCCAGAACCGCCTGGCCATCCGTGAGGAGGACGCGACGCTGCTCACCCGCATCAACGAGCTCACCGAGAAGTTCAGCGAGACGCGCAACCTCGAGGCCGTGCTCCACCAGGCGGTGAGCACCCTGAAGGAAGTGCTGCACGTCCGGATCATCGTGCTGCAGCTCTATAGCCACGACGAGAGCAAGTTCTTCCTGCGCATCGAGGAGGGCGCCCGGGACCTGGACCTGGGCGCCGAACTCCACGAGGACGTCATCGACAAGGGCAAGAGCCGCCTCATCAACAACCTCGAGATCGCCCCGGAGTACGCGCACCTCGGGCGCGACGGCTTCCACTCCCTGCTGGTGGCGCCGCTCTTCCGCTGGTCGCGGCGCGGAGTCAAGGAAACCATGGGCCTGGTGGCCGCGGTCTCCGAGGAGCAGCACGACTTCACCGCCCACGACCAGTACCTGATGACTGCCTTCACCAAACAGGCCGGGATGATCATCGAGAACGCCCAGCTCTACCAGCGCACCGAGGCCCTGGCGGTGCGCGACGGCCTGACCAACCTCTACAACTACCGCCGCTTCAAGGAGCGGCTCGACGAGGAGCTCGGCAAGTGCCGCGCCGAGGGCCAGCCGCTGGCCCTGATCATGGGCGACATCGACCACTTCAAGAGCTACAACGACCGGCACGGCCACCAGGGCGGCGACGCCGTGCTGCGCGGGGTGGCCGACATCCTGCTGCGCGCCACCCGCGGCGCCGACCTCGTGGCCCGCTACGGCGGCGAGGAGTTCGTGGTCATCCTGCCGCGCACCGACGTGGAGGGCGCGCGCGCGGTGGGCGAGAACATCCGCCGGCGGATCTCCGAGGAGAAGTTCCCCGGCGAGGAGACCCAGCCGGGCGGCGACCTGACCATCACCCTGGGGCTGGCCGTCTTCCCGGCCGACGGCAACGCCGCCGACGAGATCATCGAGAGCGCCGACCAGGCCCTCTACGAGGGTAAGCGCGCCGGCCGCAACCGCCTGGTGGTCTACGGCGGGGCCGCGGGCCACGCCGCGGCGGACCCGGCCTCGTCGGCGGCGCCCGCCGCTTCGGCCTGAGCCCGCGCACGGGCCCGTCTGGGCCTTTTTCGAAGGAGAAGCCATGGCCAATCACGGACAGATCCTCATCGGCAGCGTCCTGCTCGAGAAGAACCGCTGGACGCGTCCCGAGAAGACGCCCAGCTTCCGGGTCAGCGACTGGCTGGGGCGCTTCGCCGGGGCTGGACTCGACGGCGTCGAGCTCTGGCAGTTCCACGCCTCGCGCGCCGAGCCCGGCGAGGTCGAGCGGCTCGCGGCAGGGCCGCTGCCCATGGCCGTCTTCAACATCTACCCGACCATGACCGACGCCGAGCGCGGGGCGCTCGACGAGTGCACGGCGCTCGTCTCCCGGCTGGGGGTCCGCGGGATCAAGTTCAACGTGGGCTCGGAGCCGGGGCGGCGCGGCGAGTACCTGGAGAACCTGCGCCGCTGGCGCGCCGCGCTGCCGAAGGGCGTGACGCCGCTCTGCGAATGCCATCCGGGCAGCATCATCGAGGAGCCCGAGGCGGCGGCCGGCTTCTTCGAGGAGTTGGGCGGCGAGTGGCCGGTCATCGTCCATCCCTTCAGCCGCTTCGAGTCGCTCGGCCGCTGGCTCGAGCTCTTCGGGCCGCGCGTGGCCCACGCCCATCTGCAGATGCGCGACGCCGAGGGCAAGCGCGTGCTCCGCTTCGACCGGCGCCCGGAGGTGGCTCGCGAGGCCGTGGGCATGATGCGGGCGGCCGGCTACTGCGGCAGCTGGGCGCTCGAGTTCGCCGCGGGCACCGGCGAGCCCGGAGAGAGCATGGAGGGCCTCTGGGCCGCGGCGCTCGAGGACCTGGCCTTTCTGCGCGGACTACTGAAGTGAAGCGGTTCGTGGTCGACCGGGAGCGCTATCTGCGGAGCACCTAGCCGCGCGCCCATGGTGCGAAACCGCCGATGGCTCTGCGGAGGAAGGTGACAACGGCGACGGCAATGGAACCGCAGATGCACGCGGATCGAGAACGATGACAACGACATCGTGATCGTGTCCGCCTGGTTGTTGCTGATTGCCCGTATCGGCGTTTATCTGCGTTCATCTGGAGCGCCAGGCGAAGCCTGGCCAGTCTAGCTGGATGAAAGGAGCCAGCCAT
>CALGYR010000019.1 GCA_937935355.1 uncultured bacterium | reverse complement strand
GATGAGCGTCTTCGTGCCGTTGGCCTTGAGGTAGAGCGTGGCCGGGAGGTCGGACCTAGTCCAGACCGAGGGGCTGGCCAGCGTCATGCTGCCCAACACGTTGAGGGTCGGGTCCCAGGTGGCCCACTGGACCGTGGCCGTGTTGGTGCCATTGCCCACGGTGAGATCGCCATTGACCGCGATGGTCTGGGCCGCGGCCGTACCCAGGGTGTGGGTGGCGTTGCCCGCAGGCTTGATCTCGAGGTTGTAGTACCCGTTGGTGCCGCCGGTGCCGGAGAGCGCTGCGATGTTGGTGGCCCCGTTGCCGGTGTAGCGCACCGTCCCGGTCGAGTAGGTGAATGTGCCCGTGACCGAGAATGGTGTGCCGGTGCCGGTGAGGATGAGCGTCCTGGCGCCGTTGACGTCCAGGGCGTCGCCGACCGCCACCGATTGCGCGGTGATGTCCGAGGCCAGCTGGATCTTCGGCGTGCTCGAGCCGCCCGATATCGAGAGCACACCCAGGTCCTGCTTGATGGCATTGTTGTCGATGAGCGTCTTCGTGCCGTTGGCCTTGAGGTAGAGCGTGGCCGGGAGGTCGGACTTGGTCCAGACCGACGGGCTGACCAGTGTCATGTTGCCCAGCACGTTGAGGGTCGGGTCCCAGGTGGCCCACTGGACCGTGGCCGTGTTGGTGCCGTTGCCCACGGTGAGATCGCCATTGACCGTGATGGTCTGGGCCGCGGCCGTACCCAGGGTGTGGGTGGCGTTGCCCGAAGGCTTGATCTCCAGATGCTGGTATGTCGTGGCCGCGACATTGGTCGCCCCGTTGCCCGTGTAGCGGAATGTGGAGGCGTTGGCCGTGAATGCCCCGGAGATGGCCAGAGGCGTGCCGGTGCCGCTCAGAACCCACACTTTGGAGCTGGCATCGAGCGTCTGGTTGGCGGCGATGCTCAAGGCATGGGTGACGGTAACGTCTCCAGAGCCCGTTGCGGCAGTGGTCGTGGCGCCGGCGCCGTCCCCCAGGGTCAGGTCGTAGAAGGTCCAGCCCGAGTTGCCGCCGAAGTTGCCTGCTCCGTCCAGAAGGAAAGTCCCGCCTGTGAGACTGATCGTGCCGTTGCCGGTGGCGTCTCCGCCGCTTACGGTGACGTTCTGGGTGCCCTGCAGCGTTCCGGCTGCTACCGTCAGGTCGTTCGAGACTTCCACCGCCGCGCTCACGGTCCATCCGCCTCCGGAGCCGGTGAACGCGAGGTCATAGAACCGGCTGCCTGCGCCGGTCATGGTGCCGGAAAGGCTGTGACCCGTGTCGGCCGCATCGAACGTGACGGCATAGGTGCCGGCATCGAAAGTCCCGCCGGTCTTCGACCAGTTGCCCGACACCGTGAACGTGCCCGAGGGCGCCGTCAGCGTTCCGCTCGAGAGAGCTACGTTGGTCGCGTCCACCGTCCCGGTCGATCCGGTGAAGGTGCCGCCGCTGACCGTGAGGCCGCCGTTGAGCGTCTGGGTGGCGGTCCCCGCCTGATACGTGCCGCCGCTGACCGTGGCGAGCCCCGTCACCGTCGTGGTCTGGCCGTTGGCGGTCAGGACCCCGGCGGTGACCGTGAGCGCCCCCGCGAGCGCCTTGCCAGCCGCGAAGCTGAAGGTGTCGACGTTGGGGGCAGTGCCATCGGTAGCGCTGATGGTCAGGTTGTAGTAATCCGAGCCGCCGGCGCTGAAGTCCGCGACCGTGAAGGTGTCCGCGGCGCCATCGGCGTCGCCGACGTACTTGAAGGTCCCCTGGGTCGCGTCCTGCGTGAGCCCGGTGATTGTCTCGCTCCCCCTGAGCTGGACGGTGCCGGGGTTGGCGAACGATGCCCCGGTCATGGTCCAGTTCTGGCCGTTGAGGTCGAAGACCCCCGCGTTGTTCTGGAGGTTGTTCGTGACCGTGAGCGTGCTGCCGGTGAGCTGCAGCGTGCCGGCGCCGGAGTGGGTCATCTGGTAGAAGCCCGCGCCTCCGCTGTTGAGCGTCTGCGTGCCGGAGGCCTTGGAGAAGGTGACGCGGTTGGTGCCGGGCGTGAAGGTCCCGCCCGACTTCGTCCAGTTTCCGGATACCGTGAAAGTGTTGGACGGTGCTGTCAGGGTTCCGCTGGAGATGGTCACGTCGGTTGCGTCCACCGTTCCGGTCGACCCGGTGAATGTCCCGCCGCCGACCGTCAGGCCTCCGCTCAACGTCTGCGCGGCGGTGCTTGCCTGATAGGTGCCGCCGCTGACCGTGGCGAGCCCGGTGACCGTCGTGGTCTGGCCGTTGGCGTTGAGGATTCCGGCCGTCACGGTCAGCGTCCCGGCCACGGCTTTCGCCGCGGCGGAGCTGAAGGTGTCGACGTTGGGGGCGGCCGCGTCCGTGGCGCCGATCTTGAGGTTGTAGTAGTCGGTAGCGCCGAAGTCCTTCAGAGTGTAGGTGTCGGCCGCGCCGTCTCCGTCCCCTACGTACTCGACCGTGCCAGCGGCCGTGCCGAGATTGTTGACGTTGGTCAGCGTCTCGCCGCCCTGCAGCCGGAATGTCCCGTTATTGGTGACCGCCGCCGCGGCCGTGAAGCTGAATGCGTAACCATTGAGCCAGAGGACATCCCCCGAGTCGATGGTCAGCGCCGTGGCCTTCATGGCCGAAAGCAGGGTCCTGGTGGCCGTCGTGCCTCCCACCACGACCGTCCCCAGGTCCTGCACGGCCGCCGTGCTGTCCGTGTAGCTGCCGGTGCCCGAGAACGTCCAGGTCCCCGTGCCCTTGGTGACCTGTCCGGCGGCCGCGATGGAGACGTTCCCGGCGACGCTGACGTCGGGATTGCTGGTGTCCAGTCTCAACTCGCCATCCGTGACCGTGAGGTTGCCGGCCAGGATCAGGTTGCCGGAAATGGTGAGGTTGTCCTTGTTGCCGTTCGAGTTGGTCAAGTTGACGACCATGTTGTTGAAGGTGGCGCCTCCGGTGGTCATCTCCTGGCTGGCGCCGGTTCCGGTAAAGCTCAGCGTGTTGCCGCCGTGGTTGAAGGTGCCGCCCGTGATCGAGAGGTTGTTGGCGGACACCTGCAGCGAACCGCCGTTGCCGTTGAATGTTCCGCCCGACATGGAGAAGTCGCCGCTGGAAACGTTGAGCGTGGCGCTGGTGGAGGTGAAAGTCCCGCCGGTCAGGATCAATCCTGACAAGGTGGTTATGTTGGCATTGCCTCCTACGAACGTGCCCCCGGCCAGGCTGAACCCGTTGTTCCAGCCCACGTCAATCGTGTTGCCGGCTCCGCTGGCTTGAGTGATAGTACCGGTGTAGGTGGCAGCGACAACGAACCTCGCAACGCTCACGGCGGAATCTATGGTGCAACTATTGGAGCTGGTGCCGTCAAACTGCGCTACGTCACTGGATCCCGGAACCGTGTCCGAGGACCAGTTGGCCGGAGTGCTCCAGCGCGTATCGGCCCCGCCTCCGCCGTCCCAAGTGCGCGTGGCGGATCCTGCCCATGCGTTGCCGCACGGGAGGAGAAGCAACGCCAGGAGGAGACATGCTCCAGCCAGTCGCACGCGGCTTCCCTCGCACCGTCGACCCCCGGCGCCATCCTTGGCGCCGGGTGCCCGCTCAACCCACCAATCGCCTACCCGAGCTTCGCCACCAACGAAGCCCAGACCTTCCCCTTTCCCCAAAGCGGGGTTTCACTGTTTCTTTATCGGCCCTCCGACGTTGCCCTTGACATTGTCAACCCCTCGACCTGCAATGGCGAAATTCCTGGAGTTAGTCTGTATAAAATATAACGGATGCGCCAGCCAATGGGTGAAAAACCTCAGGCAAATTGGCGTGTAGACACCCCGTTGTCGTAAGTGCTTGATATTCTCTGGCGTGGCGACGGGGACTGATGGCTGCACGACGCTAGTCAGGAGTGGTGAGCCTCTCACGGGTTGCTCGTGAAGGCTACCGCCTTGAAGCTGCGGGACGTCTTGAGAAGACGGCTGACGCCGATCGTGGCCGTTCCGAGCCGGCTTCGACTTCTTCGACGCGATACTCCGCTCGTGCGCCAGTTTCTGTCGCCGAGCGATCCAACCAGCGGTACTCGTGGCCGGAGGGCTCGCCGCCGAATGCCTTGGCGGGCAATTCCCCAATCTTCTCCCAATCCGAGGGGTCGGCTGCGCGGTGGCCTGCCGCGCGGCGCAGCACGCGATATCCGAGCGTACCGCGCTCGACCGGCGCGGTCCAGGTCACGAGGACCCCGTCCTTGACGGGCTCGGCCGAGGCTGCCAGACCGTCCGCGGCCGTCGGCGCCCAGAAGATCGTGCCAGAGGTCTCAATGTCGGTGGCGTCGCCCGAGATCCAGCCCTCGTCGGTCCGGTATTCGTAGACCGTCACAGTGCCGCCCGTGGTTATCTCGATGGTGCTGCCACCGCCGTCGGCCTCCTCGAAGGCCAACCCGGTGAGAAGTTTGCCGTCCCAGGCCGGGTCGGTGATGTGTAGGTAGCACACCGAGCTGGATTCGGCGTCGGTGAAGGTCACGTTGTCGAAGGTCGTCGTGCCTGAGCCGCTTAGCGTCACGCCCTCGTCCGCCAGGCCGTCGATGTGCGCGAACTGCACGTCCACGTCGCCGTCCAGGGTCATTGCGTAGTTGCCGGATCTGTCGCTGGTTACCGTCGCGTAGCCGCCCTCCAGGGACGAGGTCCCGGCCACCCGGAAGGTGCTGCCGTCGAGCGATACGATGTCCCCTCCGGTCGCGAGCGTCGAGTCGGGCTCGAGTTCCAGGGTGCCTTCCAGGCTCACGCCGCCCGGGATCGTGAGCGTGTTCGTCGAGGCCACCGCCAGGCTCGATCCGGCATCCACGTCGAGGGTCGTCGCCGCCACGCTGGCGCTGACGTTGAGCGTTACCGAAGAGTTGTTGGTGACGGTCAGGTCGTGGAAGGCCGGTGCCACGGTGCCGTCGATCGACTGCGCCGCGCCGCCGCCGTTGAATGTGACCATGCCTCCCGTGGCCGAGAGCGTGTTGTTGTTGGTCCAGTTCCCGGCCACGCGGATCTCCCCGCCCGTGAGCGTCATCGCCCCGGAGCTGCCGAGGGTGACGTCCCCGCTCACGGTCAGGAGCCCGCCGGCCGAGACCGTGAGCGAGCCGCCGTTGCTCACCTGGAAGGACTGGCAGACGGCGGTGTTGACGCTCAGGACGCAGGAGTGGAGCGCCGACGGGAAGATGACGTTGTCCGTGGCCGCGGGCGGGCTGCCCCCCGACCAGTTGGCGCCCACGTCCCAGGCCGAGTTGGCGGCGCCCTTCCAGACCTTCTGGTCGTACCAGAAGACGTGGGCCTCGCCGGGATCGTTGTCCCAACTCGGCGGGTCGGCCCCCTCGCCGGCCTTGGCGCCGGACGCGCCGATCATGTTTATGACCGTGCTGCCGGCGGCGGCCTGGACGTTGTACTGGCAATTGGCGTCGAAATCGCAGCTGGTGAACGCGCGCGTGGTGGCGCTGGTGTCCAGCACCCGCAGGTAGGTGCCGGTGGACAGCCCGTTGTTGAAGTCCACCGAGTCCAGTGCGGCTATGGTCGCGCCGTTGTTGATGGTCAGGCCGTTCGTGTCCGGATAGTTGAAGTTGAGGGCCGACACGTCGATGCTGCCGTTGATCACGAAGGAGTAGCGGGTCGAGCCGTTCCAGGTCACGGTGGGTGTCAATCCGGTCGCCGTGAACTTGCCGTTGGGCGTTCCTGGGTTGACGGTCAGGGACGTGCCCGGAACCAGCGTCCCGCTGCCGTTCATGTAGAGCTCGCCGCCGGCCTTGACGCTCAAGGCCCCGGCGGCGTTCAGCGTCGCGCCGGCGGCGATGGAGAGCTTCCCGAACACGTCGGTGGCGCCGGTCACGTAGAGAGACCTGGTGCCCAAATCGAGTGTCCCGGCCGTCACCGTCAGGCTTCCGTTCAGGGTGACGTTGCCGCCGAGCGTGGCCGTGCGGCCGCTCTTGTCGATCTTCAGGTTGCAGAAGGTCTCGGCCGGGATGGTCTGATTGGCGGCGGTGGAGTTGAAGCTCACCGTGCCGGCGGTGGGCGTGAAGGTCCCCGCGCGCGTCCACGAGCCGCTCACCCTGAGCGTCGTGGAAGAGCTGGTCATGACCAGCGCCCCGCCGCCGTTGACGTTGACGCTGCCGGAGACGGTCAGGGTGGTGGACGCGGCGCTCATGGTCAGGGTGGCGCCGCTCTGGATGACCAGCCCGCCGCACTGGCCGCTGGCGTTGAGCACCGGCTCGTTCGTGGGAGCGCCGGGGATCAGGGCCACCTCCGAGGAGGTCGGCGCAGTTCCCTTGGACCAGTTGGCCCCGACCGACCACAGCGTCGGGTTGGTGGCGTCGTCGCCCTCCCAGATGTTGGGGTTGTCCCAGGTGATGTTGGCGTCGATGGTGCCGTCGTAGTCCTCGGGGTTGGTCGAGCCCTTGGCCTCGGTAGCGTTCACCATGCTGGCCACGACGCCGTTGGGGGCGACAACGTTCCAGTTATGGTTGGCGTCGAAGCTGTGGCTGAGCAGCGTCAATGTGCCGGAGGAGTGGCCGAGGTAGAGGTACCGCGAGCTTCCCGGGGTGTTCTGCCCGTTGGTGTAGGTCACGGAGTCGATGGCCAGGATGTTTGCCGTGCCCTGGATGGTCAATCCGTTGTCGTTCGGGCGGTTCACGGTCAGGCCGTTCACGTTGACGGTGCCGTCGATGTTGATGGCAAAGTAGGCGCCGGGCCCGCTCGAGGTCAGGGTCCCGCCGGCGCTCGTGAAGGTGCCGTCGACGTCCAGCGTGGCCCCGTCGCCGAAGGTCAGGGTCGAGACGCCGAGCGCGAGAGTGCCGGCCGACACGTTGAGCCGGTTGTTGACCCGCACGCCGGCTGCGAGGCTGGCGGTCGGGCCGTTGACGTCGACGGTGTAATAGGTGGCGCCGGGGATGGTCTGGGTCGTGCCGTAGAACTCGACGGTCCCGGCGTCGGCGGTGAAGGTGCCCGTGGTCGTGAAGGCGCCCTTGACCTTGAGGCGTCCGGTGTCCAGGTCGAGCGTCCCGCCGTTGGTCACGTTGCCCTCGACGGTGATCGTGTAGCTTCCCAGGTTCAGGCTGGCGCCGGCGTTCACTGCGAGGTTGTTCATCACGGTGACGTTGCCGGTCAGGGTGCAAGCCCCGTCGATGGTCAGGTTGTGGTAGGTCAGCACCGGGACGTTGGCGGTGCCCTTGAGCACCACGGTGGAGGTCCCGCGGTTCCAGGTCGCCGGCAGGGCGCTCCAGGAGCCCGTGGTGGTCAGCGTCGTGCCTGTCCCGGCGTTGATGGTGCCGCCGGCGGGGTTGAAGGTGCCCAGCGAGGTCACCCCGTCGCCGTTCGTGATGGTCATGGCCCCGGAGACGGTCAGATTTGCGAAGGTCGCCGTGCCTGCCGAGCCGGTGGTCTTGTCCACGGTGGTGGTGCCGTTGAAGACCACCGTGCCGCTGGAGGCGCCGCTGGCCAGCGAGAAGGTGCCGTTGTTGGTCCAGTTTCCCCCCACGGTCAGGGTGTCTCCGTCATCGAGGACGACCGACCCGCCGTTGGCGATGTTCATGTACTCGCCGATGGTCAGGGCGTTGCCTGCGCCGACGATCCTGAGCACCCCGCCGCTGTCGATCATCGCGCCCCGGCATACTGCCCCGGCGATGTCCACCCGGCAGTTGTTGGGTCTGCTCAGAATGCGTACGAACTCCGTCGCAAGGGGTATGGATGTGGACGGTGACCAGTTGCCCGTCCTGTTCCATTGGTCGGGTTGCCCGCCCGAGCCGCCCTGCCAGGTCTTCTCGGAGTACCAGTTCACGTGTCCGCCGGCGTCGTCCTCGCTGGCCGGGCCGTTGGTGGTGCCGCCGTTGACGCCGGTGGACTGCACCATGTAGACCGTCGCGGCGCTGGCCGCCGGAACGTGGACATTGTACCGGCACCCGTCCGCCGATGGGTCTATGGCGTGACCGTAGAAGAAGTACGACACCGCGCCGGTGGTCAGCACCCGCAGATAGGTGGTGCTGGCCGTCAGGCCGTTGGTGAAGGTCACGTTGTCGAGCGCCGTGACCGCGGCCCCGTCGCTGATGGTCAGGCCGTTGGCGCCGGGGCGGTCGAAGTTGAGGGCGCTCACGTTGATGGTGCCGTCGACCGTGAAGGCGTAGCGTGTCGAGTTGTACCAGGTGACCGTGGGCGTGCTCCCCGAGGCGACGAACTGGCCGTTGGTGATGCCGGCCTCGACGACGAGCGACGTCTGCAGGGCCAGCGTGGAACTGCCGGCCATGCGGATGATGCCGCCTCCGGCCTTGGCGGTCACCGCCCCGACGCAGTTGACCCGGCCGCCGGAGACCACGTCCAGGGCGCCGTAGACTTCGGCGGTGCCGCCCACCGTGTGGGTGTAGGCCCCGGTGTTGAAGGTGCCGTCGGTGACCGTCAGATTGCCGTTGATGGTCAGGCCGCCGGCCGCGGTGGCGGTCTTGCCGCTGGGCTTGTCGATGTCCAGGTTGTGGAAAGTCTCCACCGGCACGGTCTGGTCGATGGCTTCGCTGTGGAACGAGACCGTTCCGTCCGTCGCCGTGAACGTGCCGTTGTTGGTCCAGGTGCCGCCGCATTTGAAGACGGTGCCGCTCGCGGACATGTTCAGCGTGCCGCCGGCGTCGATCTGGATGAGGCCGCCGAGCAATCGCCCGCGTATTTCGAGCGTCTTGTCGGCCGTGGACATGAACAGGGTGGCGCCGTTCTGGATGGTGACGGAGAACACCGAGGCGTCCTCGTCCAGGACCGGCTGGGTTCCGGTGCTGGGGATGATGACCACGGATTCGGAGACGGGCTGGCCGGGGCTCCAGTTGCCGGCTTCGGACCAGAGCGAATTCACCGCCCCGGTCCAGACCACCGGGGCGCTCCATGTGATGTTGGCGTCGATGGTCCCGTCGTTGAGTTCGCCGTAGGTGGTCCCCCCCTTGTCTCCCGAGGAGTTCACCATGGTGACCTTGATTCCGTTGGGCGCGGTGACGTTGACGCTGCAAGAGGAATCGATGATGTGGCCCGTGAAGGTGACCGAGCCGCTGCTCTGGCCGAGGTACAGGTAGCGGCTGGAGGCGCCCCCCTGGCCGCCGGAGAAGGTGACGTTGTCCAGCTTGGCGACCACCGCGTCGCTGCCGATGGTCACGCCGTTGTCGTCTGGCCTGGTGACGTCGAGGGAGGAGATGTTGACCACGCCGTTGAGGGCGATGGCGAAGTACGAGCCCGCGCCGGAGGAGGTCAGAGTGCCGCCGCTGCTGGTGATCTCGCCGTTTGCCGTCAAGGCGGCGCCGTTGGCGAAGGTCAGGGTCCGGTTGGAGAGGTCCAGGTGTCCGGCCGCGTCCACCTCGCACGAGTGGGCCACCGTGCCGTTGCTGTCCGCCAGGGTGGCTTCCGACCCGCTGACCCTGAGATCGTAGTAGGCGACGCCGAGGATGTTCTGCGTGGCGCCGTTGTAGTCGAAGGTGCCGGTGGCGGCGGTGTAGGTGCCGTTGGTGAAGGAGCCGGCCAGGCTGACCGTGCCGGTTCCATTGTCGAGTGTGCCGCCGGTCGTGGTCAGGTTGCCGGCGACCGTGAGCGTGCCGCCGCCCACGTTGAGCGTCCCGCCGCCCGAGACCGTGGCGTTGCCGCCCACGGTGAGCGAGTAGCCGTTCAGGTTGAGCGTGCCGGTGACCGACAGGTTGTTGTCGACGGCCACGTTGCTCTGCAGCGTGTAGCTGCCGGTGATGGTCAGGTTGTAGAAGGCGCCCGTGCCGGTGTTGGAGGAGCCGTTGGCGTCCAGCGTCTTGGCCGTGCCGGAGAGTTGGACGGTTCCGGAATCGCCTCCGCCGATCGAGTAGTTGAACGTGCCGCTGTTGTCCCAGTTGCCGGCGCAATACAGCGTGCAGGTGCTTCCATTGCCGACGACGACTATGCCGCCGGTGTCGACGGTGAGGTCCCCGGTGCCGCCGCTGAGGCCCACTGAGAGGTTCACGCCGTTCTCGATGACGCGGAAGCTCATATCCGTGCGCACGACGATGGAGTCGCACGCCCGGCTGGAGCCGTTGACCAGGACTATGCCGCTGCCCGCAGTGGCTATGTCGAGAGTGTCTCCAGCTACTGGCCCGTTGTTGCCGGACATCGGCGTCCAGTTCTGCTTGGTGCTCCAGTTATTGTCGTTGCTGCCGTCCCATGTGTAGCTGGCGGCAAAGGCCGACGCGCTCCACAGGAACGTCAAGTACGCCGCGATCAGCAGTGTGTGCTGTCGTGCCAGTTTCCCGTCCCCCACCAAGGACTTGTCTTGCCCGCCCGCTGGACAAGAATCGCGCTATTACACTATTTCAGTTTATCGTCCGATCCTCCCTTCATCTTGACACTTACAATCCCACCGCTAACCAAACTATACAGAATACCAGGGGGCGTGTCAATGCCCATCTCTGATGGACTATTTGGCTCTGATTGACACGGCCGCCATCATTCTTCGTCCGCGCGTCATCACCTCTTCTTCAGGAGCGACGAGATGTGCCGTTCGGCCGTGAGCTTCTCCTTGGCCGTCGGCTCTCGGCGCCAGACGGGGCTGTCCGGCTCGGCGATGCGGATTAGGACGCGGCCGGGCTGATAGCCGGCCAAGGCCAGGTCGGCCAGCAAACCTCTGGGGAAACGCACGATGCGTTCTCTGGCGCCTTGGACCGGCGTCTCCTGCGGCAGCCTGCCGCCGTTGACGGCAGTAGCTGCGCATCCGCCGTGAAGGCGGAACATCAGGACGTTCAGGGCCGCGTTGATCTCCAGCAAAGCGCCGCTCTCGATGCACCTGGCCAGGAACGGATAGACGATCCAGTCCGGCATGTGATCGGAGGCGGCGAAACGCAGGGCCACGGCCGCCGGGTCGCGTGCGGTCGTGGGGTCGACGGCCAGGAGCCGGTTCATGGTGGCCCGGAGCCACCATCGGCAGAAGCCCCATCCAACGAGGAGAAGGAGGGCGAGGGCGCCCAGCGCCCCCATGCCCCAGAGCTGCATTCTGCCTTCCGTTGCTGCCTGTGTGGAGGAGGCGGGCTGTCCGGCCGACGACGCGGCGCCGGCGGTCCCCTGCGCCAGCCCAGTCTGGCCGCCGTCAGGCGTGTTCGCGCCGTCAGGCTTTCGCTTGGCGACGACCTCGCTCTGGTAGAACCTCCACCAGTCCAGCCAGGCGTTGACGTCGAAGCCGAAATCCTTGCCGGTGATCTCCCGGAGCGCCCACAGCACGTTGGTCCGCAGCCCCTCGTCCCCGGTGCGGAGCATCTCGATGAGCGCCGGGACCGAGGCGTAGTCCTTCATCCGGCCTATGGAGAGAATGGCCTCCTTGCGGACGTTGTCGTCGGTCGATTCGATGAGCGGCCGGATGGACGGCAGCAGGGCCGGGTCGGGGTTCTTGGCGCGGCTCACGCCAGAGAGCGCCGCGCGCTGAACGGAGTCGTCCTTGTCCGTTATGTACGGGGCGATGAGCGCCAGTCCCTCCGGCTGACCCCAGTCTCCGAGCATCCTTACGAGGTGGAAGCGCTGCACCTTGTTGATCTTGGGCAGGGCCTCCTTGATGGCCTCCAGGACCCGCGCACGCCCCTCGGCGTCGAGCCCGTCGAGGTATTCGCGCAGCTTGGTGCGGGCCGGGTGGAAGCTGGCCACCCGGGTGCCGAGCTGGCCGATGAGCTTGTCGACCTCGGCCCGCGAGGGCGGGTCGAGCTTGGGCCGGGGCGCCCCGGCTTCCGTGGCGCCGGCATCTCCCGGTTCCGGCTCGGCGGACAGAAGGCCTGCCGCCGGCAGCGCCAGCAGCAGGCCCAGGAGCGTGGTTGTCAGTCGGAAAGCCGGCTTCATAGGCGATGGCCTCTCTATCTGGTGATCTCGCGCCAGGACCTGACCTCGCAGGGCCCGGGGACCACGAGGTTCATGCGGCCGAGGGCCTCGTCGTAGTGGAAGTCGACGGTGCCCTGGCACTTGATGCTCTTGCCGGTCACCGAGCCGAAGTACTCGGTGTTGCCTTCCAGCTGGGTCGGGGAATTGGGGGCGTAGATGCATCCCGTGAAGGTGGAGTTGCCGCCGGCGTTGACGCTGTCCGTGGTTGCTGAATACACCATCAGCGTCTCGGGCTTGCCCGAGGTGTTGGTGTTGCTGCCGCCGGTGATGTGTATGCTGCCCGATCCGTGGTATATGGTCAGCTTGCCGCTTCCGGTGATCCTGACCTCCTCCTTGGCCGTGACCAGGATGTCTCCGTCCACGTAGAGAGTCACGTTGCCGGTGATCTGGAGCACCTGGTGGTTGGCCAGCCTGACCGCGGCGCAACGGTAGGTGCCGCCGTTAAGTATGGCGGAGTTGGTGAGCGTGCTGGCGGTCGTGCCGTTGTTGGGAACCGGCGGGCATCCAGCCGGCGGGTCGTAGACGACGTCGGGCATGGGGATCGGCACGGGCGACGGCGCGGTGGAGCCATGGATGTAGCAGTTGCTGGTGATGGTCGTGCTGAAGCCCGGGCCGGCCGTCGAGTTGCCGAAGACATCCACGGTGCCCACGTCTCCGATGGGCCCGTTCGAACCGATGTCGCCCTTGTATCTGGCGACCGGCACTCCGACGTGCGGATCGGGGTTTACCGCCTGGGCCGCATAGGTGCCCAGGGCCGAGTCGTAGCTGTCGGTGAAGACGGTTCCGCCGAGGGTGACCTGGTCCTTGCCGAACATGGCCCGGGCGAAGCCGGTGAAGGGCTGGCGCCGCACGATGGCCTCGACCTGCTTCTGGACCGGATCCGTGGCCCCGAGGTTGCCGGTGGCCGTGCAGAGGATGGTGTAGTGGAACTGCTCGCCGGCGTCGTCGGGGCCGTTGGCGCCGTCGTTGTCCACTCCGTCGGTGAACCAGTCGGTCACCGTGGTGGTGTAGCTGCCGCTGCCCAGGTTGAAGGGGCCGTGGGTTCCGAGGATTCCCGCGGCGTTGCGGTTGATCTCCGCGATGGCCCGGTCAACGCCCGCCTCGGCCACGTGCAGGCTCTGGCTGTTCTCGACCACCACCTCCGTGGACGTGTTCTTCTGGAACGCATTCGCGATGGCCAGGACCGAGAGGCCGGACAGGACCACGACCATGACGAGCACCACGACGAGGGCGCTTCCCTGTTGGTTCCTTCCGTCGGTCATGGGACACCTCCTTCTCTGCTTACCGGTTGCGCAGGCAGACGCTGGTGCCGGAGAGCACCATCTGGCGGTTCTTGCGGCCGTCGGCGTGCATCGACCAGAGATTCACCAGCACCCGGCCGCCGGCGGGATCGAGCTGAAAGATCGGGTCGGCTGCGCCGTCCCCGCTGACGTCGCCTCCCAGGTTGCCGGCCGGCTGGATGATCCAGAGGCCGATGGGCAGGGGATCCTGGACCTCCGGCCAGCCCGTGACCCGGGTGGCGCGTACCAGCCGTCCCCTGACGAAGCGGTCGGAACTGTCTCCATCGTTGTTGAGGTCCATGCCCAGCGCGGCCTCGTCCAGGAGTTCAGGTTGGCCGCCGACGGTGTTCTGCACGAACCGATAGGTGATGGTCCCCGATTGCGGGAAGCCGTTGCGATCGGTGAAGCCGAACTCGATGTTGGCGTTGCCGTCGAGCACCGTGCCGTTGGCGTTCAGATCGACCGGGATCTGGAACTGAATGGAACTTCCGTCGCCGGCGACCGTGACCACCCGCGGGGCGGCGTCCCGCAACTCCAAAGCCAGCTTGTCAAGGGCCTCCTGGTTGCTGCGCTCCATATTGTTGCGGGCCGACTCCATGTTGGTCATGTCCGTGCTGCTGTGGATGGCCAGCAGCGCGGTCAGCAGGATTCCGCTGAGTATCGCCACCGCCACCATGGCCTCGAGAAGCGTGAATCCGGGCCTCGGGATCGCCTTGCGCGCGCTTGACATTGCGTCGCCTCCTGCCGCCATTGCCGGCCTCACGGGTAACGGTTCACGATGGTGGTGACCAGTTGCAGGCGCTGGATGCCCTCGGACGAATCCCACCTGATCAGTACGACCACCGGGATCAGGGACATGGAGGCCGGCGCCACCGGGCCGGCGGTGGGAATGACTCCGTCGCCGTTGATGTCCATTCCGAACCCGCCGACCAGCACGTCGTCCGTGCGTCCGTTACCGTCGAGGTCCACGCCCGAGGCCCCGCCGGGCACGCCGAGGTTGCGGCCGAAGGAGGCCTCGTTGGGCGCCTCGTCGTTGATGATGATGACCTCCCCCTGGGCCGTGCCGGCGGAGGGTTGGGCGAGGTTGGCGATGGTGAATGTCTGACCGGAGAATGTGGCCGCGATATTTGCGAAGGGCGTCTCGCGTATTTCGGAGAGCTTGTCCTCCGCGGCGGCCAGAGCCAGCGCTTCGGCGCTGGAGCGGTTGTTCAGGTGGTTGGCGGTCATGATCGCGAAGACCAGCGAGGATACCGCTATTGTCAGAATGCTCATGCAGACGATCACTTCGAGCAGACTGAATCCCGCACGATCATGTCGATCGACTCTCAGATGGCCATTTTCAGTGTTCACTGCCAGTTCCCTCCAAGCGGTGCGCTTGTCGATAGAGCAATATATGTACCAATATGAATTATCGATATATGCTTAATGGAGTTGGCGAAACTCAACAGGCATCGATATGCATTTAATATGCTTATAGTGAGCGCGGGGTGTATTCGTAACGCGTTACGAAATGTCCCCGCGATGTGAGGGCTATGGCTATTGCCGCCTCACGGCTTTGGTCGCTATCACGTATCCGAGCTTGGCCGCGATGAAGTCCGGAGCGCGGTTGCCGTACTGCGGGGCGAGTTCGACCAGGTCGGCGGCGACCAGTGTCCCGGCCTTGGCGATGCGCTCGACGATCTCGAACGCGTCCCACCAGTCTAGTCCGCCGGGTTCGGGCGTGCCGGTGGCGGGCATGATCGAGGGGTCGAGGCCGTCGACGTCGAATGACAGGTAGACGTTGCGGCCCTTGACCAGCTCCTCGATGTCGCCGAGCCAGTGCCGGGCGCGGTCATCGGCGATGTCGTCGCCCCAGAAGGTGCGGATGCGCTCGGGCCGGGCCTTGGCGAACTCGTGCTCCTCGCGGGCGACGTTGCGGATGCCGACCTGGATGAGCTGCAGGCCGCCGTTGTCCTTGAGTTCCTCGAAGGCGCGACGCGCGGCGCAGGCGTGACTGTAGGCCGTGCCCTGGTAGCTGTTGCGCAGATCGGCGTGGGCGTCGACGTGGACGATGCACAGGTCCGGCCATTGCCGTACGGCCGCGCGGACCAAGCCGGCGGTGATGGTATGCTCGCCGCCCAGGGCCAGGACGAACTTGCCCGACTTGTAGAGGGGTTCGGCGCAGGCCGCCAGGGACGCGGCCATTTCCTCGGGGCTGTCCATGTTGGGCAGCACCGGCGGCAGGGTGTGGAAGCCGAGCTCCAGCGCCGGCTCGGTGCCGGCCTCGTGGTCGTAGAGTTCGAGCGCGGAGCTCGCGTCGATGATCGCGCGGGGCCCGAAGCGCGTTCCCTGGCCGTAGGAGGTGGTGCATTCATAAGGCACAGGCAGAACGAGCACCTTGGAGCGCGAGCGCGAACTGTGCTCGGGCTCCAGTCCCAGGAAGCCGGGATACGGGCCGTAGGCGCAGATCTGCTGCTTGCCGGACTTCTTGGGTGCCGGGTGCCTGGCCATGTGCGCCTCTCTTCCTGTTGTTGCGGCCGGCTGTCGCGCCGGCGGATTCGGGGCTACTTGCGCTCGATGACCGCCTTGACGCGCGCGAGGTTCTTCGAAAGCCCCTCGGCGCTCCTGGCCTCGAGGGTGAGCCTCAGGAGCGGCTCGGTGTTGGACTTGCGCACGTTGAAGTGCCAGTCCGGGTACTTCACGCTGATGCCGTCGAGGTAGTAGGTGTGGCCGTCGGCGAAGTCCTTGGCCAGGCGCTCGATGGCCGCGTCCTTGTCCTGGACTTCGAAGTTGATCTCTCCGGAGGCGTGGTAACGGCGCAGGGGCTTGACCAGCTCGCCCAGCGGCCGGCCGGCGTCGGAGAGCAGGCTCCAGAGTATGAAGAAGGCGATCTCGCCCGAGTCGCAGCAGTAGTTGTCGCGGAAGTAGTAGTGGCCGGAGAGCTCCCCGCCGTAGACGGCGTTCTTGTCGCGGAGCACCGCCTTGATGAAGCTGTGGCCGACGCGGGTCTCGACCGGCGCGCCGCCGGCCGCCTCGATCTCCTCGGGGACCGCCCAGCTCGAGCGCAGGTCGTAGGCCACCGCCGAGCCCACCGGCTCGCCGCGGAGCATCCAGGGCGCGAAGAGCGCGGTCATCAGGTCGGGCGGGATGATCTCGCCCTGCTCGTCGGTGAACATGGCCCGATCGGCGTCGCCGTCGAAGGCCACGCCGAAGTCGCACTTGTGCTCGCGCACGGCCTCCTGCAGCCAGCGCATGTTCTCGGCCTTGAGCGGGTTGGGCTCGTGGTTGGGGAAGCGCCCGTCGACCTCGAAGAAGAGCTCCACAAGGTCGATGGGCAGCCCCGCCACGATGTGCTTGAAGTAGAGCCCGGCCGAGCCGTTCGACGCGTCGACGGCGATCTTCCGGGGCTTCAGATCCTTGGCGAACTTCAAGAGATGGGCGCGGTACTCGTCGCGGATGTCCTTCCTGACGAGCTTGCCGGGCTTCGCCGCGGTCGGGAGCTTCCCCTCGGCGACGAGCTTCTCCATCTGGCCCAGGCCCGTGTCGAAGCTCACCGGAGAGCCGCCCGGGCCGCTGAACTTGAAGCCATTGTATTCTGGCGGGTTGTGGCTGGCCGTGACCATGCAGGCGGCGTCCGTGCCCATGGAGCCGACCGCGAAGTAGCTCATCGGCGTGGTCCCGGCTCCCAGGTCGGTCACGTCGCAGCCGGCGGCGAGCGCCCCGCGGATGAAGGCTGCCGAGATGGCCTCCCCGGTGACGCGCACGTCCCGGACCACCACCATGCTCCTGGCCTTGAGGACCGCCGCGGCGGCCCGGCCGATCTTCTCGGCGAGCGCCTCGTTGAGGTCCTTGGGGACGATTCCACGAATGTCGTAAGCCTTGAAGATGCCCATGCCGCTTCCTCCCGAACCATCGATTTGACGGCCGGGATTCTATCCGCCATCCCGGAAAATGCCAGGGCTGCCGCCCTGGCTTCGCCGGTGGGGGTGGTTAACTGAAGAAAGTAGACGCGGGGACGAGGCGACAGGGTGACAGGATGACAGGGTGACATGGGGACATGGGGTGGCGCGCTCTTGCGCATCTACAGGCGCGCCGTTATAGCTGTCCCCTTGTCTCCGTGTCTCCTTGTCTCCCTGTCCCCGTGTCCCCGTGTCTCCGTGTCTCCGTATCTCCGTGTCGTTCTATTTCACCTCGCAGGCCTCCTGCGCGCCCCAGGTCCTGTCCACCCGCAGCGCTCGCTTGGAGTAGGTGTCGATGACGTAGACGTGCTCCTCGCTGAAGTTCGCGCCCGTGACCCAGGCCATGGGGAACTCGGGGACGGCCACGGTGGGCTTGCCCTGTTTCCCGGGTTCCAGGTTGGGGTTGACGTACTGTGAGTCGTAGTTGCCGTAGCCCCCGAACTCGACGATGCGGTTGCCGGCGTTATCCACCAGCGTCACCGAGCAGCTAACGCAGTTGGGCAGGGCCAGCCGGCCGTAGCGGTCCACGTCGAAGCGCGGTACGCGGCAGACGCAGGAACTCGAGTTGCCGCCGTAGTCGCCGGCGCTGAAGGGGGCGATGCCCGGGTAGAGCGCGGTGGCCCCGACCACGGTCATGCCGCCGTTGCACTCGGTCCTCGGGCCCTCGGCGCCGGCCGGATCGTCGCCCTTGACCGCGCCGAGCACCGTGCCTCCCGAGGGCGGGAACTTGACCACGCTGCCCGTCCAGGTGGTGTAGGCCCGGTCCTTTTCGAAGCCGGCCGGCGGGGCGAAGGTCTTGGGATAGAGCCGCATGCCGACGTAGAGGTTGCCGGCCAGGTCCACGGCGATGCCGCCGCTGGCCGCCGGGATGGGCCCGACCACCGCGGCCGTCACCTGGCGCTCCGACGGGAGCTTCGCCGCCCAGGACTTGGCGTCGTGCGGCTTGATCTTGCCCTCCAGGAACCTGCCCTTGATGGGCTTGCCGTCGCCGCCGAAGCCGGCCACGAAGTACTGGTTCCAGCCGTACATGTAGCTGGTGTAGCTCTCGCCTTTCGGTCCGGCGCCGACGCCCTTGTCGCAGAAGCCGATGCCCATGCGGCTGTAGATGTCCCATAGTTGGTGCGTGCCCGTGGCGAAGGGCAGGGGGGCGAGGTCGCGCGTGTAGCGCTCGAGCGGCCCGGTGAAGCCGTCGCCGGTGCGCATGTAGAGCGACCCGTCGTAGCCCACGGCCATGTCCACGGCGTAGAAGGGCTTGCCGTTCCTGGCAAGCAGCCCGCCCTGGCCGGTTTTGCCGTCGTAGCGGTACATCCGGCTGGTGCCGTTATTGATGTAGACCTCGTCGCGCTCGTAGTCCACGGCGATGCGGCCCCAGTCGAGTTGCGAGTCGCTGCGGGGTTTGAAGGCGGTCTGGACGGCCTCGAAGGCCGCCCCCTTATCCTCCACGCAGACCAGGGCGTCGCCGCCGGCCAGCCACAGCACGGCCTTGCCGCCGCTCTTGCCCACCGCCATGGCCTCGCCGAGCGAGCCCTTCAGCGGCATCTCCGCGGCGATTTTCGCGGCATCCCCGCGTCCGGAGAGCTTCACCAGCTTCTTGCCGACGCGGCCGTCCTTGGGCTTGTCCAGGCGGCAGATCACGTAGAGGTCTCCGGTGGCGTTGTTGACGGCCACCTTCTCGGGCCAGGGCACCTTGCTGGCCGAGACCTTCTTGCCCTCGGGGCTGACCTCCACGATCTCCTGGTTGACCAGGTCGCAGACGAAGACGTTGCCCTTGGCGTCGGTGGCGATGCCGTAGGCCGCGGTGCGCTTGTTCCAGGCGTCCGGGAGCCAGTACTTCTCCTTCTCCCAGTCGGGCAGTTCCAGGTCGTGGAACTTCTCGGGATCGGAGCCGGCCTTGGTCGTGTCCTGCCGGTAGACGCGGCCCTGCGGCCAGTTGGGGTCGGTGTCCGAGAACTTCTTGGGCTGGTACTGGGTGCCGGCCACGTTCGAGTAGAAGATGTACTTGCCGTCGGGCGAGACCGCCAGTTGAGGCACGTTCCACTTGGCGTTCTTGAGCTTGGCGCCGGGCGACCACATGGGGTCGGGGCCCCGCAGGTTGCCGCCGTCGGCGTCGAGGTGGAAGACGCTGTTGCCGGAAGTCATCACGATGCCGGCCTTCTTTGAGGCGCTCACCAGGACGATGCCGTTGGCGCTTATCTCGAAGGGGTAGGTGTGCGGGTTGCCCGACTGGCGGTTGGTGGGGATGTAGGACTTGCGCTCCTCGTCCCAGCGGGCCAGCTTCCCGACCGCCCCGGGCTTGAGGTCCGCCGGGAAGGGGACCAGCGTGCGCAGGTAGGCGCCCTCGGGGGTGAAGACCTTGAGGGTCAGGGCGTACTGGTTGCAGTCGCCGACGCAGGCCGTGGCGTAGAGGTTGCCGTCCTCGTCGGTGGCCAGCGAGTTTATCCGGCCGAAGGTGTAGGGGTCCTCGCCGATCGTCCGGCCGAACTTGACGCCGGTGCCGGCGCGCACGCGGACTTTGAAGGGTGGAGGGTGGATGGTGGAGGGTGGAAGTCTGCCGAAGTCGTCCTTGCCGTCCCACTCGAGCGTCTGGGCCAGGCCCGGCTTGAGCGGCTCGGGCGGCGGGTTCTTTCCGCCCAGGACGCCGGCCGCCAGATGGCGGACCACCTTGCCGGCCGAGTCGAGCACCGCGACCTCCACGTCGGTCGGGGCGGAGACGGTGAAGCCGATCTTCACCTTGTCTCCCGCCCTGGACGCGGTCGGTTTGGCGGTGAATGAGATTTCGCCGGCGAAGGAAGTTGCGCATAGGAGCAGAAGGCACTGAGGCACTAAGGCACTGAGGCACTTAGTGCGCTTCGCCGGGCTTCGCCTTGCGGCTACGCCCCGGCACGCACGCGCTGCTGGGCTCGCCATCTTGGTTGTGATCGCCATGCCGTCCTCCGTTAACTCAGTGCCTCAGTGCCTTAGTGCCTCAGTGCCTCAGTTACTCGGTCCCCCTCCGCCTACTTCACCTCACAACTCCCCTCCACCTTCCAGGTGAAGTCCGCGCGCACGACGCGGCGGTTGTAGGTGTCGCAGACGTAGAGGGCCTTCTCGGTGAGGCCTGCTCCGGTCGGCCAGCACATGGGGATATCCGGCGTGGCGACCACGGGTTTGCCGTCCTTGGCGTCGGGCGGGACGTACTGCGAGTCGAAGTTGCCGTAGTTTCCGATCTCGCAGATCGGGTTGCCGGCGTTGTCGACCATGGTCACCGAGGTGCTGACCACGTTGGGCAGGGCCAGTCTCCCGTAGCTGTCCAGGTCGAAGCGCGAGACCCGGCAGACGCAGCAGGAGGTGTTGCCGCCGTAGCCGCCGCCGCTGAACGGAGCCACTCCCGGATACATGGCCAGGCCGCCCTCGATGGTGACGCCGTTCTTCGTCGTTTCGAGCCTGGGCGCGGCGGCGTCCTCCGATTTGGAGTCGGCGATGCCCAGGACCGCGCCGCCGTCGGGGCGGAACTTGACGACCGAGCCGGTGAAGCCCAGGTAGTCGGGGGCCTTCTCGAAGCCGGCCGGCGGCGCGTAGCCCTTGGGCAGCAGGCGCATGCCCACGTAGATGTTGCCCTTCAAGTCCACGCGGATGCCGCCGTCGTCGGAGGGCACCGGGCCGATGATCGCCGAGGCGATCTTGCGCTCGTCGGGCAGTTTGACCTCGGTCCAGACCGGCTTGCTGGACTTCATCTTCTCTGCCATGTACTTGCCCTTGAGGGGCATGCCGTCGGGGGCCCAGCCGCTCACGAAGTACTTGGCGAAGTCGTACATCCAGCAGTCGTAGACCTTTCCGTCGGGTCCCACGCCCACGCCCTTCTCGCAGAAGCCGATCCCGTAGCGGCCGTAGATGTCGTAGAGCTTGTTCGTCCCGGTGGCGCTGAAGGGCGCCGGGGCCAGGTCCCGGGTCAGGCGCTCGAGCGGCCCGGAGTAGCCCGCGCCGCTCCGGACGTAGAGCAGTCCGTCGTAGCCGACCGAGAGGTCCGGCGCGTTGAAGACCTTGCCGTCCTTCTTGAGCAGTCCGCCCTCGCCGGTTTCGCCGTTGTAGCGGTAGATCAGGTTCTCGCCGTTGCTGACGTAGATCTCCTCGCGGAGCGGGTCCGCGGCGATGCGCGCGAAGTCCGACTGGGCCTCGGGCTTGGGGCCGTACTTGACGGGCATGACCGCGAACTCCGCGCCCTTGTCCTCCAGGGCCATGAGCCCCTTGGGTGTCTCGCGGTCCGGCAGCTTGGTGTCGTCGGTGGCGGCGCCGGCGAGCCAGAGCACGGTCTTGTCGCCGCTCACGGTCACGGCCATCTGCGGGGCATTGTTGCGGTGGAACTTCGCGAAGCTGGCGGTCGGCACGGCGCCCTTGTCGAAGTTCCTGAACTTGTCCAGGACCATGCTGTGGGTGCACCAGCCGTTGCAGAAGCGGCGGATCACGTAAATCGCGCCGGTCTTGGGATGTACCGCGACCTGATCCGGATTCTTGACGGTGATCTCGCCGATCTCCTTGCCGGCCTCGTCGAAGACGACCACGCGGTTCCTCTCGCGGTCGGTGACGTAGACGTTGCCCTTCGGATCGACCGCCACGCCATGGACCGGGCCGGAGGCGTTGTAGTTCCTGGCGCCGTCCTTGGACCACGGCCCGTCAGCGGTGGCGGGGATGGTGGCGAAAAGCTGCATCTCGTCCCGGCCGTCGAGCTTCATCCGGAATACGCCGCCGAACGGAGGAAACTTGTCGCTGAGCTGCTTCGGTTTCTCTTTCATGTTCTGGTACGGTCCGGTCAGGTAAAGGTACTTGCCGTCGGGAGAGGCGGTGAAGATGGTCGGCCCGCCCTGATGGTAATAGGGGTGGCCGTAGTGGTCGTTCTCGCCGTTCTTGTGGTCGAAGACCGGCCAGGGTTTCTGGCCGGTGGACAGCGCGGTGCCGGGGACCCTGCCCTTGAGGTCCAGCCGGCAGACGCCGCCGTCCCTGCTGACCATGACGATGCCGGCTTCCTTGGAGACGCCCACCAGCTGACCGATGTTGCCGTAGAAGTTGGGGTTGAGGACGTCCAGGTTGCGCGGGTGCCAGGTCTTGGCGGCCTCGTCCCAGCGGGCGACCTCCTTCATGGCGCCGGCGGGGAGGTCCGCCGGGAAGGGCAGCAGCGTTTTCAGGAACTTGCCCTCCGGGTTGAAGACCCGCAGAGTCTTCTGGCACATGTTGGCCGGTCCCCAGAAGCCGGATATGTACAGGTTGCCGTCGTCACCAACGACCATGCGGTCGACCCCGCCGAAGACGTAGGGGTCCTGGGCGATGAAGCGTCCGAGCTTCGCGCCCATCCCGGCGCGCACGCGGACTTTGAAGGGTGGAGGGTGGATGGTGGAGGGTGGAGGTTGGCCGAAGTCGTCCTTGCCGTCCCACTCGAGGGTCTGGGCCAGGCCCGGCTTGAGCGGCTCGGGCGGCGGTTTCTTTCCGCCCAGGACGCCGGCCGCCAGGTGGCGGACCACCTTGCCGGCCGAGTCGAGCACCGCGACCTCCACGTCGGTCGGCGCGGAGACGGTGAAGGCGATCGTCACCTTGTCGCCGGCCTTCGTCGCGGTCGGCTTGGCGGTGAACTGGACCTCGCCGGCGAGGACGGTGGCGCACAGGAAGAGGAGGCACTGAGGGGCTAAGGCACTGAGGCCCTTAGTCAGTGGAGTCGAAGCCGTCAGTCCCTTCGCCATCTCTGTTCTCCTTAGCACTCAGTGCCTCAGTGCCTTAGTCCCTTAGTCCCTCAGTCCCTACTTCACCTCGCAGCTCTCCTCCGCTCCCCAGGTTTTGTCGGCGCGGAGCACGCGCTTGTTGTAGGCGTCGATGACGTAGATGTGCCCGTCGCTCATGCCCGCGCCGGCCGGCCAGGCCAGCGGGAACTCCGGGCCGGCCACGGACGGCTTCTTGGCCTTGCCCGCCTCGGTGTTGGGGTTGACGTACTGCGAGTCGAAGTTGCCGTAGGCGCCCAGTTCCAGGATCTTGTTGCCGGCGTTGTCGACCAGCGTGGCGGTGTAGGTTGCGACGTTCGTGAATACGATCCGCCCGTAGCGGTCCACGTGGAAGCGGGGCACGCGGCAGACGCAGCAGGAGGAGTTGCCGCCGAAACCGCCGCCGCTGAAGGGCGCCAGCCCGGGATAAATGGTCAGGCCGCCGACCACGGTCATGCCCTTCTCGCAGGGTGTCTTGGTGCCCTCGGCGTTGGCCTGGTCGTCGCCCTGGACTGCGCCGAGAACCGTGCCACCGGACGGCGGGAACTTGACGATGCTCCCGGTCCAGTTGGCGTAGGCCGGGTCTTTCTCGAAGCCGGCGGGCGGGGTGAAGCCTTTGGGCACGAGCAGCATGCCCACATAGAGGTTGCCGGCCAGGTCGACGTTGATGCCGCCGCTCGAGGCCGGGATGGGCCCGACCACTGCGGTCGCCACCTGCCGGTCCTCGGGAAGCTTGCCCACCCAGGACTTGGGGTCGGGCTTCTTGAACTTGCCCTCCAGGAACTTCCCCTTGATGGCCTTGCCGTTGCCGTCGAATCCTGCCACGAAGTACTTGTTCCAGTCGTACATGTAGCTGATGTAGCTCTCGCCCTTGGGCCCGGCGCCCACGCCCTTGTCGCAGAAGCCGATGCCGTAGCGGCTGTAGATGTCGTACAGCTGGTGGCTGCCGGTGGCGAAGGGCAGCGGGGCGAGGTCCCGGGTGTAGCGCTCCAGGGGGCCGGTGAACCCATTGCCGGTGCGCATGTAGAGCGAACCGTCGTAGCCCACGGCCATGTCCACGCACCAGAAGGGCTGGCCGTTCTTCTTGAGCAGGCCGCCCTGCCCGGTCTTGCCGTCGTAGCGGTAGGTCTTGGACACGCCGTTGTTGGTGTAAATCTCCTCGCGCTCGGCGTCGACCACGATGCGGCCCCAGTCGAGCTGGCCCTCGGGGATCGGTTTGAAGGCGGTGTCGGTGATCTCCAGCTTCCCGCCGCTGTCCTTGACGCAGACCAGTCCGCTGGACGAACCGATCCACAGCACGGGATACTCGCCCATCCGCCCCAGGCAGGAGCCCACGCCGCTGCGGTTGACGGAGATCTTGAGGGGAAGCTCGGCCGTCACTTTGGCCTCGGCGCCGCGGCCTACGATCTTGACGAGCTTGAGGTCGGACTTCTCGTTGGGCAGCGGCGTCGTGCGGCTCAGGACGTAATAGGCGCCCGACTTGTTGTCCACGTGGACCCGCTCGGGCCAGGCGACCTTGGTGGCGGCGACCTTCTTGCCGTCGCCGTCGACTTCCACCACCTCCTGGTTGACCAGGTCGCCGATGTGCAGGTGGCCCTTGGCGTCGGTGGCGATGGCATAGGCCGCGGTGCGGCGGTTCCAGGCGTTGGGCATCCAGTAGTTCTCGGGCAGGGTCAGGTCGAAGAACTTCTCCGGGTCGCTGCCCGGCCTGGAGGTGTCCTGCCGGTAGACGCGGCCGTTGGGCCAGTTGGGGTCGATCTCCGAGGGCTTCTTGGTGTCGTACTGGCTGCCGGCCACGTTGGCGTAGTAGATGTATTTGCCGTCCGGCGAGACGGCCAGCTGCGGATCGTTGTGTCCCACCTTCACGCCGGCCTTGGGCGACCACATCGCGCCCGGGCCCTTCAGGTTCCCGCCGTCGGCGTCCAGCCGCCAGACCGAGGTGCCCGAGATCATCACGATGCCCGCCTTCTTCGAGGCGCTGATCAGCCGGAAGCCGCTGGCGGGATAGAGCAGCGGGTTCCCCGAGGAGTAGCTGCGGGGAGTGAAGGTCTTCCTGGCGGCGTCCCAGGCGGCGAGGTTGGCGACCGCCTCCGGCTTGATGTCCGCCGGGAAGGGGATCAGCGTGCGCAGGTAGCGGCCGTCGCCGCCGAAGACCCGCAGAAACTGGGCCGACTGGTTGCACTCGCTGGCGTGCGCGGTGATGTACAGCTCGCCGTCCTCGTCGGTGGCGATGGAGGCTATGGAGCCGAAGTTGCAGGGATCCTCGCCGATCATCCGGCCGAACTTGACTCCGGTGCCGGCGCGGACGCGGACTTTGAAGGGTGGAGGGTGGAGGGTGGAGGGTGGAGGTCCGCCGAAGTCGTCCTTGCCGTCCCATTCTAGGGTCTGGGCGAGGCCGGCTTTGAGCGGCACTGGCGGCGGCTTCTCTCCGCCGAGCACGCCGGCCGCCAGATGGCGGACCACCTTGCCGGCCGAGTCGAGCACTGCGACCTCCACGTCGGTCGGCGCGGAGATGGTGAAGGCGATCGTCACCTTGTCGCCGGCCTTCGTCGCGGTCGGCTTGGCGGTGAACTGGACCTCGCCGGCGAAGGCGGCGGTACATAGGAACAGAAGGCACTGAGGCACTAAGGCACTGAGGCACTTAGTGTGCTTCGCCGGGCTTCGCCTTGCGGCTACGCCCCGGCAAGCACGCGCCGCCGGACTCGCCATTCTGATTGCGATCGCCATGTTGTCCTCCGTTCACTCAGTGCCTCAGTGCCTTAGTGCCTTAGTGCCTTAGTCCCTCAGTCCCTCTGTCCCTACGCCCTCAACCGCGCCGCCACGTCGATGCGCATGGGCGGCAGCCGCGGGTCGGCCACACGGTCGGTGAGCCGGGCCACGGCCATGCGGGCCATGACCGCCGAGCTCCACACCACGGTCGGAGGGGCGGCCTGGCCGGGGAACTTCGCCTGGTACGTTTCGTAGAGCTCCTCGACGGACCAGCCGACCAGGTCCAGGTCGCGGCCGGGGACCAGGCCGAGCCGGCGCGCCGCGGCGTCGACGGCGACGGCCAGTTCGCCCCACAGCGTGAGCACCGCCCGGGGGCGGTCGGGGCGCGAGAGCATCTCGAGCGCGGCCGCTTCCGCGTCCCGGCCGGAGGGATCGACGCGCCTGGCGGCGGGCAGGTCGAGCCCCTCGGCGGCCACCGCCGCAGCCGCGCCGCCGAAGCGCTCGCGGCTGAACGAGCTCTCGGCCACCGGGCCGAACCAGAAGATCTCGCGGTGCCCGCGATCCAGCAGGTGCCGGGCGGCGGCGAAGCCCCCCTGGTAGCTGTTCTGGAGCACCGCGTCGAGCGGCGAGTCCTCGCGCCAGGCGTCGACCAGCACGGCGGGCATGCCGCTCTCGCGGATCAGCCCGAGCAGCTTGGGGTCGACGGCGTCGAGGATCATCCCCCAGGCGCGCGCGGTCCGGAGCTGCTCGAGGACCTCAGGGCCGGGCCGGCCGGACATGCGCACCTCGAGCATCGACCAGCCGCGCCCGGCCAGCTCCTCGCGCAGCGCCATGTGGATGTGCTGGTGGAAGGCGTCGAGCTGCTCCTCGCGGGACCCGGTCGAGAAGACGTGGGCGACGGGGCATCCCCGGCGCGGGTCGTTGGCGGCCGATAGCACGCGGCAGCCGTGGCGCGGCTCGATGGACACGAGACCGTCGCGCTCGAGTGCTCTGAGCGCGCGGCGCACAGTCATGCGCGCAAGGCCGTGTTCGACGGCCAGCTCGCGTTCGGAGGGCAGGAATTGGCCGGAGGCTATCCGGCCGTCGGCTATCTTCGAGCGGATGACGCTTACGAGCGAAGTGGCTGCGCGACCCGCCCTGTGAGTGCGACGCGTGGCTGTTCCTGATGGGCTTGTCATGGGCTCTCCTGTGGGCTTATGCTGGTCTATACACCTGGATGCATGGATTGTTCAGAAGAAAGTGCGATTCTGACTCATGCAATTTGTGCCGTGCTCGCAAAGCCCGTGTTTGTAAGGTGTTATGAGGAGGCTCGTGATGCTGGATCAAGGCCTGCAGTTGGGATATGCAGGATCCCGCATTCACTTGGCTCATGGCTACGGCGTGCGAGGTTCTTCTAAGTCGAGCCCATCACTTCAGCTCGCAGCTGTCCTCCGCCTTCCAGGTCATCTCGACGCGCACCACCCGGCGGCAGTAGGTGTCCAGGACGTAGAGTGCGTCACGGCCGAAGCCGGCCCCGGTCGGCCAGCCCAGCGGGATCTCGGGCGTCGCCACCAGCGGCTTCGGGTCCTTTGCGTCAGGCGGGACATACTGGGAGTCGAAGTTGGCGTACTTGCCGAACTCGGCGATGAGGTTGCCGGCGTTGTCCACCAGGCGCACCGAGTTGCTCACGCCGTTGGGCATGATCACCCGGCCCCAGCGGTCCAGGTCCCAGCGCGGGGCGCGGCAGACGCAGCAGGGGTTGCAGGTGAACCCGGAGCTGCTGAAGGGCGCCAGGCCCGGGTAGAAGGCCAGCATGCCCTCGGCCTCGCTGCCGCGCATCATGGCCTCCTCGCCCTTGATGCAGCCGCCGTCCGGGGAGAACTTGGCCACGCCGCCGACCATGTACTGCCAGACCATCTTGTCCTGCCCGGCCGGGACGGTGAAGCCCTTGGGCAGGTAGAGCATCCCCACGTAGACGTTGCCGGCCAGGTCCACACGGATGCCGCCGTTGGCTTGCGGGATCGGGCCGATCACCGCGCTGGTGAGCTCGGCGGGGTAGCCGGTCTTGGGGTTGCCCTTGTTGCCGACCCTGCCTTCGAGGCGCCGGCCCTTCATGGGCTTGCCCTGGCCGTCGAAGCCGGCCACGCAGTACTTGCCCCAGTCGTGCATGAACGAGATGTAGACCTTGCCGTCGGGGCCGACACCGATGCCGCGCTCGGCATAGCCGACGCCGTAGCGGCTGTAGATGTACGGGCTCAGGACGTGCGTTCCGGAGTCGAAGGGCGCGGGGGCGAGGTCCCGGGTGTAGCGCGCCAGCGGTCCGGAGTAGTCGCAGCCATCGGCGACGCCCCGGCCGGTGCGCGCGTAGATCAGCCCGTCGTAGCCGATGGCCAGGTCGGTGGCGCCGAAGACCTTGCCGTCCTTCCGGAGCTGTTCGCCCTCGCCGGTCCGGCCGTCGAAGCGCCAGAACTGGCTGCAGCCGTCGTTGACGTAGACCTCGTCGCGCTCGCCGTCGACGACCAGCCTGGCCCAGTCGCCGGGCAGGCTCTCGCGCTTGGGCGTTTTGGCCGCGATGGCCGCGAGGAGCGCCGGGTCGGCGGGCCTGGCCGCCGGCGCGCCGGCCACCGGCCGGAAGCCCTGCAGCGCGCCGGTCGCGTCGATGACCACGTGGCGGGTGCCGGCGCCGACGCCCTTGGGGTCCTTGAGCACGATGCCGTCTTTCTTGGAGATCGAAACGATGGCCAGCGAGCCCTTCTGGCCGAAGTAGAAGTCGGGATTGAGGTTGTTGCGCTGCCGCGGCGTCCAGCACTTCGCGTCGTCGTCCCACCTGGCGAGGCTCAGGGCTCCGTCGTCCGGGAGGTTCGCCGGGAAGGGCAGGATCTCGCGCAGGTACCGGCCGTCCTTGTCGAAGACGCGCAGGTTCATCTGCGCCTGGTTGAGCTGGCCGTTGTAGCCCATCACGTAGACGTTGCCGTCGTCGTCGACCGCCGAGGAGACCACCTTGCCGAGGTTGTAGGGGTCGGCGCCGATGAACCGCCCGAACTTGACGCCGGTGCCCGCGCGGACGCGGGCCTTGAAGGGTGGAGGGTGGATGGTGGAGGATGGAAGCTTTCCGAAGTCGTCTTTGCCGTCCCACTCGATGGTCTGGGCCAGGCCCTTGGCGAGCGGCGCCGGCGGGTCCTTCTCGCCCCCGAGCACGCCGGCCGCCAGGTGGCGGACGATCTTGCCGTCCTTGTCCAGCACCGCGACCTCCACGTCGGTGGGGGCGGAGACGGCGAAGGAGATCCTGGCGCCGTCGCCGGCCTTCGTCGCGGTCGGCTTGGCGGTGAACTGGACCTCGCCGGCGAGGACGGTGGCGCACAGGAAGAGGAGGCACTGAGGGGCTAAGGCACTGAGGCCCTTAGTCAGTGGAGTCGAAGCCGTCAGTCCCTTCGCCATCTCTGTTCTCCTTAGCACTCAGTGCCTCAGTGCCTTAGTGCCTTAGTCCCTCAGTCCCTCAGTCCCTACTTCACCTCACAACTCTCCTCCGCCTGGCAGGTCGGAACGACGCGCAGGGCGCGGCGGTTGTAGGTGTCGTTGACGTAGATGGCCTTGGCGGTGAAGCCCGCGCCGGTGGGCCAGGCCAGGGGGATGTCCGGGACGGCCACGGTCGGCTTCTTGGCCTTGCCCGCCTCGGTGTTCTCATTGACGAACTGCGAGTCGAAGTTGCCGTACCTGCCGAACTCCAGGATCAGGTTGCCGGCGTTGTCGTAGAGCAGCACCGAGTTGGTCATGGCGTTGGGCATGAGCACCCGCCCGTAGCGGTCCAGGTCGAAGCGCGGGACCCGGCAGACGCAGCAGGTGTTGCCGCCGAAGGCTTCGGCGGCGCTGCTGAAGGGTGCCAGGCCCACGTAGGCCTGCTTGGAGCCGTCCATTTCCGCTGCGGACACGGCGCCGGCGTCGTTGCCGGACATGGCACCGCCCTCCGGGCCGAAGCGGACCACGCTGCCGACCGAGACGCGGTAACCCTGGTCCTTTTCGAAGCCCTTGGGCGGAGTGAAGCCCTTGGGCCGGTGCATCAGGCCCACGTAGATGTCGCCCTTCAGGTCCACCCGGACGTTGGCGCTGCCCTGCGGGACCGGGCCGATGATGGCGCTGTTCATCTCCGGGGCGTACCTCTTCTTTTCCTCGGGCTTTTCGGCCGGGTAGAGGCCCTTGAGGTACTTGCCCTCGAGGGCCTTGCCGTCGGGTCCCCAGCCGCCCACGGCGTAGGCCACCCACTTGTACATGAAGCCCAGGTAGACCTTGCCGTCGGGGCCGACGCCCAGCCCGCGCTCGGCGAAGCCGATGCCGAAGCGGCTGTAGATGTAGGGGCTGAGCACGTGCGTGCCGCTGGCCGCGTAGGGCGCGGGGTTGAGCTCGTGGTCCAGCCGCCAGAAGGGACCGCTGTACTCGGGGGCCGAGCCGTTCCACTTGCCGCTCACCCGGGTGTAGAGCAGCCCGTCGTAGCCCACGGCCAGGTCGTTGGCCAGGAAGTCCTTGCCGTCCTTCTTGAGGACGCCGCCCTCGCCGGTCTCGCCCTTGTAACGCCAGATCCGGGTTGTGCCGTTCGAGATGTAGATCTCGTCGCGGTCGTAGTCGGTGGCCAGTCGGTTCCAGTCGACGGGGACGCTGGTCTTGGGGCCGAACTGGAGCGGCAGCGGTTCGAAGGACGCGCCCTTGTCCTCCAGGGCCACGAGCTTGCCGACGGCCATCCAGATCACGGTCTTGTCCTTGCCGGCGGCCAGGGCCATGGACTGGTTGCGGTTGCCGCCGCCTGCCGGGAACTCGTACTTGGCAACCGGCTGGACGCCGTCCTTGAAGTTCTCGAACTTGTAGACCACGCACTGGAAGCTGCCGTAGGCCAGGCAGTCGTACTGGGTGACGTAGATCGCGCCGGTCTTGGGGTGCACGGCGACCAGGTGCGGGTTCTTGAGGGGGATCTTGCCGATCTCCTTGCCGGAGTCGTCGAAGACCGCCACGCAGCCGCGCTCCCGGTCGGCCACGTAGACGTTGCCCTTGTCGTCGACGGCCACGCCGTGGACGGGCCCGTGCGGCACGGTGAAGTGGCCGGGCGCCGCGCTGGCCTTGGTCCAGGCTCCGCCGTTGCCGTTCTGGTGGGCCACCGGGATGGTGACGAACTCCTTGAGCTTGTCCGTTCCGGAGAGCGGCGCGCGGTAGACCCGGCCCGGTGGGAAGTTGGGGTCGTAGACGTAGCCGTAGCTGTTGGTGTTGCTGTACGGCCCGGAGAGGTAGGCCCACCTGCCGTCCGGCGAGATGGCCAGCATCGCCGGGCCGCCGCCCGAGTTCTTGGCCCCGCCCAGGTCGCGGCTGCAGAAGGCCGAGCCGGCCACCGCGCCGCCGGTGGTGATGGTGTAGAGCCGCGCGCCATCGGTGAAGACCAGACCGTTCTTCCTGGAGGCGCTGACCATGTTGAGGTTGCCGCCGCGCCCCGGGACGTAGAACTCGGGGTTCAAGTTCTTGAGATTGCGCGGGCAGAAGGCCTTGCGCCCGTCGTCCCAGCGGGCGATGTCCTTCATGGCGTCGCCCGGCAGGTTCGCCGGGAAGGGCAGGACCTCGCGCAGGTAGCGGCCCTCGGAGTCGAAGACCCGCACGCACATGGCCGACTGGTTGGCCTCGCCGCCGAAGCCCTTCAGGTAGACGTTGCCCTCGTCGTCGGCGACCACGCCGTCGATGGCCCCGAAGTTGCAGCTCTCGGCGCCGATGAAGCGGTCGAACCGGACGCCGGTGCCGGCGCGGACGCGGACTTTGAAGGGTGGAGGGTGGATGGTGGAAGGTGGAAGTCTGCCGAAGTCGTCCTTGCCGTCCCACTCGATGGTCTGGGCCAGGCCCTTGACCAGCGGCGCCGGAGGATCCTTCTGGCCCCCGAGGACGCCGGCGGCTAGGTGGCGGACGACGCCGCCTTTCGAGTCGAGCACCGCGACCTCCACGTCGGTCGGTGCGGAGACGGTGAAGGCGATCTTCGCGCCCTCGCCGGCCTTCGTCGCGGTCGGTTTGGCGGTGAACTGGACCTCGCCGGCGGAGGCCAGCCCTGCTAACAACAGGAGGCACTGAGGCACTAAGGCACTAAGGCAATTAGTGTGCTTCGCACGCGCTGCTGGACTCGCCATCTTGATTGCGATCGCCATGTCGTCCTCCGTTCACTCAGTGCCTAAGTGCCTAAGTGCCTCAGTGCCTTAGTCCCTTAGTCCCTTAGTCCCTCGGTCCCCCTCCGCCTACTTTACGTCACAACTCTCCTCCGCCGCGTAGGTCATCTTCAGGCGCAAGAGCCGGCGGTTGAGCGCGTCGCCCGTGTAGACGTACCTGTCGGTCACGCCCACGCCGACGAGCCAGGCAAAGGCGATGTCCGGCTCGGCGAAGGGGCTCTTGAGGTCCTTCGGGTCGGAGGCTTCGCGTGCTCTGAGCCTGCCGCTCTTGGGGTCGACCACGGGGCTGTCCGGGCCCATGCTCTCGGCGTTGCCATAGCCGCCGAAGTGGGTCAGGGCGTTGCCGGCCGTGTCGATGACCCGCACGCGGAACAGTTCCGGGTCGGGGAAGAAGACCCGGCCGAACTCGTCGACGTCGAAAGTCACGTTCTCGCAGTTGCAGCGGTAGTGGCCCACGTGGCCGATCCCCGGATGCATCCACTCCGCGCCGATCACCTTGGCCGGGTGCATCCGGTCGCCCTTCAGGTACTCGGCCTCGATGGCCTTGGCGCCCTCGGGCAGTTTCATCTCTCCTTCGAAGGGGTTGGCGCGCTTGCCGAGCTTCTTGTCCCAGGGGTTGTCGAGCTCGCGCTCGTAGCCCATGTCGAAGGTGCCGCCCGCCGGCGGGAACTTCACGATGCTGCCGTACACGTTGGCGGCCACGTAGGCCGCGCCGGAGAGCCCCTTCACGCCGGTCCTGGCGAAGTGCTCGGCGAGCTCCGGCGGCTGCCAGCCCTTGGGCTTGACCGCCTCGGCGACGTAGATGTTGCCGGCCGCGTCGAACTTCGGGCCCACGACCACGTCCGAGGTCATCCAGACGATCGGCTGCTTGTTGACCTGCTCTCCGGTGGTCAGGTACTCGTTGAGGCACTTGGGCACCCGCCCGCGCACCATGAAGGTGAAGGCGAAGAGGTGCCCGTCGCTCCAGCGCACGCCCAGGGTGTGGGGCAGTTCGCACATGCTCACCGGCACGAAGGACTGGTGGGGCCCCAGCTTGATGGGGTAATCGCTGGTGGTCTTGCTGCCGTTGAAGAGCATGGCCTGCTCGTCGGGGCGTATGGGCTTCTCCCAGGCCAGCGGCTTGCCGGAGCGGTCCCACTTGAGCATGGTGTAGGGCCACTGCAGCCCGTAGAGGTTGCCGTCGGCCCCGGGGACGATCTGGAAGCCCTTGCCGCCGCCGAAGGCGTCGCCGGGCACGCGGACCTCCTCGCGCTTGCCGGTCTCCTCCGAGAAGCGGTAGTAGAGGCCGCCGCCCGTGCTGTTGCGGGCGTAGACCTCCTTCTTCTGTCGGTCCACGACCACGCCCATGTAGGACTCCGGCAGGGAGCCGTAGCCGTCCATGCCCTTGCTGATCCTGACCGCGTCGCCGAACTTGGCGCCCTGGTCCTCGACCCGGATCAGGTTGCCGAATCGGTCCGAGGCCCAGGCCACCGCCGGTTCGGCCGAGCAGTCCACGGCCACCGAATGGCAGTCGTTGCGGGTCAGGCTCACGGCTGTCCGGCAGACTTCCTTGGCGCCCTTGAAGCCGGCCTCGGGCATGTACTTGACGATCTCGACCTGCGGGCCCTTGCGGTTCGAGACGTAGACCGCGCCGGTCCTGGCGGAGACCGCCAGGAAGTCGGGCTTGGTCGCCGGGAACTCTCCGACGAACTTGCCGTCCTTCTCTCCGACCACCACCACGCGGTTGTTGGCGTGGTCGGCGATGAAGAGGTGCCCTTTGCCGTCCACGGCCAGGCCGTGCGGCGCGCCGCCCAGATGGGCGTCATCCTTGCCTGGCTTCGCCGGGTCGCCGAATACCGGTTCGGCGCCCGTGCGCTCCGGCAGCTTGGCCCGGAAGACGACCGGTTGGGTGTCGGGCTTGTAGGGCTCGGGCTGGACGCCGCCGAAGAAGACGCCGGACCCGTCGGAGGCCACCGCCGCGCAGGAGAACCCCGCCAGGGTGGTCCGGCCGCCCGGCAGGCCGATGGGCTTGCAGATCGGCTCGGCCGGCGTTCCGCCGTCGGACCCCAGCAGGCTCAGGCTGGGGGGGACGTGGGCCCCGTGGCTCGCGCAGAGGATGAGCAGTTTCGACCCGTCGGGCGAGACGGCCACGTTGGTGGCGTGCAGCGGGTTGAAGCTGGGGTACAGTCCCATGCGCACGTCGTTCAGGAGCGGCGTCGGCCGGCCGTCGACCTCGAAGGAGGTGATGCCTTTGACCTGCTCCTTCTTGAGGCTCGTGGGGTAGGGCATGACCATGCGCTGGTAGCTGCCGTCGCGGTTCAAGGCCACGATCTGCGGGCCGCTCCAGACCGCGCCGTTGGACAGGGCCAGGACGTAGAGCGTCCCGTCCGGGCCGGTGCCCAGCGAGTTGATGTTGACGAAGTCCAGGCGGTTCGAAGACATCACCCGGTCGTACTTGGCACCGAGGCCCAGCGCCACGCGGACCTTGAAGGGGCTGCCCTCGGCAGGCTTCCCGTAGTCGGCCTTGCCGTCCCACTCGATCTCCTGGGCGAGCCCCGGCTTGAAGGGCGCGGGAGGATGGTCCCCGAGCACCCCGGCGGCCAGGTGGCGGACCACGGCGCCCTTGGCGTCCTCGACGTAGACGGCCACGTCGGTCGGCGCCGAGACCGCGAAGGCGATCTTCACGACGTCGCCGGCCCTGGTCGCGGTCGGCTTGGCGGTGAAGTTTACCCGCTGCGGCGGGGACGGCTCGCCGGCGGAGGCGGATACGAGGCAGACGAGCAGGAGGCACTGAGGCACTAAGGCACTGAGGCACTTGGGTCGTGGAGTCGAAGCCATCAGTTCCTTCGCCATCTCTTTTCTCCTTGGCACTCAGTGCCTTAGTGCCTCAGTCCCTCAGCCCCTCAGCCCCTCAGCGCCTACGCCATCAACCTCACCGGCACGTTGATGCGCAGCGGCGGCAGGTTCGGATTGGCGCGGCGCTCGGCCAGGCGGCTGAGGGCCGTCTCGGCCATGTCCGCGACGCTCCAGACCACAGCCGGCGGCACTAGGCCGTCGGGGAAGCGCGGTCGGAATGTGCTCTCGTAGAGCTCCTGCATGGCCCAGCCGACCAGGCCGAGGTCGCGGCCCAGGATCAATCCCAGTTCTCGCGCGGTGCGCGCCACGGTCTGGGAGAGGTACGCCCAGAGGGCCACGACCGCGTCGGGCCGGTCGGGCCGCGAGAGCAGCGCGCGGGCCGCCTCGGGCGCCCGGGACTCGTCGATTTCGACGCGCAGGTCGGGTGCGAGCTCAAGCCCCGCCTTGGCCAGACCTGCCACCGTCCCGGCGAAGCGCCCGAGGCTGTGGGTGCTGCTGGCGATCGGCCCAAGCCAGGCGATGCGCCGGTGGCCCAGCGAGGCCAGGTGCGCGGCGGCCAGCATCCCGCCCTGGAAGTCGTCCTGGACGATCGCGTCGATGGGCGACTCCGGCGTCCAGGCGTCGACCATCACCGCCGGAAAGCCGCTCCTGCGGACGAGCGCCAGCAGCTCCGGGTTGACCGAGTCCAGCGCCGCGCCCCAGGCCTTGCCGGCGAGCAGCTGATCGAGAATCCGGGCCGCGGGCAGATTCTTCGACGAGAGGGAGAGCAGCGATCCTCCCCGGCCGGCGACCGCCGACTGGAAGCCGGTGAGGAGCGTGCGGTGGGTCTCGTCCCAGTCCTCGGGACGCGCGGCGGCCTCGAGCACGTAGGCCAGCGGGCAGCCGAGCTCCGGCGAATTCGAGCGGGCCAACACGCGGTAGCCGTGGCGCGGCTCGGCGGCGACGAGCCCGCCGGCCTCGAGCGACTTGAGCGCCCGGCGGACGGTCATCCGGCCGATGCCGTGCGTCTCGGCCAGCTCCCGTTCGGTTGGCAGGAAGGTGCCCCCGACCAGCTTGCCGGCCGCGATGTCCGACTGGATTGCCGCGGCCAGCCTGGAAGCCGCCCGGCCTCCGCTGCAGCCGTTGGTGCCGTTGCGGCCGCCATGAACGTGTTTCAGGACTGCCTTGGGTGGTATCGATGTGGTATTCATTGTGCCCTCGCGGTGGTGTGTACACCGCTTGGATGAGAATGTCAGTGCAAATCCAGAGAGTTCAAGAAGTCCGCCAGTCTGATAGGCTGTGTCAGCGTCGTAATGGCTGTGTCATGAAGGCTACTGACATCGAGCAAGTCTTAGAACAGATTTCCGGCCCGGGATTTCGCTCGTAAGGGGTCAAATAGAGGCCGAAATGGCATGTAACGTATTGCATATCAAATACTTGCCGCGGTCCGACCACGGCATCACGGCATTCCCCCCGGTATTCGGGAGACGTGTGTGTCGCATAGACAATGTCGCTAGGCTTCGCGTGGACGCACCGAAAAGGACCGGCCGCGGCTCGTCGAGCCGCGGCCGGTGCCGTGTCTGCTTGTGTCGTGCGCTACAGTCCCAGGCGGTTCTTGAACTCTCCGAGCTGGGTCTTCATCCGGGCGGGCAGGCGGTCGCCGGCCGTGGAGAGGTGCCCCTCGACGTCCGGGACCTCGCCCTTCCAGGCCGCGACGTCCACACGCAGGAGCTCGGCGACGTCGGCCGCCGGCAGGGAGAGGCCGGAGAGGTCGAGGTCGCCGTCCTTGGGCAGCCGGCCGATGGGCGTGTCCTGAGCGCCGACCTTGCCCTCGACCCGCTCGCACATCCACTTCAGGACGCGGCTGTTGTCGCCGTAGCCGGGCCAGAGCCACTTGCCCTCCGGCGACTTGCGGAACCAGTTGACGTAGAAGATCCGCGGGGCCTTCGCCCCCAGCTTGTCGCCCATCTGGAACCAGTGCCCCCAGTAGTCGCCGACGTGGTAGCCGCAGAAGGGCAGCATGGCCATCGGGTCGCGGCGGATGGCCTTCTTGACGTCGAGCGCGGCGGCAGTGGCCTCGGAGGCCGCGGTGGCGCCCATGTAGACGCCGTGGTCCCAGGACATGGCCTCGGTCACCAGCGGCACCACCGAGGAGCGCCGTCCGCCGAAGACGAATACGTCGATGGGCACCCCCGCCGGGTCCTCCCAGTCGGGGCAGATCACCGGGCACTGGCGGGCCGGGGCGGTGAAGCGCGCGTTGGGGTGCGCGCCCTTGACCCTGGCTCCCTTGGCGTCCGTTTTGTCGGGCGTCCAGTCGTGGCCCTGCCAGTCGATGCCGTGCTTGCACTCGACGCCGGAGTCCTCCCACCAGACGTCGCCGTCGTCGGTCAGGACGCAGTTCGTGAAGATGGTGTTCGACCGGATGGTCTTCACCGCCATGGGGTTCGACTTCTCGCCGGTGCCCGGGGCCACGCCGAAGAAGCCGGCCTCGGGGTTGATGGCCCGCAGCCGGCCGTCGGGGCCGATCTTCATCCAGGCGATGTCGTCGCCGACGCACTCGCACTTCCAGCCCGGGATGGTCGGCTGGAGCATGGCGAGATTGGTCTTGCCGCAGGCCGAGGGGAAGGCCGCGGCGATGTGGAACTGCCGGCCCTGGGGGTTCGTGAGGCGCAGGATGAGCATGTGCTCGGCCATCCAGCCCTCGCGCCGGGCCATCACCGAGGCGATGCGCAGCGCCAGGCACTTCTTGCCGAGCAGTGCGTTGCCGCCGTAGCCCGAGCCGTAGGACCAGATCAGGTTCTCCTCCGGGAAGTGGGCGATGTACTTCTTCTCGATCGGCGCGCAGGGCCAGGCCACGTCCTTCTCGCCGGGCGCGAGCGGCGCCCCGACGGAGTGCAGGCAGGGGATGAACTCGCCGTCGGCGCCGAGCGTCTCGATGACCCGATCGCCGACCCGGGTCATGATGTGCATGTTGCAGACCACGTAGGGGGAGTCGGTGATCTCCACGCCGATCTTCGAGATCGGCGAGCCGATCGGGCCCATGCTGAAGGGGATCACGTACATCGTGCGCCCTTGCATGCAGCCGGCGTAGAGCCCGGCCATGGTCTTCTTGAGCTCGACCGGGTCGATCCAGTTGTTGGTCGGGCCGGCCTCGGCCTTGGTCCGCGAGGCGATGTAGGTGCGGTCCTCGACCCGGGCCACGTCCGAGGGGTGGCTGCGGAAGAGGAAGCTGTTGGGGCGCTTCTTGAGCGGAGTGGCCGCGCCAGAGGCCACCATCTTCTGCATCAGGCCGTCGTACTCGGCCTCCGAGCCGTCGCACCAGACCACCTGCTCAGGGCGGCACATCTTCGCCACCTCGTCCACCCAGGCGATGAGCTTCTTGTTGGTCGTCGCTACTGCCATCTTCTCTCCCTGCTAGTCATCGGTGATGACGGGTATCGGGCCGCTCCGGCGGCCCGTCAGGCCAACGGATTATCGGGCGGGAGTCCGCTCCCGCAAGAGTCGGTTTTGAGGCGCGGCTGTGCCGGGGGCTTGACACATTCTGCAGAGGAGGTTCTCCGGGCGGTTCTCTCCGGAGGGGGCACTCCGCGCTGAA
>CALGYR010000018.1 GCA_937935355.1 uncultured bacterium | reverse complement strand
TGAAGCCAAAATCCCGGGCGTCGCGGCCCCGGGATCATTCTTTGTGAGGCTCTTAAGGAAGTGCCATTCGCGACTGTCACCGGAATTGAGGGATCTTGATGCCTGAGGGCGCCGAATCCGTTTCCGCTCCGCGCGCGTTGAAGGTCGCGGCGGCCCTCGGAGCCCTGCTCCTGGCCGGGCTCGTCTACTGGTGGTTCCAGTTCGGCGACCCGGCGGGCATCCGGGTCTACCGCGCCTTCCAGGGAGCGGCGATCTCCGGTGATTTCGAGAGGGCGCAGGCGCTCACGGCCGAGGGGTTGCTCGGCCGGGACGCGTCGGGCCGCTGGACGGTCCGGGCCGCGCCCGGCGGCGGGGCCGTGCCCGTCGCGGATTTCCTCGACGGGGAGTTCGCCGGCATCAGGCGGGAGGGCCGGCGCTACCTCGGCCTCTCCGGGCTCGAGGTGGTGGAACTGTCCTCGCCCCGCGCCCGGATGGCGGTCAGCGTGCGGGACGGCAGGATAGTGGGCTTCGAGTACCAGGCCAAGTCAGCCAGCGAGGAGCCGCGCTCATGAGCGAAGCGGGAAGCAGTCGTGCGATGATTCAGGACCTCTTCGACCTTTCCGGCCGCGTGGCTCTGGTCACCGGCGGCGCCGGGCACCTGGGGACGGCGATGTCCCGTGCTCTGGCCGGGGCCGGCGCGACCGTGGTGGTCGCCTCGCGCGACGTGAGCAACTGCCGGAGGCTCGCGAAGGAACTCGAGTCCGGGGGCGCCGGGGCCCTGGCTGTGCGGATGGACGTGACCTCCGATTCCTCGGTGGCCCGCGGCCTTGCGGAGGTCCGCCGGAAGCTCGGCAGGCTCGACGTGGTGGTCAACAACGCCTACTCCGGCGTCTTCAAGCGCCTGGGCGAACTCACGCCGCGCGAGTACACGAAGACGCTCGACGGCTGCCTGACGAGCGCCTTCCGGGTGACGACCGCGGCGCTCGCGCTGCTCGAGAAGTCGCCGGCGGCGAGCGTGGTGAACGTCTCGACCATGTACGCGCTGGTGGCCCCCGACCCCAGGGCCTACGAGGGCACGCCGTACCTCTCGCCGCCGGGCTACGGCGACGCCAAGGCCGGGATGATCCAGCAGACCCGGTATCTGGCCGCCGCGCTCGCCGCCAAAGGCGTGCGGGTCAACGCGGTCAGCCCCGGGCCCTTCCCGCACGGCAGGAGCGCCTCGGACCGGAAGTTCCTGGCCCGGCTCTCGGAGCGCTGCCTGCTCGGCCGCACCGGCCGGCCGGAAGAGATCATGGGGGCGGTGTTGTTTCTCGCTTCCGACGCGTCCAGCTTCGTCACCGGCCAGAACCTGGTCGTGGACGGCGGGTGGACGGTAAGATAGAAGGCAGAAGGCAGAAGGGAGAAGGCAGAAACACGAAGGTGGCTTTCGTGCGCCCTCCGGTTTCTTCCTTCTTCCTTCTGCCTTCTGCCTTCTGCCTTCTTCTCCCGCCTCCTTCGGAATTTTCTGGCCGGACTCCGCGGTTGCAGTGACGACGGCGAGGGAGGTGGCCGGTGAACCTCAGATCTTCCAGGATCTTGTGTCTTTCTGTTCTTCTGGGCGTCGCGGCCGGGTGCCGCGCGGGTAAGGAGGCCGGTGTCATGGACAAGACCATCGAGAGGAAGGGCGTTGTCACCATTCACGGGAACCCGCTGACGCTGCTCGGGCCGGAGCTAAAGGTTGGCGACAAGGCCCCAGCCTTCGAGGTGGTCGACGGCGAGTTCAAGCCGGTCAGGTCTGCGGACTTCGCCGGCAAGGTGATGCTCATCAGTGCGGTGCCGAGCCTGGACACGCCGGTGTGCTCGCTGCAGACCAAGCGCTTCAACGAGGAGGCGGCCAAGCTCCCCAAGAACGTGGCCGTGCTGACGGTCAGCCAGGACCTGCCCTTCGCCCAGAGCCGTTTCTGCGCCGCCGAGAAGGTCGGGGGCATCAAGGTCCTCTCCGACCACGTCTCGCGGAGCTTCGGGCTCGGCTGGGGCGTGCTCATCAAGGAGAACGGCCTGCTGGCGCGCTCCGTGTGGGTGGTAGGCCGCGACGGGAAGATCGCCTACGTCCAGACCGTTCCGGAACTGACCCACGAGCCGGACTACTCCGCGGCCCTGACGGCCGCGCGGCGCGCCGTGGAATAGCCTGACGGGGAAAGGCAGAAGGCAGAAGGCAGTAACACGCAAGGGCGCAGCGCGCGTCCATCCGCCTCTTTCTTCCTTCTTCTGCCTTCCGTTCTTCCGGTCGCTCAAGCCGCCTACCCCCTCCGACGATAGCACAATGTCGAATTGGCATCGTCCGGGGGGAAGGTCTGCATGTCCGAATCGAGTCGCACCAGCGGGTCCTTCATCCAGCCGCGCTGGAAGGGCCGGCCCAACACCTTCGAGCGGGCCGCGTCCATGCTCATGACCATCGCCGTGCTGGCGGCGTTCCTGTACTCCGCGGCGTCGGAGTTCACGGGCAGAGGCGAGGTTCGCAATGCCGCCGAGTCCGTGCGCAAGTCGGCGTGCGCCATCTCCGACCGGCTCAGTCAGCCGCTGGCAGCGACGAACTCCGGCGTCACGCATCGTGAGGCACAGCTCAAGCCCAAGGCCGGGGCGGAATTGAATAGCGCGCAGAAGTCGGCCGACCCCGGCGGTCACGGTGCCTCGAGCGCAGTTGGCCGGCTCAAGGCGGACGTCTCCGAGAAGAAGTGGCTGCCCTGGGCGACAATCGGGGCGATGGGCGGCCTTGGGGCGCTCTTTTGTTTCCTGGGATGGCAGGTCCGGCGGGCGACCTCCGCGCTGTTCGGCGCGCTTATACTGGGCGGAATCGGCTTCGCGCTTGCTTACGGTCGGGGTGCGTTCGGACTGGCGGCGAGCATCGCTCTGGCTCTGCCGCCGGCTTTCCTGGGGGCGCTGCTGGCTTGGGTATACATCACCCTCGCCACCACCTTTCAGGTGGGCTTTTTGCTGCTCATTCCGCTGATCCTGGTGGCGGAGAGAAGTTACGCCGACAAGGAGATGATGTCCTGGCTCCTGCCGGTGGGTTTCTCGATATGGGCTCTGTTGACCGCAGTCACCTACCTGTTCCTGGTCCGGGCGGCGTTGATCAGTCTCATGTCCGTCGTGGGAGCTTTGCTGCTGACCGCCGCGGGCTTCGTGACCCTGGCGATGTTGGCCGACACGATCCTCCCCTGGCAGGTCGCCCTGGCCATGGTCGCCTTCCTGGCGATCCTGGGCAACGTCGTCCAGTACCAGTACGCCGGCGGCGGCGAGGAGAAGGGCGGCGGTTCCGACGATGGCGGGGACCCCGGCGCGAAGAAGCCCGGGAAACTCAGGCCGAAGGCCAAGCCGGCGTAGGAAGGCCGAAGGAGTAAGTCAGAAGGAAGAAGGCAGAAGGCAGAAACACGGGCAGAACGAGGCCAGCGGTTGTCCCGACTGCGTCTGTCTTCATTCTTCGTTCCTCGTCTCTCGTCCTTCTGCCTTCTGCCTTCTGCCTTCTTCCTTCTGCCTTCCTAAAGCCCCCGCCCGTCTCCGACGATAACACTGTATCGCATCGGGGAGGGGTGGGGAGCCAAGCGCATGTCCGAATCGAGCCGCAGAAGCGGGGTCTTCATCCGGCCCCGCTGGAGGCGCGAGCCCAACGATCTCGAGCGTTTCCTGGCGTTCGCCATGACCATCGTCCCGGTGGTCGGGCTCATCGTTTGCACCTTCGACGCGCGGAACCAGACCCCCAAGGTCAGGGCTGCCGCCGAGCAGATCCAGACTTCGGCCAGGAACCTGGGGTTGCTCTCCGCCGAGGGCGATTCCGCGCTCGGCGCCGGCTCGGGCGACTCGTCGCTGGGCGCTCGCTACGCCGAGGGCCGCCGGATGATGGCCGAGAGCTTCGCGTCGCTCGGGCTCGACCTCAAGTCCGACCGGGACATGGGCGGGGCGATGCCCTGGGTGGGCGTCGTGCTGCTCAGCGCCATGGGCGCGCTCTTCTGCTTCTTCGGCTGGTCGCTGCGCCGCCACGCTTCGGCGCTCTATGGCGCCGCCTGGCTGGGCTACGTGGCCTTCGCGCTGGCCATGAGAAAGGGCGGGCTCGACCCGCTCCCGGCGAGCCTGGTGGCCCTGGCGCCGGCTTTCCTCGGGGCGCTCGTCGGCTGGCACCTGGTGGTGGCCATGTCCTGCCTGCAGGTGGCCACCCTGATCTGCGGCCCGGTCGCCTGGGCGTTCGTGCAGTCCCGGGGCGGCGACGGGCTGCCCGTGTGGTTCATCCCAGCGGCGGTCTCGGCCTGGGCGCTGGTGGCCGGAGTGGCCTACCTCTTCCTGGTGCGCGCGGCGCTGATCAGCACCATGGCGGTGGGCGGCGGGCTGGCCGTGGCGCTGGCCGCGTCCACGCTGCTCGTGGCCCTCAACGGCACGGTCATGCCCTGGGAGGCGGTCCTGGCGGTGATCGCCTTCTTTGCGATCGTCGGCAACGTCACCCAGTACCAGTTCGCCGGGCGGGCGGCGGGCGGCGGCGGGCGCGACGGCGGCGACGCGGGCGACGGAAGGAAACCCAGAGAGCGACTCAACCCGGCGTGACCCAAAAGCGCCGGAAAGTGAGGGGAGGGGGCGGGCTTCGGCCCGCCTCCTGATTTTCCGGGATGGCCGGTCCCCTTGAAAGTCCCGTCGCCCGGCTTATTAGTGGACTGAAGGAAGGAGCCTCCGCCATGTCTCAGCCGGGACGCTCGCCCAACGTGGTCATCATGTACGCCGACGACCTGGGGTTCGGAGACGTCGGCTGCTACGGCGCCGGGAGCATCCCCACGCCCAACATCGACCGGCTGGCCGCCGGCGGCGTCAGGTTCCAGCAGGGCTTCGCCACGGCCGCGACCTGCACGCCGTCCAGGTACAGCCTGCTCACCGGGTCGTATCCCTGGCGCAACCCCCGGGCGGCCATCCTGGCCGGCGACGCGCCCCTGATCATCGCCCCGGAGACGGCGACGCTGCCGGGCATGTTCCGCAGGGCGGGCTACCGGACCGGCGTGGTCGGCAAGTGGCACCTGGGCCTCGGCGACGGGGCCCTCGACTGGAACCGGCCCGTGGGCCGCGGGCCCAACGAGTCCGGCTTCGACAGCTCCTACATCATGGCGGCGACCAACGACCGCGTGCCCTGCGTCTACCTGCAGGACGGGCGGGTGGTGGGCCTCGACGCCGCCGACCCGATAGAGGTCGTCTACGGTCGCGACGCGCTCTTCCCCGGCGAACTCACCGGACGGCTCAATCCCGAGCTGTTGACCGTGAAGTACAGCCACGGGCACGACGGCACCATCGTCAACGGGGTCAGCCGGATCGGCCACATGCGCGGCGGACGGGCGGCCCTGTGGAACGACGAGACCATGGCCGAGGTCTTTGCCGAGAGGGCCGTGGGCTTCGTCGAGGAGAGTGCCGGCGCGCCGTTCTTCCTCTACTACGCGTTCCATCAGCCGCACGTGCCCCGGCTGCCGGGCCCGCGCTTCAAGGGCGCCACCCCGCACGGCGCGCGCGGCGACGTCATCGTGGAGATGGACTGGTGCGTGGGCCGGATGCTCGACGCGCTCGACCGGCTGGGGCTCGCCGAAGACACCATCGTCATCTTCTCGAGCGACAACGGTCCGGTGCTCGACGATGGATACGAGGACCGGGCCGAGGAGCTCAAGGGCTCGCATCGCGCGGCCGGCCCGCTGCGGGGCGGCAAGTACAGCCTGTTCGACGGAGGCACGCGAGTGCCCCTGGTCCTCCGCTGGCCCGGGACGGTCGAGCCAGGAGAGTCAGAGGCGCTGGTGAGCCAGCTGGACTTTCACGCCTCCTTCGCGGCCCTGACCGGCCAGCAGTTGGAGCCCGGCGAGGCCCCGGACAGCATGGACGTCCTCGACGCGCTCCTGGGCAGGAGCGGCCGGGGACGCGAGGAACTGGTCCTCGAAGGAGTCCAGGGCAAGACCGTGCTGAGGCGCAGGGAGTGGGTCTACATTCCTTCCCACGCCGGCGCCGCGGTCAGCCCCACCACCAACACCGAGCTGGGCAACTCGCCCGAGCCCCAGCTCTACGACCTGTCCATGGACGTCGGACAGATCCGGAACCTGGCCGCCGAGCGCCCGGAGGTGGTCGGCGAGATGTCGGCGAGGCTCAGGGAGGTGCTTGCGAGCCCGCGGACGCGGCCGACCTCCTGAAGGGCCGGCGGTCCATGGGGCGTCGGCCGCCCGGCGGCTCCTATTTCACGAACTCGCCGAGCTTGGCCAGGAAAGCCTTCGGGCCTCCCTCCATGTAGCCGAGCGTGCCGAGGGCCTTGCCGGACGCGTCGGCGACGATCAGCGTGGGGAAGCCACTGACGCCGTGCCGGGTCATGAGCGCCTTGTTCTGGCGGACGACGTTATCCGGGAGCTTCCGGCTGCGCGGGAAGTCCAGCTTGACCAGGACCAGCTTCTCCTTGGCGTAGGCGGCGAACTCGGGGGTGGAGAGCACTTCCTTGTCGAGCTTGATGCACCAGCCGCACCAGTCGCTGCCGGTGAAGTCGAGCAGCATGGGGCGGTTCTGTTGGGCGGCGACGATCATGGCCTTGGGGTAGCTCTCCAGCCACTCTCCGCCGTACGCGATTGCCGGCATGGCCTTGCAGAGGGCCGGAATCAGGGTCGCGGCCTCGGGCTTGCCGGTGGCATCGTGCAGAACCTTCTGGCCGGTGGAGTCCACGAGCAGGCAGTGGAGTCCGGCGTCCTTGATCCCGGCGCGGGCGGCCAGGTCGGTTGCCGCGCGGGCGTCGTCCGCGGTGGTGCCGTCGCCTGCCGCGGTCCTGGCACGAGCCAGGACCACCCCGGCCTCGACGAGGGCGGCCAATTCCGGGCTGCGATAGAAGGGCTTCAGTTCCTCGTCCTTGACGTCGGCCCCGCCGAGCAGGACCAGCGCCGGCGCTCCGGTCTGCCTGGCGCGCTGGAGGGCCAGGACCAGCCCGGCCTCGGGCTTGATGCCGGCGAAGGCATCGATGATGCCCTGGGCCTCCTTGATCCAGGCGGCGGCGCCGCCGCGAACGTAGCCGGTCTGGCCGGCCACGTTGCCGTCGGCATCGAGGAACAGGATGGTGGGGAAGCCCTGGACCTTGTACTTGGTGGCCAGGCCCCGATTCTGCCTGGCGGTCTCCTCGGGCAGTTGCTTGGTCTTGGGGAAGTCGAGCTCGAGCAGCACGACGTTGCGGCCGGCCCACTCGGCGAATTCCGGAGTATCGAAGACCTCCTTCTTGAGCTTGACGCACCAGCCGCACCAGTCGCTGCCGGTGAAGTCGGCCATGATCAGCTTGCCGTCCTTCCTGGCCTGCTTGGCGGCCTCCTCGTGGGAGGTCAGCCATGCCGTGCCCGCCGATGCCGTGGCCGCCAGGAGAAGGAAAGTCGAGACTCCGAGAATGGTCCGCTTGAGCATGGCTGCCTCCTTCAAGAACCCGCCGCCTCGGCGATCATGCGGAGACAGCGGCAACTGCGCGCTGAGCCCCGGAGGCCCGGTACGGCGGGGGGATTCTAACCTTGGTGAGGCTGGGTTCGCAAGCGCGTCGGAGAGGCCGCAGGGGTTTTCAATTCCCATTCGACATGACCGGACGGTTCCCTCAACCACCAAGACACCAAGACACCAAGAAGACACGAAGAACAGCTTCGGATGTCGTACGCGGCGGTGGTCACTGGCAGGTCCAGGGGAGCCTGCCGCGGACTGCGCCGGCGTGGTCGTTCTTTGCGTCTTCTTGGTGTCTTTGTGTCTTTGTGGTTCAGATGGCGTCCGTGGGACGCAAGGCGAGAGCTGAGAGACCCTGGGGGAGGCGGGCTGCCGCTCACCCCGCCCGCTCGAGGATCCCCCGGAGCTCCTCCTCGGTTAGCTCCACCGGGTTGGCCTTCATGGAGCTGGCCGAGCGGGCCTTCTTGACGAGCGCCGGGAAGTCGGCCGGGGCGAGCCCGTAGGTCGCCAGGCCCGGGACCCGGAGCTCGGCGACGAGCTCCCGGAGCCACTTGACGGCGTCGGCGGCCGCGGCGCTTTCGCTGCCGGTCAACACCCTGGCGACCTCGGCATAGCGCGCGTTGGCCGGGTTCTCCGGCGCGCGCCCGGCGAGGGCACTGACGTTGGCCTCGACCACCTCGGGCAGGAGCCGCCCGCAGACCGCCCCGTGGGGCGCGGCGAACATCCCGCCGAACGGCCCGGCGATGCCGTGGACGGCGCCGAGCCCGGCGTTGGCGAGCGCCAGCCCGCCGAAGAGGCTGGCAAGCGCCAGGTCCTCGCGGGCGGCCGGCTCCTCAGCGCCGCGGAAGACCCGGCGCAGCGAGCGCGCCGAGCGGACCATTCCCTCGCGGCAGAGCCCGTCGACCAGCGGATTGGCCCTCGTGCAGACGAAGGGCTCGATGAGCTGGCTGAGCGCGTCGAGGCCGCCCGCGGCGGTCACGGCCGGCGGCAGTCCCCGGGTGAGCTCCGGGTCGACGATGGCGACCCTGGCGATCATCCCGGGACCGCGGAGCGATACCTTGACCCGGTGCGAGTTGCTCGCGATCACCGCGTTGCGGGTGGCCTCCGCGCCGGAGCCGGCGGTGGTGGGGACGGCGACCCAGGGGACGCTCGGCTTCTTGAGCTTCCGGCCGCGGCCGATGACTTCCAGGTAGTCGAGGAGCCCGCCGTCGTTGGCCAGCATGGCCGCGACCGCCTTGGCCAGGTCGATGGCGCTGCCGCCGCCGAAGCCGACGACCAGGTCGCACTCCGCGCCGCGGGCCACCTCCAGGCCGCGGCCGACGGTGTCGACGCTCGGCTCGCCGACCGCCGGGAAGGGCACGGCGTCGACCCGGTTGAGGGCGAGCTCCCGGAGCAGCGGCTCGGCGCGGCCGATGTCCCGGCCGGTGACCACCAGCGCCCGGCGCCCGAGCGCGGCGGCGGCGGGGGCGGCCTCCTTGAGGGCCCCGGGCCCGAAGACGATCCGCCCCGGCGCGGCCAGCTCGAAGGACATCCCGTCAGCCATTCTCAACGCAGAGGACGCAGAGGTGCGCAGGGTTCGCAGAGGACAACGGCATCAGGTACATGGGTTCACTATCTCCCTTCTTCCGGGCCGTGAACACAGAAACGCTCAGGCCGTTCTCTGCGTACTCCGCGAACCTCTGCGTCCTCTGCGTTGGAGTAGTCCTTACCAGGCGGAGTCCGACGGGTGGATGTTGGTGAACTTGAGGCCGACCCGCGGCTCGGCCATCATCGGTTCGACCGCCTCGCGCCAGCGCTTGTAGTGGGCGGTCTCGCGGTGGCTGGCGTGGCCCTCGGCCGCGCGGTAGGCCTCGTAGAGGATGAAACGGGTCGGGTCGTCGGCGCTCTGGTTGAAGTCGAAGCGGACGACGCCCGGCTCCTTCAGGGAGTTGGTGGCGTTCTCCACCGTGGCGCGCCTGAAGTCCTCGACGCGCTCGGGCTTGACCTTGATCTGGACCAGCAGGACGAGCATGGCTATCGCATCCTTTCTGCAGCTTCCTTGCCGTGGAGTTCCTCCAGCGTCAATTCCCTGCCCAGAATGTCGTGCAGGGCGGATATGGCTGTTCCACGGACTTGGCCATTCCGGTCGTGGATCATATTCATCAGGGGCGGAACCGCCACTGCGGCATCAGGACCGAAAGAGCCCAGGGCGAAAGCGGCCTGGGACCGGACATTGTCGTCGGGGTCGCGCAGGGCTTCGACCAGTGCCGGCACGGCTGCGATGGCCTCGCGGCCGATCAGTCGGAGGCCCATCGATGCTTCAATTCGCACACGCGGATCGGGGCTTGATAGTGCACGCGTCAGCCCAGGGATGCCCGGTTTGCCACACACTCCCAGAAGACGCGCGGCCCGGTCCCTATGATCGGTGAAGATCCTCGGCATTCTCAGGTACAGGTCGAGCTTTCGTGCGGCGCTCTCCGCCCCGCCGAGGCAGACTACTTCGTAGCATCCGCCCGCGCCACCCGGCCCGGCGGCACCTGCTCTCAGCTTCCCATGTACGACCTCGCGTACCTGCCACCACGGCACGCCCATTGCCGCAACCACCCAGGCCACCGATAGGACCAGCAGAATGCCGAAACTCCAAAGGACCATCGGTCCCAGCCACCGCTTCCTGGCGACGAGTTGCCCGGCGATCGGCCCTGTTGCGTTCACGGTGGGGATTATCCGCGACTAAGCCGTTGTGACAAGGCCGGCGAACCGTCATTCATGACTCGCGCCGGGGCGCCCTGGGCGTGGGGCCCCTGCGAAGCTGCGCTTCGCCCCACGCCCCGGGGCCCCGCCCCGGCGCGGTCATCCCTCTCCCCGCTCTCCCGCAGGCTTGCGGGAGAGCGCCGCGCCTGACGGCGCGAGCCCTGTTCAAGGCGAGCATTGCGGCAGTCCGTGCATGGAAGCCTGCAGAGTCCATTTTGCCCCAGTCCCTGCATCCGGATGTGACCCGGGCCGCGACGCGGCTGCAGTTAGAGACGATGCGCGACAGCGGTTTGCCGTTCGCGCGTCTCTGCGGGTAACGAGCCGTGCGAGCCGGGAGTCGCCCGCCGATGCCAACGGGAGCGGACCTTGTAAGGCCGGCTGAAATCCTCCTGGTCAGACTTCAGCCACGGTGCCGACGTTGTTGAGGCGCGCCCGGGCGTCCATAGAGTCGATGACCGACGAGGAGTTCAAGAACCTGGTGGCCAAATGCGAGAGCGAGGGGCTCGACCACGCCCTGGCCTGGCATTTCAGCATCGGCAACAAGCACCCCGGGGACAAGGTGCTGGTGATGTCGATGGGGCTCAAGGACGAGTTCGGCGGCCTGGAAGGCGTCCCCGCCGACCTCTACACCGACGAGATCGTCGCCAGGCTCGAGGCCGCCGGGTGAAGGACTCCCCAGCACGGGACATCCAAGAGCCACAGATGCACCCCGATGAACACAGATAGCCGAAGCCCGTGATGACCGGTGTTAGGGCGGGTTTCAAACCCGCCCCTACGGCTCAGGGCATCCGGAAGTGACCCGGGCCGCGAAGGTGACAGCCGTTGTCCTCTGCGTACTCTGCGCGTTCTCTGCGCCCTCTGCGTTGGAGAACGCCGTGGTTGGCCGGCTCAGCCCCGCATGATCCCCCGGTAGGCCACGAAGTCATCGTACATCCGCTGGAAGACGCGGTACTTCCGGTCGTGGTAGGCGGTTGCGGCAGCGCCCGAGGGGCGGACCTCCGCGCCGGGCGCGGCCATCGCGCCCATGGCCTCGATGACCGAGGCGTACCGGCCGGCGGCGGCTGCGCCCAGCACCGCCGAGCCCAGGAGCACCGCCTCGGGCTCGGCGCCCAGGACTATCCGGCAGCCGGTGACGTCGGCGTGTTCGCGCAGGAAGACCGGGTTCTTGGTGCCGCCGCCGCAGGCCAGGATCGCCTCGATGCGGAAGCCGGCGGCGTTCATGGCCTCGACGATGTGGCGGGTGCCGCAGGCGATGGCCTGGATGACGGCGAGGTACTGGAGCGCGAGATCGTCGGCGGTCGCCGAGAGCCGCAGCCCCGAGACGGCGCCGCGTAGCGTGGCGTCGGCCCGCGGCGAGCGGTTGCCGTGGAAGTAGGGCAGGACGTGCAGGTCCTCGGTGAGCCGGGCCGGTACGTCGAGCCCGGCGGCCAGTCGCTCGAGCCTCTCGTTGAGCAGTTGGTAGACGGTCCTGCCCGTAGCCTTGGCCTCGGCGGCGAGCTCCGCAGAGGCGGAGTGGCTCGCGATCGCGTGGTCGACCAGCGAGCCGGTGGCGCTCTGGCCGCCCTCGGTGAGCCACATGTCCGGGACCATCGCCGAGAAGTACGGGCCCCAGACGCCGGGGACGAAGCGGGCCTCGCGCGAGACGCCCATGTGGCAGGAGCTCGTGCCGCCGATGAGCGCGACGCGCCGCTCGAGCGCCTCGGGCGTGGGCGGCTGGCCGTCGAGCGCCGCGCCGAGGAGGCCCAGGCCCCCGGCGTGGGCGTCGATGATGGCCACGCCCACCGGCGTCCCGGCGGCGAGCCCGAGGTCGGCGGCGGCCGCGGCGGTGAGCCCCTTGCCCAGCGGCTCGCCCATCGGCCGCACCCGGGTGCCGATGCGCCGGAAGCCCTCCTCGGCGAGGTCCTCGAGTCCGGCCGAACGGAAGTAGCCCTCGTCCCAGCGGCCCTCGTGGCCCAGGTAGGTCCACTTGCAGACCGTGGTGCACAGCGAGCGCGAGTCGTCGCCGGTCGCCCGATAGGTCAGGAAGTCCGGCAGGTCGAGGAAGCGCGCCGCGCGGCGCCAGCTGTCGGGCCGGTGCTTCTTGAGCCAGAGGAGCTTGGGCGTCTCCATCTCCGGTGAGATGGCCCCGCCGACGTACTTGAGGACGTCGTGGCCCAGGGAGTTGATCCGCGCGGTCTCCTCCATGGCCCGGTGATCCATCCAGACCACCACGTTCTGCTCGTCCTTACCGTCGGGCGAGACCGTGACCGGCCGGTCGGCGGCATCGAGGGCGACGAGCGAGCAGGTCGCGTCGAACCCCAGGCCTTTGACTGCCTCGGCCCGGGCGCCGGCCGCGGCCATGGCCTCGCGTACCGACTTCGCGACCATCGCCCAGATGTCCCCGGAGCTCTGTTCGACGAAGTCGGGAGCCGGCTTCCACATGCGGATGGCGTTCGCCGCCGAGCCGAGCATCCGGCCGCGCTCGTCGAACACGCCGGCCCGGGCCGAGCCGGTGCCGACGTCGATGCCGATGAAGAGGCTTCCGCCATTAATTGCATGTTGCGTGTTGTATGTTGCGTGTTGCATGTTCGTCTCTCCAGGGTCCGTCTCGTGCGGTTGCGCGCTTACTTCCTGCCCAACACCCGCACCTTGAACCCCAGTTCCTGCGAGAGCGCGGCCATTTCCTCGAAGACGTCGCCGTAGCATACGGCGATGTGGTTCGAGAGGTAGTGGGCCATGAGCGTCTGCTGGCTGATGCCCAGGTCGGCGGCCATGAAGGGCCACTCGCGGGTGGTCCCGCTCCACCATGCGTCGCGCTTGGCCGGCGGCATCTTCACCGACTCGCCGCGGCCCACGTCCATCCAGAGCTCGCCGCCCTTGAGGTATGCGCGGGCCCAGGTGAGCTTGCCGGGCAGGCTCTCGCCGGCGAAGGTGCCGCCCGGGACGGGGAAGTAGCCCTTGGGCTGACGGTAGCTGTGCACCCCGCGCAGCGTGTTCGGGTTGCGGTTGAAGGGGTAGGCGCCGCACGAGCCGGAGTTTAAGAGCACCCACAGGAAGCGCCCGCCGTGCTCTCCGCCCCAGCGCACGTCGTGGAAGAGCGTCGACTGGTGCAGGCCCTTGGCCTTGAGTAAGCGCTTCATGAGCTCCATGGGCACGAGGTTGCCCTGGTCGGCCTCGGTGGAGCAGACCACGGTGTCGCCGTTCGTCTCCGGACGGCAGGTCGAGTTCAAGAGCCCCTCCGAGAAGTCCGACGGCGGCCGGAGCGGCAGCAGGCCCAGCTGGTACTGCCAGCCCACGCAGTCGGCCTTGAACTCCTTGACGAGGTCGAGCACGGTCAGGTAGTCGCGGAGCTGCTCGCGGGTGGCGTTCTCGGTGAAGTCCTCGGCGCCGGCCTCGCTCCAGTGGAAGTCGACGCCCTTGTCCCGGACGAACTTGAGCGCGGCGTCCAGGCGCTTGTCGTCGATCCGCCGGCCGCGATCGATGATCCAGGCCTGGTCGACCTTGTGCTCGGTGAAGCCCACCGAGTTCAGGAGCCGGTGCCCGAAGTAGCCGTTGATCATGCCCATGGAGGTGTCGCCGAGCATCATGGCGAGCACCCGGCGGCGGCGGATCTCGGCGGCGACCTCCGCGGCGAGCCTGGATGCGGCCGGCGAGACCGGCGCCTGGTAGGCGAGCTCATCCTCCGGGTAGGCGATCCGTCCCGTCGAGCACCACTGCTCGAGGCGGGCCATGAAGGCGGCGTCCTTGGTCCAGTCCCGGGCGCTGGTCCAGGCCCGGGAGTGCGCCCGGCCGACGGCCTCGAGGCACGCGCCGGTGTTGAGGAGACCGACCAGCCCCGGCCAGGTGCCGGAGAAGTTGCTGGCGAGCAGCAGCGGATTGTCCTTGCCGACGACGCCGTCGGTGGTGTGGGGCCCGTAGACCCAGTGTACGAAGACGCCCACGAGCGGGTCGTCCACCGGCGCGAGCTTCTCGATGGCCTCGTGGGGTTTGGTCAGGAAGCCCTTGATCCGGTAGCTCGAGCGGCCGAGCTTCCTCAGGGCGCGCTCGATCTGGACGGTGGCCTCCTCCATCTGGGGCAGGGCCTGCTGGTTGGGGGTGGGGCGGTAATCGCCGGGCCAGAAGATGGCAACCTTGGTCTTCATCGCGTCAGATCTCCTCGTATCATGAGTCCCCGTGAGGGGACTGCCGTGATGGTTCTGCTTTCC
>CALGYR010000017.1 GCA_937935355.1 uncultured bacterium | reverse complement strand
ACAGCCAACAGCCAACAGCCAACAGCCAACAGCCAACAGCCAACAGCCAACAACCCATGCCGGCAAACTGGAACAGGCGCTGACTATGGCGGAGACTTGCTTGGGACTTATTGTTCCTACGCCGTTATCCCGTCCCTCCTAACGGTGTTGGTTGTTGGTTGTTGGCTGTTGGTTGTTGCCCGTTCGTCTCTCAGGCTCGCGAAGGTGGTCACGCATCTATCTGCACCCGCAGGCCACCCCTTCTTGACCCTCCGTCCCGCGCGGGCTATCATCGCCCCCGCAACGAAAGGAGTCCCATGGAGCTCATCGACTTCGGCCGCCGCTCCGGACTGCGCGTCCCGCGCGCCAGCATCGGCGGCATGCGCCTGCCCGACGACCACGACGAGGCCGTCCGGGTCATCCGCCGGGCCATCGACGCCGGCATGGTCTACATCGACACCTGCCGGGCCTACGGCGAGAGCGAGATCAAGTTCGGCAAGGCCCTCAAGGACGGCTACCGTCAGAAGGTGATCCTCAGTTCCAAGTGGTCGCCGTGGATCAAGAAGTTCGCCGAGGACGACGCGCCGACCGCCGACTGCATGCGCCGGCGGCTCGACGAGTCGCTGCGGCGCCTGGACGTCGAGCGCATCGACTTCTACCAGGTCTGGAACGTGCACAGCCCGGAGCTCTTCGATGCCGCCACCCGGCCGGGCGGCACGCTCGACGGCATCCGCCGGGCAATGGACGAGGGGCTGGTCGCTCACACGGGCATGACCGCCCACGACAAGCCCGCCAACCTGCTCGGCTGCCTGCCGCGCTGCGACTGGTGCGAGGTGCTGCTCCTGACCTACAACCTCCTGGACACCAGCTACGCGCCGGTCCTGGAGGAGGCCCACGCCCTGGGCATCGGCACCATCGTGATGAACCCGCTGGCCGGCGGCCGGCTGGCCGGCTCGAGCCCGGAGCTCGAGCGGCTAGCCGCCGAGGTCGGCGCCCGGAGCGTCCCGGACCTGGCCCTGCGCTGGATCCTGGCCAACCGGAACATCGACACCTACATATCGGGCATCAACAAGCCCTCGGACGTCGATGGCGCGGTCGCCGCCGCCGGGGCCGGGCCGCTCGGCCCCGAGGCCTGCGCGAAGGTCGACGCCTTCGTAGCCTCGAAGTCCCGCGATGCGCTGGGCTTCTGCACGGCCTGCGGCTACTGCCAGCCGTGCCCCCAGGGCATCGACATCCCCGGAGTGATGACCCGCATCCACGAGGACCGCCACTGGGGCCTCCGGGACGCGGCGGCCGCGCGCTACCGCCGGATGGGCGAGCCGCGCGCGGCGGCCTGCACCGCCTGCGGGACGTGCGAGAGCCGCTGCACCCGCAGCCTGAAGATCAGCCAGGAGATGAAGTACGCGGCGGAGAACTACGGGGAGCGCTGAGCGCTCCCGCCCGGTGTTCCTCCCGGGCTGTTAGGGCCCGTAGCGGCGGCGCCGCCGGTACTTGCCCGTCCGGACCGCCGCCCGGCGGCGATGGCCGGCCTGGGGCGGACGGGTCGCTCCCGGGCGGGCCGCCGCCGGCCGGGCCGCGCTCGAGGCCTGGGTGGGCGCCTCGGGGTCTGGTTCGCTCCTGGCCTGCTCCATGGCCCCGAGCGGCGAAAGGCTGCGGATCAGGCCGCCGAGCCGGTTCTTCACGTCGTTCATGCCCTGCGGACGGTCGTCGGGCTCGGGGGCCAGCATGGCCCTGACCAGCCGGCATAGCTCCGGGGGCAGCCGGGGGTCGATCTGCTCGGGCGGGACCAGGCTCTCCTGGGCCAGGCGCATGAGCACCTCGAGCGAGCCCGAGCCGCTGTAGGGCGGCCGCCCCGTAAGCATGTGGTAGAGCACTGCGCCCAGGGAGTAGACGTCGCTGCGCGCGTCGGCCCTGGCCGGATCCACGGCCACCTCCGGCGCGAGGTAGAAGGGGATGGCCGAGGCCTCCCGCCCCAGGTAGCGGAGGTTGAGCACCGCGTCCTTGGGCACGCCCAGGCCGGAGAGGCGGGCGTTGCCGCTCTCGTCGATGACCACGTTGCTGGGCCGCACGTCGCCGTGGACGATGTCGCGCTCGTGGCCGTAGGCGAGCGCCCCGGCCAGTTGCCGGGCCGCGTCCATGGCGTCGGACGGCAGCATGCGCCCGACCGTGTCGAGGTGGCGCTTGAGCGACTGGCCCTCGATGAATTCCTCGGCCAGGAATATCCTCCCCCGGTCGATCCCGATCTCGTAGACGCGCTTGAGGTTGGGATGGTTGAGGTAGACGACCTTGCGGCCGGCCTCCCGGAAGGCCCGCTGCATCTTGGCGTCGACGGCGCCCTCCGTGCGCAGGACCTTGAGCGCCACCAGGCCGCCGCCCTCGAGGCGCCGGGCCTTGCAGACCGCGCTGACGCCGTCGGAGCCCAGCCGCGAGAGGACCTCGTACCCGCCGATCCTGGGCGCCGCGCCCGCGCCGGCGGACTGGTCGACGTAGTAGTAGCCTCCGGCCGGGTTCTCGCGGATCTCGACCATGTCCTCGTTGCCCTCCGCGCCGCCGGCCGGCCGCGCGGCCGAGGCGGCCGTCTTCTTGCGCTCTCGAGCCGGAGCCGTCGGAGCGGAGGGAGAAGCGGAAGCCGCAGGCGCGGCCGGTGTCGCCGGGACCGGGGGCGGGAGGATCGTCGGCGCGGGGACCGGCTCCTCCGCCGGAGGCGCCCACAGGGTGTCGGCCACGCCGATGGACGCGTCCTCGGCCACTCCGCTCCGGCCCTCGCCGAGCACTATGTCGGCTCCGCAGCGCGAACACGGCAGTCTGGCGCCGGTGCGGAACCGGACCACGTTGAAGTGCGTGCGGCAAGCCGGGCAGCCGGCGATCTTCTTGCCCTGCGAGCCCAGGATCACCCGCACCTGCGAGGGGCGCAGGAGCCCCAGGTCCACCAGGATCTCGCCGAGCCCGGAGCGCGGCTTGCCGGCGGCGTCCATGCCGTGCTGGATCTCCAGGGCCCGCTCCAGGTCCTGGGCGCCGATCAGCCGCCAGCGCATGGCGATCTCGCCGAAGAGCCCGTCGCGCCGGGAGCGCTGGCCGTCGAGGATGGCCCGGACCTGGTCGGTGCTCAGGTAGCCCTTCATGGCCAGAAGCTCGCCGAGCATCGGCACGCGGCCGCCGTAATCCTCGTAGCGGCGCTGGAGCCCCAGGCACTCGGTGAGCTGTTCCTCGGTGACCAGTTTCTCGGCCAGTGCCAACCGGCCGAAGAGCAGTTCGCGGATGGGCGCTTTGGACATCGGCGGCGGACCTCCCAAGTCGTCTGTCGCTGTGGGCGCCGATTATCGCCGGGTGAGCCGGCCTGACAAGAACCGGAAGGAGGCCCCGGGTATTTCGGGAGTGTTTCGCAGAAGTCAAGCCGGAAAGAACCTCGGGCGGGCCTGATCGACCAAGGTAGGGGCGACCCGGCGGGTCGCCCCTACGGCGATGTCGGCCTCCCACGGTCCGATCCTTGCTTGGAAGCCAGGCGATCGCCGCGTGTCGCAGGGGACGGCCCGGACCGCCGCACAGCCGTTGTGCAGTTCTGCACAACGGGCCTCCATGCGGCGGCTGGCGCTGCGCCGGGGAAGGAGGGATTCTGTTGGCAAGGACGGAAAACAACGCGGGACTTGTCGTCGAGGTGCAGCGGCTCAGCACCCTGACGAGCGAGCGGGATTTCTACCTGCCCTGGGCCGAGTTCGCTGAGCTCCTGGCCCACGTCATGAGGCGTGACGGCCGCTGCCGCCTGAGCCTGAACCGGCGCCAGGCGGGAAGCACGGGCCTGATGCACCGCTTCGAGTGGCGGGGGATGCGCTTCACCACCGTCTCCACGGAGCCTAAGGCCGTGGTGTGAGGGCCACCGGCCAGAGGAGGGTCATGGTCGTGCCCTGGCCGGGCCGGCTCTCGACCGAGATGTCGCCCTTGTGGGCGGTGACGATCCGCCTGGTGATGGCCAGGCCCAGGCCGGTGCCCCGGCCCTTCTTGGTGGTGAAGAAGGGCTGAAAGAGCCGGTTCATCACTCCGGCCGGTATGCCGGGGCCGGAGTCGCGGATCTCGATTTGCGTCATACCTCCGGCTGCCGGGCGGGCCGTGACCGCCCAGTCCTTCGCGGTGCCGTCCTGCATGGCCTCCCAGGAGTTCTTGAGCAGGTTCACGAGAACCTGCTTGAGCTTGCCGGGGTCGGCCTGGAGCCGGACGTTGGTGCCCTCCAGACGCGGGGCGGTCCAGGCCTCGCCCGCGGCCGCCTGCAGATCCGCCATGACGTGCTGCAGCACGCCGTCCAGATCGGTGTCGCGCAAGACCAGCTCCGGCTCCTTGTAGAAGGCGCGCAGCTCGCGGGAGAGCGACTCCATGGCCTTGATCCGGTCGCGGATCTTCTCCCAGGTCCTGAGAGACTCCTCCTCCGTTGCGAGCTTGCGGGCCTTCTGGAGATGGAAGTCGAGGGGCGCCAGGATGTTGCTGATCTCGTGGTTGATGGAGGCGACGGTGGCGCCGACCTCGGCCAGCGCCGCCCGCCGGCGGTCAGCGTCCTGGAGCCGGCGCAGTTCGGTCACGTCGGTGAGTACCGCCAGGACCTCGCCGGAGCGCTCCTCGAGCCGCTTCAGGCTGGCGAGGTACACGCCGTGGGGCGTTTCCATCTCCGCGGGACCGGCCAGCAGCCGCTCGTCGAAGAGGGCCTCGCTGGCCTCCGGCGGCAGCGCCTGGCCCGGCTCCACCGCGAAGGACTTCACGAATGCCGGATTGGCGCTGAGCACCCGGCCGTCGGGGGCGAGAAGCGCCACCGGGTTGGTCATGGCGTCGAAGAAAGCCTCGGTCAGCCGCTGGGCGGCGTCGGCCTCCCGGCGGGCCTCGAGGCGGGAGAGCGCGGTGCCGGCCTGGGCGGCCAGGGCCGAAAGGAACATCCGGTCGCGCGGAGTGAAGGGCAGGTGCGAGAGTTTCTGCCCGCAGGCGAGCAGCCCGCGCACCTCGGCGGCTCCGAATGGGACCGTCAGCCGGACGCCCGAGGACTCGAGCGCCCCGGCCAGCTGTCCGGCGTCCGCCCCCAGGTCGATCCGGCCGGCGTCGTCGGCCAGCGTCGGCGCGCCACCGGCGGGAACGGCCGGCATGGGCAGTCCGACGGCCAGCCGGCAACGCTCGTCCGGGCCCGCGGCCATCACCGCGTCGATGCGGTCCCGGCCGAGCAGCACCGCCGCGCCCTCGAGCTTGAGGACCTCCACTGCGTCTACCGCAGCCAGCCGCGCCAGCGCGGCCGGCGATCCCGCGGCCAGATATCGCGGTCCGGCCTCCGCCAGGAATCGGTCGATCTCGGCCTCGGCCCGGAAGAAGATGCGGTCCAGGCTCTTCTGCAGGCCCTCCATGACCGGCTGGAAGGCCAGTCCCACGAGGATGAGCAGGCCTATCAGGCCGGTTCCGCGCGGCAGCACGTCGAGGCTTGCGCCCAGAGCTTCGAGACCGGCTATGCAGGCGGCGCAGAAGGCACCTATCACCGCCGTGCCGATGGCGTACGGGAGCGTCCTGCGGATGACCACCCGGATGTCGAACAGACCGTCACGGACCACCGCGATGCCCAGGATCAGCGGAAAGAAGGGCCAGGTGAAGCCCACGAAGTGGGGAAACGACGTTCCGCCGAAAGCCGGGGAGTAGCCGAAGAGAGCCAGCGCCGTGGCGACGCCCCATCCCAGCAGGAACATGGCGTACTGCACCCGGCGGTGGCGCTGATCCTCCCGGAAGCACTGGACGGCCACGGCCGTGGCGGAGAAAAGCGTCCAGCAGATGGTCAGCTTGGCGGAGAGGCGATACAGCCCCAGTGCGCTGTACGGAATCAGAGCCTGGCCGACCAGCCTGTAACCGGTCACGTAATGCCCGAGGAAGTTCAGGACGATCAGCGGCAGCATGGACAGCATCGCCAGCCAGGTGGCCGCCAGGAGCATCCGCTTCCGGCCGTCGATGAAGCGGTACACGAAGTGGACCAGGGCCACGGGGGCCAGGAGCAGGCCGTTGCGCAACAGCCACACCCAGGTTTCCACCCTGTCGATGCCGGTCACCACGGCGATGTGCAGCAGATAGACGTTGCATAGAAACGTCGAGAGCGACAGCGCCAGCAGGAAGAACGCCAGGTTGACGGCGGCGCGCAGGTTGCGGAAGAGCACGAACAGTCCGAAGGCCAGGATCACCACCGCCGAGACCAGGAAGCCGGAGGAGGGCGGGTTGACCTGGTAGGACGCCGCGGCCAGGAACAGGAGGCCGATGCACCCGGCGGCCAGCAACATCCGCTTGAGAAGAGAGACCACGGCTACCGGCCTTTCACCTGGTTCGTCCCGACAGGGATGATACCGTCCCTGCGGGGCATGTCAACGCAACCAGGCGGGCGACCGCTATGCCCCCGCCAGGCGCACGGCGCGCGCTTCCTCGCGTCCGGGTTCTCCGGAGGCCCCGGGAATCCCGGGCCGTCTGGCGCGGATGACGTGGAACCTGCCGCCGAAGGTGGTTCCGTATTCCAGATCGACGAACCCGGCGGCGGCGACCTCCGAGCGCAGTTCCTCGTGCGTGAAGCGGCGGTAGCCGTCCCGCCGCGCCAGGGTGTACATCAGGTAGTTGTAGTAGACCACCCGGAGCACCGGCCAGAGCGTCCTGCCCATTTCGCGGACGAACCCGCCCAGCGGCTGGGCCCGATAGCGTTTGCGCACGTGGCCCGCGAACGCCGCCGCCTTGGACTGGCGCGGCTTCATGACCGACACGAGCAGGGCGCCTCCGGGCTTGAGGACCCGCCGGAACTCGCGGAGCGCCAGTCGGGCCCCGCTCCGGGAGAGCGCGAAGAGGACGCTGAGGCAGGCGACGCGGTCGAACCGGCCGTCGGCGAAGGGCAGGGGGGCCTCCAGGGAGCCCCGGACGACTCTGGCCCGGGGGGCCTTCTCGACATGCCGCCGCAGTGCTATCGGGGAGAAGTCCATCCCGACCACGTTCGCGCCGGCCGCCTCCAGCCGCAGGGCGAAGTTGCCCGTTCCGCTGCCCGCGTCAAGCACGCTCCGGCCCGGTGCGACGTCGAGCTCACCGACCAGGGCGTCCAGGCCGGCGGTGTAGTCCGCCCAGTTGTTGAGCGCGTCGTAGGCCCCGTGGCAGCGGTCCCAGAATTCACTCGGTTCCACGCGCGTCCTCCTCCCGGTGCATGGCCTGCAATGCCCGGATCACTGCCAGTCGGCGTCCCAGGGGACGTCCTCGCGGCCCATCCCCCATTCGGCGAGGACCTGCTGGAGGACGGCCGGCTCGTCGGTCTGCTCCAGATCCTGACGGCGCAGGGCCTCCTCCCGGCTCATCCGGCCCTCGCGGATCAGGACGCTGTTCTTGATGGTCTCCTGGCTGAATCCGAACTTGCGATGCTTGAGGTATTCCTGCACCGGCGCGAGGACGCAATCGAAATGCGCCTCGTGACCGCGTTCGCGCCTGCGCCAGCCCACCTCCTTCTCCAGCGTGGGGACGATCTCGGAGTAGTTCCAGTCCATGGCGTTCGGCAGGTGGAAGAGGCGGAAGCCGGCCCGGTCGACGGCCCGCCCCTCGGCATTGTCGCCGGCCGCCCTGCGGACGTCGTCGGCCTCCAGCAGGGCGTCCATGACCGACGGCTCCACCAGCGGATTGCCGCGAAGCTCGCGGAAGAGCCCGGGGTCGCGTCCCAGCACGCGGCCGAACGCGCTCATGGACAGGACCGACAGGCCGGGTTGATACTCGTACTTCCGGGACCAGCCTCCGAAGACCACCGACGCGATGCCGCGCCGGCGGGCCTCCCGGGCGGCGAAGCTGCCCACCAGAATGTGCCCGACGGCGTTGCAGACCTTGCAGAAGTAGCCGCATTGGCGGAAATGGTGCGCGAACATCCTCCTCCAGAGGCCGGGATGCAGTCCGAGGGTGACGACGTCCATCTCCAGGCGACGGGACAGCCGCTCGATGTTCTCCAGGGCGAGCGGGGTGCGGTACCCGTTGTCGAAGTTCACGCCCAGGGCGCGCAGGCCGAATCGCCTGCGGATGACGTAGGCGACGTAGGAGCTGTCCAGCCCGCCGCTGATCGGGACGATGCATTGGTAATCGCCGGGGCCTTCCCGGAGCCCCGCTACGATGCGTTCGAGCTCCGCCCGGAGCCGTTCGCGCTCGGCGGCCTCGGTCCGCGCGGCCGCATCCCGGTCCCGGCAGAGGCTGCAGACGCCGCCCGGGCCGAACTCCACTGCCGAGTAATTGCGCGGCAGGATGCAGAGGGAACAGCGTTCCATCGTTCGTCTCCTCTCTCAGCAGGCCGCCAGGGCCAGCGCGGCGTTGTTGCCCATGCCCAGCGAGTAGCACAGGGCCGTGTCCACGGGCTGCTCCCGGGCCTCGTTGGGCACGTAGTCCAGGTCGCACTCCGGGTCGGGGTCCCGGTAGTTGATGGTGGGCGGCACCTCGCCGCGGCTGATGGCCATCGCGCAGGTGGCGCTCTGCAGCGCTCCGGAGGCGGCGAACGGGTGCCCGGTCATGCTCTTGATGCCGGAGACCGGCACGTCGTAGGCGTGGTCGCGGAGCGCGCGCTTGAGCATCCGGGTCTCGCGCGCATCGGTGAGCGGCGAGGCCGAGCCGTGCGCGCAGTAGAAGTCGACCCGCTCCGGGTCGCGCCGGGCGTCGCGCAGGGCCTTGTCTATGCACCGGACCGCGCTGCCCTCGTCCTGGCTGACCGCGCCCATGGAGACGCTGTCGTTGGTCGTCCCGTAACCGACGATCTCGGCATAGACCCGCGCGTCCCGGGCCCTGGCGTGCTCCAGTTCCTCGATGACCAGTACGCCGGCGGCGTCGCTGACCACGTGGCCGTCGCGGCCGGCGTCGAAGGGGCGGGAGGCCTCCTCGGGGGACGTGTTCCGCTTGGAGAGCGCCCCGGCGTTGGAGAAGGCCGCCACCAGGTCGGCCTGCACGCCGGTGTCCGCGCCGCCGGCGAAGATCACGCGGCTGTCCCCCCCGCGGATGCGCCGGAGGGCCTGGCCTATGGCGTTCAGTCCGCTGCTGCAGGCCGTGGAGAAGGTCATGACCTCGCCCGTCACGCCCAGCGAGATGGCGATGTTTCCGGCCGGAGCCGCCGGCACCGACACCGAGGGGGCGGTCGGCGAGAAGGCCTCGCTGCCGTGCCGCCAGCGCCTGACCATGTTGGTGGCCAGCGTGTCGAAGTCCATGCAGGACACGCCCATGAACACGTCGATGGCCTCGCGGTCCTCCAGTTCGAGCTGGAGGCCGGAGTTCTCCAGGGCCAGCTTGGCGGCGACCACCGCCAGCTTCGAGGCCCGGGACATCTTTCGCGACAGCGTCGGGGGAATGTAGCTGGAGAAGTCCAGGTCTTTCACTTCGCCCCCGATGGTCACCTTGTATCCGGTGGTGTCGAAGAGCGTGATGGGGCCCACGCCGCTCCTGCCCGCCGTGAGGGCGTCCCAGTACTCGCGGACGCCGTTGCCTATAGGAGTGACCAGGCCGATCCCGGTGATTACCGCGCGACGCTGCATCCCACGCCTCCTTTCCCACCATCGTTTCCGTGGGGCGAGAGAGCAAGGTGGGGGCCAGCCCCGTCGTGCGTGCCGCAACCGCCAGCAAATGAGTGCGTTGCGAGGCGCGAGTCCATCTGCGGATGAGGAAGAGGGTTGCACAATTCTCGGTGCGGCGGCTGTGCAGGATTGCATACGGGCCGGCCGGCGCTGTGCGCCTGTCTCTATCCCGGCGCCATGCCGGCGAGGCCGACTCAGTCGCACAAATTGCACATGACCTTGTGCAGCATTGCACAAGGCCTGCGGCGGATTTGTGCCGCGAACTTCCCTCCGCCTCTCTGAGGCGCCCTGGCCTGAACCTTGCTTTGAGGCGGGCACAGCCGACTGATTCGAGGAGACTGAGATGGACCCCCGGCGTGTCAGCAACATCCTGTCGTTCTTGCGAACCAACATCCGCACCGAGACCGAGACCCTGCGCCAGGCCAGAAGCTTCGTCAGGCGGGCAGAGGGGTTGACCGTACGCGAACGGCTCTGTCTGGAGTGCGCACTGCTCAATCAGAGTCAGATGGAGGCTTTCCACAAGTCACTTGTTTCCAGGAGCGTGCGATAAAAAGGTATGCATGCAGGACACCCCTCCCGAGGTCGGGCGGCTTGACGGCCTCGGGGGGGGGGACTATATTCCGGGCGGCTCGGAGGAGACCCGTGATGAGCGCCGCCCGGATTCTGATCGCCGACGATGACCCCGAAATCTGCGAGGTCCTCAAGGAGATCGTCACCGGCATGGGCCACGAGGCCGAGACCGTGGGCACGGCGGCCGGCGCGATCGCCGCGGCCGCCGAGCGCGAGCAGGACCTGATCCTGCTCGACCTGAGCTTCCCGGACTGCTCCGACCTCTCCACGCTCAGGACCCTGCGCGAGCGCTGTCCGGACACCGACGTCATCATGGTCACCGCCGAGGTGGACGACTTCGACGTCGTCGCCGAGGCCACCCGGCTCGGGGCTTTCGACTACGTGCCCAAGCCGGTCCGAGTCGACGACATCCGCATCCGGGTGACCCGGGTCATGGAGATGCGCGCGCTGGCCCGGGACCGGGCCAGGGCGGTCTCGCAGCTCGCCCGGGGCAGCGAGTTCCAGGACATAGTCGGAGGATCCCTGGCCACCCGCACCGTCGTGCGCCAGGCCACGGAGTTCGCGCCCTTCGACATCCCCGTGCTGATCACCGGCGAGACGGGCACGGGCAAGGAGCTGATCGCCCGGGCGTTGCACTTCTGCGGCCCGCGCCGCGACCGGCCCTTCGTCAGCATCAACTGCGCCTCGCTGCCGAGCGAGCTGACCGAGCGGGAGCTCTTCGGCCACGAGAAGGGCGCCTTCACCGGCGCGCACGCCTCCAACAAGGGGGCCTTCGAGGAGGCCGAGGACGGCACGCTCTTCCTCGACGAGATCGGCGACATGAACCTCCAGTCGCAGGCCGCGCTGCTGCACGTGCTGGAGACGGGCGAGTACCGCTCGGTCGGCGGCCGCGCCAAGCGCAGCCGGGCCCGCGTGGTGCTGGCCTCCAACCAGGACCTCGAAGGCATGATCGCCTCCGGCGGGTTCCGGAAGGACCTCTTCTTCCGGATCAACCGCATCCGCATCGCCGTGCCGCCGCTGCGGGGGCGCCCCGAGGACGTGCCCGTCCTGGCCCGCCACTTCCTGGAGCAGATGGACCGGAAGGTGGGCAAGGGCGTCAGCTCGATCGCCGCCGAGGCCCTCGAGGCGCTCGGCCGGCACGACTGGCCCGGCAACGTCCGGGAGCTCAAGAACGAGATCGAGCGCGCCTACATCCACGCCCACGACGAGAGCATCCGCATCCTGGACCTGTCCCCGACCATCCTGGCGCCCCGGGAAGACGAGGACTCCTCGCAGATCAACATGGCCTCCATGGAGGAGTTGCAGCGGCTCATCGAGGCGCTCCGCACCACCGGGGGAAACGAGACCAGGGCGGCCGAGTTGCTCGGCGTGCACCGCAACACGGTCCGCAATTGGATGAGGAAGTATTCGCTGAAGCGGGAGTGATGGCGCTGAGGCACTAAGGCACTAAGGCACTGAGGCACTGAGGCACTGAGGCACTGAGGCACTGAGGCACTGAGGCACTAAGTGCGGGTTAGGGTGCTGCGTGCGGTGATGATGCCACTTGCGTTCGCTAGCACCTGCCCTCAACCAATAGGTCTAGCCGCTTCTCGGTCCCTCAGTGCCTCAGTGCCTCAGTGCCTCAGTCCCTTAGTGCCTCAGTCCCTCAGTCCCTCAGTCCCTCAGTCCCTCAGTCCCTCAGTCCCTTCTCCGAAGCAGCCGACCGGCTTGACTGGGCCGGAGGCGACCGCTAAGATTCCTCTTGGCGAACGCTGGTCGGAAGCGCTTCCCCTCCAAGCGTTTGCAGCCATCTGGGCGGAGTCCTGGTTCCGCCGGCCGGAGAGACCATGATAGGCAGGGCGCTGGAGTTCATGGGGCAGCGGCTGATCGGCTGGCTGGACCTGCTGGGCGGCTCCTGGCGCATGATCCTCGGCACCGCCTATTGGACGGCCTCCCCGCGGGCCACAGGGGTCGGAGGCCTGCGGCGCCAGTCCGTGGCCGAGCAGATGGTCCGGGTGGGCATCCGCGCGCTGCCGATCGTGTGCCTCGTCAACCTCATCGTGGGCATGATCCTGGCGGTGAGCATGGGCGGTCCCATGCGCGAGATGAACTACATCAACGCCGTGCCCAAGATCGTGGCCCTGGCCATCACCCGGCAGCTCGCCCCGATGATGACCGCCATAGTCATGTGCGGCTTCGTGGGCGCGGCCATCGCCGCGGAGCTCGGCACCATGACGGTGACCGAGGAGGTCCTGGCCCTGCAGGTCTCGGGCCTCAACCCGGTGCGCTTCCTGGTCGTGCCCCGGATGCTCGCGGTGGTGGCCATGGTGCCGTGCCTTACGGTCCTGGCCAACTTCGCGGGCATGCTCGGCGGCTACCTGGTGGGCACGCACGTCTTCGGAATCGGCCCGGCCCTCTACCAGTCGCTCAACAACCAGGCGGCCAGCGCCTGGGACATAGTCCGGGGATCGTTCCTCAAGGGGCCGCTCTTCGGGATGATCATCACCGCGGTGGCCTGCCACGAGGGCCTCTCCGTCAAGGGCGGGGCCGAGGGCGTGGGCCGGGCCACCACCCGGGCGGTGGTCGCCTCCATCGTGGCCATCATCGTCGCCGACCTCTTCATGACGGCGCTGTTCATCACCATCTGGGGCAAGTGAGATGCCCGACGCCGCTCCCCAGCCCCGCGCCCGCCCGGGCGCCGTCCCGGCGGTCGAGGTCAGCGGCGTGCGCCTGTCCTTCGAGGACCGGCGGATCCTCGACGGCGTCGACCTCCGGGTCATGGCCGGCGAGCGCATGGTCATCCTGGGCAGCTCCGGCTGCGGCAAGAGCACGCTGCTGCGGGTAATGCTCGGGGCCTATCGGCCGGACGAGGGCCGGGTGTCGGTCTTCGGGCGGGACATAACCGCCATGGCCGAGGAGGAGCTCAACGAGATGCGCCGGCGCTGGGGCGCGGTCTTCCAGGGCGGCGCGCTCTACAACTCGATGACCGTCGGCGAGAACGTGGCGCTGCCGCTGCGCGAGAACACCCAGCTCGACGACAGCATCATCGCCATCATGGTGCGCATGAAGCTGGACCTGGTGGGCCTGAGCGACTTCGAGGACCTGAAGCCCGCCCAGATCTCCGGCGGCATGGCCAAGCGGGTGAGCCTGGCGCGGGCCATAGCCCTGGACCCGGAGATCCTCTTCTTCGACGAGCCGACCACCGGCCTCGATCCGGTGACCGGCGGCGGGATCATGCGGCTGATCAACGACCTGACCGTCAAGACCGGCGCAACCGGCGTGATCGTCACCCAGGACATGAGCTGCGCCTTCACCTGCGCGGACCGCATCGCGCTGCTCCACGGCGGGCGGGTGCACGCCGTGGGCACGCCCGGGGAGATCCGCGATTCGAGCGATCCCCTGGTCAGGCAGTTCATCAACGGCGACCCGGACGGGCCGATACCCTTCCGGCTGTGCCGGGACAACTGCGCCGGGGCGCTCCGGGCGCCGCCGCGCCGGAAGTCCGGGCGGCGTCCGCGGCCCGGGTCCGGGGAGGCCGAGCCGGCGGCCTCGCCATGACGACGACGACGGCGACGACGACGGCGACGACGACAAGGAGTCCATGACCATGCCCAGCCAGCACGCCGAAATCAAGGCCGGGGCCTTCGTGGCTTTCGCCCTGGCCCTGCTGTTCGTGATGGTCTTCTCCATCGGCAACTGCCGGCAGGTGCTGCGCGGACGGCAGGAGATGACCGTGCTCTTCAGCCACGTCACCGGGCTGCAGCCGAACAGCCCGGTGAACTACGCCGGCGTCGAGATCGGCCGGGTGCGCGAGATCCGCATCCTCAAGGTAGACGACGACCTGCTCAAGACCCTGCCGCTGGTGACCCCCGAGGACGTCGACCGCCTGCCGGTCACGCTCGAGGAGTCCGACCTGCTCAAGTCCATCGTCAACCCGCAGGACCTCGACGCCCGGGCCCGGAAGATCGTCGAGGGCCGGACCCTCATCGGCCTGGAGCTGGAGATCGCCCGCAGCCGCGAGGAGATCGTCTTCCGGGAGGACGACCTGGTGCGCCTGGAGTCGACGCTGATGGGCGAGAGCGCCGTGGACATCTCGCCGGGCAGCGGCAAGCCGTTGCCGGCCGGGCGGAACATGCTCGGCGACGGCTCCAACCTGCTCACCCAGCTGAGCGCCTCGACCCGCGAGGTCCGCAAGCTCCTCGAGCGGGTCTCGGGCATCGTCGGCGACGAGGAGCGCACCGCCATTCGCGCGACCCTGGCCAACGTCCGGAAGGTCTCGGACGACGCCAGCCAGACCACCGCGGAGGTCCGCAAGATGGTCGCCGACAACCGCGAGGCGCTCAAGGCCTCGCTGGCCGACCTGCGCCGCTCCATGGAGGAGACCCGCAAGGCCATCGAGGAGGCCCGCCCGGTGGCCCAGGCCATGCTCGAGAGCGGCCGGAAGATGATGGACAAGGGCCAGGAGACCGCCCGGCTGAGCGCCGAGCTGCTGGCCGATGCCAAGCCGCACCTGATCTCGCTCATCGAGAACGCCGACAAGGCCGCCAAGGCCACCGCCGGCACGCTCGACGAACTCGACCGGTTGCTGGTCGAGGCCGGCGACACCGTCGGCGAGACCCGCCCGATGGTCCGCCGGGCGGTGCTCGACATGCGCGAGAGCTCCCGCAACCTCCGGGACATGACCGACCGCCTCAAGTTCGAGCCCTGGCTGCTGATGAAGGGGCCGGCCAAGGGCTCGCAGGACGCGACGCTGCTCGACCAGTCGGCGCGCAACCTGGCCGAGGCCAGCGACAACCTGACCGTGGCCGTCGAGCAGCTCCGCAGCATCGCCGAGGACCCCAAGAACGCCGGCAACCAGGAGGTCGGCAGGATCGCCGACCTCGTCGAGCAGATGCGCGCGGTCACGAAGAAGCTGGAGTCCCGCCGCGACGAGCTCGAGAAGAAGCTCAAGCCCCTGGAGCGCAAGGACGGCGGCCGGGTGATGGAGGCGGTCCGCGAGAAGGCCGAGCAGGACAAGTAGGGCGGGCGGAGGGAGCCTGGCGCCGGTGCGGTCGGGGCGTTAAGCGCTATTCACGACCTGATAAGCATATAGAGGCAGCGCCCAAGGGGAGCTTTGTCCAGTAAGGTGGAGATGGGGGCTTGCTGGAAGGGAGCGAGAGATGGAGCTTTACTGCGGAGTGGATCTTCACGGGAACAACGGCTGCTACGGGATTCTGGACGGCGAGGGACGTCGGGTGCAGGGCAAGCGGCTGCCGAACGATCTTGCGGAGGTGCTGAAGTTGCTGGAGCCGCATCGGGAGTCGTTGGTCGAGGTGGTGGTGGAGTCGACGTTCAACTGGTACTGGCTGGTGGACGGGCTTCGGGATCACGGCTACCGTGTGCGTCTGGCGAATCCCTCGGCGATGGAGCAATACAACGGGTTGAAGAACGCCGACGACCGGAACGACCGCTCCCAGTCCGCAGCCGATCCCCCTCCGGACCGCTGCATTGATACCATGGCCGCTTCCTTTTCCCGAGCCCGGCGGGCCAACTCGCTCTTGCGCGCGCAAATGGCCGCCTTGAATGCCACCCCCTGTAGGAAGGCCCCGGCGTCCCCGCGCACTGTGCCGGCCTTGCGGGCAAACACCAGGAACGCCGCCTGCGCGACCTCCTCGGCTAGGTCGGCACGGCCCAGGATGCGCAGGCAGACATGGTGGACCATGGACCCGTGCCGGGCCACCAGCGAGTAGAAGGCACCCTCGGACCCCGCCCCGCCGGCGAGATAGCATGCGAGCAATTCGCCGTCGGTCCCGCCGTCCGTCATCCTTATCCTCCACTCCTTTGCTTGAGCCACCGCCCGATCCTTCGCGGAAATCCCACCTGAAAAACGGAGGGGGCCGGCGGGCTGCGCCGCAAGCCCCGGCATTCTAGACGCTTGGGGATGTGAACGGCAGTCGGCATCCATACGAAAAACGGGAAAGCCCCCCATATGGGCCGAATTGTTCGGAAGGCTCCGGGAACGCCATCGGCCGCTGCGCCGGGCACGGCTTGGAGACACAGCAGAACCGCGGCAGTCGGCGTGGCGATTCCCACCCTCAATGCCCCCTTCACTTGATCCCCACGGTCTCCGCTGCCGCGAAGGTCTTCTTCAGGCGCAGCAGCCGGGTATTGATGATGTCCGTCACGTAGATGTAATCGTCATTGGCGTCGACGCTATTGGGCCAGGCCATGGGCACATCCCTGGTGGGGACCAAGTCGCCGTCAAGGCCGCCAAGGGAGTCGCGATTGCCCCAGGTGCCGAACCACATCAGGCGATTGCCCTCGTTGTCGACCACCCCCACGCGCGCTTCGATGCCGCTCGGATAGTAGATCCGCCCGTACTCGTCCACGCCGAAGCGGGGGGTTTTATAGTCCTCCCGACTGACCGGACTGAGGTGAACCTCGTAGTCCTTCACCGGCTTTTCAGGAGCGCTGGGATAGAGGCAGCCCGCTTTGAGCGATCCGGTCGGGGCGTACTTGATGATCCGGGCGAAGAATCCCTTCTCCATGGCGTAGTCCTTGTCCAGATCGGCGAACTTGCCGCCGGTCATGCTGACGTACATGTTCCCGCGCGGGTCGAAGCGGACCCCGGCGACGCTCTGCATTCCCAGGTAGGTCGCATCCCAGGGCGCCTTGGTCTCATCGCGCTTCCAGTAGAAGACGTATCCGCCGTAGTCGACGCCCCGGTGCCCCTTGTTGTGTGAGCTTATGTCCATGGGGTTGCCGACGGTTACCAGCGCCCCGTCGGGACAGACGGCCATGCCCTTGGGCCGGAGGCCGTTGAACCCCCAGCCGAAGCAGATCTTGCAGGTTACCGCGTCTCCGGACTTGCCCACCGGCGCCGGCGTGATCTGGTCTCCGTCAAGTTTGTACCTCTTCACCGGTTGGTTGTGCCAGCTCTGGGCGTAGAGGAAGCGATTCCGGTGATCAATGGCGATGCTGGAGCCGTCGGCGCACCTTTTGAAGACGGGCGCGTTCCAGTCGGTAACGCGGAAGCAATTCCCTGAGGCGTCGTCGACGTAGACGTGCTCGTTCGCGCGGTCCAGCTGCATGTGCTGCAGATCCAAGGCTCGTTGCCTTGTACCCGATTCGTAGAAGTCCTTGAAGAGCTCCAGGCCGGTCCCGGTATCCTTGTAGATCCGCACCGGCAGGGTGGTGTAGACTACCCAGACCAGAACCTGCCCCTCGTGCTCCACGACCGCCATGGTGGAATGTTCGGCGAACTTGCCGATCCCGTCCCGCAGGTGCAGTTGCGCCGCGGGAGTCTTGTCCCTGGACCAGTCGTTGAATTTGAGAAGCGCCAGCTTTCCGGCGCCGCCGTAGTCGCCGTAGCGGGTGGTAACGTAGAGGGCCTTCGACTTGGGGCTGACCCCGATCGCGTCCGGACAACTGACCGGGAGTTCGGCAAGCTGTTTCCCGTCCCGGTCCAGTACGACCACGCGCTTGTTCAGGCGGTCGCAGACGAAGACCCGGCCCTCGGGGTCCACCGCGACGCCGTGGAAGGCCGTGCAGGGATTGATGTAGTCGTGGTCGCCTATCGGGCTGTCCTGCCGGGCCTTCATCCCCTTGGGCAGGGTCTGCTTGTCCAGGGCGAAGAACGAGCTGAGCTTTCTGCTGGCCAGGTCCAGTTTCCAGAGCTGGCCGTCATGCCAGAAGTCGTCGTTGTCCACGCCCTCGACGCGACCGTAGCTCTGGGTGCGCGAGCAGGAGTGCACCCCGCTGATGTATAGCGCCTTCCCGTCGGGGCTGAGCGCGCTGTAGCCGGGTCCGCGCAACAGCCCCTTGGGCGGAAGCGCGGCATCGCCGTACAGGGACTGACGCTTGCATTCGGTCAGCTTGCCGTCGGTTCCAGCCAGGAAGAAGTCGTTGCCGACCTGTATGGCCAGGGAGTCGCTGTCCGGTGACGCCACCAGGTTCGCGACGATCTTGCCGTAGCGCGACGTGCTCATCCCGGTGGTTCCCAGCCCGGTGCCCTTCCATCCGTCGGCGTTGTTCTTCATCGTGAAGGTGCCGTCCTTCCGGACGTTGACGCCCCACCCGCTGGCGTCTCCAACCGACTTGTCGGCCGATGGCGGGAACACCGTCCTGAGGTAATTCCCGGCGCGGTCATACTGGCGGATTACCTGGCTGCCGTAGAAGGTGGTGTTGCCCATCACGTAGACCTTGCCGTCCCGCTTGGCCTCGAGCCCGGCCATCTTCCACTGGAAGTGGTCTCCCTGCCCGCTCAGATGGGACCAGAAGGCGTAGGGGTCGCCACCGACAATCCTCTCGAGCTTGGCGCCCATGCCGGCGCGGACGCGCGCCTTGAAGGGGCCTCCGGCCGCCTTCTCGCCGTAGTCATCCAGTCCGTCCCATTCAAGTTGCTGCGCCAGTCCGGGCTTGAGCGGCGCGGGTGGGGCGGAATCCTCTCCGAGCACGCCGGCCGCCAGGTGCCGGACGACCTTGCCCTGTGCGTCCAGGATCGCCACCTCCACGTCGGTGGCCGCATCAAGCGCGAAGGAGATCCGGACCTTGCCGTCAGCACCGCTGGAGACCGGAGCGCCGGCAAACCCGGCCTTACGCAGTGCCGGCACGCTCACCGGTTCGCCAGCGCGGGCGCGGGGCGCCACCCAGCCGGCAGCAAGTGTCGCCATCAGGATTGCGGTGGTGGTGCGATTCATGACTGCCTCCCATCTTTCGGTTTACAGTCTTCCGCTCAGCGCGGAGAAGCGGGGCTCGCGCCGAACCTCAGCTTGGTGGACACGCAAATCCGCACCGTTTCCCCGACCGGCCCGTCTCCGCTTTCGGCCAGCAGCGACATTGCCCTCTTGACCATCGTCCTCGCGCTCCAGACGACGGCCGGCGGAGGCAAAGCGCCACCGAAGGCCCGATACGCCAGCTGCTCCCAGCATTCCTCGGCAGCCCACCACACCAGTTCGAAGTCACGACCGATTGTCAACCCGAGCCGATCGGCAACCCGCTTCACGACGGCCGGACCGTTCTCGCCGAAAGCCAGAATCCCCTCGGGTCGGTCCTCCCGTGCGAGCATTGCTCCAATCCCGGCGTCGTCCGCAGCCACGCAGTCACGATCGGCAATGTGAATCGAGGCGGCCCGCAGTCTGGCGCTCGCGCCGGCGAAACGTTCCCGGGGATGGCAGAACTCGCTTACCGGACCTACCCACCCGATGGTCTTCGCTCCCCGCTCGATCAGGTGCTCGGCGGCGAGGAATCCTCCGCGGTAGTTGTCCTGCAGCACAGCGCTGAGCGGCGATCCCTCGTCCCAGGAGTTGACCATGACGGCGGGCAGGCCGCAGCGCGAGATCGCCTCGTGCAGCTCCGCGTCGATGGTGTCCAGGACCGCCCCCCACGCGTTTCCGGCGCGGAGCTGATCGACGATGGCCTCCACGCCACCCTCTCCACCATAGGCGCCCAGGAACGGCCATCCCTGGCGGGCCCCGGCCTCCTGAAAGGCCAGGAAGAGGGCGTTGAGCGTCAGTTGGCTCTCCGGACGGGTCGGGCTCCAACGGCTCACGAAGGCGATCGGGCGGCTGGTCCTGCCTTCATCCTTCCGTCTGTCAGCCACCCGGAAGCCCGCCCGGCCGGCGGAGTTCAGCAGTCCCTGACCTTCAAGTAGCTTCAAGCCGCGGCGCGCCGTCTCCGGAGAGATGTCGAAACGCTCGCCCAGTGCGCGTGTAGAGGGCAGGAACCCACCGCGCTGGTATAGCCCGCTCTCAATCTCTCCAGTGATGCGCGTCATGAACGCGATCAAGGCCCGTCCGCCACCAGTCGCGACTGCATTCACCATCGAGGTTCTTCCTCCCTGTTACTGAAACATGAGAACAAACGAGCTTTCAGCCATGCCTCGTGGAGCCTGGGCGTGCCACATATGACTATATACACCAAGGACTAGATTATGTTAACAAGAAAAGATTGGCTTGTGTCTTGGACCGCGTAGAACACGCGAATACGTGTGTTAGACGGGCAGCTGCGTCTGAGGTGTCTAATGAGAATCCATCCCAGCAGCGCCTTATGGCGCCCATTTGGAGTGATCTGCTTTCCGTACAGCGGCCCGGGTAAGAAGAGTTAGGGAGACGGGAACCTTTACGAGTTTTGCGGTGCTTCTGCACGAGCGCAATAACCCCTGGCTGACTCGCCGCCCCTGCTTAGACTGTGCCCCGCTCAGGACGCGGAGGCACTCGCATGCATAGGACGCCGCCCAACATGAACAAAAAGTACCCGCGCGAGGTCCTGACGGACGATGAGCTCCACGCCCTGCTCGAGCAGTGCTCGGTACGGACGCCCACTGGCCTGCGAAGCCGGGCGCCGATAGCTGTGCTCTACCGCGCCGGGCTGCGGATCTCCGAGGCGCTGGCGCTCAGGCCCAATGATCATGCCCCACGAAGATCCCGGAGCTTGACCAACACGAGACCACAGAGCACCAATTCGCACAACATGAGTCCGGACCACACTGCGAAGGTTCCCCAAGAGCCAAGGAATCGGCTGAGAGCACCAATATCGCCTGTCTGGCTGCGAAAATTTCGAGCGCGCGAGAGAGCGGGCGAAGATCGCCAAGACCAACCCGCTCGGCAAGATCGATTTTCACGCGCTCCGGCCCGCCTACGTTTCGATGGTCTTGGAGGCGGGCGCGTCCGTGAAGGAAGCGTAATCCCTGGCCCGCCATTCGACGCCGGGTCTCACGCTGAACACCTACGGCCGGGCGCGGTTCGACAGGCTGCAAGAGCTGGCCGAAACGGTTGGGAAGACGGTCTTGACTCGCTCGGAGAGTTCAACCGAAGTGCAACGCAAAGCGGTGGGTGCCGAAAGCCTTTGTCTTGCTGGGGCTTGTGTGGTAGCGGGGGAGGGGTTCGAACCCTCGACCTACGGCTTATGAAGCCGCCGCTCTAACCGCTGAGCTACCCCGCCACGCCGCTGCAGTGGGACGGGAGGCAATCTTACGGCCCGCCGGCCCGCAGTCAAGCTGCACTTCGCGGACGACGTGCTCAACCGCAAAGACACGAAGTCACAAAGAAGACACGAAGATTCCTCTTGGTTGTTCTCGAGTGTCGTACAGAACGCCAGGGCCAGCTTCTTGGTGTTATCTTTGTGCCTTGGTGACTTTGTGGTTGGGAGGCTCACCGCTCCGGGCCGATGATCCGGCCGAGCAGCCGGCGCGCGTCGGGGAAGAGGGCGCTCTGCGACGGGTAGGTGGCCATGAACTCCTCGACGGCGCGGCGGGCCTCGGCGCTCCGGCCGGCCTCGAGCAGCGCCCGGGCCCGGTCCATCTCGGCCATGGCCGAGAGAGCCCCGAGGTCGCGGTAGTCGCGGGCCACCCGGGCGAGGTCCCCGGCGCGCAGGAGCGGGTCGGCGATGCGCATGGCCCGGCTGTGCTGTTCGCCGCCGAGCCTGGCGCGGCTCTCGCGGAGCAGCGCGAGCCCCTCGCCGGAGAGCCGGCAGGCGATTCGCGCGGTCACCGCCTGCCCGCCGCCCTCGGGCATCTCGAGCGACAGCCGCCAGCCGGTCGTTCGGCCGGAGGCCAGGCACTCCAGCGCCGCGGCCGGCAGGGGCGCGCGGCCGGCGCCGGCGGACGTGCGCCAGAAGAGCTCTCCGGCGCGGAGCTCGAGCTCCAGGCCTTCCGCCAGGGGCTTCGCCTCGGTGAGGGCGTTCTCGTCCGCGACGTCGCCGAGCAGGCCGGGCCGGCCCAGGCATATGGGCGCGCCGCAGCCGTCCGGGCGCGGAGTCAGGACCACCCGGGCGCCCCCGGTCTCTCCGGACAGTCCGAAGCGGACCAGGAACTCGCCGGTGAACTCGCGCAGCCAGACGAGCCGGGCCGGCCGGTCGCCGCCGGCCTCGAACTGTTGCCAGTCCGATGCGGCGGCGGGTTTGGCGAAGTCGTAGTCGAGCCGGAAGCATCCCGGCGGGAGCTCGCGGGAGCGCGCCGCGAAGAGGCCGGCCGCCGCGCAGTCCCGCTCCGCCGATTCGATCAGGCGGTCGAGGACCGCGGAGCGCTCGGAGACCCAGGAGGTCCGGCGCAGCCGGGTCAGGAGCGCGCCCAGGTCGGCCAGGGCCTCGGCCGGGAGGCCCCCGGCCAGCTTCTGCCGGGCGGCGGCCTCCAGGGCCTCGGCCTCGGCCTCTCCGTCGCCGGCGACGAGCAGCACCAGTTCCTCGCGGTACTTGGCCGGGTCGGTGCCGAACTTGGAGGCCTCTTCCAGATACCTGCCGGCGTCGGTGTGCCGGCCGAGCCCCACGGCCAGGAGGGCCAGGCCCACCAGGTCCTCCTCGCTGCGCTGGCGGGCCATGGCCAGGGAGAGCTTCCAGCGCTCGGTTGCGCTCAGCTCCGCCCAGGCCTTCCGCGTGGTGGCGCCGCCCTCGGCGGCCGCGAGCTTGATGCCCGTCTCGTCGGCCGAGGCCACCAGCAGCCCCAGCGGCTTGTCGGCGAAGCGGGTGTCGACGATCCTCGGCGTCACCGAGTTGAGCCGTTCGCAGAGGCGCTCGCGAAAGCGCCCGAGAGCCTCGGCCCGGGTGGCGATGAGGTCGAGCCGGCGGTACGGCTGGCTCCGGACCGGCAGGGGGGCCATGGCCCGCTCGGCCTGGTTGCGGGCCCCGGAGAAGTCCCAGGCGGCCAGGAGCTTCTCGATGGCCGCGAGGCGCCCGGCCAGGGCTTCGCGCTCCTGCCGCAGCGCGGCGACGTGGGCCTGCGCGGCCTTCTGGGCCTCGGCCAGGCGAGCGGCGGCGCGCGCGTTCCAGTCGTCGGCCGCCGCGCCGGCCCGGGACGGCGGGCGGACCGCCGCCAGGAGCGCACCGGCGCGGTCGAACCGCTCGGCGGCGAGCAGCGCTGCGAATCCGGCCTCGAGCTCCGCGTTCCGGAGGTCGAGCCGGTCGGCCATCCGGGCGCGCTCCTCCAGGGCGTTGCGGGCCGCGACGGTCCCGGGCCAGAGTCGGGCGGTCGCGTCGAACTGCGCCAGGGCGTCGGCCGGGCGGTACCAGGCGGAGGCCTCGGCGGCCAGCCACCGGCGGCGGGCGAGCTCGCCCAGGGCCATGGCCTCGGCGCGCGCCGCGAGGTCCGAGCGGATGCCCTCGAGCACCGGACGCCAGCGCCCGGCGGAGCCGATCTTCGCGTCGCACTCGGCCAGGAGCCCGGCCCAGCGCGAGCCCTCCGGGGCGGCCAGGGCCGCGCTCATCCGTCCGTAGAGCTCGCGCATGGCCGAGTCGGCCCGGGCCTCCTCGTCGCTCGGCGCCTCGGGCAGGGGCGGCGGGGGAGGCGTCGGCTGGCTCGCCGCCCCGCGGCCGCCGGCGCCTTCCCGGCCGGTCTTCTTCCTGTCGCCGGACGGGACCACCAGCTGCACGATCAGCGCGGCGACGGCCAGGGCGGCGAGCGACCAGGCCGCGGTGAGCGCCAGGCCCAGCGGTCCGGTGCCGGCGGCGGCGCCCGCTCCGCGCGCTCCGCGGGGCAGCCGGCGCGAGGGACCCCGTCCCGAGCCGGCCGATTCGATCTCCCGGCGGCATCCGGCGATCTCGCCGATCAGCGCCACGGCCGTCTGGGGCCGGCCTTCCGGCTCGCGGGCCATCATCCGCTCGATCAGGTCGGAGAGCGGCTGGGGCACCTCCGGGCAGAGGATGGCCGGAGGCACCAGCCGGTCGGTGGCCGCGCGCATCAGCACCTCGACCGAGCTGTCGCCCTCGAAGGGCAGCTTGCCGGTGGTCAGGTGGTAGAGGGTGGCGCCGAGCGAGTAGATGTCCGAGCGGGTGTCCACCCGGCGCGAGTCGCGGGCCTGCTCCGGAGCCATGTAGTAGGGCGTGCCGCAGGCCCAGCCGGTCTGGCCGGCGGAGGTGACGTCCGCGAGGCGCTTGGCCAGGCCCAGGTCGGTGACCATGATCCGGCCCTTGGGGGTGCGGATCAGGTTGTCCGGCTTGATGTCCCGGTGGACGATGCCGGCCTTCTCGGCGGCGGCCAGGGCCTCGGCCACCTGGGCGGCCTGGTCCAGGGCCTCCAGGGCCGGGATGCGCCGGCGGGCCAGCAGCTCGCGGCTCAGCGTCCGGCCCTCGACGAACTCCATGCAGATGAAGAAGTGCCCGTCGGCCTCGCCGACCTCGTGGACGGAGACGATGTTGGCGTGGTTGATCTGCCCGGCGGCGCGCGCCTCGCGGATGAACTGCTTGATGTACTTGGAGTCGCGGGTCAGGTGCGGGGCGAGCACCTTGAGGGCCACCACCCGGTCCATGTTGAGCTGCCTGGCCCGGTAGACCGCCCCCATCCCGCCGCGGCCGATGCGCTCGAGGAGCTCATAGCGGCCCACCCTGCGGGGCACCTCGTGGAGCCCGGCCTGCGCGTCGGTGATGGCCCGGTTGGCCTCCTCCAGCCGGGCGGAGAGGCCCCGGCTCTGCTCCTCGGTGATGATCTTCTCGCCGATGAGCACCTCGCCGATGGACGGAGGAGTGCCCCCGGCCTGGGCGATGCGCCGGAGCATGCCCATGGCCTTCTGGATCTGGGCGGGCGTGGCCAGCCGCTCCAGCAGCGCCATGCGCGCGAAGAGCAGATCCGGCTCGCGGTGCTTGTACATCAGCCGGCGATCCGCAAGCCTGCCGCCTGGGCGCGCGCCCGGGACTTTTCGGTTCTCCGGGAGGGGGCACTCCGTGGTGAAGAAACGCCGGGCGTTTCTTCAGCCGGACGTCGTCCCTCTTCGAGTGTGAAAAGGCATGGCCGGAGCCAGGCAAGGGAATCAGGCCTTGCGGCTTGCGGCCGCAAGGCCTGATTCCGTGCCCCCTCCCGGAGAACCGAAAAGTCCCTCTCGCCTTCCTGCTGCCTGAAGAGCCGCAAAGCCCAAAGCTCAGGCATTCAGCTCTCCTCCAGAGCATCGGAAATCTCATCGATGTCGTGGGTCCGGCCGCGGTTGACGCCCGGGCAGCTCTTCGAGAGCCGCTCCCAGGCCTCCGGGGACTCGACGTGCTCGGGCCAGAACGGGAAGGTCCGGCACTGGCTGGGCCGCGAGCGGTAGACGGTGCAGCCCTCGGGGCCCAGCAGCACGCAGTCCCCGTCGGAGCGCTCGCGGAGCGAGATGCGGTTGAAGACCTTGCGGCAGTAGGCCGAGCGGAAGTGCCTGGCGTTCAGGCCCAGTTCGCGGGCCAGGGCCTCGATCTCGGCGTCATCGACCCAGACGTAGCCGGGTTCGCCCCCGCAGCACTTGCGGCAGCGCTGGCACTCGAAGGCCAGGCCGCCCTCGTACCACGGGGCGCTACGCTTTGGAGGACGGCCCTGATCCATTCTGCGGCGCTCCTCCGGACCCGGCGGCCCGGAGCTTGCGGCGGGCCCGGGCGTTGGCCATGCGCCGGCCCACGTCCCAGACCAGGCCGCCGATCACGTAGATGCCCACGGCGATGCACGGGACCTGGTGGCGGAATGCCGCGGCCAGCACCAGCAGCGCGATGATCAGCATCACCGGCGGGAGCTTGTGCTTGCGCCCCGACATCCAGTTGCCGACGTGCAGGTAGCGCACCCGGCTGATCATCAGCCAGGCCAGTGCGAGCATGAGCACGGGCAGGCCGACCACGAAGATCTTGGAGAAGACCTCGACCTGATCGGGCGCCAGCACCTTGTCGCGCAGCCAGACGTAGAGGAGCACGGGGCTGACGGCCATGCCCGCGGCGGCGGGGCTGGGCAGGCCCGTGAAGTACTCCTTGCCCTTGCTCTTGGCGGTCACGCCGCCGCTTTCGGCGTCGGTGGCCTCCACGTTGTAGCGCGCCAGGCGCACGGCCGCGGCGGCCACGTAGAGCGCCAGCATGAACCAGCACAGCCGCTGGGTCAGGAGCTCGGCGGGCCGGCCGCTGTCGTCCTGTCCGAAGTGGATCCGGAGCAGGGCCATGGACAGCACCGCCGGGGCGATGCCGAAGCTGGCCAGGTCGGCCAGGGAGTCGAGCTCCGCGCCGAAGCGGGAGGTCATCCCGGTCATGCGCGCCACCCGGCCGTCGAGCAGGTCGAAGATCATGGCCAGGGCGAGCAGCCAGACGGCGTACTCCAGGAGCTCGGCCCGCCCCGCGCCGGCCTCGGTGATCGCGCGGATCGACATGGTGATCGAGCCGAACCCGGAGACCAGGTTGGCGAGGGTCAGCAGCGTGGGCGTGGCCCGGACTCGTCTCACGAGACCACCCCCAGGAGGGTGCGGCCGGCGGCCACGTGCTGGCCGAGCGCGACCTTGACCTCCAGACCCCGGCCGGCGGGCACGCAGATGTCGGTGCGCGAGCCGAACTTGATCATCCCGAAGCGCTCGCCGGCGGCCAGTTCGTCGCCCTCTTTGACGGCGCAGACTATCCGGCGGGCGATGGCCCCGGAGACCTGTCGGAGGAGCACCGGCACCTCCGCGCCGTCGCTTGTGCGGCCGGAGATCACCACCACGTTGGCCTCGTTGCGCGCCGAGCAGTCGTCGCGCCGGGCGTCGAGGTACTCGCCCCGGCGGTACTCGATCTGCCGTACGCGGCCGGCCAGCGGCGCGCGGTTGAGGTGCACGTCGAAGACCGACAGGAAGATGCTGATCTTATGACAGCGGCCGCCGAGCAGCGGCTCGTCGACTTCGCCGATGAAGTCGATCTTGCCGTCGGCCGGCGAGAGCAGCGCTCCGGACGGGAGCGGCGAAACCTCCGGCTTCCTCTCGGGGTCCCGGAAGAAGGCCAGCACGTAGACGAAGCCCAGCGCGGAAACGGCCGCCAGCGGCGGCCAGAGCACCCAGAGCACGGCCCCGGAAACCAGGGCCACCACCGCGGCCAGGGTCATCTCCGGGGCGCCGTGAGACGTGAGCGGAATTCGCAAAGTGATCCGGCCTCCTTCCGGTCCGGATTATAGCGCCGGGGAGGAGGGCAAGTCAATCGGCATCAGCGGGGCGACGGGGAGTGGAAGGTTGGAAGGTGGAGGGTGGAGGGTGGAGGGTGGAGGGTGGAGGGTGGAGTGTGGATGGGCGACCTGGTCGTGCGGGCCTTCGTCTGCCGTCCCCCAGCCCTCCAATCTTCCATCATTCCAGTCTCCCAGTCTTCCATCCTTCCAACCTTCCATTCCCCCATCCTTCCAACCCCGGAAAACGCCCTGTCGTCCGCGGCCGGGCGCCGCTATAATGCCGACGATCGGAGGACCGGCCCCATGCCCACCTACACCTACGAGCACGTCGACGAGGGCGAACCCTGCGCCCTGGGCGCGGCCTTCGAGGTCGAGCAGGCCATGCGCGAGGCGGCCATGGAGAAGTGTCCGGAGTGTGGCCGCGCCGTCCGCCGGATCATCACCGCCACCTTCGGCATCGGCGTGCCCAAGAGCAACAACGACCTCAAGAGCATGGGCTTCACCAAGCTCGTCAAGCGCGACAACGGGGTCTACGAGAACGTCACCGCCACCGGCGGCGAGAGCAAGTACGTCAAGGCCGGCGACCCCAAGACCCTGCCGCACTTGCGAAAGAAGATTGCCGACTAAGCGACCTCGGGTAAGTAATTGGGGATGGGTTGTCGCCCATGTTCAGTCGGCCTGTCGTGCGACAACGCTTAGAGATTTCTATTGGCGCGGGAAGATATCTTGGTTGCGGCCGAAGGTGGCCCTGAGCAAGCAACAACAACGGCCATCTCTCACACGGAGCTTTCGACAAGCTCAAGGCCCTGAGTTGCGTCGAAGGGCCACTGAGCCACGGAGACAACAAGACCCGAGCCTGCCGTTCTCTGTGGCTCCGTGGCTCTGTGTGAGCAGAAGCCCTATCGGTTGCGGCCGAAGACCGCTCCGGGTGTTTCAGTTACGTGAGCCATCCTCATGCACAACTACTTACTTGTGGTCGCTTAGATTCGGTCGGCAGTCGGGCTGTTATCCCAGCGCCGCGAAGAGCTCTCCCGCCAGCACCCGGCAGACCAGGTCCGGAGGGGCGTAGCCCCGCACGGCGCGGTCGGCCTCGAGCAGCGCCTCGATGGCCCGGCAGAGCCGCTCCGGGCCGGAGGCGGCGATGCGCGCCGCGTCCCGGACGCCGGCCGGAGCCGCTCCCAGCGCCGCGGAGAGCCCGGACCGGTAGAGCCCGGCGGCCTGTCTCCAGAGGCCGAGCAGCTGCCGGCGTACCGGCTCCTGGCCCTTTTCCCTGGTCTCCGCCGCCTGGGCGGCGGCCTTGGCGAACTCCATCATGGCCTCGCCGAGGGCCAGCGCGCCTCCGGCGGGGGGCGAAAGCCGCTCGACCGCGAAGCGGCGCGCGGCGCGGACGTTCTCGAGCGAGCCGGCCAGGGCCGCACCGATGGAGCCGTCCGAGGCGGCGGCGAGCTCCCGGGCGTCCTCGCGGGCCAGGCCCTTCTCGACGACGAGATGGTCGGCTACCTCTTCGAGGGAGAGGCTGCCGAGCCGCACCCGGGCGACGCGGGAGAGCACCGTGGGCAGAAGCGCCTCCGGGCGGCTGGAGGTCAGGATGAGCAGCCGCGAGCCGAGCGGCTCCTCGAGGGTCTTCAGGAGCGCGTTGGCCGCCTCCTCGTTCATGCGCTCGGCGCCGGGGATCACGAAGGCTCGCGCGCGGCCCGAGGAACTGCGCAGGCTGAGCTGCCTGGTGAGCTCCCGGATCGAGGCGATCTTGATCTCGCGGTCGGAGTCGGAAACCGGCCGGAGGCCCGAGCCGCCGGTTTCTTCGACCATGAGCGCGCCGCAGTCCGGATGCGAGCCGTCCTCGACCGCGCGGCACGACGGGCAGCGGTCGCAGGCGTCGGGCGCGGCGCCGGACTTCCTCTCGCCATCGCAGAGCACCGCCCGGGCCAGCTCCCGGGCCAGGGTCCGCTTGCCGACCCCGTCCGGCCCGGTGAGCAGGTAGGCGTGGGCGAGCCTCCCGGCCGCGATGGCCGCGCGCAGTCGCTCTACGGCGCGCTCCTGTCCGCGCACCCGGCTAAATGACACGCCGGACCTCGTGCCAGATCTCCTCGGCGACCTCGCCGACCGGGGCCCGGCCGTCGACGATCACCGTGCGGCCGGCGAGCCTGCGCTTGCCGGCGTCGAGGAACCCGCGGCGGACCCTCTCGGCGTAGGCCACGCCCTTGGCCTCGACGCGGTCGGCGCGAGCGGCCCGTCCGCCCTTGCCGGCGCGGCGGCGCTTCGAGGAACGCGAAAGCCCCTGTGATGCGGGCACGTCCACGATCACGGTGAGGTCCGGCAGCGAGCCTCCCAGGGCGGCGCGGGCCAGGGCCAGCACCGGTCGCGGGCCGATTTCGCCGGCGTATCCCTGGTAGACGATCGACGAGAGCAGGAATCGGTCGGAGATCACCACCTGGCCGGCGGCCAGCGCCGGACGGATGACCTCCCCGACGAGCTGCGCCCGGCTGGCCATGTAGAGCAGCAGCTCGGTCCATGGGCACATGGCCGAGAGCGCCGGGTCGAGCAACACCTCGCGGACGCGCTCGCCGGTCGGGGTTCCGCCCGGCTCGCGCACCCGCACGACTTGCAGCCGGGCCTCGCGCTCGATGCGCTCGGCGAGCAAGGCCGCCTGCGTGGACTTTCCGGCGCCGTCGGGGCCTTCGATGGCGATGAAGGCGCCTCCGCGATTTCTGTGGGTCATGGACACAAGGATAAGTCGGCGGCGGCGGCGTTCAAGGCGAGAAAACGAAGGCGGAAGGATGAAGGCTGAAGGATGAAGAACGCAAGGAGGCTGGCCGCAAAACGTCAGCGCGTCCCAGCGTCTCTGCCTTCATCCTCCATCCTTCCGCCTTCCGCCTTCGGTTGGTTACTCCCCCTCGATCACCGCCATGACCGAGCCGACCTGGACCTTGTCGCCCTCGGAGACGCCAACCTCCTTGAGCACGCCGCTGGCTGGCGCGGGGACGTTGAAGGTGGCCTTGTCGGTGACCATCTCGACCAGGTCCTCGTCCTTCTTGACCTGGGCGCCTTCCTCGAAGTACCAGAACGATACCGTGGCTTCCTTGCCGGCGCCCTCGCCGAGCTCCGGGAGTTTCACTTCGATGCGCATGATTCCTCCGCAGTTCCTTCTCTCGCGGCGGCCAGGGTCCGCCCGGCGTGGTAGCTCGAGCGCACCCAGGGGCCGCACTCCGCCGCCCCGATCCCGAGCGCGCGGGCCTCGCGCGCGTATTCTTCGAACCGCTCCGGCCGGACGAACTCCCTGACCGGCAGGTGCGCTGCCGAGGGGGCCAGGTACTGCCCCACCGTGACCGCCCCGACGCCGGACCGGGCGAGGTCGCCCAGCGCCGCCCGGACCTCCTCGGGGCGCTCGCCCAGACCGGCCATCAGCCCGCTCTTGGCGAGCGTCCGGGGCGAGATTCTCTTCGCCGCGGCCAAAAGTTCCAGCGAACGCGCATAGTCGGCGCCGGGGCGCACCTCGGGATAGAGCCGCGGCACGGTCTCGATGTTGTGGTTGAGAACGTCCGGGGCGGCCGCGAGCACCGTGGCCAGCGCATCTAGGTCCCCGGCGAAGTCGGGAACCAGCATCTCCACCGTCGAGTCCGGCAACGCCGCGCGGACGGCCCGGGCCACGCGGGCGAGGTGCCCGGCTCCGCCGTCGGCGAGGTCGTCGCGGGTCACCGAGGTGACCACGACGTGGGCGAGGCCGAGGCGGCGGGCGGCCTCGGCGATGCGCCGGGGCTCGTCGGGGTCGAGGGGCGCCGGCGCCGCGCCCTTGTCCACCGCGCAGAAGCGGCAGCGGCGCGAGCACGTCGGGCCCATGGCCAGGAAGGTGGCCGTGCCCGAGGCGAAGCACTCCCCGAGATTCGGGCAGTGCGCCGAGCGGCAGACGGTGTTCAGCCGCAGGTCGTCGAGGAGCGCGCCGACCTTGCCGGCCGGCTCGGCCCCGCCGGAAGGCAGGCGCTTCACCAGCCAGGGAGGAGTAGCGTTCCTCCTCACAGACTCCCTCTCCCCCCGCCGCACGGAGGGCGGGCAAGCTTGAGGGAGAGGGCCGGGGTGAGGGGTGCTCTCCGGGTCCAACCCCTCACCCTTTCCCTCTCCCCCAAGGGGAGAGGGGATCTGTAAGGACTCGCCAACTCGTGGGCCGGGGTGAGGGGTGCCGAGCGGAATCATCCTGCGTCGTTGAGCCAGCGGTTCCATCGGCTCGGGCAGCTCGATTTCGGCCTCCTCGACCTCGGATATGTCAAACACCGCGCAGAACTCCCGGACCAGGACGCGCTCCACGGCGTAGATCTCCGGCAGGTCGTCGCCCAGGAAGTCGCGCATGGTCGCGACCCTGCGGCCGGCCAGGCCGCAGGGGACGATGAGGCCGAAGCCGGACGCGTCCGGCGCGTGGTTGAGGGACAGGCCGTGGAAGCTGACCCAGCGCCGGAAGGCCACGCCCAGAGCGGAGATCTTGCCGCGATCGGTCCAGACGCCGCTCATGGGCGGTTCGCGTCGTCCGGCGATGCCGAAGGCGGCGAGCGTGCGGATCACGACCTCCTCGAGCGAGCGCAGGAAGCGGTCGAGGTCGCGGCCGCCGAAGCGCTCGAGCGGCAGGATGGGATAGGCGACCAGCTGCCCGGGGCCGTGCCAGGTCACGTCGCCGCCGCGGTCGGTCTCGACCAGGGCGACTCCCCGGCGCGCCAGCTCGTCGTCGGTGGCGAGCACGTGCTCGCGCTTCGAGGCCCGGCCGACGGTCACGACCGGCTCGTGTTCGAGGATCACCAGCGCCCCGGGGCGCGAGCGGTCGGCGACGATCTCTTCGACCAGCCGGCGCTGGAGCGCGTAGGCGCGGCGGTATTCCAGCCGGTTCGGGCGGATCAGGCGCAGCCGTTCGGCCATCAGTCGACTGCCGCCGGGAGCTCCGGGAGTGCCTCAGGCTCAGGGGCCGGAGCGGGGGCCGGCTCCGGGACTCCCTCGATCTCCGGCAGAGGCTCTTCCTTGGGGCGATTCTTGACCGTGCCTGACTTGGCAGTGCCGCCGACCGCCTCGCCGAAGGGCAACTCGGTCTGTCCGGGCATCGGTTCCGCGGCCTTGAGAATGTCCTTGGCTCGAAACGATCGCTCCGGGTCCTTGTCCCTGGCGGCCGCCTCGAGGTAGGTCCGGACTGCGGCGCCGAGCTTGCGGAGATCGGCTTCGGCCCGTTCGCGCTTCTCGAAGTCGTCGGCGCCCAGGTCGGCCACGAGCTGGCGGACGCGCGCGTCCTCCTCGGGCGCAAGCTTGGGCGGGTCCTTCCACGCAGCCAGCGCCCGGCAGAAGCCCCGGACCGAAGCCAGGAGTTGCGCGTCGGGAGCCTCCACGGGGTCGGTGTCGGGCTGGGAATCGACGGGGTCCCTGGCCTCCGCGTCCTTCGGGGCGGACAGGAAGAGCAGGTAGGTGCGGTCCTTGACCAGGGCGAACTCGCCGGCCGGCACGGATTGCCTGCGGGTGGTGCGTTTGCCGTCGGAGACCATCAGCATCCTGTAGAGCGACTGCAGCGGATACTGGACGGTGTTCAGCCTGACGACAAGCTTGCTGGCCTTCGGCTCGCCGCGGAGGACCTCGACGACCTCGACGGTGCACTCCTGCTGGACGTCCACCGGGGCCCTGTTATTGTCGCCGCGCGCCTGCATGTTCCAGCCCTTGCCCTTGGCTCCGGCGGCTTCGACCACCCTGGCGATGACCACCAGCGGGGACTTGCCCGCGTTCTCCTGGGCCTCGGCCCAGTCTCCGGCCGAGAAGGGCCCGGGCGTGGACTCCTCGCCGGCCGCGATTTCGGCGGCGGCCAGCAGCGTCAGGGCAGCGAGGACGGCGGCTCTGAACATTATGAGTCTTCCCCTCCTGGTGCCAATCAGGGGCTGTGGATGGGCAGGCCGATGGCCGCCTCCGCGGCCTCGTAGAGGGCCTCGGCGTAGGTCGGATGGGCGTGGACCGTGTTGGCCAGCTGCCCGACGGTGAGGCCGGCTTTCACGGCCAGCGCCCCCTCGGCGATCAGATCGGAGGCGTGCGGCCCGCAGATGTGCACGCCCAGGACCCGGCCGGAGTCCTTTTCGAAGACCACCTTGGCCAGCCCCGACAGGTCGTGCCCGCAGGCCGAGCGGCCCAGCATCCGGAACGGGAAGGACTGCTCCTGGGCGACGAGCCCGCGCTCGGTTGCGGCCTTAAGGGTCAGACCCACGGTGCCCACCTCGGGGTCGGTGAAGACCGCGCCGGGCACCTGATCGAACTCGTAGCGCTCCTCGCCGAGCTTGCCGGCGGCGTCGGCGGCGGCGACCAGTCCCATGCGGCTGGCCGCGTGGGCCAGCATCCAGCCGCCGGTGACGTCGCCGATGGCCCAGAGTCCCGGGACGCTCGTTCGGCAGCGGTCGTCGACTTTAGCGAAGCCTCGTTCCATGGCGACCCCGAGCGCCTCGAGCCCCAGGTCCTGGCTGTTGGGCCGGCGGCCGGTGGCCACCAGGACCGCCTCGGCCTCGACCTGCTGGCCGCCGGCCAGGGTCAGCCGGCAGCCCGATCCCGCCTCGGCGCTTTCGATCTTCGTTCCGGTCAGGACCTTGACGCGCAGCTTCTTGAGAGCGCGCGTGACCTCGGCGGTGCAGTCGGCGTCGACGGCCGGCAGCAGGCGCTCGAGCATCTCGACGATCGTGACCTGCACGCCGAGCTGGGCGTAGAGCGTGGCGAACTCGCAGCCGAGCACGCCGCCGCCTATGACCGCGAGGCTGGCCGGGAGCCGGGCGACGTCCATGATCGAGTCGCTGTCGAAGACGTTGCGGCCGTCGACGGGCAGGAAGGGCAGCGCCGAGGGGCGCGAACCGGTGGCGAGGATCACCTTGTCGGCCGAGACCTTGCGCGCCGGGGCGTCCTTGGCGGCGACCTCGACCTCGCCGGCCGAGGCGAGCCGCGCCCGTCCGGGGATCACCTCCACGCCGCGCTTCTTGAGCAGCCCGGCCACGCCGCGCTCGAGGGTCGAGACCACCCGGCGCTTGCGCTCCACCATGGCGGTCATGTCGGGCGCCACGTCGGCCGCCGAGAAGCCCAGCAGCCGGCCGTTCCTGGCCAGGTGGACGGCCCGGGCGCTCTCGATGAGCGTCTTCGTGGGGATGCAGCCGCGCTGGAGGCAGGTGCCGCCCAACTCGCGCTCCTCCACCAGCGCCGTGCGCAGTCCCAGCGTGGCGGCCCGGCCGGCGGCCACGTAGCCGCCCGGTCCGCCGCCGATGACCAGAAGATCGAAGTCAGCCAAGGTGTCCTCCGGAGAGAAGAACCGCGGAGCCGGGGGGCATTATTCAGTCCGGAGGGGACGGTGTCAAGGAATGCGCCATCTGGTCGACCACAAAGACACCAAGACACGAAGACGACACCAAGAACAGCCTGTGACTCCGCACGCGGACGCGGTCATTCGCGGATCCAGGGCTCACCGCCGCGGATGGCGACCGGTCCGTTCTTCTTCGTGTCTCTTGGTGTCTTTGTGTCTTGGTGGTTTGGATGCCGTTCGCAGGACCGGGGCGATAACCGGGAGGCCGTGCGAGGCGGGGGCTATCTGCCCGGGATGCTGATGAGCATGCCTTCCTTCAGGCCCGAGGTGTCCTTCAGGCCGTTGGCCTCGGCGATCAGCTTCCAGAGGGTGCCGTCCTCGTAATAGGTCTCGGCGATGGAGAAGAGGGTCTCGCCCCTGGCGACGGTGTGCCAGGTCTTCTGGACCGGCGGAGGGCGCTTCACGGTATAGGTCGGCCTGGGGTTCGCTTCCGGCGCGGGCCTGACCGGCTCTCGCGCGGCCGGGATCCCGGCGGGGGCCTCGGGCCGGGCCTCGGGCTCCCGCTGGGAGCCGGCCGGGCCCTTGTCGAGCGCCCCGGAGACCTTGTCGCGCAGTTCCTCGCCCTTGTCGCGGAGCTTGTCCTGCATCTCCGCCCCGCGGGTGGCGATGAGGTATATCACCACCGCGGCCGCGGCCAGCAGCAGGAAGAGAAAGAGAAGCGCCTTGAGGACGCCTCCCCGGCGGGGATGGGTTTTCGGTTTCATCTCGTACCTTCCTTTTATCGGTCAGGGGCGCCGGCCGCTTGAGCCGGTGCCGCGACGCGGCGAGGCGGCGACACGGAGACACGGGGACGCGGGGACATGGAGACACGCAGACGCGGGGACGCGGAGGCACGGAGACACGGGGACGCGGAGACACGGAGACACGGAGACGCGGGGACACGGAGACGAGGAGACGCGGGGGCAGGGAGACAAGAAGGCTGGGACACGCGTGGGAAGTCATTTGATGACTTGGTGTGTGCAGAACGGAGGGCCTGACGGCCAGCGTCGTTGCTGGGGCCCCTCGCCCCGTCATCCCCTGTCCCCGTGTCCCCGTGTCCCCGTGTCTCCTTGTCGCCGCGTCCCCGCGTCTCCGTGTCTCCGCGTCCCCGCGTCACTTCGTTCCCTCGTCCTTAGCCTTGGTCGGGGTCGAGGTCGGGGTCGGTTTGGTCGTGTCGAAGTAGTTGCGGACGTACTCGCGGAGCTCCCGGGGGATGCGGCCGCTCTCGACCGCCTCGCTGGCGGCCTTGGCCGCGGCCTCGTGGGCGGCCTGGTATTCGGCCTTCTTGTCGTCGTCCCTGACCATGGGATCGCCCCTGGTGATCATGTGGCCGATGATCTGTCCCTGGGTGTCGACCTTTCCCGGTGCTTTGGTGGTCTGGAAGCCGACGTCGTGCTCGCGCTCCGGAGGGTTGCCGCCTTCGCCCTGACCGGAACCGCCCGTCCCCGAACCGGATCCGCTGCTGCCCCCGCCGCCGCTTCTCATCGCGCCGAGGCCCGGCATGGCAGCGGCGCCTCCTTCCCCGCCTTCGCCGCCCTGCCCGCCTTCACCGCCTTCTCCGTTCTGGCAGTCGCACTGGGGCAGGCCCTCGCAGCCGCAGCGCGGCTGGCCGCAGTTGAGGCAGTACATCTTCCGGCAGAAGGCGCAGCGCCGGGCGTTCTTGAGCATGTCCTTGAGCTGCTTGATCATCTCCTCGGTCATCTGGACCCGCTCGCCCTCCTGGCCGAGCTGCTGGCCGTCGTTGTTGCCGTCGGCGCCCAGCTCCTTGAGAAGCTCGGCCAGTTCCTTCATGTCCTCCATGGCGGCGGCGAGCTGCTCGAGGGCCTTCTCCTGGTCGCCCTCGCCGAGCTCGCCGGCGGCCTTGCCGAGCTCCTCGGAGAGCTCCTTCCAGTCGCCGCTCATCTTGGCCAGGCGCTCGAGGTCGCGCTTGAGGTCGGCGGCCTCCTCTTCGGACAGGTTGCCGTCCTTCATCTTCTCGCCGAGCTTGGCGAGCTCCTCGGAGGCCTTCTTGAAGTCTCCGCGGGCCATGGCCGCGGCGGCGGCCTCGACCGCGCCCTTGGGCAGGTTGGCGGCCTCGCCCATCTTTTCGAGCTGCTCCATCTGGCGGACCAGCTTCTCCATGCCGGCCAGTCGCTGCTCGGCGAGCTTGGCCTCGTCGAGCAGTTTGTTCAGCTCGGCGACGGCCTTCTCGCGGTCGGCGGCCTCCTTCATCTCGCTGACCAGCTTGCTCATGTCGTCCTTGAGCTTTTCGCTGGGCAATTCCTCGGAGCGACGGGGTTCACCGGGCTTGCGGTTGAGCGTGGCGATCTTCTCCTCCATGATTTCCGCCACCTGGCGGATGGCCTCGGCCCCGGCCTGCTTCTCCTCGGCCTTGCCCCTGAAGCCGAGCACGTCCTTCTGCGGCAGCAGGAGCAGGGCGAGCCCCACGGCGATCATCGCGGGGGGCAGGAAGAGGGCCGCGCGGGGGAGCCGCAAGGGGAACTCTCGCCGGACCTCGAGTGCAGCGGCGTGGTTCCGGGCGTCGGCGAAGAGCGCCGGGCTCATCGAGCCTGACCCGGCGCCCGCGCCCGCGCCCGCCGCGGCGGCCTCCAGGGCCACAGCGCTCGAGAGCCGGGCGCGCAGCGCGAGGCGCTCGTCGGCGGCCAGGGCCGCGGAGAGCACGCCCTTCTTCGAGCGGACGTAGGCCGCGGCGGCGGCGGCGAAGGGGGCCAATCCCAGGGCCAGGAGGGTCCAGAGGCCCCACGAGGGCATTCGCAGGAAGGCGAACGGCTTCGGGGCGGGCAGGCCCAGGAATACGAGCCGCTGGGCGACGATCAGCAGGGCCATGGCCCCGAGCGCACCGACGGCGGCCAGGCTCCCGACCCGGAGGGCGTCGTTGATGCGCAGCCGGCGGGCGCCGGCGGCGAGGACGGTCGAGAGCTTGGAATCGGCGGCCTGGGCGGGCATAGCAGGCTCCTCTGCGGGCCCGGCGCTTCCTTCGCCGGGCAGCGGCATCATATTGGACGGCCCGGACGGGCGCAAGGTTCGGGGAAAAGAGGGCACGCAACCACCAAGGCGCCAAGATGCTAGGGGGCCACGAGACAATGATCCAAGTGCATTCTTGTGGCCCCTCTGCGCCTTAGTGCCTTAGTGCCTTAGTGCCTGGCGTTCTGTCAATTGTCCGTCATGTTGGCCTTCGGACCGAAGTTCCAGCGGAGCCAGAGGACCTTGTTGGTCTCGGAGTCGTAGATCGCGTGCATGCGGCGCTCGGCGACCACGCGGCCGTTCTCGGCCAGTGTCCGGCCGAGGGTGTAGATGTGGAAGAAGCGGGAGGTGAATTTGACTTCGGTGCCCCAGGTATCAGCGAAAGTTGTTGCGTCTGTAGCGCCTTGATCCTGTGTCTTGAGGACGCCCGCATCGAACTCAAGCTTGTACATCCCGCTGGTTCCCTCTGTCTCGGCAGTCACATTTCCATCGGTGGCGTAAATGCTTGAGTAGTTACCATTCAAGCTGTTCAAGATGTTGTTGAGTTCGCGTTCGCTGAGTCTATCGGCGGTTGTCGGCAGGTCTTTAGTGCCTGCAGGGCCCACATCGTAGATGGCGTCTTCCAGTTTCCTTCGGTTGGCAAATGGCCTTTTCGCAGCCAAATAGTCAGCCAGAGCGGAATCATGTCCCGCGGCCAAGGCGCTAATCTGCGACAGGATGGCTTTGAGGACTTCCTTGCGCGCAGTGTTGATGTTGATGCGGCCGAGTTCCGCGCTGATCGCTCCCTTCCCTCCGCTGAAGTCCAGCACTCGGGGGTAGGTTGTGAAGAACTTCTCGCCCAGATTCAACTCGTTCTCGGATGTCCCTGAGTCGTCGGTGATGCCGGCGGCGATCAGCTTGGTCCGAAGTTGTCCTAACGACCAGTTGGCGGTCGCATCTGTCGACAAAGCCGCTTCCGCCGACGCTGGAAGTCCCAAGGCTGCGACCATGCCGTCGGTCTGTGGGTCGGTGAGAAGATTGCTGAGAAAGCGCGGATTGCAGTGCAACTTGCCATCCAAATCAGCCACGGCCACATAGTACTTGGCGCTAAAACCCTTCTGCCTCTTGAACGGCGTGGTCGGTACGAGACTAACCTCCTTGGCGGTCATGCCAGCGTCGGCGAGAGATGCGTCGTAATGCTCCACCCATTGCTTGCCTGAGAGCATGTCAAGGCACAGGTCCGGACCGGACGCATCAAAGAAGTGGCTGTGCCATGCCGGCAGATGCTGAGGGGTGACGGCATAGGTGTCGGCGGACAGCTCTATCTGGTAGATCGCTGAAGCCAATCCCGCCCGGCAGGCCGCCTCGGCCTGCGCCCCGTAGAGCGTGTTGACCGCCGCGCGTCGCTCGGTCCGCGCGGTGATGATGAAGGCCGTGGCCAGCAGTGCCAGCACGGCGGCGATGACCAGCGAGAGGATCAGCGCCGAGCCGCGCTCTCTGACGCCCCTCATTGGTTTTCCTCCGAACCGGGGCGGACGGTCTGGCTGAAGATCAGGCATGCCTGGCTGCCGTCTGATCGCGACTTTCCGTCGGGGTCGGCCATCTTCAGGGTCACCGTGACGCTGGCCGGTACCTTGCCGTTGGTGGAGAATCCGGTCGGTTCGGTGGTGAAGGTGATGCTGACGACGCCTTCGGCCTGTAGCCAATCGGCATCGTCGGTCGACCATGCGCCTGACGCGGGCTGGACGCCCCCCGATAGCTTTCGGTAGAGTCTGCCATTACGAATCCAGGTCTTTCCGTTCACGACCTCCGGGGTGCCTTTCACGTAGTAGCTGACGGAGCAGTAGTCGGCTCGCCCAGGATTCTCGGTGGCGGTCTGAATCTTGAGCTGCTCACCGATGATTCCTGCCGGACTATCCAGTTGCCAGTAGTCCTCCAGGGCGGGGTCGCCGACGTAAATGCCCTGCAGATCCCGCGCGATCCGGCCAAGCGCCCCGTTGGCCTCCTGGGACACGAAGAGCAGTTTCTCGCTTCGCGACTTGTACTGGCTGACCTTGACGACGATGGTGGTGCAGATGGCGAAAAGGATCGCGGCGACCCCGATGGCCACCAGCACCTCGACGAGGGTGAAGCCGGAGCGGACGGGACGGAATCGCCGCCCGCGCGGCGAAAGTCTGCGGCCGGCAGCCTGGGCTCTTGCGTTCACCGCTTCCGCGCCTCCAGCCTGGTCTGCAAATAGAGCAGGGTGTTCTGGCGCTTCGCGTCGGCGTTCGCCGCCTGTCCCCAGTTGACGTCGGCTTCGGCCGGGTTCCGGAAGACCCAGATGTCCAGGCTGTAGGCGCCGATGGCCGGGTCGAAGGAGTGCGCCCTCCACACCCAGCCGTAGGACAGGTCCGTGGCGGCGCCGGGGTCGCGGTCCCCGTGCTTCTCGCAGCCGGCAGGGCCCAGGGAGTCCGCGGTCTTCTGCTCATATGGAGACGCGTTGAATGGGGCGGCGCCGAAATCGAGAGCCTCGGCGTTATCCGAGCGGTAGAGCTCCGCGGCATAGAGCGCATCGGCCAGCGCCGTGCGCCCCAGTTCCTCGGCCAGCAGCTTGTCCCTGGCCGCCGAGGAACTCCGGCCGGCGGCCACGATCACCGCGACCGCGCCGGCCACCGCCATGGTCAGAACGAACATGGCCACCAGCAGTTCGGCGAGAGTGAAGCCGGAACGGCGGACGTGGATGGCGCGGGTGGGTGGAAGGTGGAGGGTGGAAGGTGGAAGGTTGTGGGGTGCGCCCGTCCGCGAGTCGCGGCCAGCGGCACGACACTCACATGCGATGGTCACCGTGAGCCTCCGGATACCGAGATCCTTCCGCTGGCGACCTTCGCGTCTATGGTTCGAGTGTCGGACGTCTGGTTGGAGTCGTGGATCACCACGACGATGCCGGAGCATGATCCGTCGGGCTGAAAGCTCACCGACGTGGCGCTGGCGCTCTGACGGACAACCCCGTCCGGCAGAGACGTGGTGTCCACGACCGGACTTGCGGCAGCGAACGCCCCGAAGCCTCCATAGATGCGAAGCCGGTGGTCGTCGAGCCAGTCCACGCTGTAAGGCGCGCTCTGCGCTATCGCCAGGCTCCTGGCCAGCCGCAGGCTCTCGGCCACGGTGGATGCCGCCACGCGCATCCGGCCCTGCCGGCGCATCGGGCCGATGGTCGGCAGGATCATGGCGGCCAGCAGGATGAGGATGGCCAGGACCACGACCATCTCCACCAGCGTGAAGCCGCGGCGCGGCCGTGCAGGGCAACGGGATCTCATGTCCTCAATAAACACCTGGCGGCAGGACTCGGTCAGCGCTCAGTCCTCACCCCCAGCCCTTCAACCTTCGACCCTCAGCCCAGCCCCTCGCGGACGGCCTTTCTCCCGGCCGGCTTGAGCTCCACCAGTCCGTGGCGCTCCAGCAGCCGGAAGAGCTTCAGGGCGTCGAACATGCCGCAGGCGTCGAGGCCGGTGTCGAGCATGCCCAGCCGGCAGGCCTCGGCCAGCGTCCGGCGCCCGTCGCAGCGGAACATGACGTTGGCCACGGACGTGCTCCAGCGGAAGCTGGAGAAACCCTCGCGCCGGTCGGGCGGGATGGTCTCGAGGTTCATCGTGCCGGGGACCTTGCGGACCGGCACGAGCCGTTCGGCCTCGGACCACCACGAGGGCCTGGCCGGAGGCTCCGGCCGCGGCCGTTCCTCGCCGGCCTCGGCGGCCAGGCGCGCGGCCAGGCGGACGAGGTAGCTCTCCTCCAGGCGGGCCTGCTTCTTGAGCTGGCTGACCATGGGGCGGAGCGCTCCGCGGAACTCCTTGCGCTCGGCGTGAGCGGCGTACTTCTGGGCGCTGCGCACCCGCTCGGAGGCCACGTCGCGGCAGTGGGCCAGTTCCTCCGAGGCCTTCCACAGCGCCGCAGGGCGCTCGGCCGGCGCCGAGCTGCGCAGCCGGGCGGCGAGCTCCGCGCCTTTGCCGGCGAGCGCCTCGCGGCCGTCGGCGGCCGTCTCCTCGGCGAGCCATTCGGCCTCCTCGGAGCCCGCCGCGGCCAGGTAGTAGGCGAAGCCGGCGGTGAGGGCCGCCACCCGCGCGGCGGCCTCCGGATCGATCTTGTCGATGGTGTCCGCGGTGGTGTGCCAGAAGCGGTCCTTGCCGCCGAGGTACACCACCGGGATGCCGATCATCGGGTCGCCGATGGTGCTGTCGCAGGGGACGAATGGTTCCGGGAACCACGAGAAGTGCGGGTCGCGCTTGCGGAGGTAGCCCCGGCACAGGCGCAGGATCAGGGTGTCGGCGACGGTGGGATTGGCCGGCGGGGTCATCGACACCGGCAGGGGCATGCCCACCTTGCGCTGATCGCCGCCGACGCAGTCCAGGTTCATGCCGCCGAGCGTGCGGCGCACCAGCTGCGGGTTCATCATGGCGTAGGCCATGGAACCGTAGCACTCGCTCATGAACAGGAAACGGATCGACCGGCGCGGCTCGGGCAGCATGCCCCGGGAGACGAGCCCGGCCAGGACGCGCGCGGCCTCGAGCATCACGGCGCAGCCCGAGGCGCTGTCGTCCGCGCCGATCTCGAACTGGTGGCCGAGCACCAGTATCTCCTCGCGCGACTGCCCGCGGAGCAGCCCGGTGGCCGCCGGCAGCACGCCCTCATAGATCCGACTGTCGACCACGGCCCGGGCGCTGACCGGACCGGCGGCCAGCGCCGAGGCCAGTTCCTCGCCCTGGCGGGGCGTGAGCATGAAGCCCCACATGGGCGTGTCCCGGGAGGTGAAGGCCCAGTCGTTCGGGTCGTCGGCCCAGCCGTTGACCCAGAAGCGGTTCTCGGGCAGCGGCTGGTCCTTGGGCATGAAGCTCGAGACCACGCCGGCGGCCTTCTCCCGGATCAGGAGCGGCTTGATGCTGCGCGGGTTCGCGGTGGTGAAGACGATCTTTCCGGAAAGCTCGCCGTCGCGCAGGGCCCTGGCTCCCTCGGGTTCGTCGATGAGCCACTGGACCCGGGGCTCCGGCCCGCTCCTGTCGAGCTCCACCCTGACGGGCCCGACCATCCCGGCGGTCACGCCCTCGGGCGGAGTCGGCGCCGACCACATGACCACGCTGTTGGGGTCCTGCGAGCGCCTGCAGAGCATCTTGCCGGCCGAGCCGTCCGGGGCCAGCAGTTCGAAGGATGCCTCCCGGCAGTCCCAGGCCATGGGCATGGTCCAGTCGCCCATCCGGGTGACGCCGTCGGCGGGCTGCTCGAGCAGCCGGCTCTCGAGCCCGCAGTCGGCGAGCTTGCGCACCACCAGCCGCGCGCTCTCCATGAACTTCGGGTAGGTGAAATGGCGGTCGAGGCCCTGGATGGCCTCCATGCCGGCGAGGAGTTCTCCGGTGGAGATCTCGGCGTCGATCAGTCGGGTGAGTTCGTCAAGGTGCACTGAGACCTCCTGGATGGCCCGGGAATGCAGCCGGTCCGAATCTTTACCCGGGCGATTCTAGGGTTGGAGGGGGGGGCGTCAAGGACAAGGGGCGGGTCGTGGTGGAGGGTGGAGGGTGGAGGGTGGAGGGTGGAGGTGGATGTGGATGTGTCGTTGGCGGGCAGGGCCGGGTCGATCCAAAAAGAGAAGCCCCTCCCCGGACGAACCGGAGAGGGGCTGGATGCGTGTCTCTGGGCTTCAGTCTTCCGGAGAGTCGGCCTACTTCCTGCCTCCGACCACCTCGCCGACGGCCTCCTCGAAGACCGCCAGTCCCTCGGCCATGGCCTCGGCCGTGGTGGTGAGCGGGGGGGCGATCTTGACCGTGCCGCCGCCGACGCCGACCGGCGCGAACATCAGCAGGCCCTTCTCCATGCAGCGCTCGACGATGTTGAAGGCCGCTTCCGCGTCGGGCTCGAGCTCGGTGCCGGGCTTGACCATGTGCACGCCGGCGACCATGCCGCGGCCCTGCACGGCGGCGATGTTCTTGGGGAACTTCTCACGGACCTTGTTGAGCCCGCCGATGAAGACCTCGCCGATCTTCGCGGCGTTCTCGACCAGCTTCTCCTTGACGATCAGGTCGACGCTGGCCAGCGCCGCGGCGCAGGAGACCGGGTTGCCGGTGTGCGTGCTGGTCATGGAGTTCGGCGGGAACTGGTCCATGAGCTCCTTGCGGCCGATGACCGCGGAGATGGGCAGGGAGCTCGAGATGCCCTTGCCCAGGCTGAAGAGGTCGGGCGTGACGCCGTAGTGCTCGAAGCCCCAGAACCTGCCGCAGCGCCCGAAGCCGGCCTGGACCTCGTCGAAGGCCAGGACGATCTTGTTCTGGGTCGTCCAGTCGCGCAGCTTCCTGGCGAACTCGTTGGTCAGGAAGGCCGCTGAGCCGCCCTGGTAGGTCTCGGGGAAGACCAGGCAGATGTTCTCGGGCGTGGCGCCCTTGGCCGCCAGCGCCTTGACGAAGCCCTCGAAGGACTGGTCCTTGGTGCGGATGTTGGTCGGGAAGTCGACCTGGACGAAGCCCTTGTCGACGGTCGGCCCGATCCACTCCTTGAGGGCGGGCGTGCCGCCGGCCAGTTGCGCGGCCATGGTCCGGCCGTGGAAGTCGCCGTTGAAGGTCACCACCACGGTCTTGTTGGGATTGATCTTGCGACCGTGCTCGCGCGAGACCTTGATGATGCACTCGACGCCCTCGGCGCCGGTGGTCAGCAGGAAGCACTTGTCCAGGCCCTGGGGCGCGAGCTCCACGAGCTTGGACGCGAGCTTCGCCCGGTACTCGCTCGGGAAGCAGTAGTTGTGGAGCAGGGGCTTCTCGAGGGCCTGCTTGACGGCCGCGATGATCTCCTTGCGACCATGGCCGGCGGAGGCCACCAGCACGCCGCAGGACCAGTCCAGCCACATGTTGCCCCACTTGTCGTAGACCTGGAAGCCCTCGGCGCGGTCCCACAGGATCGGCGGCTGGCCGCTCATGGACAGGGGCTCGGCCTTGCGCAGCGCATCCATGATCGGAATGGACTCGGGCGCGGGGATGTCGGTGACGATCTTGCGGAACTTGGTCTCGACGCGCTGGGTCTTCTTGGGGGTGACTGCGAACTGCTTGGCCATGGACCTAAACCTCCTGGCTAGAAACCTCTGGGGTTCGACATCCGGGGTCGACTAGGCCCTTCGGGTGCGCCCTCAGCAGGCGAAGGTTAATCTCCGCGGCGCCGATGTCAAGAGAACGGCCCGGGGAGTTTGACACGCGGCGGTCGCGCGATAGAAAGGCACAGGGCCGTCGGTGGGCAAAATGGTTGTCTGGCCGGCCTGGCCCCGCGCTACTACAACTGGTGGAAGGGAGCCCTTGGCCGGAAGGAAAGACCTGGCTGGAGCCAGCGACGCCGAACTTGCCAGAAGCGCCCTTTCAGGCGACCGGGCGGCATTTGGCGAGCTGGTCGAGCGCCATGCGCGGCAGGTGGTCGCTCTGACCTACGGCATGGTCAACGACCGCGAGAAGGCCCGGGACCTGGCCCAGGAGGCATTCCTGGCGGCCTTCCAGGCGCTGGGCAGCCTCCGGGAGCCCGGACGGTTCGGAGCCTGGCTGGCCGGCATCGCCCGGCGCCAGTGCATCTACGCCATCCGGCGCGAGCGCCGGGCGGCCCGGGCGCTGGAGGTGCGCAAGGACGCTCCGGTGGTGGTGCTTCCGGACCCGGGGGGCAGCGCGGCGCGGTCCGACGAGGAGTCCCGCGTGCTGGACGCGCTGAGCCGGATCGGCCGGCGGTACCGCGAGGTTCTGGTGCTGAGACACCTGGAGGGTCGGAGCTACGGCGACATCGCCGAGGCCCTGGGCCTGAGCGCCGCGGCGGTGGAGAAGAGGCTGACCAGGGCGCGGAGCATGCTTCGCAAGGTTCTGGAGGTCAGGAAGACATGAGCGAGTGCGGCCGGAGGCTTGGCGCCTACCTGGATGGCGAACTCGGGGCCCACGACCGGCAGGCCGTGGCCGGCCATCTGGATGCCTGTGCGGAGTGCCGCGAGGAGCTCGACGATCTGCGCTCGGACGGCGAGGTGCTCAGGCGCGCTCTGGGCGGCCTGCTGCTCCACGTGGACATTCCCCGGCTGGTCATGGCCGACCTCCCCGAGAAGCGCCGGTCGCTGGTCATGGTGCGCAGCCAGGGCGTGCGCCGGCGCCTGGCGCTGGCCGGTTTCACGACGGCCATGGTCTTCATGGTCGCGAGCTTCCTGCGCACGGGTCCGGGGTCGGTGTTCAACCTGCTCACCGAGCCGCAGCGGGCGGCCTTCTTCCTGAACTGGGCGCTGGCCCTGGCGGCCGGCTCCATGCTGATCTGGCCGGAGAAGATCGCCTGGCTCGAGGCGCGGGTCCTGGCGCCGCTGCGCGGAGGAAAGGCCCGGGTGAATCCCGGCGAGCGCATGCTGGTCCAGGGCGTCGGTCTGCTCTTCCTGTCGATCTCCATGGCGGTGCACTTCTTCCTGATGCGCAGCCTGGGGCTGTGAAGCATTTTGCGCCCATAGTATTGAAGCTCTTCGGGAGCCCCTTTTCTGTGTCGATGCTCAAATGGTATTAGAGGCTCCGGGGCGCACCCGGCGTCCGCGCGCCCGGCGCGCGTGACGCGCAAGTTCCCGAGCGGCTGCCGACCTGCTGAGCTTTCGCGTCCGATAATGTCGTCTCGGAGCGTATTTTACGGAATGTCCATCCGTTGGTAGCTGCACAAGTGCAAGACCCAAGATGTTGGGCCTGCAGATCGTAAGCCTTACAACTTCTAGGGGAAACGTGCCGTTTTTCAGTGTTTTTTCTTTGACTTCCGCTCATTGGTCGCTAAATTCCGCGCGATAGCAATAAGTAGCGGGAAGTAGCAGAGAGGGCCGGGCATGTTCTTCGGGAAGTTCGAACACCGATTGAACACCAAGAACCAAGTCACGGTTCCGGCCTCCTTCCGTGCCGCCATCGACGAGACCAGGGAGGGCAAAGGCTTCTTCCTCTTCGTCGCGGAGAGCCGGTGCCTTTACCTGTTCACGCCGAAGGGCATGGAGGACGTGGTGGAGCGCGCGCGCTCCAAGTGGGGCGGCACCGACCAGGACTTCCTGCACCTCTTCTACTCGAAGATCGTGCAGGTGGAGTGCGACTCGCAGGGCCGCATCGTTCTGCCGGCCCACATGAAGGAAGCCGTGGGGATCGAGCAGGACGTGGTCTTCGTCGGCACCCACCGCCGGGTCGAGTTGTGGAACCCGGCCAAGTGGCAGGCGTACGAGCGGGAGCACGTCGCCGAGTACGAGAACAAGCTCGGCGCGGTGGTGAAGGACGTTTTCGGGCTGTGACCCCAGGGGATGGCGTGAGAGCAAACGAGGAGGTGAAGGGTGAGGTCGCCGGTTCGCAAATCGGGGGGGGCAGGCTCGTTGAAGGTCGTTAAGAGGTTCCTCAAGGGCTCCGGCGGAAACGCGGCCAACATCGGCGCGGATCTCAAGGAGCTGGTTCGCCGGCTTGAGCGGGTCCGGGCGCTGACCGGCAAGCAGGTGGAGCTGAGCCCGTTCGTGGCGGCGCTTCTGGCGAAGGCCGGCAAGTCCGGGGCGGCGGTCGCGGAGGGGCGTCTGCATCCCGCCCGCGCTTGAAGACCGGGGCGGGCAGCCCCGGCACCTTCCGGTGATGGCCGGCGAGGTGCTGGGGCTGCTGGCCCCAAGAGATGGGGAGTTGGCCGTTGACTGCACGCTGGGCCTGGGCGGACACGCCGAAGCCATTCTGCGGCACCCCGGTTTCGATGGCCGGCTCATCGGCATCGACCGGGACGCGGATGCCCTGGGACTCGCGTGCGGCCGGCTCGAGCCGTTCGGCGGACGCTTCGCCGCCCGCCAGGCCCGCTTCAGCCAGCTCGGGGAGGTGCTCGCCGAGGTCGGCTGGGGCCGGCCGTCGGTCATCCTCTTCGACTTCGGAGTCAGTTCGCTGCAGTTCGACGAGGCCGAGCGGGGCTTCAGCTTCAGGAACGACGCGCCCCTGGACATGCGCATGGACCGCGGTTCCGGCCCGACCGCCGCTGACCTGGTCAACGAGCTCGACGCCGAGTCGCTGGCCGACATCATCTGGCGCTACGGCGAGGAACGCAGGAGCCGTCGGATCGCCCGCTTCATCGTGGAGGAGCGGGGGCGTTCCCCGATCCGCACCACGGGACGGCTGGCGGAGATCGTGCGCCGGGCCGGCGGCGGTCGCTTCGGCAGGATCGACCCGGCAACCCGCACATTTCAGGCTTTGAGGATAGCCGTGAACGACGAGATGAGCGAGATTGAGCAGGGGCTGGCCGCGGCATCGGCCGGGGCCGCTCCAGGCGCCCGGCTGGCGGCCATCAGCTTCCATTCGCTTGAGGACCGCATCGTCAAGCGCTTCCTGCGTAGCCTGGCCACCGGGGGATGCGCCGAGGTGCTCACCCGCCGGCCGCTGAGGCCCGGGGACGACGAGGTCGCGGCCAACCCGCGGGCCAGGAGCGCGCGTCTGCGCGGCGCCCGGCTGGTCGCGGCTCCGGTGGAGGCCTGACCGTGGTTGCCGGACGCTGCCTGGTGCTGGTCGCGGTGATGGTGGCCATGGGGCTGATCACCGTGTGGTGGAAGAGCCAGACGGTGTCCATGGGGTACGAGGCCGCGCGCCTGGAGCGGCAGGTGGTCCGGACCATCGAGGAGCAACGGGTCGAGGAGGCGCGCCTGGCGCGCCTGACGGCCCCGGAGCGAGTGGCTGAAAAAGTCAGGGAGATGGAGCTGAGACTGGAGAGCCGGGCGGAGAAGACCGTTCTCGCCGGCCGGAGACCGCCTGCGTCGACAGCGGTCGCCGTTGCCGGGAGGACGCCGCGCCCTGGCGGTTTGAGATAACTGAGTCTGCGGCCGGGCGGAAGATCCCCCCCTTCCGACCCGAGCCGGCAGGGGGTGCCGGCCTCTAGTGAGGCCGGCCCCTTTTGCCGGTGGAATGAAAGGGGGAGCGCTGGTGACGCCGAGCCGGGCCGAACGCTTCCGACACAATCTGGTGATCTTCGGCCTGGCGGCCGTCTTCATAGCCCTTGGCGGCCGCCTCTATTACGTCCAGGTCCTCTGCCATGACCGCTACCTCAAGGTGGCCGACGCCCAGACCCGCACCGAGTTCGAGCTGCCCGCCCCCCGCGGGGCGATAACCGACCGGCAGGAGCGGCCGCTGGCCGTGTCGGTCCCGGCCTACCTGGTGGCCGCGAGCCTGCCCGACATCCGGGAGGAGGACCGGGAGGAGGCCGCCGCCAGGCTCGCGCCCCTCCTGGAGATGTCCAAGGCGGACCTGCTGGCCCGCTTGCAGAAGGACCGGCAGTTCATCTTCCTGAAGCGCAAAGTGCCGGTCGGCGTCGCCCGCGAGATCGAGAAGCTCCAGCAGGCAGAGCGCGCCGCCAAGGGGCCGCGCCCGCTCGCCGGCATCCTGCTGCTGCCCGACAGCCGCCGTTCCTATGTCAACGGCCGGCTTGGCGGCCCGCTCCTGGGCTTCACCGACATCGACGATCGCGGGGCCGAGGGCGCCGAGAACGCCCTGGACAAGGTTCTGCGCGGGACGCCCGGCAAGTGGGCCATGACCCGCGACGGCCGCGGCCGGCCCATAGGCATCCTGGAGGAGAACTACCGGGAGCCGGTCGCGGGCAACAAGGTGGTCCTGACCATCGACGTGGACATCCAGCGGAAGCTCGAGGAGCAACTGGCGGCCGTGGCCGAGAAGTACACGCCGGCCGGCATCATCGGCGTCGTCCTCGATCCCGACACCGGCCGGGTCCTGGCCATGGCCAGCTGGCCGGATTACGACCCGAACAGCCCGGGGGCCTGCGAGCCGCTGTCCAGGCTCAACCGCAACGTCTGCACGGTGCTGGAGCCGGGTTCGACCTTCAAGCCGTTCATCCTGGCCACCCTCCTCGAGGAGGGCGCCGCGACCCCGGCGGACAAGTTCTTCTGCGAGAACGGCGCCTGGCGCACGGGCGGTCGGACCATAACCGACGCGCACGGCTACGGCTCTCTCTCGCTGACCGACATCGTGGTCAAGAGCAGCAACATCGGCATGGCCAAGGCCGCGGAGCGCCTGGGCGCCGAGAAGATGTGGCGCTACTGCACGGCCTTCGGATTCGGCCGGCCGACCGGGCTGGGGCTCCCCGGGGAGTGCGACGGCATGCTCCGGCCCCCCTCGCGCTGGCAGCGCGAATCGGTCCACTCGATCGCCTTCGGCCACGAGATCTCGGTCACGCCCATTCAGTTGGCCGCCGGATACGCGGCGCTGGTCAACGGCGGGCGGCTCTACGCCCCGCAGTTCGTGCTGCGCATCGAGAACGCCAGGGGCGAGACCGTGCAGGACTTCCCGCCGAGAAGCCTGGGCCAGGTCATCTCCCCGCAGACCAGCGCCACGGTGCGCGAGGTGCTGGCGCAGGTGGTCGCGCGCGGCACCGGCAAGCAGGCTGGTGTCGACGAGTACGTGGTCGGCGGCAAGACCGGAACCGCCCGCAAGCTGGTCAACGGGCACTACTCGGCCGCCAAGCATTTCTCCTCGTTCGTGGGGATCGCCCCGGCCGACCGGCCCAGGCTCGTGGCGCTCATCACCGTGGACGAGCCCCACGGCGCCTGCTACGGCGGCACGGTGGCCGCCCCGGCCGTCGGCGGGCTGCTGCGCGACGGGCTGGCCTGCATGGGCGTGGTTCCGCGTCCCAAGTCGGCGGTGGCCGAGCATCATGGCGGCAGGTGACGGATGCGCCTGAGCGAGCTCGTCCCGAAGATCCCGGGAGCCAGGCTCCTGGCCGGGGCCGCATCCGGGGACGATCCGGACATCTCCGGCCTGGCCTACGATTCGCGCCAGGTGAGGCCGGGCACGCTCTTCCTCGCCGTTCCCGGCGAGAAAACCGACGGCGCCGAACACGTCCCGGCGGCGGCGAAGGCCGGGGCCGCGGCGGTCCTCTCCGAGAAGGAGCGGCGGCTCTCGGACCTGCCCCAGGCGGTCGTGCCCGACGCCCGCGCGGCGATGGCCGCCGCGGCGCGCGCCTTCTTCGGCGATCCGGCCGCGAAGATGCGGCTGGCCGCGATCACCGGCACCAACGGCAAGACCACCACCGCCTATCTGGTGCGCCACGTCCTGGGCCAGGCCGGGAAAAAGTGTGGCATGACCGGCACGGTCGAGTATGATCTGGGTGCCGGGGCCATTCCTGCGCGCATGACGACACCCGAGAGCCTCGACCTCTACCGTTTCTACTCCGAGATGAGCCGGGCCGGCTGCGGCTTCGCGGTGAGCGAGGTCTCGAGCCACTCGCTCGTCAAGCGCCGCGTCGAGGGGCTGCGCTTCGCCGCGGCCGTCTTCACGAACCTCACCCAGGACCACCTCGACTTCCACGGCTCGATGGAGAACTACTTCCAGGCCAAGGCGCTGCTCTTCGCTGGCCTGGAGGAGTCGGCCGCCGCGGTGCTGAACGCCGACGACCCGTACACGGCGCGCCTGGCCGGGATGACCGGCGCCCGCGTCGTGACCTTCGGCCTGGCCGGGTCGGCCGACGTGCGCGCCCAGGTCATGAGCCTCTCGACGGTGGGCACGGTCTTCAAGCTTCGCGCCGGCGGCTTCCAGGCCGAGGTGCACCTGCCGCTGCTCGGCGCCCACAACGTCCACAACGCGCTGGCCGCCGCCGCGGCCTGCGCCGAGCTCGGCCTGGACATGGGCAGGATCGCCGAGGGCCTGGCCACCTTCGACGGCGTGCCCGGGCGGCTCGAGTCCATCGACTGCGGCCAGGACTTCCGGGTGCTGGTGGACTACGCCCATACCGATGACGCGCTGCGTTCGGTGCTGAACGCGGTGCGCGAGCTCTATCCGCGCCGGATCATCACCGTCTTCGGCTGCGGCGGCGACCGCGACCGGGGCAAGCGCCCGAAGATGGGCCGGGTCGTCGAGGAGCTTTCTGACGTCGCGGTGGTCACGAGCGACAACCCCCGCAGCGAACGGCCGGAGGCCATCATCGAGGACATCCTGACCGGTTTGGAAGAGCCGGGCCGGGCGGTGGTCGTGCCCGACCGGGCCGCGGCCATTGCCAGGGCGGTGGAGCTGGCCCGTCCCGGGGACGTCGTGCTCATCGCCGGCAAGGGCCACGAGAGCTACCAGATCGTCGGCGACCGGAGGCTGGACTTCGACGACCGGCACGCCGCCCGCGCGGCGCTGGAGCGGGCCGCGAAATGAGATCATCCCAGGGAGGGGATGAGCATGCTTGAGAGCACCGCGGGCGAGATCGCCCGCATGTCCGGGGCGCAGCTGGTGGCCGGCGAGCCCGGCTGCCCGGTGCGCGGCGTCTCCGTCGACAGCCGGAAGATCGGGGACGGCGAGCTCTTCGTGGCCCTGCCGGGCGACCGGTTCGACGGCCACGACTTCGTCTGGCGGGCCTTCGCCTCGGGCGCGGCCGCGGCCATGATCTCCTCGGAGATCCACCTGGCCCAGGTGCCCTCGGGCCGCGCGCTGCTGCGGGTGGACGACAGTTATCTCGGCCTGGGGCGGCTGGCCGCCGAGTACCGGCGCCGCTTCGCCTTCCCCTGGGTGGCCATCACCGGCAGCTGCGGCAAGAGCACCACCAAGGAGCTTGCTGCCCTGATGCTCGCGGCGCGAGGGCCGGTGATCCGGGCCGAGGCCAGCTTCAACAACCGCATCGGCGTGCCGCTGACGCTGCTCGCTGCGGAGAAGAAGCACCGCTTCGCGGTCGTCGAGTTGGGCTCGAACCACAGGGGCGAGCTCGCACCCCTGGCGGCCATGGCCGCGCCGGACGTGGCGGTCATCACCTGCGTAGCCCCGGCCCACTTGGCCGGCTTCGGCGACCTGGACGGAGTGGCCGCCGAGAAGTCCGCCATACTCGACGGGCTCAAGCCCGGCGGTTTGGCCGTGCTCAACGCCGACGACCGGTACTTCGACCTCTTCCGGCGCCGCGCCCCCGGGCCGGTGGTGAGCTTCGGCCTGTCCGAGAACGCCGAGGTCCGCGCCACGGACGTGGCCCTCAATCCCGACGGGACCGAGTTCACCCTTCCGGGCGGAGCGCGGGCGTCCCTGCCGCTGCCCGGCATGCACAACGTCAGGAACGCCCTGGCCGCGGCCGCGGTGGCCTCCCGGCTGGGCATGGGCATGGCGGAGATAGCCTTGCGCCTGGCCCAGGCCCAGCCCCTGCACATGCGCTCGCGGCTGGTGCGCTTCGGCGGGGTGCTGCTCTTCGAGGACTGCTACAACGCCAACCCGGCCAGCTTCCTGGCGGCCCTGGAGGCCCTGGACAGCCTGGGCGAGCGCCGCAAGGTGGTCGTGGCCGGGGACATGGGCGAGCTCGGGCTCAACTCCGACGAGCACCACCGCCAGCTCGGAGAGGAGCTCGCCGGCCGCGGCGTGGAGCTACTGGTGGCGGTCGGCACCGAGGCCCGGCTGATCTACGAGACCGCCTCGCGGAGCTCCGCGAGGCTGGAGAGCCATCACTTCCAGGACGCCGCCGCCGCCGCCGAGAAGGTGCCGGACATGCTCCGCCCCGGCGACGCCGTCCTGGTCAAGGGTTCCCGGCTGGTGGGCCTTGAGCAGGTCAGCCGGGCGATCGAGCAGCGCTTCGCGCAGCGGAAGGAAGGCTGAGCGGTGTTCTACTACCTGTACCTCCTGTCCCAGCGCGGCACCGACCTGCTGGGGCCGCTCAACGTCTTCCAGTACGTGACCTTCCGCGCCGCGGGCGCCGCTTTCAGCGCCTTCGTGATCGCCGTGATCATCGGCCCCCGGATCATCCGGCGGCTCCGCGAGATGAAGATCACCGACCGGCCGGAGAAGAACGACAGCAAGCAGCTCGACGAGATGCACAAGGGCAAGGCCTCCACGCCTACCATGGGCGGGCTGCTGATCATCGGCGGGACCCTCCTGGCCATCGTGCTGTGGGCGGCCTGGCCGGGGGCCTTCTTCCAGACCCAGGAGGCGCAGGACGGCGCGGCCGCCTCCGCTGCGGCGGCAGTCCAGCAGCAGGGCATGGTGGCGCCGGCCAGGCTCTCGCGCCACGAGGCCGAGCGGTTCGGCGGCTACTTCGTGCTTCTGGGCATGGCCGTGCTGGTGGCCACGGGGGCGCTCGGTTTCGTCGACGACCGCTATAAGCTGCTCAAGAAGAAAGGCCTCAGGCTCTGGACCAAGCTCGGCTGGCAGGTGCTCATAGCCCTGGCGGCGGCGGTGGTGATCTATCGCTTCATAGACGGCCCGGAGGCCGGACGGGTCTCCATACCCTTCTTCCGCTACGACAAGACCTATATGGCGATGGGGGAGTGGCTGCCCTGGGGCGCGGCCTTCATCGTCTTCGCCATGCTGGTCATGGTCGGCAGCTCCAACGCCGTCAACCTCTCCGATGGGCTCGACGGGCTGGCCGGCGGCTGCTCGGCGCTGGTGGCCGTGACCTACGCGGCGCTGGCCTACGTGGCCAGCAACCACCGCTGGTGCGAGTACCTCCGCGTGCCCTTCGTCCAGGGCAGCGGGGAACTGGCGGTCTGCGCCGCGGCGCTGGGCGGGGCCTGCCTGGGCTTCCTGTGGTACAACTCCCATCCGGCCGAGGTCTTCATGGGCGACACCGGCTCGCTGCCCATCGGGGCGTTCATCGGCTACACCGCCCTGGTGGTCAAGCACGAGCTGCTGCTGGTGCTGGTCGGCGGCGTCTTCGTGGTCGAGACTGCCTCGGTGCTGCTGCAGATCGCCTCATTCCGGCTCTTCGGGAGGCGGATCTTCCGGTGCGCTCCGCTGCACCACCACTTCGAGTTCCTGGGCTGGCCGGAGAACAAGGTGGTGGTCCGCTTTTGGATAGCCGGGATCGTCCTGGCCCTGGCCAGCATCGCCACGCTGAAGATAAGGTAGGCGTGCCATGAGAACTAGCCGCAACTGGATCCTGGCCATCGCCGCGGCGCTCGTCGGGCTGGGCCTGGTGATGGTCTTCAGCACCAGCGCCGTCCACGCCGAGCGCTTCGGCTCTCCCACCAAGCTGCTGGTGCGCCAGGCCGTGTGGCTGGCCATGGGCGTGGCCGCCATGGCGGTCGCCTGGCGGATCGACTATCGATTCTGGGGGCGCCACTACAAGCTGGTGCTGGGCCTGTCGTGCCTGGCGCTGGCCCTCGTGCTCGTCCCCGGGGTGGGCTCGTGCTTCAACGGGGCGCGCCGCTGGGTGCGCGTCCTGGGCTACGGCGTGCAGCCCTCGGAGTTCGCCCGGATCGGGCTGGTCGTCTTCATCGCCGCGTACCTCGCCCGCAGCGCCAGCAAGCTGGACAGCTTCCTCAAGGGGTTGCTGCCCGTGGCCGCGGCCATCGGCACCGTCTTCCTGCTGATCGCCCTGGAGCCGGACACGGGCACGGCGTTGCTGGTCGGCGGCGTGGCCTTCATGATGCTCTTCGTCGGCGGCATCCGCATGCGGCATCTCATGCCGGTGGCCGCGGTGGTCCTGCCGGTATTCGCCCTGTTCGTCTGCACCCACCTGGACTACGTGCAGGCCCGTTTCCATGGCTGGCGGTCCCTGGGCACCGCCGATCCGGAGGTCCTGCGCGGCTCCGGCTACCAGGCCTGGCAGTCGCTGGTCGCCCTGGGCTCCGGCGGCACCATGGGCGCGGGACTGGGCGCCGGACAGATCAAGCTGCACTTCCTGCCCGAGGCCCACACCGACTTCATCCTGAGCATCATCGGCGAGGAGCTCGGGCTGGCCGGCACGCTCGCCGTCGTGGGGCTCTTCGTGGCCCTGATCTACCACGGGATGAAGGTGGCCCAGACCGCTCCGGACCGCTTCGGGTTCCTGCTGGTCTTCGGCCTGATGCTCTTCATCGGAGTGCAGGCCGCGGTCAACATCGCGGTGGTGACCGCCTCGGTGCCGACCAAGGGCATCAGCCTGCCCTTCGTGAGCTACGGCGGCTCCGGCCTGCTCGCCAGCCTGTTCAGCCTGGGACTGGTGATGAGCGTGGCCCGGGCCGGCGACTCGGTCGAGAACTGCGAAGGCGAGCTCGCCGAGATGGTCGAGGACCCCGGCGAGCCGGTCGCCAATCCGCTGGCCCAGTAGCCGCGCCGCAGGAAGGTGGGGGAGTTGACTGCACGGCCGCGAATTCTTCTGGCCGGGGGGGGCACGGGGGGCCACATATTCCCGGCGTTGGCCCTGGCCGAGGAGCTCGCCGCCGCCGAGCCGGGCTGCGAGCTGCTCATGGTCGGGGCGGCCGGCGGGCTCGAGGAGCGGCTGGTCCCCGAGGCCGGCCTGCGCCTGGAGCTGCTTCCGTCGGTCAAGACGCGGGGGGCCCTGGGGCTCGTCAAGCTGCCCTTCGCGCTGCTCAACGCCTTTCGTCGCGCCGACCGGCTGGTGCGGACCTTCAAGCCCGACGCGGTCGTGACCCTGGGAGGCTACGCCTCGCTCGCGCCGGGCCTCGCCGCCCGGCGGCGGCGCTTGCCGCTGGTGGTGCTCGAGCAGAACGCCATCCCCGGCCGGGTCAGCCGCTTCCTTTCGCGCTTCGCCGCCGAGGTCCACGTGGAGTTTCCCGAGTCGGCTGGCCTTTTCGAAGGCTCCGAGCGGGTGGCGGCCACCGGCAATCCGGTGCGAAGGTCGATCCTCGACGCGGCCGGCCGGCGCGCGGCTCGCCCGGTGCGCCCGGGAGAGCCCGTGAGCCTGCTGGTGATCGGCGGGAGCCTCGGTGCCCTGCGCCTCAACGAACTCTTCGCCGAGGCCGGCCCGCACCTGTCCGGCATGGCCGAGCGGCTGCGGGTGGTGCACCTGGCCGGGACCGACAAATTCCAGGAGGCGGCCGAGCGCGCCGCCGCCTCGCCGGTCCGCACCCGGGTGCTGGCCTTCGAGCGGGACATGGGCCGCCTCTACGAGGAGGCCGATCTGGCGCTCTCCCGCGCGGGGGCCACGGCGCTCGCCGAGATCGCGGCCTGCGGGATCCCCGCGGTGCTCGTGCCCTTCCCGTTCGCCAAGGACGACCACCAGGAGGCCAACGCCCGCTGCTTCGAGCGCGCCGGCGCGGCCAAGGTGGTGCTGGAGAAGGGCCTGACCGGCCGGGCGCTGGCCGCGGAGCTCGGCGCGCTGCTCGGCTCCCCGGCGAAGCTCGCCGGGATGGGCGCGCGGATGAAGTCGCTCGGACGGCCGGAGGCCGGCCGGACCATCGCCCGCCGGGTGCTGGAGATAGCCGCCGGGGATCGGAAATAGTCATGGACGTCAGGGGCAGGCGCATTCATTTCATGGGCGTGGCCGGCATCGGCATGAGCGCCATCGCTGAGATCGCCGCCCGGCGCGGCGCCGTGGTCACCGGCTGCGACCTGGCCGCCAACGACAACAGCGAGCGGGTCACCGCCGCGGGGATAACCTGCCTGCTGGGCCACAGCCCGGCGCACATCCGGGAGCGGCCCGACCTGCTGGTCTACTCCTCGGCGGTGCCGCCGGACAACCCGGAGCTCTCGGCCGCCCGCGCCGCGGGGATCGAGGTCATCTCCCGGAGCAACATGCTCGCGCGCCTGATGGACGCCAAGCGCGGCATCGGCATCTCCGGGACCCACGGCAAGACCACCACCACCTGGCTGGCCGCCAAGCTGCTGCTCGACGCGGGCCTGGACCCCACGATCATGGTCGGCGGGGTGGTGCCCGCCCTGGGCTCCAACTTCCGGGCCGGGGCCGGCGAGTGGTTCGTGACCGAGGTGGACGAGAGCGACGGGCTGCTTCTGGAGATCCGGCCGACAGTGTCGGTCGTCACCAACATCGACTGCGACCACCTCGACCACTACACCGGCGGCATCGAGGAGATCGAGGCCACCTTCGCGAAGTACGCCGGGAACACGCGCGTCGACGGCTGCATCATCGGCTGCGCCGACGACGAGCGCGTCCGGCGGGTGATGGCCGGCTCCGGTCGCGAGACGCTCGGTTACGGCTTCTCCGGGCACGCCCGGGTGCGCGGCACCAACATCCGCCTGGACGGCGCCGGTTCCTGTTTCGACGCGCTGGTCGGCGACCGGCTGATCGAGGGCCTGCGGGTGACGCTGCTCGGCCGGCACAACGTGGCCAACGCCCTGGCGGTCGTGGCCCTGGCCGGGCGTCTGGGCATCGCCGACGACGTGCTCCGCCGGGCCCTGGGAGAAGCCCGGGCGGTCAAGCGCCGCATGGAGAAGCGCGGCGAGGCCGGCGGGGTGTCGGTCTACGACGACTACGGCCACCATCCCACCGAAATCGCCGCGACCCTGGCCGCGGCCAGGCTGATGGCCGCCGGCAGGGGCCGGCTGGTGGTGGTCTTCCAGCCTCACCGCTACTCCCGCACCGCGCACCTGCTCGACGACTTCGGCCGCTGCTTCGGAGACGCCGACCACCTGGTGGTCACGAGCATCTACTCGGCCAACGAGCCGCCGCTGGCCGGCCTGAGCTCCGCCCAGGTCGTCGAGAAGGTGGCGGCCGGCGGACACGCCAGCGTGCAGTACGTGCCGGCCTGGACCAGCATCGTTCCGCACCTGGTTTCGGTGGTGAAGCCCGGGGACCTGGTGCTCCTGCTCGGCGCCGGGGACGTCTGGAAACTTGGCGATGAGCTTCTCAAGCGAATTTGACGATATAGTCACCAGGGGCTTTCCGCTCGGGAGGGCCACCACCTTCGGCATCGGCGGGCCGGCGGAGATGCTGGCCCGGCCGCGGTCGGTCGAGGAGCTCGGCCGGCTGCTGGCCGCCGCCGCGGCCGGAGGCCTGAATGTCCGGATTCTGGGCGGCGGCAGCAATCTGCTGGTCGCCGACGAGGGGGTCAAGGGACTGGTGGTGAGGCTCGCAGGCAAGGCTTTCGCTTCCGTCGAGCAGCTCCCGGGAGGGATGTCGGTCGGTGCCGGCGTGCCGCTGGCCCGGCTGGTCCGCGAGGCCGCCTCGGCGGGGCTCTCGGGGGTCGAAAGCCTGGCCGGCATTCCCGGTTCGGTGGGCGGGGCCCTGATCATGAACGCCGGCGGCAAGTACGGCTGCATCGGCGACGTCGTCGAGGAGGTCCGCGCCCTGGGACGGGACGGCCGGATCGTGTGCTTGCGCCGCGAGGAGTGCGGCTTCGGCTACCGGAGTTCCGGACTGCGGAAGACGATCGTCACCGGCTGCCGGCTGGCGCTGACTCCCGACCAGCCCGCGGCCGTGGCCGAGAGGACCCGCGGGGTCCGCGCGGAAAAGCGCCGGAGCCAGCCGCTGGGCCAGCCGTCGGCCGGGTGCGTCTTCAAGAACCCGGGTCCGGAGTTGCCGGCCGGCCGGCTCATCGATGAGTTGGGCTTCAAGGGCCGGCGGGTGGGCGGGGCGATGGTCAGCGAGCTGCACGCCAACTACATAGTCAATGCCGGCGGCGCGCGCTGCGGCGAGGTGCTCGAGCTCATCGACGCCATCCGCGAGGCCGCCTCCCGGGCCAGGGGCGTGGAGCTCGAGCTCGAGGTCGAGCTTTGGAGCTAGTTCAACCGGGGCTGCGCCGGTAAGGAGAGACCTCATGGCGAACGATAACCTCAGGCAGCTCCTGGCCGGCCGGCCCATCCACGTGCTCTACGGGGGGTTCTCCAACGAGCGTCCCGTCTCGCTGGTCTCGGGCGAGGCCGTGGCCGCGGCGCTCAAGGATGCCGGCCATCGCGTCGTGCGCGTCGACGTGGACAAGAGCTTCGGCAGCGAGGGCAGCGAAATCCTGGCCGGAACGGGGCTGGCCTTCATCGTGCTGCACGGCGAGTTCGGCGAGGACGGCGAGATCCAGGAGATCCTGGAGGGGTGGGGCATCCCCTACACCGGGAGCGGGCCGCAGGCCAGCCATCGGGCCATGGACAAGGCGCTCGCCAAGAAGGCCTTCGCGAAGAGGGGCGTGCCCACGCCGCGGTGGGAGGGCGCGCCGCGCTCGGCCAATCCCGACGAGCTGGTCAAGCGATACGGCCTGCCGCTGGTCATCAAGCCCAGCGCCTCCGGGTCGAGCATCGGGGTGACCATCGTGCGCGAGGCCGCGCAGATCCCCGGCGCCCTGGCCGAGGCCGGCCGGCACAGCGGCGTGCCGCTGGTGGAAGAGTTCGTTCCCGGGCGGGAGTTGACCGTCGGCGTTCTGGGCTCCAAGGCGCTGCCGGCCGTCGAGCTGCGCCCCACCAAGCAGTTCTACGACTACGAGGCCAAGTACGCCGACGACGCCGGCACGGAGTACATCTGCCCGGCGCCGGTGGACGCGGCCGTCGCCGCGGCGGCCCAGTCCCACGCGCTTACCGCGCATCGGGCACTGGGCTGCCGGCACTTCAGCCGCGTGGATCTGCGCATGTCGCCGGAGGGCGCGCTCCACGTTCTCGAGGTCAACACCATCCCGGGCTTCACCAGCCACAGCCTGCTGCCCAAGGCGGCGGCCGCGGCCGGCCTGGACTTCACCGCCCTGGTGGAGCGTATCGCCGAGATGGCCCTGATGGACGCAAGGAAGCAGTCGACAGCCACGGTTGGGGAGAACGGTCATGGGAGCTAGGAGCAAAGGCAACGAGGAACTGCGCGAGAATGTGGCGCGGATTGCAGCCCGGGCGGGAGGATTGCTGAAGCCGGTGGCGTTGCCGCTGGCCATTCTGGCCGTCTACTGCGCCTGCGCCTGGGGGTTGTGGCTGTATGGCGCGAACCGCGCCGGCCGGCCGGCCGTGCCCCGGGTCGACGCCCGTCAGTGCCCGTGGCTTTCTCCCGCCGACCTGGCCGCCATCAACTACGGCGTCGAGATGGGCTCCCAGGCCTCGCTCTTCGACCGCGGCATCTGCGATCAGGTGGCCGGCTGCTACGGGGGGAATCCCTGGGTCGAGCGGGTGGTCGCCGTGCGCCGCCACTTCCCCGACCGGGTGGACGTGGAACTGGCCATCCGCAAACCCTTCGCCAGCGTCTGCCGCGGCGGCTACTACCACGTGGTCGACCGGCTGGGCTGCCGGCTGCCGGTGACCCCTTCGTCCCGGCCGGACAGCAGGTGGCCGGTGATCGAGGGGGTGACAGCCGCTCCGCCGGCCGCCGGGGAGTTCTGGGACGACGAGTGCCTGAACGATTCGCTGCGCCTGGCCGAACTGCTCGACGAGGTCCTGTCCAGGCGCGGACAGTCGGCCCGGCTGACCGCGATCGAGGCCAGCAAGCCTTCGGGCGGCTTCGACCTGCGCCCGCAGATGGTCGCGCATACCGCCGCGGGCATGGCCATCGACTGGGGCAGCTTCAACGAATCGCGCAGCAAGGCCTTCCCCTCGGCGAGCGAGAAGCGCGAGGAACTGGAGCGCCAGCTCAAGCTCCTGCCCGACCTGTCGGCGGTCAGCTGCATCCGGGTGCGCTATCGCGAGGGCGTGGTGGTGCCGCGGGAGGCGCCCATCGCCGCCGGGGCCGTCGGGATGATTCACTAGAGGTTCGTCGGCGCAAGAGGCGGTTGCGACGGTGCGCCAGATGATGAACGATCCTCCGGGGACGGCCATGAACACTGGCGGTGAGAAGCGGGAAGGCAGGGACGCCGCCGCCGGTTTTGCATCTCCGGCTGTCGCTCCGGGGCCCGGCCTGCTGCTCCTGGCCCTGCTCGTCCTGGTCCTGCCGATCCTGCTGGCCTTCGTTCTGCCCCATCTGCCCGCGGCAGTCGGGGGGTACATCCCCGCGCTGCCTCTTCCTCTGCTCGAGATCGAGGCCGCGCTGGTCTTCGCGCTCTTCGCTCTGCCGGCCTTCCGGACGCCCGGCGCGGAGGAGGCCGGCCCGGCCCTGACCGGCCTGGTTCGCGGGGTCGTCGTCGCCGTCCTGGCCGTGCCCTTCGTCTTCGCCGCCCGGGCGGTGGCGCCGGCCTCGGTTGGCGCGGTCCTGGCCGGCTGCGCCCTGGTTGCCGCGACGGGCGCCGGTTCAGCCGCCGCGGCGGCTGCCTTCGGCGCGCGCGGGATCGCCGCGGCGCTCTCGGCCGCGGCCCTGCCCGGGCTCCTGGGGTTCTTCGGAGCGGAACTGGATCTGCCCCTCGGTTGGCTGGGGGCGCTTTGCCCGTTCACGGCCGCCGGGACCGCCGTGCATGGAGGGGCGTCCTGGACGCTCGGGCTCCTGCCGGGGATCGCGCTCCTGGCCGCGAGCGCCGTGCTGCGCTCGAAGCCGTCCCGATCATGACTTCCCGCAGGGAGCGGCTTGGCTTCCTGCTGGCGGCGGTCGCGGCCGGCCTGGCGCTGGGCATTTCGCCACGGGATCGAGCGGACTGGGCGGCCGAACTGATCATGCCGGTGCTCATGGTGGTCGCCTGCGTCGTGGGCAGCCGGTGGCTGGCCTTCACCAGGCTGGCCTACGCCCTCATCCTCGCACACATTCTTGTGCAGCTATGGGGAGGCCACTTCACCTACGGCGAGGAGCCGGTGTTCGGCTGGCTGCGGGATCGTCTGGGCCTCGCGCGGAACCACTACGACCGCCTGGCGCACTTCGCGCTGGGCTTCTGCCTCTACGTGCCGGTCCGCGAGTTCATCGTGCGGGTCGCGAAGGTCTCGCGGGGTTGGGCCTGTTTCTTCGCCATAGCCGTGATCAGCGCGGTGGCCGGCTGGTGGGAGCTCTTCGAGTGGGGCGTGGTGGCCGTAAACCCCAAGCTGAACGCCGCCTACCTGGGCATGCAGGGCGACATCTGGGACGCGCAGCAGGACATCCTCCAGGGAGTCCTGGGCGCGCTCGTCGCCTGGCCGGTCTTCACGCGGTGGCACGACCGGCTGTTGGCCCCTGCCGCGGCTTCGCGAGTCGCGCCGGTCGCGGCGGAGGAGATCAGATCGGCCTGAAGTCCGGCCTGGCGGGAAGCCTCAGGACGAACTCGGCGATGAGCTCGGCGGTCCAGTCGAGGTCGACGAGCGAGATCACCTCCGACGGGCTGTGCACGTAACGGCAGGGGATGGAGACCACCCCGGTCGCCACTCCCGGGCCGATCGTGGCGATGGCGTCGCCGTCGGTGCCGGTCGCTGTGGGTTCCACGGCATATTGCAGCGGGATCTTCTTCGCCTCCGCGGCAGCCTCGAGCATCCGGTTGACGACGCGGTTGACGGTGAGGCTCAGGCTCAGGGTGGGGCCGCCCGAGAGCTTGCAGTCGCCGGAGAGCCGGGTCTCCATCTTGGGGAAGTCGCGGGCGTAGCAGACGTCCACGGCCAGTGCCGCCTGGGGCATTATCCGGAAGGCGCTCACTGCCGCGCCGCGGAACCGGCCGCCCTCCTCCTGGACGTTGCTCAGGCCGTAGACGGCGACCTTGAGGCGCCTGCGCTCGCGCCTGATGATCTCCATGGCCCGGACAACGGCGGCCACCCCGGCCCGGTCGTCGAGTCCGCGGCCGGTCGCGCGGTCGCCGGAGAGACGGTCGAAGCTGCAGACGCAGGTGACGGTGTCTCCCGGCCGGACGAGCGCGGCGGCCTCGGCGCGATTCGTCGCGCCGATGTCCAGGTACAGGTCCTCGGTCTTGATCTCCTCCTTGGGAGCGTTGCCCGGTTTGCGTCCGACCACGCCCAGGACCGGGCCCTTTGCCGTGTGGACATGCATGCGCTGGCCGACGAGTGCGTCCGGCCGGCTGCCGCCCATGAGGTTCACCTGCACGAATCCGCGATCGTCGACGTTGCTGACCATCAGGCCGATCTCGTCCACGTGGGCGGCCAGCAGCACGCGGGTCGGGGCCTTCTCGTTCACCACGCCAAGCACGTCGCCGTAGATGTCGGTCTCGACGCGGTCGCAAAGCGGCCGCAGCGCCTTCATGACCAGCTTCTGGCCGGCGTCCTCGTTGGTGCCGGGGGTGGGGAGCGCGATGAGCTTCTCCAAAAGGTCTTCGCAGGCGAAGCGCTTTCCGGCCATGGCGTGTCCTTTCATTCATGCATGCATGCATGTCATGTTGCGCGGCGTGGCGGATCGGTCGCGGATTCTAACGGCGCGGGACGGGCCGGCGCAAGTACATGGACGACCATGTTCCGAGTTTCGAGTTCCGGGTTCCAAGTTGTGAGTATTGCGTTCCAAGCATCCAGACTCCGTAACCCGGAACTCGGAACTCAGCACCCTAACCCGGAACCGCCGTCTGCCGGGGCGGCTTTTCGGCCTTGACAGTCCCCGGGTGCGGGCTAGACTCCATGACCGTGTCGGAGTGAGCGGCGCCGCCGCGTACGCGCCGCCGCCTTCAGGGGGACCGCTCATGATCAGAATCGCTCTGCCCGCCTTGCTCGCCGCCCTCGTCGCCGCCGGCTGCACCGGCAGGTCGTCCGCCTCCAAGAAGGAGGGCTCCGACGCGGCCCAGGCCCAGGAGTTCAGCAGCCTCTGGCCCAAGAGCGACGCGGCCGCCCTCGAGCCCGAGGCGCGCCAGCGCCTGCTCGAGCAGGCGCTGGTCGGCCTGAAGGGCAACGACTGGCAGCACGCCCAGGACGTGCTCATCGCCCTGGGGCGCGACTCGGTGCCTGCGCTCATCGACATGGTCGGCAGCAAGGAGCCCACGGCCGCGTCCGCCGGGCCCATTCCCAGCGCCAAGGTCAAGACCCTGGGCCAACTGGCCAACGACACCCTGCTGCTCATCGTCCAGAACCGCTCCAGCTACAAGGGCGAGATGCCCGCCCGCGACCAGGATTCCTGGAAACGCTGGTGGGCGGAGAACTCCTCGAGAGTAGCTTCCTGACGGGGACCGGGGCCATTCCCCGCGCCCCGGGCCGCTTCTCGCCGGCGGCCAGGCGTAGGCCATGATCGGAATAACGCTGCTTCTCGCCGCCCTGGGGATAACCGGGCTGCTCGCTGTCGTGCTGGTGGTCGTGGTGCGCTCGAAACTGCGCGAGCGCCAGACGCTGGCCGAGGCCAACCGGCCGGCCGCGCCCGCGTCCCCGGCGGTCGAGGCCCGGGCCGCTCCGCGCAAGCCGGCGCTCGTGCCCTGGCTCGTGATCTCGGCAGTCGCCGTGGGGCTGCTGACGCTGGTGGGAGGCGGCCTGCTCAGGGGCTGCCAGGCCATAGGCCAGGTGCAGACCCGCGAGCGCGATCGCTGGGCTTGCCAGCGTTCCATGCAGGGCGTCGCCCAGTGGTTCTACAGCGATTGGGAGCAGCGCAAGGCCCTCCCGCCTCCGGGGGCGGTGCCGGTCGATGCGTACGTGAACTGCCCCCGGGGCAACGCCTTCAAGTACGTGGGCGGCACCGACATTCGCCTGGGCGGCAGGCGGGTGCTGGTCGTGGAGCTTGGCGCGCACGACGTCGGCGGAGGCGACGGCCAGCGTCACGCCATAGTGGCGGACCCGAAGTTCCTGGCGTCGGGCCAGACCTGCGCAGAGTATCAGGCCGCCTCCAACGGCGGCAGCGCCGGCTACGTCAGCGCCGATACGTTCTTCGAGATCAGGAGCCTGTCGGAAGGCGAGTACTCTTCCATCCGGCAGGCCGTGGAGTCCGCACCGTGAGCCGCGACAGCGCCGCCCGCATCGTCGACGCCAACCTCAACCGCGCCCGCGAAGGACTGCGCTCGGCCGAGGAGTACGCCCGTTTCGCGCTCTCCGACCGCGGCCAGGCGGCGGCGCTCCGGGCTCTCCGGCGGGACCTGGGTGCGGTGGCCGCCGAGCTTTTCAAGTGGGACGAACTCGCCGCCGCAAGGGAGTCGTCGGGCGACATTGGGGCGGCCGCGCCCACCGCTGCGCGGGCCGACGAGTCCGGCGTGGCCCGCGCGGCGCTTGCCCGGGCATCCGAGGCCTTGAGGGCGGTCGAGGAGTACGGGGCGCTCATCGCTCCGGCGGCTGCGGAACGCTTCGCGGCGTTGCGCTTCCGGCTCTACAACGCCGAGCGCGAGGTGGCGGCCGGCCCGTCGGCGCGCAAGCGGCGCCTGGAGCAGGTCCGGCTCTACGTTCTGCTCACCGCCTCGCTCTGCAGGAACGGCGACGTCTTCGAGACCGCCCGGCGCGCGGCGGCCGGCGGCGCGGACATGTTCGAGTATCGCGAGAAGGACATGGAGGATGGCGAGTTCCTGGCCAATGCCCGGAAACTCGCGGCGCTCTGCTCGGACCTTGGGATGTTGCTGATCATCAACGACCGGCCGCACGTGGCGCGGCTGGCCGGCGCCGACGGCGTCCACCTGGGGCAGGGCGACCTCTCGGCGGCAGACGCCCGGGAGGTTCTCGGCTCGGGGCGGATCCTGGGGCGCTCGACCCACGAGCCAGCCCAGGCCCGGGCCGCCGAGGCCGAGGGCGCCGACTACATCGGCGTCGGTCCGGTCTTCGAGACGAAAACCAAAGAGCACCGCGCGGCCGTGGGCCTGGAGTACGCCGCCTTCTGCGAGAGGGAGATATCCATCCCCGGCTTCGCCATCGGCTCGGTCAACGAGAAGACCGTCGATCAGGTGCTTGCTGCCGGCGCCCGGCGGATCGCGGTCTGCACCGGGATCACCATGAAGGACGACGTCGAGGCGGCGGCGAAGGGCTTCAGGGAGAAGCTGGCGGCGGCCACGGGTCCGGAGTGACGAAGCGCAACGTTCAACAGCCAACAGCCAACAGCCAACAGGACACGGTCCGTTCATCACGCGGAGCCGCTGCGCCGCGGAGAACAAAAAGAGTCGGAGCCGCTCTTTTCTGCGGCCCCTGCTCTGTAAAGCCATTTTTCGCTACATAGGGCGAAGCAGAATCCTCGTCTCTGTGTGAGCAACAACGCTGCTCATCCGACAGCTGTTGGTTGTTGGGTCTTGGTTGTTGGCTGCTGGTTGTTGGTTGTTGGACGTTGGTTGTTGGCCGCCCCGCGTCGGACTCGCCCCTTGAGCAGCGACTCAGAGCCGTAGCTCGTCCATCTCCGCCAACTCCACCTCCGCGCCCTTCCTCTCGTCCGACACGTAGGCCCCGTACATGACCCGGACCGAGTCCACCGCCAGGGCGACGTCGTCTTCCGCGGGGAGATACGGAGGCTCGGCTTTCGGCTTTCGGCCTTCGGAGACCGCGGCGATGCGCTCGAAGAAGACCTGCATCTCCTCGATATAGCCCATGGTGAAGTTCTCGTTCATGGCCGGGAAGCTCCATCCGCCGGCGGTCTCGAGCTTCTCGACCAGGTACTCGGGCTCGAAGACGTCCGGGCTCGGCGCGTAGGCCTTGACCGCGTCGTTCGGCGAGACGTTGCCCTGCAGCCGGAACTTGTTGGAGAGCACCTCGAAGGTGTTGGCCACGCCGCCCAGGGTGAACTCGTTGGCCTCGATCTCCGCATAGGTCCCGTCGGTGAAGCGCACCACCATCAGGCCCCAGTCCTCGCCGCCCGCGTAGCCGCGGCGGACCTTCTTCGGCGTCTGGTAGTCGGGGTCGCGGTAATCGGCCTCATAGGTGATGTAGCCGCAGGTGCCGCGCACCGCCACCGGCTCGATGGGATGCCCGTTCCTGACGACGCCCTCGAGCCGCTTGAGATACAGCGCGAAGCCCAGGGGGTGGCAGGCCTTGCCCATGATGGCGCCGCCGCCGGCGAACTTGAGGTCGCCGTAGACGGGCGAGCCCGAGCCGCTGTGGGCCTCCGACCCTCGGATGAGCATGACGCGGGCGCCCGGGTCGGGCTCGGCGAGCTTCCAGGCCCCGTTCTCCAGGCGTTTCCTGAACATCGAGCGCATCATCAGGCGGCAGGCTTTGAGCCCCGAGGGCAGGAAGTGCCAGTTCTCGGCGAAGCACATGGCGACGCCCGCCTTCCGCACGGCCTCGGCCATCCTTTGGGCGGAGCCGGCGGCCTCCGCGTAGCGTTGTTCGCAGAACGTAGGGGCGGGTTTCAAACCCGCCCCTACAGAACGTTGGGCCTCGTACTTCTCGCGGTTGAGGAAGGAGCCGGTGAAGGGTTTCTCGACGATCACGTGCCGGCCGGCCGCCGCCGCCTTCACGATGATCTCCTCGTGGGCGTAGGGCGGGGTGCAGACGTCGACCACGTCGCACTCGGCGATGAGCGCCTCGAGCGAGTCGAAGGCTCTGACCCCGTGGGCGGCGGCGAACTTCGCGCGGCTTTCGGGGGAAGTCGAGGTGACGCCGACCACCTCCACGGGCACCCCGCGGACGCCCTCCATGCTTTCGAGGTGGAAGGCGGCGGCGAAGCGCGCCCCGGCGATGCCCACGCGGATCGGCTTGGCGGAACTCATGGCGGCTCCTTTCGGTTGCTCGATAGCGGTTTACGGATGGAAGCCGCCAAGTCAAGCGCCGACGCAGTCGGGCAGCCAGTCAACCACAAAGCCACGAAGACGCAAAGCAGACGCGAAGACGGCCATGGGGCATCTATGGCAGGCATCGGGAAAAAGCGAGGGCGGGCCTTTCCACCCGCCCCTCGCTTCGTTCTGGCAGCTGACGACTGGCAACTTTCCCTTAGACGTCGTAGTACAGCACGAACTCGTAAGGGTGTGGGCGCAGCCGCATGGCATCGACCTCGCGCTCGCGCTTGTAGTTGATCCAGGTCTCGATCACGTCCTCGGTGAAGACGTCGCCCTTGAGCAGGAACTCGTGGTCTTCCTCGAGCGCGTCGAGCGCGCCTTCCAGGCTGCCCGGGGTGGAGGGCACCTTGGCCAGCTCCTCCGGAGGCAGGTCGTAGATGTCCTTGTCCAGCGCCGAGCCCGGATCGATCCGGTTCTGGATGCCGTCGACGGCCGCGAGCATGATCGCCGAGAGGGCCAGGTAGGGGTTCGCGCTCGGGTCCGGGCAGCGGTACTCGATGCGCTTGGTCTTCGGGTCGGAGGAGTACATCGGGATGCGCACCGAGGCCGAGCGGTTCCGCGACGAGTAGGCCAGATTCACCGGCGCCTCGTAGCCGGGCACCAGCCGCTTGTAACTGTTGGTGGTCGGGTTGCAGATGCCGCAGAGCGCCGGGGCGTGCTTGAGGATGCCGCCGATGGCGTGGAGCGCCATCTGGGAGAGTCCCGCGTACTGGTCGCCGCCGAAGAGCGGCTTGCCGCCCTTCCAGAGCGAGAAGTGGGTGTGCATCCCGGAGCCGTTGTCGCCGAAGAGCGGCTTGGGCATGAAGGTGACCGTCTTGCCGTTCCTCTTGGCCACGTTCTTGCAGACGTACTTGAAGATGAGCAACTCGTCGGCGGCCTTGACCATCTGACGGTAGCGGGTGTCGATCTCGGCCTGTCCGCCGGTGGCCACCTCGTGGTGGTGGCGCTCGATGTCCAGGCCGCATGCGGCCATGACCTCGCACATCTCCTCGCGGATGTCCTGCTGGGAGTCCGCCGGGGGCACCGGGAAGTAGCCCTCCTTGTAGCGGATCTTGTAGCCGAGGTTGGGGTTCTCCTCGCGGCCGGAGTTCCAGAGGCCCTCGCCGGAGTCCACCGAGTAGTAGCCCGAGCGCACGTCCTGGTGGCAGCGCACGTCGTCGAAGATGAAGAACTCGGCCTCCATCCCGAAATAGGCGGTGTCGGCGATGCCGGTGGAGATCAGGTACTTCTCGGCCTTCTTGGCGATGTTGCGCGGGTCCTTGCCGTAGTCCTGGCGGGTGATCGGGTCCTGGATGTTGCCGATGATCACCAGCGTCGGGCTCTTGGAGAACGGATCGATGAAGGCGGTGGCCGGGTCGGGCACCACCAGCATGTCGCTCTCGTTGATCGCCGCCCAGCCGCGGATCGACGAGCCGTCGAAGCCGAGCCCGTCCCTGAATTCCTTCTCGCCGAACTCCTTGGCCGGCACGGTGAAGTGCTGCCACAGGCCGGGGAAGTCCATGAAGCGGACATCCACCGCGGTTATGTTGTTCCTGGCTATCAGGTCGAGAACACCCTTGACGTCCATCGCAGTCCTTTCTCCTTCCTCGGAACCCTACCCTCATCGCGCCTCGAAGCGCCAGATGGTACCCGCCCCGAGCCCCGGGGCAAGGTCATTATCCGATGGCCACCTTGCCGGTCTCGCCCGTCCGGATGCGCACGCACTCGGCCAGGTCCATCACGAAGATCTTGCCGTCGCCGACCTGGCCGGTGTTGGCCCCCTTGACGATGGCCTCGATGGTGGGCTTCACGAACTCCTCGTTGACAGCCACCTCGATGCGGACCTTCTTGAGGAGGTTTCCCACCTCCTGGTGGCTTCGGTAGACCTCGGCCACGCCGTGCTGCCGCCCGCGTCCCAGAACGTTGGAGGCGGTCACCAGGTGGATCTGCCGGTCCTCGAGCTCCTTGAGCACCTCGTGCAGGCGGTCGGGCTGGATGATGGCGACCACGTATTTCATCGCGGGGCTCCTCGCTCCTCAGTCGATCAGGGTGTAGCCGGCCTCGCGGTGCTGGGTGAGGTCCAGGCCCACGCGCTCCTCGTGTTCGCTGGCCCGCAGGCGGACGAAGACGTTCACCAGCCGGAAGAGCAGGTAGGAGGCGACGAACGAGTAGGCCGCCGAGACCAGCACGGCCAGGGCCTGCACTCCGAACTGCTTCGGGTTCCTGTAAAAGAGGCCGTTGGCGCCGGCCGGGTTGACGGCGGTCGAGGCCCAAAGGCCGGTGGCAAGCGCCCCCCAGACTCCGCCGATGCCGTGCACGCCGAAGGCGTCGAGCGAGTCGTCGTAGCCGAGCCGGGCCTTGACGAGGCTCACCGAGAGGTAGCAGATCACGCCGGCGCCGATGCCGATGCCCAGCGCTCCGCCGGCGCCCACGAAGCCGGCCGCCGGGGTGATGGCCACGAGCCCGGCCACGACTCCGGAGATGATGCCCAGCACCGTCGGACGCTTGATGATCAGCCACTCGAGCAGAGCCCAGCTCAGGCCCGCGGCGGCCGCCGCCACGTGCGTGACCATGAAGGCGTTGACCGCCACGGAGTTGGCGCCCAGGGCGCTGCCCGAGTTGAACCCGAACCAGCCGAACCAGAGCAGCCCGGCGCCGAGCACCGCGAAAGGCAGGTTGTGCGGCGGGGAGGTGTCCGGGTAGCCCTCGCGCTTGCCGAGGACCAGGGCGGCGGCCAGCGCGGCCATGCCGGCGTTGATGTGCACGACCGTGCCGCCGGCGAAGTCGAGCGCGCCGAGGTTCCGCAGCCAGCCGCCCACGCCCCAGACCCAGTGGGCCATGGGGTCGTAGACCAGCGTGGCCCACAGGACGGAGAAGAGACAGAACGCCGAGAAACGGATGCGCTCGGCGAAGGCCCCGATGATCAGCGCCGGGGTGATGATCGCGAACATCATCTGGAAGATCATGAAGGCCTGGTGGGGGACGCCCGCGGCGTAGTCGGCGTTGGGCTCTGGGCCGACGCCGCTCAAGCCCGCCCAGTCCAGGCTGCCGATGAGCCCGCTGTGGCTTGGGCCGAAGGACAGGCTGTAGCCCAGGAGCGCCCACTGCACGGTGATGAGGCACATGATCATCACGCATTGCATGAGCACGGACAGGACGTTCTTCTTGCGAACCAGGCCCCCGTAGAAGAAGGCCAGCCCGGGGGTCATGAGCAGGACCAAAGCCGAACTGACCAGAACCCAGGCGGTGTCTCCGGTGCTGACCACGGTTGCCTCTCCCACGCCCTGACGGTGTTCTGAGCCGCCGCCCAGCCGCCCCGTGCGGCCCGTCCGCGCCAACTCCACAAAGCCAGCAGAGCAACCGGTGTGCCAGTCAGGACGAACGACTGGCAGCGGGCGCCTCTAAGTGACCGGAATGCAAGGCGTAAGTGAGCGCAAGGCCTGTGGAGCGTGCCGCCGAAGGGCCTGCAATAAACCTACCGTGCCGTTGGTTAGCTGCGGCTAAGCCACATTACGGTGGGGTTGATTGCGTTGGTGGTTGGCATGATGCCGGGCGCGCCGATCACCGGGTTATGGGCATCTCTCCTTCTGTGCCCGCATCGAAGAGCGCTCCGAACTCATCGGGCAGCTGATCGCGCACGTCCCGGATCTCGCCGGGCGTCACCGCGTCCTGGAGCACGGCGATCACCACGCGGGCGTGGTAGACGGCGTGCGGCAGTTCGGCGTTCTCGAGCTTGCTCACCCGCTCGAAGAACTCCTTGAGGCCGAAGCGCTCCGGGCCCTTGGCGTCCCGCAGATAGTGGGCGATCTCCCGGGGAAGCTGCGAGGCCAGGTCGTCCACCTCCGCCGGCTGCAGACGCTGGCCCAGGGTCGCGAGCGTGGCCCGGATGGCGCCCACCGCCTCGCCGTGCGAGGACAGCCGGGCGCGTCTGACGACCTCCTTGACGAACTCGTCGAATTTCACGGTCGATCCTCCCCGGACATCCCGGTCAATTGCCGGCGGCCCCGCAGCCGGCGCAGCCGGCGGGCTGGCCCTGGCGCTCGTAAGTGGAGCGCACCAGGAGCGGGTCCTGACAGATCAGGTCCCAGTACTTGCGGGCGTTCTCGCGGACGGCGGGGGCCAGGTCCTCGATGATCCGCTCGGCGCCCTCGTGGGTCGGGCTCATGCCGTGCTTCCTGACCAGCGCGGGCAGGACGTCGACGTTGTCGATGAACGAGCACGGGAAGCGGTAGTCGCGGTTGAAGGGCATCATCGAGCGGGCCTCCCGGAAGCAGGGGCTCTGGACGATGTCCACCAGCCGCTTGGCGCGGATGTTGTCCTTGGCGAAGTGGATGAAGACGCAGGGCTCGACGTTGCCCTGGGCGTTTACGTGGAAGTAGGTCTTGCCCCAGGCGATGCAGCCGGAGGAGGCCTCGCCGTCGTTCCAGAAGTCGAAGATCGCCACGGGGTGCCTGGCGCGGAAGCGATCCACGGCCTCGAACCGCGCCAAGCGCTGCTCGGGGGTGGGCACGAGCTCCATCTGCGGGTTGCGCCCGGTCGGCACGTACTGGAAGTACCAGCCGAAGGTCGCCCCGGCCTCGTGCATGGAGTCGGCGAACTCGTCGGAGGTGACTGCGTCGTGGTTGAGGCGGGTGTGGGTCACCGAGAAGCCGAAGGGCACTCCGCGGTCGCGCAGCCGGCGCATGGAGGCCAGGATCTTCGCGTGGGCGCCCCGGCCGCGTCGGGCATCGGTGTTCTCCGGCCGCCCCTCGATGGAGATGGCCGGGTAGGCGTTGCCCAGTTCCGCGAACCGCGAGACCAGTTTCTCGTCGAAGTTCATCCCGTGGGTGTAGATCTGGAAGAAGACGTCGTTGTGACGCTCGAGCACCTCCAGCAGGTGCGGCCAGGCGGTGGGCTCGCCCCCGGAGACCACCACGAAGTAGATGCCCAGATCTCGCTTGCCCTGCTCGATGACGTCGATGACCTCTTCCTTGGTGAGCTCGCCCTGGCGCGCGTACTCGGCGGCGTAGCAGCCGAAACAGCGCAGGTCGCAGCGCATCGACGGGCTGATGGTGTAGAGCAGGGGCGGTTCCTCGCCGTACTTCCGGAAGTATTCGTCGCGGACCGGCCCGCCCAGGTGCATGTTGTTATAGATGATGTTCATCGGCAGCTTGCGCTGGACCGCCGGGGCATAGGTGGGCAGCCGGCGGCGGAAGGCGGCGAAGAGGATCCGCGCCGCCTCGCACTTGCGGTCCCGGACCATCGGCGGGGTGCGCGGGGCGTTGTAGATGGTGTCGATGGCCAGCTTCTCGATGCCCCCGGCCAGGGTCTGCACCAGTCTGGGGTTGCGGGAGATCAGAGGTATCAGGTTCGAGATGCCCTTGGACACGACCAGAGAACCGATGTCTCCAAGCTTCATAATGGCAGGGCCTCCGATTCCGCACGACTGACCGCGCTCGGTCAGCAGGGCCTTTCCAGCAGCATAGTCCGCGACCTCAGGCTTAATAAACGCCGACCGGCGTTTTCTATTCGCGCCAAGTCCGTTCCGGGATTGCCGAGAGACGCGCGGGCTGCTAGCGGGCCAGACGGCCCTCGATCTCCAGCCGGATCCGGCCGCCATCTGCGGGGAGCCATTCGAGGCGGAGCTCTTCGGTGACGGAGAGGATGGCGGCCAGCACGTCCGCGTGCTTCTCCTCTTCCGGTCCCGGCTCCCTGCCCGGCGCGCTGAAGTAGTTGCCGAGCGCCAGCGCCAGGTCGGCGAACTCGCGGCCCCTGCCCTGAGGGCGGAGGACGAGCAGGCCCGAGGGCCATGCGTTGCCCGCACGAGGGGCGAGCAGTTCCGAGCCGGCCAGGCTCGCCCCCGCGTCGCGGCCGGCGGCGCGGTCGATCATGCGCTCGAGCTCGGCCCGCGACGTGGAGTAGGCCGCGAACTTCCCGGCCATGGCGTAGGCGGGCCGGAAGCCCGAGCCCCACGGATAGCAGGCGTAGACCACCTCGACCACCTCGACGCCGCGGTAGTTGCGGCGAAGGAGCCATGGATCGGGCGCCTTGCCCGCTATCACCGGGGGCTCGTCGACGATCGGCACCCGATAGTAGGCCTCGAGCGCCCCGCGGATGGCCGGCCAGGCCGCCTTGGGGTCGGCGCACTCCATCGTCGCGCAGAGCGCCGGCAGCAGCGGTTTGCCGCCCGGGCCGGGCTGGCCGACCACGGCGATGGCCCGCTCGCCGGCGAGGCGCGGAGCCAGGTCCCTTGCCGGTTCGATTCCGGCCTTGCGCGCTTCCTTGAGGAAGAGATCCAGGTCGGCCGAGGTCCCGCCGAACACGGCCTCGAGCCTCATGAACCGTCCGACGGCCTGCCAGCGGTCCTCGCCGGGCGGCGCCTGCCAGGCCCAGTAGCCCAGCGCATCGGCGCTCACGAGCTTCGCCGAGGCCGGGCCTGAGGAGGGCAGGGGAGGGGGCAGATTCGCGGACGGGGCGGATGCTTCCGGCGCGAACTCGACCTGGCCGGCGAGTTCCCGGATGTCTCGGTCGGTCCTCAGCCAACCCTCGCACCGGGAGGCGCTGGGCAGGTCCAGAACGAAGGCCAGCGCCTTGTGACCGAGATTGCCCTCCGAGATGTCGCCGGCGAAGCGCAGTTCGACGCGGTCGTCCCGTGCAGCCTGGCGGTCCCCGTCGGCCTTGAGGACGGAGTCCCTTCGCGCGAGGACGGCCGCCACCTTGTCGCGCTGCTTGGAGGCGATGAGCGTCCTGCCGATTATCCCGTAATACAGGTCCCCATCGGGGATGCGGCGCACTCCGTCGGCGTCCGCGTCGGTCGTCAGACGCAGGACGCGCTCGAAGGCCCGGAAGAGCATCCCCGGGCGCATGGCGACGACCGTCGCGTCCTCGTCGTCCGGGGCGATGGCGACGTCCTTGCCGATGGCCAGCTTGAAGCCGAGGAACTGCCAGCGACCCGGCGGCGGCTTGCCCTCGAGGGCCTTCTCGCGCAGCGGACGCCAGCGCTCCTCGTTCAGGAACATCTCGGCGAGGCCGGCCGGGTCGCGGGCCACGAGCTTGACGGGAGCTTCGGGCGGGAGGCAGTCGGCCGGGGCCGGCGCGGGGCCCAGGCTCAGCCAGATGGCCAGGATCAGCAGGACGAGAACCGGTGCGGAGACGAAGCCCAGGCAGCAGCCGCAGGCCCGGCGCCAACCGCGCTTGCGCGGCGCGGCCGCCGGCTCGCCGCTCTGGGAAGTAGGATTCTCCATGGAGGCGATTCTAGCTCCGGCGACGGGGCTGTCAAAAACATGGTTACGCCGGTGTTACAACCCGGCGGCCGGTCTCCCCATAGAATTGAGGCGGGTGGGGAGCCGACCTGGCCAAGTAACCCCGGCGGCTGTAAACTGTTGCAGCCATAGAGCGGAGAATAGCCGATGAAGAAGCGCATCCTGGTAATCGAGGACGATCCCGCCATCCGCCAGGGCATCCTGGACGCCGTCGAGTTCGAGGGTTACGGGACGCTCTGGTCCGGCCGGGGCGACGAGGGCCTGGAGAAGGCCGTCCAGGCCCGGGTGGACCTCGTGCTACTCGACCTGGTCCTGCCCGGCAAGGACGGGCTCGAGGTGCTCAGGGATCTGCGCCAGGTCCGGCCGGCTCTGCCGGTCATCATCCTCACCGCGCGCGGCGAGGAGTCCGACCGGGTCAAGGGTCTGCGCCTGGGCGCCGACGACTACGTGGTCAAGCCCTTCGGCGTTAAGGAGCTCCTGGCCCGGATCGAGGCCGTCCTGCGTCGCACGGCCGAACGGCCGCTGGACGTCCGCGAGGTCAGGTTCGCCGGCGGCGTCGCCGACCTGGAGCGGCGCGAGGCGCGGCTGGCCGGAGGAGGGCGGACCGAGCTCACCGAGCGCGAGGTCGAGCTGCTGCGCTACCTCGCCGCCAATCCCAATCGCGCGGTCTCGCGGGACGAGCTCCTGGAGCGCGTCTGGCGGACCGACCCGACCGGCCTCGAGACCCGCACGGTGGACATGCAGGTGGCCAGGCTCCGCGAGAAGCTCCGCGACGACCCGGACGAGCCCCGGGTGCTGGTCACGGTCCGCGGCAAGGGTTACATGTTCGCGGACGAAGGTCGGAAGAGATGACCCGCCCTACCCGCACCTGGCTGCTCTTCGGGCTTTCGGCCGGCCTGGCCGCCGCCGCCATGGGCTGGGTCAGCCTGATGGCCGTGCGCCTGGACTCGGCCGAGTCCGTGGCCCGTCTGCGCGCCGAGCGCGAGGAGCGCGTGCGCCTGGCGCTCTGGCGCATGGAGCTGGCCGTGGCGCCGTTGCTCGCCCGGGAGGGCTCGCGGCCCTATTTCGCCTACAGTGCGTTCTACCCGGCGGAGCGGGCCTACACGCGGATGTTCGCGGAGGTGGGCAACGGCGAGGTGATCATGCCCTCGCCGCTCCTGGCGGCCAGCGATTCCCTGGTCCAACTGCACTTCCAGGTGGACCCCGCGGGACGGATCACCTCCCCGGAGGCGCCGGCCGGCCGGGCCCGGCAGATGGCCGTCAACGACGGCTTCGTCGAGGCCGCCCGGCTGGAGGCCGCCGCCAACCGCATGGCGGAGCTGGGCGGCTTCCTGGACCGGCAGGTGCTGCTCGCCGGGCTGCCCACCGAAGTGCAGCGGCCGGTGATGCTCGCCCATAGGAGCGGCGCCGGGCATGCGCCGGCTCTCTTCGCGCCCGCGGACCGGCAGGACGCTCCGGCGCAGTTGGCCATGAACGACGGGACTCGCGACCGGCCGACCGCGGCCCCTCAGCCCCGGCAGAATCCGGAGGATAAGCCGGCGCAGCAGGTCCCGGTCCCGGTCCCGGAGCGGCCGGTCGAACTGGCGCTCAACGACAACGCTCCCAACGCGTCTAACGCGCCAGCCGTCGATCAGCAGACCCAGCAGGCCCAGCAGTCCTGGAGTCCCAAGCAGGTCTTGGAGCAGTCGAAGGAGCTCAACAAGTACCTGAACTCCAAGGAGTACCAGGCGCGCTCCAGATCGATCCAGCGCCAGCAGGCCGACGACAACACCTCCGCAAACCTCTTCAGCAACCGTGCCTCGGAGCAGACCGTCATCAGCCCGCCATCGAGCACGTCGGGTTCGTCGAACTCCTCCAGCCTCTTCTACGGCAAGACCAAGTCGAAACCCGCCGGGGTGGAAGTCCAGCCCCAGGCCGCGGCGCAGCGGGCGGGCGCCGACGAGGCTCAGGCCCAGGGACGCCCGGCCGCTCCTGCCGTTTCGCGACCGGTGCGCCAGGAGCAGTCGGCGGCCGAGGCGCTGGTCCAGGCCGGCGGCGCCTCGCCGTTTCCGGAGGTGCTCGCCGGCGAGATGCGGCCGCTCTGGCTGGGGGGCGAACTGGTGCTGGCCAGGCTAGTCTCGGTGGACTCGCAGCCCTATGTGCAGGGCTGCTGGCTCAACTGGCCGGAGCTGCGGCGCGTGCTCCTCGAGGACGTCAGGGACCTGCTCCCCGACGCGGAACTGGAGCCCGTGACCAGCGTGGCCGTGCCGGCCGACGAGCGCATGCTCGCCGCCGTCCCGGTGCGGCTGCTGCCCGGTCCCGAGCCGGTCGCGGAGTCGGCCGGCTCCTCGGCGGTGCGCCTCTGGCTGCTGGCCGCCTGGGGCGGGATGGGGCTGGCCGCGGCGGCCCTGGCCCTGCTCCTGGGCGGGACGCTGGCTCTGTCCGAGCGGCGCGCGGCCTTCGTCTCGGCCGTGACCCACGAACTGCGCTCGCCGCTGACCACCTTCCGGATGTACGCGGAGATGCTCCACGAGGGCATGGTCAGGGACGAGCCGCGCCGCCGGAAGTACCTGGCAACGCTGCGCGCCGAGGCCGGGCGGCTCGGGCACCTGGTGGAGAACGTCCTGGCCTACGCGAGACTCGAGAACTCGCGCCGGGCCTCGCGGATCGAGAGGCTGCCGGTCGGAAGCCTGCTCGAGCGGGTGACGCCGCGCCTGGCCGAGCGCGCCGCCCAGGCCGGCATGGAGTTGGTCGCGGAGAGCGCAACCGCAGAGGCGCAGAGACGCGGAGAACAGCAGTTGGATTGCTTTGGCAACAACAGCAACGACTCAGCGCCTCCGCGCCTCGGCGGTGAAATGGCCTGCGTTGCCGTTCGCGCCGACCCGGCCGCCGTCGAGCAGATCCTCTTCAACCTGGTCGACAACGCCTGCAAGTACGCCGGTGCGTCCGGGGACCGGCGCATCCATCTGGAGGCGGCGCGCCGCGGTGGCCGGGCGCTGCTTCGCGTCCGGGACCATGGCCCGGGCGTCAACGCCGACGTGGCCGGCCGGATGTTCCGGCCCTTCTCGCGTTCGGCGGCTGAGGCGGCCGGCTCGGCCCCGGGAGTGGGCCTGGGACTGGCCCTGAGCCGCAGGCTGGCCCGGGACATGGACGGCGAACTCCGCCTGGAGCCCGGTCACGGCGGCGGCGCCAGCTTCGTCCTGGAACTGCCGTCTGCCTGATTCCGGAAGCTGCGGTTGCGCGGGAGGGGGCGAGCCATGGGCAGGACGTCGTCGCGGCCGGGGCCTTCGCGCGCGAGCCTGCTAATAGCGGCGGCCGCGTCCGTCGTCGCCGCGGTGCTCCTGACTGTGTTCCTGGCGAGTTCCTCGAGCCGACAGGAGGTCGGCGTCCAAGCGGGACCTCCTCTGCCTCCGCCCGAGCGGCCTCAGCCGGAGCCGGAGGGCTTCGGAGTGCCCGATGCCGGTCGGACGCCGGGCGCAGCGCCGTCCTCCGGCAAGTCAGCCGGGGCCGAGGACCGCGAGCGCGCCGAGCGGTTGCGCGGCCTGATCGCCAAGCTCGGTCCTCTACAGAAGGAGCTCGGCCAGCCCGGGCCGTCCGACTGGCTGGCCAACCACCGCGAACCGGGGCAGACCTTCGAGCAGTACCTGGCCTGCGGACCCACCCGCCCGACCGGCCGGAGGAACACATTGCACGTCGAGCCGCTGGGCGAGTTCACAGCGACGCAGCGCCGGATCGTGGATCTGACCGCCGAATTCATGGGCATCTACTTCAACGTCCCGGCCAAGGTGGGGGAGGGCCTGTCCCTCGATCTGGTTCCCGCCGAGGCCCGGCGCAAGCATCCGTCCTGGGGGATGGACCAGGTGCTGAGCACCTACGTGCTCGAGAACGTGCTGTTCCCCAGGCTCCCGAAGGACGCAGCCGCCTACATCGCCTTTACGTCGGTCGACCTGTGGCCGGGCGAGGACTGGAACTTCGTCTTCGGCCAGGCCTCCGACGACCGGGTGGGCGTGTGGTCCCTCTACCGCTTCGGGGATCCGGACAAGTCGGAGGAGGACTTCCGGCTGGTGCTCCTGCGGACGCTGAAGCTCGCCACCCACGAGACCGGGCACATGTTCTCGGCGGCGCACTGCACCGCCTGGCAGTGCAACATGAACGGCTGCAACACCCAGGGCGAGTCCGACCGCCACCCGCTGGCGCTGTGTCCGGAGTGCATGGCCAAGGTGTGCTGGGCGGCCCGGGCCGAGCCGGCCGCGCGCTACCGCAAGCTCATCGAGTTCTGCAAACGCGAGGGGCTTGAGCCAGAGGTTGCGATGTACGAGAAGCTGCTGGGGGCCGTCGAGGGGAAAGCGCTCGAGTCATCCGACGGATTCGTCGGATCCGACCGATAGGTCAGATCGTCTCGCGAATCCCGGCAGACGCCGTTCAGCCGCCCTCGCCGGCGTCCGTCCGCTGCGACAGGCGCACCGCCGAGAGCCGGGCCGAAACCTTGTACTCGGCCAGCTTCTTCTTGATGACCTCGGCCTGGGCCCGGGAGATGCCCTTGGCCACCGTGACCAGGGTCTTGTTGGCCAGTTCGGCGGCCTCCTCCACGGAGATGTTGTGGAGCTTGGCGAGCAACTCGTGGACCTTGGCGTTGTTGGTCTTGTTGATGTAGATGTTGACCTTCTCGGCCGGGTCGCCGGTGACGCCCGTGCCGGGCTTGTCGGTCGGGACCGAGGTGGCCGGCCGCGCGACGGCCGGGGCGGCCGCGGGGGCCGCGGGGGCCGCCGGCTTGGCGACCGGGATGGTCGGCTTGGTCAGGGCCTGGCGCACCGCCTGCTGCGGGGTAACGGGCCTGACCATCCTGGCCTTGGGCGCCGCCGCGGCGGGCTTGGCCGCCTCCGGCACGACCGAGATGTCCTCGGCGCGGACCGGCGCTGCGGCCGGGGGCGCCGCCGGTTTCACCGGCACCGGCTTGGGCTTCTCGTCGGGTACCTGCGGGAGGCCGTCGTCCAGATCGGCCATCAGCTGATCGTCGCTGGCGAGTCCGGCCTCGAAGTCCTCGAGGGCCATCGGCGCGCTCGAGCCCGGGTTGGCCTTCTTGACGCTGATCGCTCCCTTGGAGACCGGCGGCGCCGGCGGCGCGGCCACCGGCTTGGCCGGCTTGGCCTCGGGGACGTCGGGCACGTCCGGGAGTTCGCCGGGTCCGCCCTCGAGCGACTTGAGTGCCTCGGGCAGCGGGATCTCCTCGAACCCGGAGTCCTTGACGGCCTTGCGGGGCAGGGGCGCCGCGCCGGCGGCGGGGGCGGGCGCGGTGGCGGGGGCCGGTGCCGCCCCCTCAGCCGCGACGAGGCGCAGGGCCGCTCCGCAGCACGGACAGCGCAACTCGCCGGCGGCCGGGGCTTGGGCCGAGGCGGATGTAGCGGCGTAGTCCGCCGCCGCTCGCCCGCCGATCTTGGGCCCGCCCGGCCAGCCGACGCGGGGCAGCGAACCCAACTCCGCGCCGGACTTGACTTCCAGCCTGGCTCCGGCCGAGGTCATATCGGCCAGGGCGGCCAGCACCCCGGCCGCCTGCGAATCGTTCAGGTTGTCGACCAGGACGATCGGCGCCGCGCCGGCGATCTGTCCGGCCAGGCGGGCGTCGATGCCGAAGAGCCTGGCCAGTGGCGGGGCCACCGAGGCCGCGGTTCCGCCCGAGAGGACCAGCGCGCAGTTGCCCGTGTTGGCGTCGTTCATGTCGAAACGCTCCTCGTCTTGCCGGCGCGGTCGGCCGGGGCCGACAGGCGCTTGGAAAGTATGACCACGTTGCCCTTTTCGTTGTGGACGACCTTGTCCATCACCTTGCGGGCGATGTGCAGGCCGTAGCCGCCGACGCGCTTGCCCTGGCGCAGGCGGTCGAGCAGATGCTGGACCGGGTTGCCGACCGGGTCGGGCACGCCCTCGGGCCTGAAGCCCTCGCCCTCGTCCTCGATCTTGAAGACGATCTCCTCGGGGAAGAGGCAGTAGGACACCGACACGCGGCGGCTCTGGTCGCTCTTGTTGCCCCACTCCATGGCGTTGGAGACGATCTCGCTGACCGCGATCTTGATGTCCTCCTTCTCGGAGGGCGACAGCCGGGTGTCGTAGAGCGCGTCGACGAAGTTCTCCAGGCGCGCCAGGTATTCCTGGCGGCTCGGGGCGGTGAGCTCCACCCAGTCGCGGAAGCCGCTGCGCACCGTGATGCTCGGACCGGCGGCGGCCGCCGTGCGGCGGTCGTGGGTGGCGCCGGCGACGGCGCGCAGGAACTCGCCCGAGGTGAACGGCTTGATCAGGAATCGCACCGCGCCCTGGCCCATGCAGTCGACGACCGATTCCTCGCTGGGGTAGGCGGTCATGACGACGACCGCGACCGCGGGATGATCGGCGCGGGCGCGCAGGAGCACCTCGCGGCCGCTCATGCCCGGCATGCGCACGTCCAGGGCCATCACGTCGAAGGTGCGCCGGTCGAGCTCGGCCAGGGCCGACGGGCCGTCGGATACCGCGGTCGCCGCGTAGCCCTTCTTGGCCAGGAGCTTCTCCAGGAAGGTCCGCATGGGCGCCTCGTCGTCCACGATCAGGACGGACTGGCGGTCCTGGTCGTCGCGGGTCGCGTCGGTCGCCATCGGGGCAGAGTCCCTCCTGAGGCAAAGTATTTTCGGGCCGCGGCAACTTTCAAGGAGAAAAGGGGCGCCGCCGCTTTGCCGCTTTGCCCACGGGCGAACGACTACCTGAAGCTTCGGTTAAAGGCTGGCTTGTCTGGGCGTCTGCCTCTGCTCCAAAGCTCCAGTAAGACAAGTGGTCCGGAGTAGCAGATGGAGCATGGCATGGCCAGCCTCCGTGTGCACAAAGCGTGCACAAACGTGCGCAAACAGAGGCTTCGCGTTGACGTAGCCCCGGAGGGTTCGGGGTTTGCGGACTAGATGGCGGAGAGGCTGGGATTCGAACCCAGGGTACCGGTGTAAACCAGTACAACGGCTTAGCAAGCCGCCGCATTCGACCGCTCTGCCACCTCTCCGCGCCGCGGTCCGATTGCCGCGGGCACAAGTCTATTCGGCGGCCGCGCGGTTGCAAGGTCCGACTTGATAACTCCGCCGACTGCTCTTAGAATCCTGTCCGTTCTTCGCCCGCAAGCCGCGGGCGACCTGCGTGGGGTGCCGGCAGCTTGGCGAATCTCCGGACAGTTCTGCTCTCGCTCGTTGTGGCGGCGGCCTTTTCGTGGCCGGCCGCGGCCGGCGAGGCCCAGGACGAACCGGCTGCCGGCGTTCCCGTGCCGCCGTCCGTGCCCGCGGTTCCGCCGCAGCCGGCGCCGGTCGAGCCTCCCGCAACTCCGGGGACGCAGGCGCCCGCTTCGGAATCCTCCGGCAAGCCCGGGCCCGGCGCCGGCGATGAGGCCGGGAGGAAGACCGAGGAGATCCAATTCTTCGCCGTGCACCAGTACCTGCTCCGCAAGGAGCGCGCGGTGATCCTGAGCGGCTCGGCCTGGGTGGCCGCCCACGGCGTGCTCCTCGAGGCCGAGCACATCGTGGTCTGGCAGAAGGAGCGACAGGCCTACGGCCAGGGCGCGGTGCGGCTCACCGAGGCCGGCGGGCGGTTGCTCGCCGACGAGATATTCTACGACTTCGGCGCCGAGCGCGGCCGGGCCACCGGCGTGCGCCTGGAGATCGGCAAGGTCGAGGAGGTCCCGGGCGAGCGTACCGGACCGGCGGAGATGCCCAAGCTCGGCGGCGACCGGCCGGGCGGGGCGGTCTTCGGCTCCGGCGCGCCCGCCAAGTGGTACGTGACCGCCCCGGAGGTCCGCCGGGCCGGCCCGGGTCGCTGGCAGATCGTCAAGCCGCGAGTCTCGAGCTGCGACTTCGCCAAGCCCCACTGGTGCTTCGAGGCCTCCAGCGCCGACTACTACCCCGGGCGCAAGGTGCAGAGCTTCAACAACGTGCTCTACCTCGGTCCGGTCCCGGTCTTCTATCTGCCCTACGTGGCCCGCGACCTCTCCCACGACTATCCCTGGACCACCTGGCAGGTGGGCAAGTCCGGCGAGTGGGGCTACTACGCGCTCAGCAAGTGGGGTTTCGACCTGCCCAGCGGGGACTCGTGGCTTTTCCAGCCCCGGAACTTGAAGCTGGACCTCGACTACCGCCAGGACCGCGGCTGGGCCTACGGGGGCGGCGTCTACTACGACGTCCTGCCCCACGGCAGCGGGTTCGTCGACACCTACCGGCTCCGCGAGGACCTGATCACCGCCGAGGAGGACCGCGAGCGCGCCGACGACGAGATCGAGCGCCGCTCCCTCATATACCAGAACCTCCGGACCTTCGGCGCACCCAAGGTCATCGGCAGTCCCAAGCGGCTCTTCGAGGAGAACCTGCTTTTCGCCCGGCGGCGCGCGGCCGACGGGTACGAGCCGCCGGACCTGGACCGCGACCTCTACGAGAACGAGGAGCGCTACTCGGTCCACTGGCTCCATCGCCAGGATCTCCTGCCGGTGCGCGACGAGTTCCACGACGGGCCGGTCTACGCGCTCGACCTGACCGCCGAGCTCTTCGATTACTCCGACCGCGACTTCCGGCGCGAGTACTTCCGCAGCGACTACCGCCTGGCGCCGGAGCCGCTGTCCTTCGCCATGCTCCGGCACCAGGGCAACTCCGGCAGCCTGTGGCTCACCGTCGAGCCGCAGACGAACCCCTTCGTCACGACCACCGAGCGCCTGCCCCAACTGGGCTACGACGTCATCCCGCAACGCCTGCCCGGCGGGTTCTTCGTCTCCAGCTCCGGCGACCTGGGCTACCTGCGGCGCCGCTTCGACGAGGACTCGGGCTTCGAGGACTTCGAGTCCGGCCGCGGCCATGTGCAGGTGGTGGCCGACCGTCCGGTGAAGATCGGGCCGATCGGCTTCAGCCCCTACGTCGGCACCGACCAATCCTGGTACAGCGACAGCCGCGAGGGCGCCAACCTTATCCAGGGCGCGGCGCTCTACGGGGCCGACGCGGCCATGCGCCTCTACGGGACCTTCTCCGCGGAGAGCGATCTGCTCAACGTCCACGGGCTCCGGCACGTGGTCGAGCCCCGGCTCTTCTTCCGCGGCGTCTCCGAGCCCACCCACGACCCGGTGAGCATCCTGGACTTCGACCCGGTCGACGACCTGGCCAAGAGCAACGTGGCCGGGGCGGCGCTCGTCCAGACGCTCCAGACCAGGCGCCGGGCGGCCGACGGCACCGAGCACGTCTCCGACCTGGCCGGTTTGTCCTTCACGGCCAGCGGTTTCGTCGACCGCGACGAGGCCGAGCGGCTCAACGAGGATGACATGCTGCTGCCCTACAGGGTGCGCGCCTTCGTGAGCCCGGTGGACAATCTGAAGCTCTGGGGCAGCGCCGAGATCGACGCCCACGGAGTGGGCCTGGCCCGCTACACCGAGGGCGTGAGCTACAGTCAACCGGGGCTCTTTGCCGCCGGCCTGCGCCTGACCACGGTCTGCTCCGATCCCGAACACGACATCGACAGCTCGCAGTACCTGACCGGCACGATGGAGGTCCCGCTCAGCGAGCACTGGCGGGTGGCGGCCGTCAGCAGCTACGAGTTCGACCACCCCAACGAGGAACTGGGCGACCGCGGTTTCGGCGACACCCGCATCGGGTTCTTCCGCGACTTCCACTGCTGGCTGCTGGGCATCGACTACAGCATCAACCGCATGAACGACGGGGAGCGCGAGCGCACCATCGGGGCGACGCTCACGGCCACGCCACGGCCGGTGAACCTGGTCAAGGGGTCCGACCAGCTGCTCTTCGAGTCCCCGGCCTACGGCCGCGAGGCGTGGCTCTTCCGTCCGGCCGAGCCCCAGGGCGAGCTGCGGGTGGTGCCGCCGCCGCAGCCGCCGCCGACGACGAACTCCGCTCCGGATAAGTAAGGCCCCAAGCCTGTCGCATTCCGGGTGACGCGGCCGGTCCCCAGTCTGTCTTCGCCGCAGCAAGCCCTCCACCCGCCTTCGCTCCTTCGGAGCTATGGCGGGCAAGCCTTCCACCCTCAACCCTCAACCCGTCCCCACTGCCGGGAATCCCGGCTCCGGCTCCGTCCGTTGACTACTGTGAGGCGGGACGCGGGTGCTGGCAGGTGATATGGAGGAAGGCGTCATGCGGGTTGGAGACGTGATGAACAGGCGGGTCATCTCCATCGAGCCGGCTTCCACGCTGCGCGAAGCCGGCAGGCTCATGAAGGAGTACGACATCGGATTCCTGGTGGTCTCCAACCGCGGCCAGGTGCTCGGCGTGCTCACCGACCGGGACATGGTGGTCCGGGGCCTGGCTGCCGGAGCCGAGCCGTTGACCGCGCGCGCCGATGAGGCCATGACCCACGGGGTCTTCTGGTGCCGCGAGGACGACGACCTCGACGAGGCCGTCCGGGCCATGGGCGAGAAGAAGGTCCGCCGGTTGCTGGTCCTGGACGCCGCGGATCGTCCGGTGGGGGTGATATCCCTGGGGGACGTGGCCGCCCGGTGCGGGGCCGGCGAGTCCTTCTGCGGGGCGCTCGCGGCGCTCTGCCGGGAGGTGGCCGGACGGCGCCCGGAGTGGTAGGAGTGCGCCAGGTCTCCGGACGCACTCCAGGCGCCGGCTACTCGTAGATCCGCAGGTATCGGTAATAGACCTCCAGCGTCAACGCCCCGATGGCCGTGGCGTAGACCCGGCTGGAGTGGACGGTCCTGTCCGTGCCTTGTCGCCGGAAATGTCTATAATGCGCGGCGTGAACGAGGCGTCCCATCACCCGGAGCCGCAGGCGCCGCCGTCCGCGGGCGGAGCGCAGTCCCGCGAACTCTATCCGTCGGTCGTCGCCGGGATCGGCGGGGCCGTCTTTGGAGCTGGCGTCAACCTGGTGTGCCTCCCCGGGCCGGCCGGCTGGCTCTCGCCGCTCCTGGCCATGGTCGGTCTGGGGCTGGCCTTGCGCAGCCTGCGCTCGGCGGCAACGGTGCGGCGCGGAGCGCTGCTCGGCGCCGCCGCGTACCTCTGCGCGGCGGCCGTCGGGCTTTTCTGGATGCGCTGCATCACCGTCCCGGCCTACGTCGGGATCGTGCTGTACATCGCGATCTACGGGCTGGCCTTCGGCGCCCTGATCGTGCCCGTCCGCCGGAACGTGCCGGCCTGGCTCTTCCCCTGGATGGCGGCGGCGCTGTGGGTCGCGCTCGAATGGGTCAGGTCCTGGGCCTTCACCGGCTTCCCCTGGATGCTCGCCGGCTCGGTCTGGGCGGGCCTGCCGCTGGCCATGGGGCCCGCCGACCTCGGCGGCGTGCACCTGGTCGGCTTCCTGACCGTGCTCGTGCCGGCGCTCATCGTCGCCCGGCGGCCGGAGCGCAGATGGGTCCGCGCGGCGATCGCCGCGACGGTGATCTTCCTGTCGATGGGCTACGGCTGGGCCCGCCTCGGTCCCTCGCGCCCCGCGTCCCCCGTCACCCGCCCCGACGTTCTGCGCATCGCCGCCGTCCAGCCGCTCGTGCCCTTCAAGGTCGGCCCGCATGCCAACCGCGACAAGATGCTCGGCGAGCAGCTACAGCTCTCCGCGCAGCTCGAGCCCGGAACGGCCGACCTGCTGGTCTGGTCGGAGACGATGGTGCCTGGCGACCTCGCCGAGCAGGCCGGGGCGCTCATGGCGCCCTTGGCGCGGGAGAAGCGGTGCTGCTTCCTGGCCGGCGGCGTGATCCACGAGGGGAAGGCCGAGTCCGGCGAATGGACGGGCCGATCGTGGAACTCGGCGGTGCTGGTCTCGCCCGAGGGGGGGACGCCCGGTCGCTACGACAAGCGCCACCTGGTGCCCTTCGGCGAGTTCGTGCCCTTCGGCGGGCACTTCCCGGGCTCCGATCATGTCTTCCGGTTGATCGGCACGGTGTTCACGCCCGGGGACGAGCATCCGCTGGCCGCGGTCGGAGACGCGCCTGTCGCGGTGAACATCTGCTACGAGGACTGCTTCCCGTATCTGGCGCGGCATGACGCCCGGCGCGGGGCGCGGCTGATGGTCAACCTCACCAACGACTCCTGGTTCCGGCAGAGTGCCGAGGCCCGGCAGCACCTGGCCCTGGCCTCCTTCCGGGCGGTGGAGACCAGGACTCCGCTGGTGCGTGCGACCAACACCGGCATCTCCGCGCTCATCGATGCCGACGGGCGCATCACCCAGCCACCGGAGGGCGGGCTCTGGAAGAAGGGGCTCGTCCGGATGGAGGTCGCGGTCGCGGCCTCGCCGCGCGGCACGATTTTCGTGACGGTTGGCGATGCCTTCGCCTGGCTGTGCGCGGCAGCGGCATTCGTGGTGGTGGCGGCCGGGTTCTTCCGCAGGCGGCGAAAGGCCGCCGCCGGGGCCGTCCCCGACGAGGGCGACGGCTGACAGCGCCCGCGAATTGACGACGGCAACAGCCAACAGCCAACAACCAACATCCAACAACCAACATCCAACAACCAAATCCAACATCCAACAGCCAACAGCAGAACCGCAGAACTCCGAATGATGAATGTCGAAGTGGCAGCTCCCGGCCACTCCACGTCCTTCGAAATTCTGACTTCGACATTCGACATTCTGCGGTTCGCCGTTCGTAGGTCATAAGGAAGCGCCATTCGTTGTTGGCTGTTGGTTGTTGGTTGTTCGTTGTTCGTCTCCCCGCCGTGCGCAAGATCCGATGCGCTCTCTGGCGTCGGCCTCATCTTTCTCGACTGGACGAACCTCCGCGGGCGGGGTAATAGAAGGAGGTCCGGACGGCGGACCACGCGACACAAGGCCGGCGGGCGTTCCCCCGCCGGCTTCTTTCGGGGGCAGGTTGACTGTTCCCTGGCGCAGAAAGGACAGGATGCGATGTCCACGGCAAGGCTGGCTCTCGGTTTGTCGGCGGTCCTTATCGGCGGTGCCCTCGCGCTGGGCGGCGAGGAGGTCAAGGAGCTCTCCATCCCGCTCACGGTCGTCGAGCGCGCCGGCGTCGAGCGCGTCAACGAGCCGGTGACCTTCGGCGTGCCGCTGCCGGACGGGGCGGTCAAGGCCGTCGGGGAGATGGGTCTCTACGACGCCGACGGCAGGCCGGTTCCGTCCCAGATGACCGTGGCCAACAAGTGGTGGCACTCCGATACCATCAAGTGGCTGCACCTGACCGTGCCGTGCTCGGTGCCCGCCGGCGGCAAGGCCGCCTTCACGCTCAAGAAGGCTGCCTTCGCCCACAAGGAGGCCGGTCCGATGGCCGCGCTGGAAGACGGCAGGGTCACGGTAGACACCGGCGCCATCAAGTTCGTCGTCAACGGCGCCAGGTTCAACCTCTTCGACGGCGCCTGGGTCGACGATGGCGGCAAGGGCCGCTACGACGACGCCCACATGGCGCTCGCCCCCGGCCACGACGGCGGCTTCAAGATGATGAGCTCGTTCTTCGGTCTCGCCAAGAACAAGGTCTACACCTCCTGGGCGGCGCCGGCCAAGGTCGAGGTGCTCGAGAACGGCGCGCTGCGCTGCGTCATCAAGGTCTCCGGCCGGATGACGAGCGCCGACGACCTCGACGGTCCCAAGGACCCCATCGGCTACGAGTGCTACATCTACGCCTATCGCAACTGGCCGGCGGTGCGGCTGACCTACGCCTTCCACGTGGAGGCCGGCAACGAGCTCAAGGACTACGTCCCGCTCGACGGCATCTACCTCGACCTGCCGACCAGGCTCGCCGGGAACCTCGCGGCCAGCTTTGGGAAGAAGGGCGGCTCCGAGAAAGCGCAGCTCGCCGCCCCCGGCGACCGCGCCTGGCTAGAGGTCGAGAGCGGATCCCAGGCCCGCGGCGGCGGGCAGCTCGCGCTCGCCGAGTTCTCGCCCAAGGCCGAGAAGCCCCGGGAACTGGGCTGGGCGCAGCTGGCTTCGGACCGGCTCTCCGTCAACGTGGGCGTGAAGTGGTTCTGGAACCTTTCGCCCAAGAGCCTGGAACTATCCGGGGACGGCCGGGTGCGCGTCGGCTTGTGGCCCAACGTGGCCGACGAGGTCCGCAAGGTTGGGCCCGGAGCCGAGAAGGCGCTCTTCAGCGAGAAGGAGCCCCGGCGCGGCAACTGGTACACGGGCATGAGCAAGACCCACGAGATCCTGGTGGGCTTCGGCGGCGAAGGCGCCAGGGGCGCCGAGGTCCGGACCGCCGAGCGCCAGTTCGCGTGGCTCGCCGACCGGCTCTGGGCCGAGGCGCCGACCGCCTGGTACTGCCAGGGCTCGAAGGTCTGGGGGCGGCTGGCCGACAGCTCCCCGGAGCTCTTCGACGAGGCCGCTCTCGCCGCGGTGGAGCACTACGACAAGCAGATGCGCGGCTGCCTGGTGGACGTCATCCTCAAGCGCAACGACAAGATGTTCGGGCAGTGGGACTGCCACAACGTCTTCAACTGGGGCGACCACGTCAACTACGTCGAGCCGAAGTACGATGGCGACCGCTCCAAGGCCCCGCAGAGCGTCATCCACTGGGACAACGGATACTACGGCTTCGCCCACGCGCTCATCGTCCAGTGGGCGCGGACCGGCGACCCGGTATTCCTGACCTCCGCCGAGGCCTTCGCCACCCACATCGGCGACATCGACACGGTCTGGTGGGCGCCCAAGGGCGCGCCGGGGGCCAGCCGCTACTGCGCCGGCCCCATGCACATCACCATGTACGAGGACAAGAACGGCGACCACAACCCGGTCTACCGCTCGGGGACCTTCAATCACTTCAAGCTCCAGGAGCACTTCGAGCGCTACTATCTCTTCGGCGACTGGCAGGCCCGCGACGTGGGCCTGCGCTGCGAGCAGGCGGCTCTGGCCCTGGGCACGGGCGGCGTGGATTGGGGCCAGTCGCGCTCCATGGGCCACGGCTTGCTGGCCCTCACGGCCGGGTACCTCGCCACCGGCGAGGCCAAGTACTTGGATGCCGCGCGTAAGTTCGTCGACGCCATCGCCGGCGGCTACAAGAAGGGCCGGCGGGTCCAGAAGGGCCAGTGGTGGCAGGGCGGCATCGCCTTGGAGGCACTGCGCGAGTTCTGGGAGCAGACCGGCTACGAGCCGGCCCACGAGGTGCTCGAGTCCATGACCCGGGACATGATCGAGAAGGGCATCGACGGCTCGTGCATCCACGCGGCCGCCTGGTACGCCGCGCAGAAGGACGACGCGGCGCTCGCCGGCAAGGTGCTCGACCGTTTCGCCAAGGCCGGCGGCTACAAGGACTCCTGGGGCTCGGTGATGCACTACGGCAACAATCAGCGCAACACCGGCTACGTGGTCTGGTACCTGGCCAAGGACCTGCCGAAGAAGGACGAGCCGATCAAGGTGGAGATGAAGTAGGGAGGGAACCGGCCATGCGCATGCTTCTGACGATCTCTCTGACGATGCTCGCCGGACTGTGCCTGGTGACCGGTTGCGGCTCCTCCGGAACGGAGGAACAGCCCGCCGGGCAGGCGCCGGCCCAGCCGGCCGGGTCCTCCGAAGATGCGCGGCAGCCGCAGCAGCCTCCTGCCGGCGACGGCAGGCAGTGGTCCGACTACGGCCCGGGGGATCCTCGCGGAGACATCAAGGCGCTCCAGAGGGCGAAAGAGACTGCGAGGGAGATAGAGAAGAGCCGCCAGGCCCCGCCCGAAGACGAGCCCTAGCCTCTCGTCTCGGCGAGCCACAGATGAACACAGATGAACACGGATGGAGCCCGAAAGAACGGTTTTCGAGTATCTATCTGTGTTCATCGGTGTCCATCTGTGGCTGACTGGTTTTGTGTGGTGTGAGATGCGGACGCCTGCGTAGTCGGAGCGCCGAGGGCGGGCGGCCGCAGTGGCGCCGGAACTCCCGCGAGAACTCGTGCATCCGGCCGTAGCCGAGATAGTCGGCCACCTGGGTCACGCTGAGCGTCGAGAAGCGCAGCAACCCCTGGGCCTCGGCCAGGCGGATTTGGCGGAGCCTCTGCATGGGGCTCGCGCCCGTCGCCGCCCGGCAGGCGCGGACCACCGTGGAGCGGCTGGCGCCGGCGGCGCCGGCGAGCTCGTCGACGGTCGCCCGGAAGCTCCGCCGCTCGCGGAGCCAGCGCTCCAGGCGCCACCAGATCTCGGCGCCCTCGGGCATCTCGCCCGGCGAGGGCCGGCGCCACCAGTCGATCTCGAGCACGATGCGCAGCAGCGCGGCGTGGAGCCCCAGCGCCCGGCGCGAGTCGCGGGGCAGCAGCGAGGCGGCGTGGAGGTCCTCGAAGGCCGCGCGCATCTTCTCGCCCGACGGGAAGACGCGCGCCTCCGGCGGCAGCGGCGCAAGGCTCTGGGCCAGGAACCCCACGGAGTAGAAGACGACCCGCTCGTCATTGCCCAGCCACTCGACCTCCTCGGTCTCATGGTAGTAGATGGCGTCGTGCGTCCTGATGGCGTACTCGCGCCCGTTGGTCCGCAGGCGGTAGGAGCCCTCGAGGACCAGGTGCAACAGGTGCCCGGGCAGGGATCGCGCCTGGCGCGGTCCGCCGGGCTCCCGCACGAAGCGCCAGACTCCCGAGATGCCCTCCACGGGAGGCAGAGTCAGCTGTTCCGGTACGGCTCCGTCCTGCGCCATGAAGCCAACTCCTTGAGTCGCATCATGAGTTAATATAGCGTAAAGACGAGGCTTGCGCAAATATATGCTGACCTGAATTGCGAAAAGAAATGAGTTGAGCGGCTAAAGACGCGGGATGCTCGTGACGGTAGATTTGCCACGGGAGGTGGCTCGGCCGTTCAAAGGCTTACCCCTCACCCTTGCCCTCTCCCGCAAGGGGAGAGGGGAACTGAGTGGAGAAGATACTCATGAACCGCCGCGAGAGACTGATGGCGTCGCTCCAGGGGAAACCGGTCGACCGGCCGCCCGTGTGTTTCTACGAGATCACCGGCTACATCGGGGACCAGAATTCCTCCGGCCCGGACCCGTTCAACATCTACTCGCACCCGTCCTGGAGGCCGCTCCTGGATCTCGCCTGGGAGCGCACCGACATCATCCCCCGCCGGGGCGTCTCCTTCAGGAACGCCCCCCCCGATCCGGTGAAAGAGCTCACCAAGGTCGAGACCTGGACCGACCGGGCCGGCAGCCGCTTCCGCCGCGAAACCGTCCGGGCCGGCTCGCGCACGCTCACGAAGCTCACCCGCCGCGACCCGGACGTGCACACCGTCTGGACCCTCGAGCACCTGCTCAAGGACGAGGACGATTTCCGGGCGTGGATCGACCTGCCCCAGGCCGGGTTCGGCGGCGAACCGGACACGGGCGAGTTCCTGCGCGTCGAGCGGGAGATCGGCGACCGGGGCATCGTGCTCGTGGACCGCGGCGACGCGCTCTGTCAGGTGGCCGAGCTGTTCGACATGGCCACCTACACGGTGATCGCGCTCACCGAGCCGGAGCTCATGCACCGGGCGCTCGAGAAGGTCCAGCGTCTGCGGCTGCCCCAGGCCGAGGCCATCGCCCGCGCCCTCCCGGGCAGGCTCTGGCGGGTGGTCGGCCCTGAGTACGCCGCGCCGCCTTATCTGCCGCCGCACCTCTTCCGCGAGTACGTGACGCGCTACGACAAGCCGCTCGTCGAGGCCATCCAGCGCCACGGCGGCTTCGCCCGGATACATTCCCACGGGCGGCTCAGCGAGGTGCTCGATCACATCGCCGAGACGGGCTGCAGCGGGCTCGACCCGGTCGAGCCGCCCCACCAGGGCGACGTGACCCTGGCCTACGTGCGCGGGAGATACGGCCGGCAGCTGGCGCTCTTCGGGAACATCGAGGCCACCGACCTCGAGAACCTCCCCGCGGAGCAGTTCCGGGAGAAGGTGGCCACGGCGCTCCGGGAGGGCACCGCCGGCGAGGGCCGCGGCTTCGTGCTCATGCCCAGCGCCTGTCCCTACGGCCGGGAGCTGCCGGCCAAGGCGCTGGCCAACTATCGGATCATGGTGGAGATGGCCGAGGGCTTCAACTGAGGGCGGGGGTCTGGGCAGGGCCATTGCGTGAAACGATCGTCACCGCCGAGGCGCGGAGGCGCAGAGGTGACCTGCTGTCCGCGGCCGAGACTGCTCCCTGTCAAAGGCCATCCGTCGCGTTCCCGAGTCCGCTTTGCGCCTCGGCGCCTCGGCGGTGAAAAGTACGTCCTGAAATCGCCCTGAAGAGTCAGCTGTGGGCCATAAGTGGCCCACACTAACGCCCCTGAATTTTCCGGATTCCGGCCGGCACCGGTCCGGACCCGGTGTATTGAACCCGGGGGAAAACGAACGGCACTTGTCTGGTCTCCGACCGGCAATAAGATAAGTGTCCTGAGGGGCGAACCGCGTGGTCTTCTTCGGGAATTCATAGGGGAGAATCCGTGAGAACAAGAAGAATCTGGCCCTGGGCCGGCGTGCTGGCGGTGTGCTTCGTGGCCTCCTCGGCGGCCGATGCCTGGGCGGCGATCCCGGCGGTGGTCGGGCCGATCCAGGCGCTGATCGCCATCCTGCCGCAGTTGATGGCCATGCTGGGCGCGGCGCTGGTGGCCATGCTCAAGCCGGGCACTTACAAGGTGCTGGTCAAGTACCTGTGGACTCACAAGGTCTTCACCATCGGGCTGGCCGGCTTCATCTGGTTCTGCGTGTGGGGTTGCGGCAAGGTGCTCGCCGGCGGGGTTCTCGGCGAACAGGTGGGCGCCGCCTGGAGCGCGTTCCGCGGCGGTCCGGAGCGCACCGGCGCGGTCCGCAATGCCGATGGTCCGGACGTCTACGCCAAGGTCGCCTGGCGCTACCAGGACAACAACCTCGAGCGCGTCGACTCTTCGCCCTGCGTGGTGGGCAACCGCGTCTACGTCTCGACCGGCACGCTGCGCCTGATCGGCGACTCCACCGGCGCCATCTACTGCCGCGATGCCGACAAGGGCGGCGAGGTCTGGCGGTGGACCGAGCGGGACATCCCGGACGACACGGAAAAGGCGAAACAGCTCAAGAAGAACTGGAGCGCCAGGAGGGACCTGGAGAAGCTCAAGCCCATCTTCTCTTCCCCGTCGGTCGGAGGCTATTTCTCCGAGCCGGACAAGGACGGCAAGCCGGTCGCCGGACGTTACCTGGTGGTTGGCGAGGGCTATCACACCGACTGGAACAGCCGCGTGATCTGCCTGGACCTGGAGCCCGTCAAGACCGGCAAGTCCAAGACGCCGAGGATCGCCTGGTACAAGCAGACCACCTGCCACGTGGAGAGCAGCCCCAGCATCCACGACGGCCGCGTCTACGTCGGATCCGCCGACGACGGCGTCTGGTGTGTGGACCTCGAGACCGGCGAGACCAAGTGGCACCTGGAGGGCACCCCGGCCTACTACGTAACCGCCGGAGGTCCCAAGACCGCCGAGCTCGAGGGCTTGGTCGGCAAGTTCGTCAAGGCCGAAGGCATAGTGGAACGCAAAGGCCCGACCATCACCGAGCCCGGTGAGGCCAAGTTCGAGGTGACGTCCTTCAGCCAGGTCGATGAATCGTACCGGCCCACCTCAGAGGAGCTGAACCTGGACGATGGCCAGACCTTCCGCCGCGTCGTGGTCGGGAGGGTGACGGCCGTCGAGAAGGCCCCGATGATCACCGTCGAGAACAAGGTGCAGCCGCTCGACGGCATCTCCAAGGTGAGCATCGTCCCCGCGGAGGTCTGCATCGACATCGAGAGCTCCCCGGTCGCCGTGACCCTGAAGAAGGAGCAGGCCCATCCCGGCGCCACGCGCGTTACGGTCAAGGAGGACGGCAAGGGCGGCAAACCCAGAGAGCCGGAGTACATCCAGGTCTTCTTCGGCCTCGGCTTCGGCGGCGAGGGCGTGGCCTGCGCCGACGGCGAGACCGGCAAGGTCCTGTGGAGGACGCCGGGCAAGCTCGGCTTCCCGGTCTACGGCTCGCCCACGGTGGCCGGCGACAAGGTGATCATCGGCATGGGCAACGGCGACATCATCAACGACGACCCCAACCCCAAGGGCGAGGTGCGCTGCTACGCGACTCAGGGCGACGGCAAGAAGGCGGCGGACGGCAGCTGGAGCAAGGAGGCGAATCTGCTCTGGAAGTTCGAGGCCAGGAACACCATCCTCGGCTCGGTGCCGGTCTACGTCGACGAGAAGAAGGGCCTCACCCTGGCCTACGCGTGCTCCCGCGACAAGAACCTCTACGTGCTCAACGTCAACGACAAGCCCGACGCCAACGGCAAGATCAAAGAGATGAAGAAGCTCTGGATCGGCTCCAAGATGGTCTGCTCGCCGGCGGTGACCAACGACGCCGTGTACCTGACCACCGACGGGGGCCGGGTGGTCTGCGTCAACCGCGATCCGGTCTTCAGGCGCTGGTCCTTCCCGCTGTGCCCGGGCCAGCAGATCATCTCCTCGCCGGCGGTGGCCGGCGGCAAGCTCTTCGTCGGGTCGGTGAACAAGGGCGTCTTCGGCCTGATCAACGACCCGGCCGGAGACCCCGAGAAGCGGGAGGCCCAGCCCTGGGCCGGCCAGGGCGGCACCGCCGACCGCGGCAGCATCGCCGACGAGATGGGCCTGCCGGGCGTGAGCGATCAGAAGGCCCCGCGCATGTGGGCTGAGTACAAGCTCTGCAAGTTCGATGCCGACGGCGGCGTGGAGGCCTCGCGCACGATGGAGGGGCCGGTGGCGGCCTGCGGCAAGGCCATCTATCTGATGGTCCGCAACGAACAACTCTCCGACGACAAGCCTTACCTGGCCAGGATCAACCTGGTCAACGGCCGGCAGGATTGGATCCAGGACCTGGGCGCGCCGGCGAGCGCGCTGGCCGCCAACGAGCGCACGGTCTTCGCCCTGGTCGGCGCCAAAGGCGAGGCCCAGAAGCTGGTGGCTCTGGACAGCCGCGACGGCAAGGCAGTCTGGGGGCTCACGCCGGACTTGACCGAGGGGGTGCTGACCCTGGCGGGCGAGCGCCTGCTGGTCGCGCCCAAGTCCGGAGGGCTGCGCTGCCTTTCGACCGGCGGTCAGGGCAGGCTCTGGGAACTGCCTCTGGGCCAGGTGATCGGCTCGCCGGCCGCCTGCTGGAACCTGATCTTCGTCAACATCGGCGGCGACGAGCCCCGCATGGTGTGCCTGAGCGACGCCAAGGGCGAGACGCTGTGGTCGGCCAGGTTGCCGGGCAGGCCGGTGGGCCCGCCCGCGGCGGTGTCCGTCGGACCCGGCCAGGTCTATGCCGCCTGCGCCGCGCCGGAAGGCGACAAGGGCGTCATGTTCTGCGTCAGGCTGACCGACGGGGTGAAGGTCTGGTCCAAGGAGATCCCGGGGATGCCGGCCCACTACCCGGTGGCCTCCGAAGAGGTCGTGGCCGTGGCCGGGGCCAAGGGCCTGCTCTACGCCTTCGCCGCGGCCGACGGCCGCTTCCTGGGCTGGGACGAGGGGCGCCAGCCCATCCCGGGCCTGCAGGCCCCGGCGCTCGCCCAGGGGACGGTGCTCTTCGCCGGCGAGAAGCGGGTCAGCACCTGGAACGCTCCGTCGGCCGAGTGGCCGTGGTTCTACAAGGACCAGGGCGTGATCGGCAAGGCCCTGGCCCCGCCGGTGGTGGCCTGCGAGACGGCCTACATCGTGACCGAGAAGCGCGGGCTGGTGGCCGTCGCCCCGCCGCCGACCCCGCGGATACTCGACACCGGCCTGATCGACAGGGAGCAGACCCTGGCCGACGGGCGCCGGCGCATGGCCTTCCAGTGCCGCGAGGAGGCCAACGGGATCAAGGACGAATCGGTCAGGGCCGACCTCTACCGGCTGGTCGAGAGGAACAACCCCGACACCGGCGAGAAGGAGACCGTCGCCGAGAAGGTCGAGGCGTTGGTCGAGGGCGGTCTGTGGAAGGTCGCCTGTCCGGAGCTCAAGGCGGTCGAGGGACAGCCGGCGATCGCGATCGACAAGGACGGCCTGGCCACGGTGACCTTCACCAGCTCCAAGCCGCTGGCTGAGGGGAGCTACGAGGTCAAGGTCTCGGTAGCCAGCAGGGCCGGCGCGCGCACCGAGGAGTCCTGGAAGTTCGTCGTCCTTAAGGAAGGAGCCGTCAAGTGACCGCACCCAGCCAAGCCGGGCCGCTGCCGTCCGGCACCTGCGTACACCACTTCGACCCGACCAGCGGGAAGACGCGCACCGACAAGCTCGAGGTCCTGGGCGGCAAGGGCTGCAACCTCTGCGAACTCTCCAAGGCCGGCTTCCCGGTGCCCCCCGGCTTCGTGGTGACCACCGCTGCCTACGACCACTTCCTGGAGGCCAACGGCCTCCGCGACAAGGTCATCGCCGCGGCCACCAGGGTCGATCCCACCGACGCCGAGGGCCTGGAGGCCTGCTCGCTCGAGATCCGCAAGCTCTTCGCCGGCTGCGACGTGCCCGAGGCCCTGGCCCGGGAGATCTGCACCGCCTACTCGAAGATGGAGGCGGCCGCCGGGCACAGCGTGGCGGTCAGGTCGTCGGCCACCGCCGAGGACCTGCCCGAGGCCAGCTTCGCCGGCCAGCAGGACACCTACCTCAACGTCCGCGGCGAGGAGGCCCTGCTCAAGGCGGTGCGCTCCTGCTGGTCGAGCCTCTGGACGGCGCGGGCCATCAGCTACCGCGCCCAGCAGAACATCCCCAACGACCAGGTGGCGCTGGCCACCGTGGTCCAGCGCATGGTGCTCTCCGAGGCCTCGGGCGTGATGTTCACGGCCAACCCCATCACCGGGGCGCGCGACGAGATCCTCATCAACGCCTCCTGGGGCCTGGGCGAGTCCATCGTCGGCGGCCACGTCACCCCGGACAGCCTGGTGGTCGAGAAAGCCACCGGCAAGGTCAAGGAGGTGACCGTCTCCGAGAAGACGGTCATGACCAAGGCCACCGAGCAGGGCACGGTCGAACACGAGATCACCGACGCGACCCGCCACGCCCGGGTCCTCGACGACGCCCGGGCCGCGGAGCTCGCGGCCATCGGCCGGAAGATCGAGGAACACTACAAGTCGCCCCAGGACATCGAGTGGTGCCTGGCGGGGGGGCGCTTCTACATCGTCCAGGCCCGGCCGATCACCGCGCTGCCGGTGAGCCCCGAGGAGGTCGAGGCCGCCCGGCGCGACGAGATCGAGAAGGTCAGGAAGTACGCCGCGGAGCACGGCAAGAGCCAGTGGGCCATCTACAACCTGGCTGAGACCCTGAAGAGCCCGACGCCGCTGACCTGGGACATCGTCGGCAAGTTCATGAGCGGCTCCGGCGGCTTCATCGCCATGTACAAGGACATGGGCTACTTCCCGTCCGAACGGGTCATGCGCGAGGGCATGCTCGATCTGATCGGCGGGCGGATCTACGCGCACCTCGGGCGGCACGCCGAGCTCTTCTTCGATCAGTGGCCGCTCGAGTACGACACCGAGAACGCCACGGACATGACCGCCATGATCGAGGCCCCGCCCTCGAAGTTCAACTTCGAACGGGCCGGGATGGACTTCCTGCGGCGCATGCCCATCTACATCGTCAAGATGATCCGCCAGGGCCGGCGCATGAAGAAGCTCGCGCGCCGCTACCTCGACGAGTTCGTCAACGAGGTGGTCCCGCGCTTCATGGAGTACGCCAACGCGGCCAGGGCCAGGGACCTCTCGAAGATGACGGAGGCCGAACTGCTCAAGGAGCTCGACGAGCGCGAGGCGGCCTTCAACCAGATCGGCAGGGAGGCAGAGAAGACCAGCTCCATCGCCGGCTACTACCACGCGGCGGTCGCCGGGGTGCTCGAGCAGGCCCTGGGCGAGAAGGACGGCCAGGAGAAGATCGCCGAGCTGATCGGCGGCCTGGACAACGACCGGACCATGCAGCAGAGCATCGACCTCTACCGCGTGGCCCAGGGCGAGATGAGCCTTGAGAAGTTCATCGAGGAGTACGGCCACCGCACGGTCGGCGAGTTCGAGCTGGCCGAGCCGCGCTGGAGCGAGGATGCCGGCTACCTCAAGCAGCAGGTCGAGACCTACCGGATGGTCAAGGGCAAGAGCCCGGGCGAGAGCCATCACCGCAAGAAGGAGGAGCGGGTGCTGGCCGAGAGGCGGCTCGGGCAGGTGCTCGCCGAGAACGGCGCATCCTCGCTCGAGGAGCAGGTCCGCGCGGACCTCGCCGGCGCGCAGCGCTACCTGCCCTACCGCGAGACCAGCAAGTACTACTACATGATGGCGCTCGCCCTGGTGCGCTGGTGCCTGGAGGAGCTGGCCCGGCGCTGGGATCTCGGGCGCGGCATCTACTTCCTGCGCCGCAAGGAGCTCGCCGAGTTCCCCAGGAGGCGCGAGGAGCTCAAGGCGGAGATCGCCAAGCGGAAGGTCCGCTGGGAGGCGCTGCAGCGCCTGGAGATGCCCGAGCTCATCAGTTCGGACGACCCCGAGGCCATCGGCCGGCCGACGCCGGTCCCGGAGGCCAAGGACGGGGTCTTCGTCGGCAAGGGCCTGGCCTCCGGCTCGGAGACGGGCATCGCCCGGATCGTCCACTCGCCGAACACCGCCGGCGACCTCGGGCCCAACTACATCCTGGTCTGCACCTCGACCGACCCGGGCTGGACGCCGCTGTTCGTCAACGCCCGCGGCGTGATCGTCGAGCGCGGCGGGATGCTTTCCCACGGGGCCATCGTGGCCCGCGACTTCGGCATCCCCTGCGTGGCGCTGGCCAACGCCACCAAGCTCATACCCGACCGCTCCGAGATCCGCGTGGACGGCAACCACGGACACGTCGAACTGGTAGGCGCGGCCGCGGCCGCCGGCAAGGAGGCCTGAGTTGGACACCATCCTGCACTTCTACTTCGCGGTTCTCGAGCCTTTCTTCCGGTTCTTCTACCCGGTCTGCGACTGGATCTTCGCCTGGTGGGTGCTGTACATGCCGCCGGTCTGGGCGATCGTGGTCATGGGGTTCATCACCGGCCTGGGGGTGAACCTCTTCCAGAAGTTCTTCAGCAACCAGAAGTTTCTGGGGGCCTGCAAGAATGACCTGGATCTGCTCAACAAGCGCATCGCCGAGGCCAAGAAGGCCGATGACGAGGAGGCCTTCGTGCGGCTCAACGGGCTGGCCAAGACCATCGGCGGCAAGTACGCCTTCAGGTCGCTGCTGCCGTCGCTCTGGACCATTCCGCCGGTCATCGTCCTGTGCATGTGGATCGGCTCGCGGCTGGCGTTCTTCCCGGTTCAACCCGGCATGGAGCCGGAGAAGGCGGTCCGGGTCACCGCCAGCATGGAGGCTTCCGCCCGGGGCTTCGCCACCATGCTGCCTTGCGAAGGGGTGGAGATCAGGGCCATGAAGTGGGGCGAGACACCCAAGAACGAACCTGAGCCCATCAAGGACGGGGACGACGAGGTCACCAAGATGCGGAAGGAGGCCCTGTCCCAGGTCAGCCTGGAACCCTTCGACAGCCTGGTGGCCCCGGTGCTCGAAGGCAAGGAGGACCCCAAGAAGAAGGATGAGCGCATCGCCCTGACCGACGATTCCAGCCGGCCGGCCTGGTACAAGCCCTGGAAGTGGATCTACTTCCAGCCGGGTAACGAGTTCAAGCCCTGGAACTGGGAGATCCAGGACGAGAAGGACCGGATCGCGTGGGTCAGGGACCAGGTCGGCAAGACCGCGCCGCCGCTCGGGCCCGAGGCCAACTGGGAAGTGAACTTCAAGAAGCCGGGCGACTACACCCTGGTCATTCGCTACAACGACGAGGACCACCCGGTGAACATCAAGATCCGCGAGAAGGGCGGCCATCCGCCGGAGATAGCCAACTACTTCTGTTGGAGCTCTCCGACCGAGGACCAGATCCAGTTCGTGAACTTCGGTCTGAAGGACAGCATGCCCTCGGCCGATTGGAACCTGGGCTGGCGCTGGATCGGCGTCTACATCATCGTGGCCATCGTCTTCGGCGTGGGGCTGCGCTTTGCGCTGGGCGTGAAGTAGCCGGACGAACAACGCGAATCATTGACGCCGGGGCGCGGGAAACCGCGCCCCGGCGTTTTGGCGGAGGCCGGTCGTGATCGATCGCAGTCGATCGTGACGGTCGCGTCGGTCGTATCTGTCGTATCCGTCGTATTCGTCGTATCGGTCATATCGGTAGGGGCGAGTCGCCGGCTCGCCCCCACGTCGTGATTTCCGTCTTGAAAGCCGGTCGCCGCCCGCCGTCAGCGTTGCCGCCGCCGGTACTCGCTGGGCGTGAGCCCGGTGTAGCGCCGGAAGGCGGTGGCGAAGTACTGGCTCGAGGGGAATCCCAATCGGATGGCCAGCGCCGTGATGTCTTCGCGAGTCCTGACGAGGGCCTCGCGCGCGCGGGCGAGCCTTGCGCGGCGCAGGTAGTCTGCCGGGGTGAGGCCCATGTGCTCCTTGAAGACCGCGTGGAAGCGGGTTGGCCCCAGGCCCATCTCGCGGGCCAGGTCGCGGATCCGCGGCGGGTCCTCGAGGTCGGCGACCAGCCGGTCGGCTGCGGCCTCGACCGCCGATGGGAGCGACTCCTTGCGGCCGGAGGGCTTGTCCCGTCGCTCCGGCCCCGAGCGTGCGCATTCCACGGCGAGCAGCGCGGCCAGCGCCGCCGCGGCCGTGCGGCGGGCCGGAAGCCCTGCGCCGCACTCGGCGAGGAGCCGCTCGAAGAGCCCGCCGATGCCCTCGGGCGCCGCGGCGGTGTAGGGCTCGCCGGAGGTCAACGTCCGCAGCGCGTCCGCTTCGAGCGCCGGGCGCAGCTCCCGGGGGCGGAGGACCGCCCAGTAGAGGTCCGAGGGGGCGATGGCGTCCATCTCCCCGCGGTGGGCCACCCCGGGCTGCATGACCGAGATCATCCCGCCGACCAGCCGCATCCGCCGGCCGCCGAGCAGCCAGACCACCTCGCCACCGGCCAGGTAGCAGACCTCCGTACCGCGGTGGGCATGCTCCGGAAGCGGCAGGGTCTTGGCGTGGAAGTCGTGGCCGACCTGCTCCAGCCCGGGGATGTCCCGGGTGGAGATCTGGGTGCGCCCGATCCGGCTCATGGCCGGAATTCTACTTCGATGCCCGGGCATGTCCACCGCAGCCATGGCGTGCCGCTGGAGCGCACTGCGACGGACGACGGAAACGTCCAACCACAGAGGACACGGAGGACACGGAGGAGGAGTGTGGGTGTCGATCATGGAGGAAGATCCTGTCGGGATTGCCTTCATGTCGCTAACAATAAGCCCCGGTCGTCCTCCGTGTCCTCTGTGTCCTCTGTGGTCTGTGCCTCGTTGTCGAAAACGATCGCCCTTGCATCAGTGCCCGGGCGGTGGATAATCACCGGTGGCGCGCAAGTGCCCGGGGGCCACGAGCATCTGCTGCAGAATGGGAGCCAAACCATGATGCGTCTGCGCTGGTCCCTGCCGGCCGCCGCCGCGGTCGGCCTGGCGTTCGCCGTCCTCTCCTCCGGAGCCGAGCCGGATCCCGGACCTGCACCAGGGGCGGGCAACGAGGCCGAAGCCAAGGCCGAGGCCGGAGCCCCCGAGGCCGCACCGGCCGCGAAGGCCGTCGAGATCCCCATGCGCGACGGCAAGAGGCTCGTCGCCGACCTCTATCTGCCGGGCGGGGCCGGCCCCGGGGCCAGGTTCCCGACCATCCTCATCCAGACGCCCTACAACCGCGCGGTCTACTCGCGGCCGGGCAACGAGCACGCCGGCAAGGCCCTCACCGATCGCGAGCACTACGCCTACGTGATCCTCGACTGGCGGGGATTCTACGGCTCGAAGGCCGCCGGCTCGGCCATGACCGGCCGACAGCGCGGCCAGGACGGCTACGACGCCGTCGAGTGGATCGCGAAGCAGGAGTGGTCCGATGGCAAGGTCGGCACCTGGGGCGCCAGCGCCCTGGGTCAGGTCCAATACGACACCGCCGCAGCCCGGCCGCCGCACCTGGTCTGCTGCGTTCCGATCGTCGCCGGGTTCGGCCAGAGCTACGACGGTTTCTACGGCGGCGGGGTTTTCCGGAAGGCCTACGCCGACAACATGAGGCTGGTCGGCTGGGGGATGATCGCCGGGTTCGCGGAGAAGCATCCGCTTCGCGACCGGTTCTGGACCATGGCCGAAAGCACTTCGAACTACGGCGTCATCGACGTGCCCATGCTGCTGGTCACCGGGTGGTCGGACCACGGCGCCGACAAGACCCTGGCCACTTTCCGGCGGCTCCGCTCCGAGGGCGGTGAGCGTGCCCGGACCGAGTCGCGGCTGCTGGTCGGCCCGTGGGAGCACAGCGGAGTCGACGACGGCGCGCTCGGCGAGATGAAGTTCCCCAAGGCCCAGGGCGAGGCCGCCCGGGTCGCGGCGCTCTTCTTCGGCTACTGGCTCCGCGGCGAGAAGGACAACGGCCTGGCGAAGCTCCCGGCCGTCCGTTGGTACCAGACCGGTGCGGACGCCTGGCGAGAAGCCGACGCGTGGCCGCCGGCCGGACGCGTCGAGACCGCCCTCCACTTCGCCGCCGATGGACGGTTGGCCATGAACAAGCCGGATGGAGAGGCGTCCGGAGAGGATCTCCGCTACGACCCGGCCGATCCCTCGCCGACGGTCGGCGGCGCCAACTTCGTCCTGCGGGTCAAGGCCCTGGCGGCGCCCAACCAGCCGGCCGCCGGCTCCTTCGACCAGCGCGCGAAGGTCGAGAGCCGCCGGGATTGCCTGGTCCACACCACGGCGCCGCTCGAGCAGCCCCTCGCCTTTGCGGGCAACGTCCGGACGAAGTTCTTCGTCTCGACCGATCGCGCCGACCTGGACGTCGCCGTGCGCCTTTGCGACGTCTGGCCCGACGGGCGCTCGATGCTCGTGACCGACGGCATCCGGCGGCTGTCGCTACGCGAGTCGTTCGAGAAGTCCTCCCCGGTGAAGCCCGGCGAGGTCTATGAGCTCGTCGTGGAGCTGCCGGCCGCCGGCCACACCTTCGCCAGGGGCCACCGCGTGCGCGTGGACGTCACCGCGTCGAACCACCCGCGCTTCGCGCTGAACCCCGGCGCGGCCAGAAAGAGCGCTGATGGCCAGGGGGCGGGGGAGGGCGGCGGGCAGAAGCAGGCCGGCATGGAGGACAAGGATGCTCCGCCCGTCGCGGGCCGGATCTGGTTCGGCGGCGAACGCGCTTCGGCGTTGGTGCTGCCGACGATGCCGGAGGCCAAGGCTCCGGCCGACGGGGCCGCGGAAAAGGCGGCGGAGTGAGCGCCGCGCCGACCGGGAGGCCCGACCGGGGCTACCGAACGCTGCTCGTCGTCCCGCTCCTCTACGGATCCTGGCTCCTGATGATGGTCCTCCACGAACTCGGCCATGTCCTGCACGGCTGGGCGAGCGGCGCGACGGTGACCCGGGTGATGCTCGGTCCGCACGTCCTCTCGATGACCATGCTCGAGCCCAATCCCCACCCGCTCTTCGTTGCCTGGGGCGGGGCGCTATGGGGCTCCGTCCTGCCGCTGGGGCTCTGGGGATGCCTGGCCCTGGCGCGGAGCTCGCGCGCCTACCTCGCGCGCTTCCTGGCTGGTTTCTGCCTGGCGGCCAATGGCGGCTATCTCGCCGGCGGCGCGCTGGCCATGGCGGGCGACGCCGGCGACATGGCCGCCCTGGGCTGCCCGCGTTGGCTTCCCGTCCTGGCCGGGCTGCCGATCTTCGCCGCCGGCCTCTGGCTCTGGCACCGGCAGGGACGCTTCTTCGGGATCGGGCCTGATGCCCGGACGGTGCGCCGTGCGGATGCCGTCGGAGCGGCGGTGGTCGTCCTCGTCCTGGTGGCGGGGGAGCTTCTGTTCTTCGGAGGGGCTCCCGCGTGACCGACGGTGCGAAAACCAAGGGGAAGGGCGTGCCCCTGGACCAGATCGACAGAAACAACGACCTCGCTCCGCTCCGATAGCGATACCGATACCGAGAAGCCGCATGTCCCCGCGTCTCCGTGTCTCCGTGTCACCGTGTCACCGCGTCCCCGCGTCCCCCTGTCCCCTCGTTTTCCTCTGTCCCGCCCCCCGGGCCGACTGTATAATCCGCGCCATGGCCACCTCCGACATCAAGCTCCTGGTCATGGACGTCGACGGCGTCCTCACCGACGGGCGGCTGTACTTCAGCGCCCGCGGCGAGGAGCTGAAGATTTTCGACGCCCGGGACGGCGCCGGCGTCAAGTACCTTATGCGTGCGGGGCTCGACTGCGCCTTCCTCACCGGGCGCGAGGGCTCGATCGCCTCGGCGCGCGCCGCCGAGCTCGGCGTCAAGCACGTGCTCTCCGGCATCAAGGACAAGGAGCCGGCCTTCCGCGAGCTGCTGGCCTCGCTCGGCCTGACCCCCGAGCAGGCCGCCTTCGTCGGCGACGACCTGGTGGACCTGCCGCCCATGCGCCTGGCCGGCTGGTCGGCCTGTCCGGCCGACGCCGCCGCCGAGGTCCGCGAGGCGGCCGCCTACGTGGCCTCGGCCTCCGGCGGGCGCGGCGCGGTGCGGGAGATCGTCGAGCGCCTGCTCAAGGAGCAGGGGCGCTGGCCGGCGATCATGAAGAGGTACCTCCCCGGATGAGCGCCGGGCGCGGGGCATGGCGGATGCTGAGCGGCCCGCTCGGCGCCGTGCTGGGCATAGGCCTCGTCGCCCTGCTCGTCTGGCGGATCGCGGTCGCCGGCTTCGGCGGAGGGGATGAGCGGGTCGAGCCCCAGCCCGCCAGGAAGGATAAGTCCGAGAAGCCGGGCGGCGTCGAGAAGGGCGGCCAGAGCCGCGAGGGCGTCGTCCGCATCTACAACAAGGAGACCGGTCTTCTCGAGATATCGGTGCACTTCGGCGAGGCCACGCTCGAGGGCGAGAACCTGACCATGAAGCGGGTGGAACTCAAGCGCGTCCTGGAGGGCGACAAGGGCGTGCTCCTGGCCAGCTCTTCCGAGGGAACCTACGAGCGCAACTCCGGCTCGGGTACGCTCTCCGGCGACGTGCTGATCCAGCGCGTTCCCCCCGGCCGGCAGGAGCCGGACATGACCATGACCGCCGACTCCCTGGTCTGGGACCAGGCGGCCGGCACCCTGACCGGCTCGGGCGCCGCCTCGATGACCTGGACAGACCCCAAGACCGGCCGCAAGCTGGTGGTCAGGGGCGCGGGGCTGCGCGCCGAGCGCTGGGCCGAGACGGTGCGGCTCGATCGGGACGTGTGCGTCACCATGGTCGAGTCGGCCATGCCCCGGCTGCCCCTGGCCGGCAAGCTCGATCGCAAGTCCGCGTCCGATGGCGGCCGGGAAGGGGATGGGGCGGAGAGCAGGGAGCTCAAGGGTGCCCCTGATGGCCCGGCCTTCACGACCATCACCTGCTCCGGGGCGGCCACCTTCGAGAACCGCGCCGAGCTGGGCCTCCGGCGGGTGGTCTTCGACCGGGACGTCAGGGCCCGGCGCCTGAGCGAGGAGCTCTGCTGCAACCGGCTGGTGCTTCTGCTCAATCCCGTCGGCGGCGCCGACGCGCGCGAAGGAGCGGACATCGTCGCCCTGACCCGGGCCTCGGCTGCACCCACGGCCGGGGCGCTGGCGGCCAGATGCCTGGCCCGGGCGCTGGCGGCGCCTCCGCCCGAACCGGCCAAGGCCGGCGATCGGAAGGACCCCAAGAACTCCAAGGACCCCAATGGCGGCAAGGACCGGCCGGAGCAGGAACTGCTCGATTCCGTCCTGGCCACCGGGGCGGTGATCATCAAGGGCCCGGAGGGCATGGCGCGCGGAGAGCTGGCCTACTTCGACCGGCCCGGCGGCTGCGTCTGGCTCGACGGCGGCCCCGATGAGCCGGCCGAAGTCATGCGCGGCGAGAACCAACTCGTCTCCCAGAGCTTCCACTTCAACCTCCGCACCGAGGAGATGTCCAGCGAGGGCCGCGGCCGGGCGCGCGTCGAGGTCAAGGGCGACGTGAAGCTGCCGGGCGGACGGTGACGCTGGGGGGCGGGGTTGAAGGTTGAGGGTTGAGGGTTGAAGGTTGAGGGTGGAAGGTGGAGGTTGTGGGGGCTGAAGACGGAATGAGCCGTTGTTCCTCCTCTGGTTCCGCTCGACTTCGACATTCGATATTCGGTGTTCGACATTCTGCGGTTCGCCGTTGCGCGCCGATTCTGCTCTGCATGCTGGCCTCGGCGTCTCCGTGCCTCTGCGGTGAACCCGTCTCCGAGGAGGCCGGCTCCGAGCCGCCGCTCTCCGTGAGCGCCGACCGGGCCGTCTCCCAGCGCGCCGGCAGGGACGAGCGGGGCCGGGAGCTCACCCGGGCGCGCTTCTCCGGGAAGGTCGAGGCCGTGCGCGGCGACGTGAAGCTCACCTGCCGGGAGCTCGAGGTGCTCTTCGCGCGCGAGGGGCGCGACCCCGGCGCGGAGAAGGCCGGCGCCCAGGGCAGGCCGCTCGAGGCCCGGGCGACGGGCGGGGTGGTGGTCTCCACCCCGGGCAGCCGGGCTGTCGCCGAAGAGGCCGTCTACGACGTCTACGGCGAGCGGATTACTCTCTCCGGCAAGGCGCGGCCGGTGCTGTATTACGGGCCGGACGCGGTCGCGGCCGAGAGCTTCGTCCTCCACCGCTCGACGCGGATCGCCGAGGCCCGCGGCCGGACGAGCGCGGTGATCGAAGCGCGCCGGCCGGCGGCGGAGGCTGCCGATGCCGGAGGTCTCGCCCCCTCGGCCGGGAAGAAGACCCGCATCGACGCGACGGACGGCGCCGTCTACGACGAGGGCCGGCGCGAGCTCTTCCTGAAGGGCGGCGTGGTCGTCCAGCAGGAGGGCTTCCGGCTGCGCTGCGACCGGCTGTGGGCCCGCTTCGGCGCAAAGGAGTCGAAGCCGAAGCGGGACAATGCGAACGAGGAGCCGGCGGGCGCGCCCGGGAAGCCGACGGAGCGTCCTCCCGCCGACCCGGCTGCGAAACTCCAGGCCGGCGAGCTCGAGCGGCTCGTGGCCTCGGGCGGCGTGCGGCTCGATACCGAGACCCGCACGATGGAGTCGGAGCTCGCCGAGTACGACGCCGCGAAGCGCACGGCGGTCCTGGCCGGCGAGACCTCCCAGCCCGAGGTCCGCGAGGGCGGGAACCGCCTGACCGCGCCGCAGATCGTCTACCACCTCGACGAGGACCGCCTGGAGTCGCGCGGCGGGCCCTTCAAGGTCGTGATCGAAGCCAAAAGGTAGGGGCGACCCGGCGGGTCGCCCCTGCGTTATTCCGCGTTGCGCGTTTCTGCCGTCAGTTGTCGCCGGACTTCCGCTTGGCCTCGGCGTCCTCCAGGTGCTTGGTGACGTCCTTCATCTCCTTGCCGTACCGGACGAAGGCGGCGTCGTTACGAATCTTGCGGACCACCTCGTCCCAGCGGTTGTTGAGCTCGTCGTTGCGGATGGCCCGGAGGATCCGCTCCTCCTCATTGGCGACGACCTCGATCTGCTTGATGGCGTCGTCGCAGACGACGATCAGCTTCGGAGACTGGGCGGCCGCCTGGGTGTCCGGGTACTTGTTGGTGACGGTCACCAGATAGCTCTTGGCTATGGTCCAGAGCTTGGCGTCCATCGCCTTGATGGCCTTGTCGAGAAGGTCCTTGGCAAGCTTCTCCTGCCTGGCCCTCTCGGGGATGGACTCCAGCTTGCTCAGTTCCATCCAGCAGTTGTTCAGATCGGAAGCCAGCGCCGTGCCCGTCTCCCATTCCTTGCGGAGGTCGACGACCGTCTTCTTGCCGAGCTCGATGGCCGCGGGCAGGGCCTCCTCGTTGTTCACGGCGTCCTTGGCGCGCTTGAGTGCCTCGTCGATCTGCTTGCGCCCGTCGGTCAGCCGGGTCATGTACTGGCCTTCGATGCCGTCGAGCTTCTTGATGAGCTCGGCGGCGTCGGGGTGCCTGGTCCGGAAGGCCTTGGCCTGGCCCGGGAACTCCTTCCAGTTCCGATCCTGGAAGAGCCTGTCGACCGCGGCGTACTCGGATTCCAGGTCGCGCGCGGCGGTGGCCGAGGCCGAGGCGAAGGTCAGGGAGAAGTCCACCGGACCGGCCTGGCCCAGGCTGGGCCGCTTGGCGAGCACCAGGGTCAGGCGCTTCTTGTCGCCGAAGTCCTCGATCTTCACCGTCGTGGGCTTGGCGAAGGCCAGCACCAGGGGTTGGTCGTCCCGCGCGGTCGAGAGGATCAGCTCCGAGACGTCGGCGTGCTCGCCGGCGGCCAGCGGCCTGCGGCCGCCGGATGTGTAGGCGCCGATCTTCCCGGCGAAGGCCGGCATCACCTCGAGCCGGAGCGCCAGGCTGTCCAGGGTCAGCTCCGAGGGAGCCGCGAAGCTGTAGGCCAGGCGCACGCCGCCGGTGCTCTTGCTGGCGGCCAGTTCGTAGGTGAAGTTCCTGGCCAGCGAGAAGTCGAAGGCGCTGCCCCGGAAGACGATCTGCTCGCCGCGCCGCTGGGGCCGGCCCTCCGGCCAGACCAGGCGCTGGTCGATGGCCACGCCGCCCTGGCCCTCGGCCACCAGCTCGGCCGAGAGCGCCCGGATGCCGCTGCGCTCGAGCTCCAGCTGCCCGACCGCGTCGAGGTCGGCCTTGACGCCCTGGAAGTCGAGCGATTCGCGGGTGCGCGGGGCCTCCGCCAGGGGGACCTGCTCGACGGCGGCGTCGTCGAACCAGATGCTGCCGGTGTTGCCGAAGGCCACGCAGGCGAAGCGGAGCCGCTCGGCCCAGTCCGGCGCTCGCGCGACCAGTTCGACCGTCTTCCAGTCGGGGTGCGCCCCTGAGATGGTGGCGAACTCCTCGAACTGGCGGCCGTCGCCCAGCCAGGTCAGGCGCAGGCCGTAGAGGCCCTTGGCCGACGGCGTGGTGGTCAGCTGGATCGAGGCCCGGTAGCCGAAGCCCTTGTCCACGCTCAGGTCGGTGGACTGGCGGCAGGCCATCATGCAGTTCTTGGCCACGGCGCCGTCGCGGTCGAACTTGAGGCAGTACTTGTCGACCTCCGGACCGCCCTCCGGCGACTTCTCCAGGCCCTTGCCCTTCTCGACGGCCATGGTGTTGCGGCTGTCGTAGGGATAGAGCGGGTCGCCGCCGGACTCCGGCGTCCAGCCCTTGGGCGAGCCATCGGCGTCGGTGCTCTGGTTGAAGCCGGGGTTGGCGATGGCGCTGCTGGTCTTGTCCTGGTCGGGCTTGGTGGGCCTGCCGAGCCACTTGACCAGCGAGTAGCCGCCGTAGCCGATGCCGCCGATGAGCACCAGGGCCGCGACCATCTTGAGGAACCCGGCGCCGGCGCCCGAGGAGCTCTTGGCCGCGGCCAGCTCCTTGTCGAGCTTGTCGCTGTCCAGGACCACCGTGCCGAAGACCGCGTCCTCCTCGGTGGGCGCGCCCAGGTTCTTGAAGACGATCTCGGTCGAGCCGATCTGCACCATGGCGTTGTGGGCCAGGGGGCTCTTGACCACCTTCTCGCCGTTGACCTTGGTGCCGTTGGTCGAGCCCAGGTCGCTGATGACGTAGCCGATGGCCTCCTTGGTGACCTCGGCGTGGTAGTTGCTGGCGGACTCGTCCTCGATGGAGAGCTTGTTGGACGCGTGCCGGCCGATGGTCACGGGGTCGAGGCCCAGTTCGGCCGACTTGCCCTTGGATGTCCCGGCCACCACCTCGAGGACGAAGCGCGGCTGGGAGGGCTCCACGGAGAGTGAGGCCTTGGCGTCCGGCGAGGCCGCCGGCGCACCCGCCGCCGGAGCGGGCGCGGGCGACCCCGCGGGCGGGAGCAGATCCTTCTCGGACAGGGGCGTGCAGGCCACGGTGGCGCCGAGCTCGTCGCCCGAGACCTGGACGGGCGCGTCGAAGGTGACCTTGTACTCGCCGACGGTGATGACGTCGCCGGGCTTCAGGGTCTGGCTCGAGACCCGGACGCCGTTGACCTCGGTGCCGTTGCGGCTGCCCAGGTCCACCAGGCGGAAGCTGTCGCCGGCCTTCTCGATGCGGAAATGCTGGCGGCTGGCCTTCTCGTCCTTCATGGGGATGATGTTGGCGGAGCTGCGGCCGAAGGTGGTGACGTCGTCCTTGATCTCGTGGACGATCTCGCCGCCCCTGCCGTCACGGATGATCAGCTTGGCCATCTAAAGGATCTCCTGCTTCCCCCAGGACGGGAGGGCCGGGCGTCTGCGGGGCCGGCCATGGGCGCGCAGGCCCCGGAACGCCACAGCGCCTCTCTCGGCCGGGCATTCTAGCTTCCGGCAGGGGGGAGCGCAAGGGCGGGCAGTCTTGACATTGCAGCGGGCAGGCCTAATATGTTTCCGTCCGGTCGGCCAGGGGGAGACGTGGCACCGGGAAGGGGGCACTACGATGGCATCGGTAACGCTTTCCTTCGGCGGCAAAGACATCAAGTCTTACGATCTGTCCAAGCCGGCCACTGTGGTCGGCCGCGACCCCGCGGCGGACATCGTCATCGACAACCTGGGGGTGTCGCGCTCGCACTGCCAGTTCCTGCGCCGCGATGCGTCCTTCATCCTCCAGGACATGAACAGCTCCAACGGCACCTACGTCAACGGCCAGAAGATCGGGGAGCACAACCTAAACCACGGCGACCAGATCGTGGTCGGAAAGTACACCCTGACCTTCAAGAACGAACGCCAGCAGGCCGTCGCCTCCGCCGCCGCCCACGAGAAGATCGTCCCCGACAGCCTTAACACCTACATGATGGACGGCAACAAGATCCGCGAGAAGATGGAGGAGATGCGTCGGGCCGAGCAGAGCAAGTCCGACGGCCCGGCGGGGACGGCGGTCGCACCGGCCGCGGAGGCCCCGGCCGCTACCGCGCCATCCTCCCCGGCGCAGGCTGCGTCTGTCGCCGCCGCCGCCGCCGCCCCCGCCGCCGCCGCCTCGCCCGCGCCGGGCTCCCACTCCGGCTCGCACGGCGAGCGCCACGGCAAGGTGGTCATGGGAGGCATCTCCCGCTCCGGGCCGTCATCCTCCACTCTCAAGAGGTACCTGTACTGCTCCCTGGCGATGAATGTCATTCTGGCCGTGGCCCTCTGCTGGCTGCTCTTCCAGTACTTCCAGCAGACCGGCTAGCCTCGGATGCCATCCGCCCATCGGATGAGGGGCGCGGCGGGCCGCGTTCCGCGCCGGCTTCGTTGCGTCCGCCTGTGCCCCCCAATGAACCGGGAACCATAGGATGCGCTTGCGCGGCTGGTTGACCGTGGCCGCCGGGCTTTGCCTGGCGGCGCTTGTCTCCCGTCAGGCGGTGCGCCTGGACCGCCTGGGCCGCGAGGAGGCCGCACGCGACGAGGCCCGCGGTCTGACCGAGGCGGTGCGTTCCCGCCTGGAGATAAGCCGGGCGATGCTCGATCTCAATGACGCGTCCGTGGCCCGGACCCTGGTCGAAGTCGGGCGGTGGCCGAGCACGCTGAGATGGGCGGCCCTCTACCGCAATGAAGACCCGGCCAGTCCGTTGGCCGCGTCCGGGACGCGTGCGGGCTCCCTCCCCGAGGAGGGGGACTTCCGGTCGCTGGGCCGGGCGGCCCAGGAGTCCCTCCCGGTCATGCGCGCCATCCCCGGGGACGCTTACATGGCCCTGACGCGTCTCAGGATCGGCTCGGGCGAGCTGACCCTGGCCATGGTCCTGGCTCCCCAGGGCTGGCGGCAGGGGGCGGCCGGCATTTGGTCGGTGACCGTAACCTGCCTGGCGGCGCTGGCCGGCGCGGCGCTGCTCCTGGTCTGGCATGGCTCGGTGGACATCCTTTCCTCCCGGGCGCTCGCCCGGGGGCACGGGAACCAGGAAGATCGCCCGGGGGCGTGAGCGCCGTTTTGGCTCAATCTATCCCGGGCTGCGTCCGATAAATCTTGTGAGTTCGATTTGCGGGCGCCGATCCACGGCCGCCGCGAGGAGGCATGACATGTCCAGTCGCTGGTCCGCCGTTATCTCCCAACTCGCAGCCCTGCTGGCGGTGACGTGCCTCGCCGGCTGCTTCGGCTCCGGCAAGCCGGCAGGCGCCGGTGACGAGGCCGCCGGTGCGGTGGCCGTGGAGGAGGCTCCGGAGGCGCCGGATGCCGGCAAGACCGCCGGGGGCGAGCCGGCGAGCGCGCCCGAGGGCGGCAAGACGGTCGCGGAAGCTCCCAAGCCCACGGCGCCCGCGGGCGACCAGGAGTTCGGCCCGGCCCCGCCCAAACCCAGCGAGCTTTACCGGGTCCGCACCGAGGACCTCCTGGAAATCGGGGTCATGGGCGAGGACGACATGACCAAGCGCATCAAGGTCGGCCCGGACGGGCGCATCTCCTACTTCCAGGCGACCGAGCTGATGGCCGCGGGGCGCACGCTCGGAGAACTCAGGGACGAGATCCGCGTCCAGATGAGCAAGTTGTTCAAGCGCCCGGAGGTCTACGTCAGCCTGATCGATTCGGCCGGCCTCTTCGTGACCATCACCGGCCAGGTGGCCAAGCCCGGCACCTACAAGATCAACAACGAGACCCGGCTGATGGACGTCGTCGCCCAGGCCGGCGGCATTCCCCTGGGCGTCTCCTTTGGGGGACGCTACGCCGACACCAGCGAGGTGGCCGATCTGAGCCGGGCCTATCTCCTTCGCGGGGACCGCTTCGAGCCCGTCGACTTCGCCAAGCTCTTCGGCGAAAAGGACGTGGTGGATCCCAGGGAGATCGTGGCCAACAACGTTCGCCTCTTGGCCCACGACCGCATCTTCATCCCCTCGGCCATCAAACTCGACAATAAGATCTACGTGCTCGGCCAGGTCCGCAGCCCGGGCCTGATCCAGTTCAGCAAGGAGATCACCTTCCTGGAGGCCATCGCCCGGGCCGGGGACGTGCCCGAGGCCGCCTGGGAGCGCAAGTCCTTCATCATCCGCGGCCGCCTGGACAAGCAGCCGCAGATCATCGAGATCAACAGCCGCGAGGTGCGCACCGGCAAGCTCTCGGATGTCCGCCTCCAGGCCGGCGACGTGGTCTTCGTGCCCAAGACCCCGCTGGCCAAGGCCGCCGATGTCGCCGGACAGTTCGGCGCCGTGCTCGGCGGCATGACCGCCGCCGACAATGCCTACAAGCGGGAGTGGGGCGACAAGCCGTAACGTACCGAAGCTCAAGCAACCGAAGAAACGCAAGCCGGGGCCGATCCGAAGACGGGTCGGCCCCGACGCTTGTCGGTCGCTTGTCTATGGGAGGTCAGCTCTTCCTGCCGGAGGCCAGCCGCCATTCGGCGGCCAGGAGGATCAGCGCCAGGGCGAAGAGCCAGGGGGCCAGGTTCATCCGGGCGGAAGGCCGCAAATGCGCATTCTCCGAGGCCGGAGCGAGCCTCTCTCGGCCGCCCACGCGGCAGGAGGTCTCGTCTTCGCTGAGGAGCCCCTCGGGGCGGGCCGACTGGCGCAGTCTCCGGAGGGCCGGCACCCTCTCGGCCAGCCGGGCTACGAAGATCGGGAAGCTGCCGTGCTTGATCCAGTCGGTGGTCTCCGGATCGAAGGCCAGGACGCAGACCGAGCCGTCGGCCGACAGGACCGCCAGCGGCCGCTCCGCAGTGCCCAGAATGATCCGCGAGCCGGCGCCGCAACGCAGGGCGCGGGCGGAAGGCACGGCGAAGGAGTAGTCGCCGATTCCCGGAAAGAAGTCCGGTTCGCTCTCGCCCGGCGACGCCCGGTCCGGCGATTGGGAGTCCAGGGCCTCGATGCCGGCCAGGCTCCCCGGGGGCGGGGCGACCACCAGGGCGAAACCGCCGGTCGGGACGCTCTCCGGCCACCGGCCGGAGGCAACGACCAGTCCGGCCCCGGCCGGCGGCCGTCGGCCGTCCGGAGCCCGCGTTCCCTCCGGGAACCCGAGAGCGGTCAGCGCGCGTTCCAGCGCCGGAGACGGCCGGCCCAGCAGGAAGGGCCGGGGCGGCGGTTCGGCGCTCAGGCGCACGACGTTGTCGGCCTCGAGATCGTCGGGCGGCAGGCGCAGTTCGACCCGCCCGGTCAGGCCGGCCGGCAACCGGAAGGTGAAGGCGGCTCGTCCGCCGGGCTCGATGACCGACTCGCGGACGTCGATGACCTTTCCGGAGGCGAGCGACGCGAGCGTCAGGCGGGCCTCCTCGGGCGCCCTCGAGGCGTTGCGCACGGCGGCGAAGAGGCGGCCGTCCTCGACCGTCGCCGCGACCAGCCCCAGATTGCGGACCGGCCCGCCCATGCGGATGGCGACGAGGTCCCCGGCCGGCAGGCCGTCGAGCGCGGAGAGGTCGTCCGCGACCACCACCAGCAGCGCCCCGAGCCCGCCGGCGGCCCGCGCGGCCGCCACCGCTCCGGGCAGGTCGCCGGCGGCCGGGACAGTACGGATCTCGGCCAGCGCACCGGACGGTGCGCCGAGGTCGCCGCGGGTGAATACGCGCGGCTCGGGAGCGGTGGCCACGGCGGCGACGATGCGGCCGGCCGGAATCTTGCCGACGGGCAGCATCGCCCGGGCCCTGGCCGCCGAGAAGCGGGTGGTCCCGTCCGCCGAGCGCGCCTCCATGCTGGCCGAATTGTCGAGAACGACGACGACCGGCCGCGCGCCGGCGCTTCCGCCGCCGACTTCCGGCCCGGCGGCGGCGAGCACGACCGCGGTCGCGGCCGCCAGCTGCAGCGCGAGGGGCCAGTCCAGGACCACGCGCCTGCGCCCGGCGGGCGCCGCGGCGGCCGCCGGGCGCCATGGGATCAGGCTGGGGACGAGCATCACCCGGGGCCGTCGGTCGAGGATCCTCAGGAGCACTATCGCCGGCAGCCCCAGCAGCCCCCAGAGAGCCTGGGTCAGCGCGAAGGTCACGGGCGGGCCCCGGTCCGGGCGGCGGTCTCGGCCGCTCTCTCACGTCCGAGCAGCACCAGGTTTCTGAGATAGATCAGCGTGTTGGGTGCGAAGCCCAGGATGAAGACCGGGTCGCGGGTGTAGGCCGCGTAGGCCAGGATCATCAGGCTGCCGAACATGCTGAGATACCAGAAGGCCCGCGGGATCGTGCTGCGGCCGGACTTCTCGCTGGCCAGCCATTGGACGATGAAGCGCAGCGAGAAGACCAGCTGGCCGCTGAAGCCGAGCAGCAGCCAGAGCATCCGGCCGGGCGAGGCGGGGCGGACGAAGGCCAACAGCACGGAGCCGCGGCCGCGCGGTTCCGCTCCGTCCGCGGAGGGGAGGGCCTCGAGGCGGAACGTTCCCGGTCGTTCGATATCCACGTGGCCCAGGTTGCTGCCGCGCCCCCTGGATAACACCTTGTAGATCCAGTCGAGCCAGACGGTCGGCTCCACCGGGATCTGGCGGCCGCGGATCTGGGGCGGGACGATCTCGGTGAGCTCCAATTCCAGGCTGGGCAATGCCGAGCGGCTTTCCACGCTCGGCCGGGGGAAGATGACCTCCTCGGCGAGAATGACGTACCTGCCGGGCTGGGGCAGTTCCAGGTTGGCCGACCCGGGCATGACCGCGCGGGCCGGCTCGATCGGCGCTCCGGCCCCGCGGAAGATGAGCGTCACGCCGACGACTATCATGGCCGAGGTGCAGACCATCAGCGCCACGCTCCTGAGGCTCGGCCGCCTCAGGCTCACCGGATCAGACCTCCTCGGCCCGCAGGTCGAGCCGCCGGTTCTTGAGCCAGCGCACGGCCAGCAGGTCGGCCGCTCCCACGAACAGCCGGTTCCAGAAGCCGTACTTGGAGCGGCCCGCGGCCCGCGGGCGGTGGCGCACCGGGATTTCCACCACCCGGGCGCCGGCCATGCGCGCCAGGGTCGGAAGGAATCGGTGCATGCCCCGGAAGAGCGGGATGTCCCGGAGGAACTCCGCGCGGAAGAGCTTCAACGGGCAGCCGGTGTCGGTCACCCGGTCCCCGGTCATCAGGTTGCGGATGCGGTTGGCGACGCGCCCCGAGATGCGCCGGAGCCAGCTGTCGCGACGCCCCTGCCTCCAACCGCAGACCGCGTCGCAGTCTCCCCTCTCCAGGCGTTCGAGCATGACCGGGATGTCTTCGGGGTCGGCCTGCAGATCGCCGTCCATGATGACGACCAGCCCGCTCCGCACGGCCGCCAGACCGGCGGCGGTGGCGGCGCTCTGGCCGCCGTGCTCGCGCAGGCGCAGAATGCGCAGTTCCGGACAGCCATCCCTGGAGGCCCGCAGGACCTCCGGGGTGCGGTCCGCAGAGGCGTCGTCGACGGCCACGATCTCGAAGGGCCTGCCCAGGGCCGCAAGCACCGGCCGCAGGCTCGCCACCTGCGGTCCGGCGCATTCGGCCTCGTTGTAGAAGGGGATCACCACGGAAAGGCTCACTTCGCGGGGCACGGTCACGTCAGTCCGGCCGCCCTCTTCACGCGCCGGGCCGGTCACTGCACAACCAGCCCGAGCCAGGCGGCCCCGGCCGCGGCCGATACCAGGACTGCCTCGGCCAGCGGCCAGCGACGGCCCTCGCCGGCCAGGCCCATGAAGCCGATGAGCATGCCGGCCAGCGCGAAGCAGGCCACCGGCACCGGATGCAGATCGACGTGCCTGCCGGGCAGGAGCGCCGCGAGCGCCGTCGGCCGCAGGAGCAGCACGACGGCGCCGGCAGCCGCGGCCGTGCCCGCGGCGTCCAGTGAGAAGCGCACGATGGCGAGAGGCACGGCGCCCAGCTGCCCCTCGCTGTAGCGATCGAGCAACCGGCCGAGGCCCAGGGCCGGCAGCGCCAGCAGCACGAAGAGGAAGTGGGCCGGACTGAACGGTCCGGTGCGGAGCAGAGGGGCGCAGGCGGCGAGGATCAGACCGGCGTAGACCCCGGCGCGCCGCGACCCGAAGAGGTTCTGGCCGGCCCGGAGCACGATCAGGCAGGCGGCCAGCCCCGCGGCGCCGGCCGCGACCACCGTCCAGCCCGGAATCGCCGGCCGGGCCGCGTTGGCCGCGTAGGCCCCGCCGCCGAGAACGGCCACGGCGATGACCGGGAAGATGCTGGGGCGGGGCGGATGGCTGCCGTGCAACCGGGCCGGTTCCTTGCTGTCGTTCATGGTTCGGGAATGTAGCCGCCGGCCGGTCGGCGGTCAAGGGGCTTTCACCCCACCGAGCGCACCAGGTCTCCGACGCGGATGGGGCCGGCCGCCGGGCGCCCGGAGAGCTGCGAGCGGTCGACGTTGAGCTTCCCGCCGGAGCCGGCGGCGAGACTGGCCTCGATCATCGAGGCGCTCAGGGTGTAAGTAGGGTCGGCCATGGGCGCGGCCGGGCGCGGCACCGGCGAGCAGATGGCCATGTTGTCCTGCACGTGGTTGGCGAGCACCTCGCCCTTGACCAGTTCCCACTTGCCCAGGCTCTTGCCGGTCTCGGGGTCGACCACGTCCTCGACCTGCACCAGCACGGCGAAGCGCATGCCCTGGCTGACCCCGTCCTTCGCGCCGCGGTTGACGATCAGAGCGGACTCGTCGATTATTCTGGCGACCTGTCCCTCGATGGCCATGGTTCTATCTCCTGACCGGCCCGACCGGGGCCTCGTCCGAGCCGGACTTGAGCCCCTGGATGAAGGCCCTGAATGCGGGATCGCTCCGGACCGCCTTGTAGTCGTCCGACTGCTCGACCATGGCCACGATCTGCCGGGGATCGAAGGGCGACTCGCGCGTGGCCAGCAGCGCCCGGAGGTCGGCGATGGTGGCCGGGGCGTTTCGCATGGCGGCATGGGCCTGCGAGCGGAACATCAGGATCTGGAAATCCGGCGGCTCGTCCTGGGCGGCCTCGCGGAGGAGTTCCTCCGCGCCGCGGTTGTCTCCGGCGCAGGCCAGGTCGCAGGCCGCCTGGGTGGCCAGGAGCGCGTCCCCGCCCAGGAGCTTCGACAGGGTCAGGCGGCTGGCCGCAGCCTCCCGCCATTGCCTGGACTTGCCGCGCAGCCTGGCCAGCTGGAGGTACACGGCCGGGGGCGGCGCGGGGGTCCCGGCCATGGCCGCGACGTAGCTCTCGGCCGCCTCGGGCCCGGCCTGCTTTTCCAGGGGGGTGGCCCGGACGGTCTGCGCCGTGCGGTTCTCCCGCCACAGTTTGAGGGCGCCGTCGACGCTGCCCTCCTGCAGCAGCGCCATGCTCTGGCAGCGCTGGTTGACCTCGTCGACGGCCCCGCGCTCGCTTAGGTACCGGACCATGCCGGCGCCGAAGAAGACGAGCCCGAGGACCAGCCCGGCGAGCGTTCCGGCCAGAAGCCATCCGCCGCCGCTCTGGCCGCCGGAGCCTCCGGCCCCGCGCCCCGATCCGCGGAGCGCTCTGCGCAGCACCAGGCCGAGGGCCACGCCCAGACCGATGCAGACGACCAGTTGCACGGCCGGCGCGGCCAGCGCCCGGGCGGAACTGCCCTTCGGCAGGGGCTTTTCCTTGGGATTGCCGAGCGCGGACAGGGCGATGTTCGACAGAAGGTCGCTGGATTCGACGATCTCGATCTCGGCGATCCGCCATGCGCTTTCCTTGCGCTCGAGCGTCACCCGGTGCCAGGAGGTCCGGAAACCGTACTGGCTGAATACGTACAGCCTGACCGCGACCAGCGTGGTTCCGTCCGGGCCCGGGCGGGCCGGGAGCGTCCGCACCATGGCGGGCGCGGCGGTATCGGCCATGGCCTGGGCCAGCTTCTCCCGGTCCGCCTCCAGGCGCGCCAGGGCCGCGGCGCGCCATTCGGCCGGGGGCTCGGCGGAGAGCCCGGCCAGGGCGTGTCCGAGCACGGCCTCGACATCGATGGCCGAAGCCAGCGGCAGGTAGGCGTCCTCGCTTCCTGTGGCCAGTCTCCGGTAGATGTCGCGGACGAAGTCGCGCGCGTCTCCCTTGGACTCGGCGCCATCGGCGGTTGCCGCCGCCGCCGCCGCGGGCGGTTGGCCGCCCGGAGCGGCCGCCGGCTCCGGCGAAGGCGGCGGCGACGGCTCCGCAGCGGGCGGGATTTCCTCGGGCTTGGGCGCGGCCTCCGGTTGGGACGGCGACGCGGGAGCCTCAGTTCCGGCGGCGACGGCGGCCGGAGCGGCGGCCGGTTCCTCGCTCGCCGTCTCGGCCGCGGTCGCCAAGGCGGTCGCGGCCGGCCCGATCAGCACGGCACACGTCAGGAGAGAACTGAGGAGCATCGAACGAGTCTTCATGGCTTGCCAACCCCCCGCATCGGATCTCGGTGCCAGCTTGGGCGCTGCAGGACCCGGGTCCATTCTACCTAGGCTTCGAGCGGGTCAAGGTCAAGGTCCTTGCCCCGGCGGACGGGCCGCCGCATCGGGCGGTCGGGCTCGTGGTTGAGGAGCAGCTCCCAGCCGCCCTCCTCGGCGGCGGCGAGCAGCCGGCGCTTGGCCGCCAGCGCCTCGACGGGATAGAGGTCGAAGGAGGTCAGCCAGCGCGCCCGCCGGTGGGCGGCCAGCGGACAGAGGTCGGCGAGCCCCAGCGCGCGATGGCCGGCGGACTCGATCATCCAGGCCAGGTGCCCGCGGGTGTGGCCTCCGGTGAGCAGCGCCCCGAGCCCGCCGCCGAGGGCGATCTCCGGTCCGCCCTCGAGAATCCGGAGCTGGCCGGCCGCCTCGAGCGGGTCGAAGAAACGCTCGTAATATGACGCCGCCGCCCGGGCCTCGCGGTCGTGGGCGTCGTCCCACTCCAGCCGGTGGACCAGGTACTCGGCTTCGGGGAAAGCCGGCCGGTGGCCGCCGGAGCCGCCCGCGCCGTCCGGGACGGTCGCCCAGCCGCAGTGGTCGTAGTGCAGGTGGGTGAGCAGCACCCGGTCGATGTCGCCGGGGCCGAGGCCCAGCGCGCCGAGCCGGTCCATGAGCGTGGGCGCGGCCGGGTCGAGGCCGTAGATGCGCCGGGACTTCTCGTCCCAGTCGCGCCCGACCCCGGCGTCGACCAGCGTGCGCCGGCCGCCCTCGACCAGCAGGAAGCAGTTGCAGGCGATGGCGAAGCGGTTGTCGGCGTCCGCCGGGCACTCCCTTTGCCAGAGGACCTTGGGCACGGTGCCGAACATCTGCCCGCCGTCGAGCACGAAGGGCCCGTCGTCGAGTCGGTGGATCTCGATCCTTCCGAGGCGGAGCATGACTGCCTTTCTCTGCTGCCGGGGACGGACGGATGGTAGCATATGGCGGGAGCGGGGGCAAGGGTGCGTGGGCACCGCGCAGGGTCTTTCAATTCTGCCCAACGGGCCTACAACTTGGGGCCGGCGGTGCTATCGCCGCCGGCCCCAAGTTCGTTCAAGAGCCGATCCTCACGAGCGAGCGGGTGACTGAAAGCCAAGTCCCGACAGCAGGACTTGGCTTTCAGGTAGGCCCGTTGGGCAGAATTGAAAGACCTTGGGTCACCGCGAGGCCACTGGGCGTTCTCTTGATTTGCGAAACTCCGCCCGGGAGCATAGAATGCGCCCGCGTTTCTTCGACCTGCCGCGATAGGACAAGATCAACTGGCAGAACAGCTTGTGGAGGGGCGATTGTGGCTGATTTGGATGCGAACAGCTCGAATGCCTCCTCGAAAGCCGCGACGAGTACACCGCCGAGAACGCCTTCTGGGTGCCCGCCGAATCGCGCTGTCGGGATGCTTGATGCGCAAGGCAGATTTGATGAAGCAGACTAGACTAAGGAGTACGTGTGACCAACCAGAACCACTTCCTCCTCTACACCGCCCCGGACGGCGCGGTGAAGGTCGAGGTCTTCTACCAGGACGAGACTGTCTGGTTGACGCAAAAGGCCCTGGCTGAGCTATTTGGGGTCCAGGTGCCGGCCATCGCCAAGCACTTGAAGAACATCTTCGAGTCAGGGGAGTTGATGGAGGAGTCAGTTATTTCCATTTTGGAAACAACTGCCGCCGACGGGAAGAAGTACAAGACCCGCTACTACAACCTCGACGCCATCATCGCCGTAGGCTACCGGGTCAACAGCTACCAGGCCACCCAGTTCCGCATCTGGGCTACGAAGACCCTGCGCGAGTTCATCGTCAAGGGCTTCGTCCTGGACGACGAGCGCATGAAGCAGGGCAAGCGGGTCTTCGGCAAGGACTACTTCGACGAGCTCCTGGAACGCATCCGGGAGATCCGGGCGAGCGAACGGCGCTTCTACCAGAAGATCGCCGACATCTACGCCCTGTCGGTGGACTACCGCGCCGACGCGCCGCTGACCAGGGAGTTCTTCGCCACCGTGCAGAACAAGCTGCACTGGGCCATCACCGGCCAGACGGCGGCGGAGCTGATCTACTCGTCCGCCGACGCCAGGAAGCTCTACATGGGCCTGACCACCTGGAAGCACGCCCCGAAGGGCAAGATCCTGAAATCGGACGTTTCGGTGGCCAAGAACTACCTGAGCGAGGCGCACGTCAAGGAGCTAAACCGGATCGTCTCCGCCTACCTCGATCTGGCGGAGAACCGGGCCGAGCGGGGAATACTCACCAAGATGGCCGACTGGGCGGAATGGCCGGAGGCGGCCAAGGCTGGTTGAGGAGCCGCCAGCCGGGCCGGAGGCCCGGACCGTCGCAAAGGGACTGACGCAGATTCCCTTGACCAAGGCAGCCCGTCAGGCGCTGGACACGCCGCCTTCTTCGGCTAACATAGCGCCTTCGGTTCGAGGCCTTGATGCCTCGATCGGGGGAGGAGCGGCAATGGGCAAGGTCCTGGAAGGCAAGCTGATCGTCGCCAAGGGCACCAAGTTCGCGCTGGTCGCCGGGCGCTTCAACGAGTTCATCACTGCGAAGCTCGTGGAGGGCGCGCGCGACGCGCTCGTGCGCCACGGCGCGGCCGAGGACGACATCACCGTCGCCTGGGTGCCCGGGGCCTTCGAGATGCCCATCGTCGCCAAGCGCCTGGCCGAGGGCGGCAAGTTCGACGCGGTCATCTGCCTGGGCGCGGTGATCCGCGGGTCGACCCCGCACTTCGAGTACGTGGCCGCCGAGGCCGCCAAGGGCATCGCCGCCGCCGCGCTCTCGAGCGGCAAGCCGGTGATCTTCGGCGTCATCACCTCCGACACCATCGAACAGGCCGTGGAGCGGGCCGGGACCAAGAGCGGCAACAAGGGCTTCGCCGCCGCCTGCTCCGCCATCGAGATGGCCAACCTGCTGGAACAGCTGTGAAGATAGTTGCCAGTTGCGAGTTGTCAGTTGCCAGCAAACAGCGGCTGATTGAGGGACCTGTCCGGGTCGAAACCGGCAACTGCCAACTGGCAACTGACAACTTTCCCCCGTACTTCTCCCGCCGGATGAGGACCCCTCCCCTTGCCTGACACCCCTGAAGAGAAGATTCCCGACTCCGACCTGCCGGAGACCGAGCGACACCTGATCGACAATGCCGAGGCCCCGGGCGGGGTGCAGGCCCTGCGGCCGGCGCTGCGCAGCCGCGCGCGGCACCTGGCGGCCCTGGCGCTATATAGCCGCGAGGCCCACCGCTTCGATTCCGGCGAGCCGCTGCGCGACCTGCTCAAGTGGCTCTCGCGCGACCCGCCGCGCCGCGCCCGCGCCTCGGCCATCGTCGAGTCGTCCCTGGCCGAGCGCGAGCGGCTCGACGCGCTCCTGGATTCTGCGGCCACCGACTGGCGGCTCGAGCGCATGGGCGCCATCGAGCGCTCCGTGCTCCGCGCCGCCGCCGGAGAGCTCGTCGTGCTCCGCGACGCGCCCGCCGGCCCGGTGATCGACGATTGCGTGGAGCTCGCCCGCCGTTACGGCGACGAGGACTCGCCGGGATTCGTCAACGCCGTCCTCAGCCAGTTCGCGGCGCTCCCCGAGGTGGCCGAGGCGCTCGCGCGCCGGCCCTCGGGCGAGACGCCGGTGGACCTGCACGCCCACACCCACTACTCCGACGGAGACCTGTCTCCCGAGGAACTGGTCCGCGCCGCGAAGGACGCGGGACTGGCCGCCGTGGCCGTCGCCGACCACGACGAGGTCGGCGGCGTCGCCGCCGCGGTCGAGGAGGGCGCGAAGCTCGGCGTCGAGGCCGTCCCGGGCGTCGAGCTCACCAGCTACCGGGGCGAGTCCGAGATCCACGTGCTCGGGCTCTACGTCGACCCTGGCCACGGTCCGCTCCTCGAGAAGCTCGCCGCCTTCCGGCAGGCGCGGCTAGAGCGCGCCCGGAAGATGTGCGCGCTCCTGGCGAAGCTCGGCGCCCCGCTCGACTTCGAGCGGCTGCTGGCCATTTCAGGCAAGGGCGCGGTGGGCCGTCCGCACGTGGCCAAGGCGCTGGTCGAGGCCGGCCACGTACCGGACATGAACACGGCCTTCCGGCGCTACATCGGCAACGGCGGCCCGGCCTGGGTGGCCAAGGCGCCCTTCTCCCCGGAGGAGGCCATTGCGCTGGTCCACGGCGCCGGGGGGCTGGCCTTCATCGCCCATCCGGGCGTGAGCGGCACCGACGAGGTCGTTCCGGAGTTGGTCCGCGCGGGGCTCGACGGGCTCGAGGTCCGCCACAGCATGCACGCCCATCCGGTGAGCGAGCACTACCTGCGCTGGGTCCAGCGCCGCGACCTGCTGCCCACCGGCGGCTCGGACTTCCACGGCGGCTTCAAGGCCGATTCGCCGCTGGGCCGGCCGTTCGTGCCCGAGACGTGGCTCATCAGGATGCGGAATCGGAAGAAGCTGCGCAGTCAGCCGGGCGGCGAGGGCTCCTGACCGCGCGGGTCGCCCCTCGGCGCGACGGCCTCGCATACGGATCGGCACTCCCGAAGACGCGGGCGCGGCGCTGGGGCGGCCGCGGCAAGCAGGTCGGTCTCCACCGCCAGGAAGTGGCCCTCCCGACACGCGAGTAACGGCGGTGGCTCATCGCCGCCCCGGGACCCTCAGACGCGGAGACTGATGGCCTTCTCAAGGCCGCCGTACTTGCGCGCCAACAGCTGGTTCAGAACCTGCGCTGTCAGCGCGTTCTTCAGGAGTTCGGACATCTCCGCGTCGATGGCCACGTTGTTGCCGCCGTTGCGGACTATTCCGCCCGGTCTGGAGACTGGCATTTCGTGAAACCCGCTATCGTGGCGACGTTCCCGGCAGAGGAGCGGTCGCCGGAAGCCCTGTCTCCGGCCATCCCTGGCCTGCGCCCGCGACCGGACGGCCCGTCTGCGGCATTGCCCTTCGACTCGCCGGTTGGCTCGCTCAGGGCCCCGAGCACAGTCGAGGGGCTCGTCGTCGCCGTATCGCTGCGGACACGGCTTCCTCCTCCGGGCTTCGTTCGGCAGGATGCCGATACGAAGCCTGGAGACGCGGCGCAGCCATGGATGGCGCAGCCGGGCTCTTCCGCCGCGCCTGCCGAACTACGCCCCGGCACGCGCGCCTTGCCCGCCACACAGAGGGCGGGCAAGCATCCGGACCGTCCGGTCGCAACGCGATCCCCGGCACTCTTTCAACGGGCTGCTAGCCTTGGAGCTGTCGCCCGTTCAGAGCCTCTTCTTAAGCCTGAACATGAGGACCGTCTCTCCATCTCCGCGCCTTATGCGCACCTCCATCTGCCTTTCGTCCCCAGACTTCAGGAGGTTGCGCAGCGCCGCGAGACCCGCCTCCTCGGCTTTTCGCCCGTTGACTGCAAGGATTTGATCATCCGCCTTTATGCCTGCGTTGGCGGCAGGACTGTCTGCGTCCACGGAATGCACCAGTGTTCTGCCGTCAACGCGCCAGAAATGCAGTCCACTCATGTCTCGGTCTTCAGGCATGTCGAAGGACCTGCTCTCGCAAGGGGGCACTTCCCTTGTTCGTCGAAGCGGAGCTCGATGGCGTCTCCCCAATCGGAACGCTCGCGCTCGTCAGCCGGCAGAAACCGCACCACCTCCGCGTCGCAATCCACTTGGACAATATGCCGACGCAGGAACCCCATCCCCAATACTCCACGGACGTCAAGTCCGCTGACTCGTCGAAGCGTCTCCGGGTCCGCACAGGCCACTTGGCCCCCTTCGCGCAGGTTCAGAGGCCCCACTGCCGCATCAGGCGGATTGAAGAGTTGCGCCTCTGCCGCTCCGCCGGCAGTGGCCATCTTCGCGGTTCCCACCGGTGCGCCGAGGGCGTACTTGAGGTTCGTGTCGATAATCGACGTCTGCGCTCCGGTGTCCATTATGAAGAGCTGTTCCTTGTTGGCGATCTTCACTGGCAGGAGGATCGGCCCTTCGCACCGGCCGACCTTGTACTCCACCACAGCCGTCGGTTCCGATCTCTTCCTGTCTGCCTCTTCTGCTTGTGCCGCAGCCGGGGCAATGGCCGGGCACAGAGACGCGGCCAAAACAGCGCCCAACTGCACAATCTCCATGATGCGCTCTCTTCTCATGGCCGCTCTCCGCTCCGAACGAGGCATGCTCCTGTCACTGTCTGGACCGACGCGTCGGGTCTCCTCGCTTCTGGACTGGCGCTCAGAATGGCATACAGCGCCGGCAGGACGATCAGGGTCAGCACCAGGGAGCTGATCATCCCTCCGAACACCACCGCCACCAGTGGCCGCTGAATCTCGCTGCCGGACCCCGTGGCGAAGAGCATCGGGGCAAGCCCCATCAGCGTGGTCAACGACGTCATCATCAGCGGACGCACACGCAGTCTGCAGGCTTCGAAGATCGCCTCCGGGACCGGCCTGCCACCGTTGCGGAGCTGATCGAAGAAACCGACCAGGATCAGGCCGTTGGAGACCGCCACGCCAAAGAGGGCAATGAAGCCGATGGACGCAGACACGCTCAAGGGGATGTCCAGCAGGAAGATGGTCAGAATGCCACCGACCAATGCAAACGGCAGGTTGACGAGCACCAGCAGGGCGCTCTTCATGGAGTCGAGCGACAGGAAGAGCAGCAGGAAGATGAGCAGTACGGCTATGGGCACGACGACCCGTAGCCGGGCCATGGCCCGCTGCTGGTTCTCGAACTGGCCGCCCCACGAGAAGCGATAGCCTGTTGGCATGGTGCGCTCCAGAGGCGCCAGCTTGGCTTTGGCCTCGGCTACGAAAGAGCCCATGTCTCGCCCGCGCACGTTGCATTCCACGGTGAGACGGCGCATGGCGTCTTCGCGGCTGACTTGCGCGGGGACTTCAGCCACCTTTACTGTCGTAAGTTCGGACAGAGGCACCTTGTGCCCAGTCGGAGAAGGAATCATCAGTGCCTTGATGGCCTCAGCGCTATTGCGGAGTTGCTCGGGAAAACGGACAACTACGTCGAAACGCCGCTGGCCTTCGTACAAGGTGGTCGCCACCTTTCCTCCGACGGCGGTCTCGATGAGCGTGTTGATGTCCTCGACATTGATCTTGTGACGGGCCATGGCCTCCCGGTCGTGCTGAATCTCGAGCTGCGAAAAGCCGGAGACCTGCTCGAGCTTTACGTCCTCGGCCCCCTCGATGGAGGCCAGGATCGGGGCCAGGCGCTCGCCGGTCTCTCTGAGCACGTCCATGTCCTCGCCGAAGACCTTGATGGCCACGTCCGACTTGATCCCGCTGATCAGCTCGTTGACCCGCAGCGCGATCGGCTGCGAGAACGCCGGCCGGATCCCCGGAATTGCGCCCAATTCCAAGCTGACTCCCCGGACCAGCGTCTCTTTGGTCATGCCCTCCGACCACTCTCTGCGTGGCTTCAGCATGATCAGAAAATCGCTCTGTTCCGGGCCCATGGGGTCCTCGGAGATCTCCGCGCGGCCGGTTTTTGAGACGACCGTGATGATCTCCGGGAACCGCGCAAGCAACCGCTTCTCGATCTCGGTGCACTGGATTGCCGAGCCCTCCACGCTGGCTGTGGGCAGCCGCACGACATTGATGGCCAGCGCCCCTTCGTCGAGGGGCGGCAGGAACTCGGTCCCGAGCTTCGGCAGTACGGCCAGAGCCGCGACCAACACGGCAGCCGCCACACCAACTGAAATCCAACGGCCCTTCATGGCTATGGACAGGAGAGGCAGATAGCACCGCTGGATCAGCCGCACCAAAGGGTTTCCTTTATCGCTCTCGGGAACCCGCCTGACCAGCATCGCAGCAAGCGCCGGAATGACTGTCAGGGTAACCACCAGCGAACCGACCAGGGCAAAGATCATGGTGAGCGCCAGGGGCCTGAACATCTTGCCCTCGGTGGACTGAAGCGAGAAGAGCGGCAGGAAGACGATGATGATGATCAGGAAGGAGAAGGCCACCGGCCGGACCACCTCCTTGGTGGCTTCATAGGCGATCTCCGTGCGGGAGAGCGAAGATCCGGCCTTTTCGCGCATGTGTCGCGAGATGTTCTCGGTGATCACGATGGCCCCGTCCACAACCATGCCGATGGCTACGGCCAGTCCGCCCAGGCTCATCAGGTTGGCAGTCAGGCCCTGCGCGCCCATCAGCACGAAGGCTGCCGCGGCCGTCAGGGGCAGCAGCAGCGCCACAATCAGCGCCGCCCGCAAGTCCCAGAGGATCAGGAAAAGGATCGCCACGATCAGGATAACGCCTTCACCGATGGCTCCGGAGACGGTCCGGATACAGGCTTGAATCAGGTCGGTACGGTCGTAGAAGGGCGTAAGCTTTACCCCGGCCGGCAGGGACTTCTGGATCTCCGGGACCGCGGAGCGGACGCGGTCCACGACCTCCTTGGAGTTGGCCCCCTTGAGCATGATGGCCATGCCAATGACGGCCTCGCCCCGGCCGTCCTTGGTGACCACGCCGTTGCGGGTCTGGTGGCCGGGCCGGACCTCGGCCACGTCCTTGAGGTACACCGGCGAGCCATCCTCGGCTCTGAGCACGATTCGCTCGATGTCCCCTATGTTCCTGACCAGCCCCTTGGAGACGACGTTCATCTGCTCCCAGTCCCGAACCAGGAACCCGCCGCTGGCGTTGGAATTGTTGGCCTCCAGGGCCTCGACGATCTCCCGAGCCGTGAGCCGATACTTGACGAGCAGGTCCGGATCGGGAATCACGTGGAACTGTTTGACGAACCCGCCGAAGCTGTTGACCTCGTTGACTCCCTCGAGCCGGCGTAGCTGCGGGGTGATCAGCCAGTTCTGCAAGGTGCGCAGGCTGGTAGCATCATGCTCGCTCTTGGCGAGCGATGCGCCGCACTCGCTGCAACTGCCGGCCGCGCGCGACCAGGCGACCGGGTGTTTGGCGCAGTAGTAGCCGGACTCCAGCGCGTACTGATAGATCTCGCCCAACCCGGTAGAGATCGGTCCCATCTCGGGCTCGGTGCCATCCGGCAACTTCTCTTTTGCCTGGCTGAGCCGCTCGAAGACCACCTGGCGGGAGAAGTAGGTGTCCACGTCGTCGTCGAAGACCACAATCACCTGCGACAGGCCCGCCTTGGAACTGCTGCGGACCTGTTTGACCTTGGGAAGGCCACCCATTTCCGTCTCGATGGGGACGGTGATCAGCCGCTCCACCTCGCTGGGCGCCAGGCCCGGGGCCTCGGTCAGGATCATGACCTGTACGTTGGTGACGTCGGGAAAGGCGTCCACCGGAAGCTTCTGCCAGGCCAGCACGCCGCCGGCCAAGAGAATGGCCGCCCCCAGCATCATCATCAGCTTCTCCTTGAGGACGAACCTGATTATGCGGTCGAACATGCTGCTCTCCTAATCCGCGCAACCGGCGCCCATCTTGGCGCGGAGCACGTCGCTCTTGAAGAGAAATCCTCCGGCCGTCACCACCCGGGCGCCCGGGTTGAGTCCCTCCAGGACCTCCACCATGTCCCCATGCACCCGTCCCGTCTTGACGTTGCGCCTCAGCCAGAGGTCGTCCCGCCAATGCACAAAGACGAACTGGCGGCCTTCATCGACCAGCAGCGCCCCCCGGGGGGCCAATGCCGCCTTGCCGTCCTCGGGCAGTTCTATCTCCACCCTGGCGAACATGCCCGGCTTGAGCCGCCCCTGCCCGTCCTTCGCCGTGACCCGCACCTTGACTGTGCGGCTGGTCTCGTCCACGGCGCTGCCGAGCAGGTCAAGGACCCCGGCGAACGGCTCGGGAAACGCCGCCACTTTGATGGCGGCCGCCGGCTTGTTGCCCTTGTCCATGAACTCGTGCAGCGCGGCCAGATCGCGTTCATAGAGGTCGCACCAGACCCAGAGGCTGCCGTTGTCCGCGACCGTGAAGATGCTCTGTGTCGTCTCGACATATTGCCCGTCGGTGATGTTCTGGGCAGTAACCACTCCCGGGCGCGGCGCCCTGATCTCCAGGCGGGCGAACCCGGCCTTGTCATGGGCGCGGTCGATAGCCGCGATGGACTCCGCGTTCATGCCCAACAAGTGCAGCCGCTGCTCGGTGGCGGCGAGCCGAGCCGTCGCCATCTTCAGCTCCCGTTCAGCCGCCTCCAACTCGGCCCGGCTCGAGGCCTGTTTGGCGACCAGTTGCTCTTCGCGGTCGCGGGCCAGTTCGGCCTGCTCACGGGTTGTCTTGGTCTCGAGGAAGGCAGCCTTGGCCTCGCCGAACTCCACGGAATGGACTTCCGCCAGCACCTGGCCCTGCTGAACGCGATCGCCCAACCGGGCGTTCACCTTGACCACCCGCCCAGGGCAGATGGGCACAACGTCCACCACGCCGGTCTGGTCGAACTGCACCTCTCCAGTGAGACGGATGACCTTGGGCAGTCTCCCTTCCCGGACAGTCGCCGTCTTGGCCAAGGCGTCGGTTACTGACGGATCAACCTTCACCACCCCCAGTTCGTAGCGGCATTCCTGGCACTCGAACTGGCGCATCTTGTGTTCACACTCCCGCTTCTCGATCTCCGAGGGGTCCAGGTTGTCCGGCCCGGCGTGCTCCGCGCCTTCCTTCCCGGCACCTTCGCCGTGGCCGTGTCCTTCATGTCCGACACCTTCGGCTTCGCGGTGTTCCCCGGGTTCCCTGCCAAAGTGCAGACTGCCGGCAAGCCAAAGAGCCGCCCCCCCCAGAACAGACAACAGAAAGAGCACGGCACCCGCACGGCAGGTCCGGTCCCAGATGCTTTTCTGATTCTTTGCAGCGATGTTGGTGGTCATGACCGTCTCCTTTCCCTACTGCTTCGCCGCCGGAACCGGGTCGAGCCCCTGTCCCAGCAGCCGCTCCAAGGCGATCTTCGTGGTGTGGTAGGCGGTCAGGACGCCGAGAAGCTGCTCCTCCGCGTCGAAGAGCACCCGCTGGGCGCTCAGCACCTCCAAGTATCCGAGCTTCCCCTGCCAGTAGCCTTCGTTGGCCGCATCGAACGCGGCCTGGGCTGCCGGCAGCACTTCCTTCTCCAGGCCCTTGGCCTGCTCATAGGCCGAGGCCAAGGCCTGGTAGGCGTCGGAGAAGGCGGTCCTGATCCTGACCTCCTCCGCCTCTCGTTCCTTTTCGGCCTTGGCCACTCCGCAGAGCGCCTCGCGCCGACCGCCTTGGTTGCGGTCAAAGATGGGTAACGGCACGGACAATCCGATCCCGAAGGCGTGATCGTTCGCTTCGTTGAACCGCGTGATTCCCGCCGATACCGATAGAGAAGGAATGCCCTTGGCCTTCTCGCTCGCCAGGATCGCCCGGCGGCGTTCCATCTCCGTCGCCCATCGTGCTATCTCGGGCGTCTGAGGCAGAAGCTTGGCCAGTTCGTCGAACGCGGGCACCTCCGCCACCGGGCGCAACTGCCCCACGGCCTTCTCGAAGGTCGCCGCCCTGCCACCCCAACTGGATGCCAACCTCACGCGGGCAACCTCCACCTCGCGCCTGGCCTGGGCAGCCTTGAGTTCGGCCGCGACCGCGGCGGCCTTGGTTTGGAGTTCCTCCAACGGCGACGCCTTACCGGCCTTGACGCGCTCAGAGGCGATCTTCCATTCGGCCTGGGCCAGCGTACCGAGACGCTCGGTCAGGGCAACCTGCTCCTGGGCAGCCAGGAGACTTACGAAGTAGGTGGCTGCCTCGGCGAGCACGTCGAGACGCTTGGACTCGTAGTCCCAGCCAGCCAGGCCTTGCTCCAGGCTTGCCACCCAGGCTCGCTTGCTTCTTTGTCCTCCGAGTTCGAGCAGCTGGCTCAGGCGAATGGTGGTTGCCGCCCCGTCGAAGCCATCCCGCTCGTTCTTGCCGCCGAACTCCTCCACCTCCGCCTCGATCTCGGGATTGGGCAACAAGCCGGCCTGGAGCGCTCGGGATTCGGCAGCCCTGGTTTCCCAGGAGTAGACGGCCAGTTGGGGGTTGCGCATGAGCACCGAGGAAAGCGCCTGGCGCATCGTGATTGCGCCCTTGAGTTCCTCCGGGGTCGCTTGTGCGGGGGGGGCGGGCGGCGGGTTCGCGGGAGCACGGAAGGCCCGCAGTTCCTTGTGCCATGGCCGGGGCTCGGGATCGATGTTGGTGGTCATGTGGCCAGTGCAGCCGGTCATCGCCCCCAGCGATGCCAGCAGCACTGGGACAACGGGGACAAGTCGCATGTTGCTAGACCTCCAAAGCGAATGGGGCTGATGAAGCGAGAGAGCCGGCCTGGCGCGTTGGCCGCAAAGCCGGGGGACAGTATCTCAGGTGGCGTCAGTAAGATACGTTGGGCTCAGATGATCAGGATGACGGTGCGTAGCTCGATTGGGGAGACGCTGTTGGATAGCGTTCTGGAGGACAGGGCCTGGCCGGCAGGCGCCGAACAGATGGCCGGCACGCTACCGACGAAAACCGCGGATGAGGTCGGAAGTCTGTGCTTCGTGGATGACTTGGCCCGGGGCAGTGAATCCAGCGGGACATCCACACAGGCGTCGCAGTCCCTCCCCGACGATCCTCCGGGATCGGCGAGCGGCCCGCAGGCCCCTTTGTCGCACTGACCCAGCTTGACATCGAAGCTGCCGTCCGTCCCGTGACAGAGTTCGAAGCCTCCGCCGTAGACGACAAGGAGGCAGAGTGTCAGAACCCCATAGACCCAGCGATTACTATGCAGTGCAGCCATGTTCTTCTTCTGATGTCTATCCCGCGACCGTGCCCCCGGCAGAACACCCGTTCCTCGCTTTGTGGCCTATTCTAGGCAGGGTCCATGCATTCAGCAAGCTTCGTTCAGTCTGCGTACACGCTGCCAGCCGCAGAGCTTCAGCCCTGCGAAGGCTGGCATAGTGTCCCTCCGATGAACGCTTGCCTGAAGGGAGTGGCATGCGATATAATCGTCGGCTGTTCCGGGAGGAATCGCTGCTCATGGCATTCAACTTCTTCAAGAAGCTCAAGGACGGCCTGGCCAAGACCCGCGAGGGCGTGGCCGCGGCCTTCAAGAAGGTCGTCTCCGTCGGCCGGCGGCTCGATGCCGCGACCGCCGGTGAGCTCGAGGAGGTCCTGCTCGGCGCGGACATCGGCGCGAAGCTCGCCTCCGAGCTCGCCTCCAAGGCCGAGGCCGCCTACCGCCAGCGGGAGGTCAAGCGCCCCGAGGAGCTCTCCGAGTTCGTCCGCCGCGAGATCCAGCGGATGCTGCCCGAGCGCGAGTGCGCCGAGGCCCGGGCCGCGGCCGGCCCGACCGTGATCCTGGTGGTGGGCGTCAACGGTTCGGGCAAGACCACCACTTGCGCGAAGCTCGCCAAGCGGCACAAGGACGCCGGCAGGAAGGTGTTGCTCGCCGCGGCCGACACCTTCCGCGCGGCGGCCACCGAGCAGCTTACCGTCTGGGCCGGGCGCATCGGCGTGGACATCGTTCGCGGCGGCGAGGGGGCCGACCCCGCCGCGGTGGTCTTCGACGCCGCCGAGGCGACCGTGGCCCGCAAGGTCGACACGCTCATCGTCGACACCGCCGGGCGGCTGCACACCAAAGAGAACCTCATGCGCGAGCTCGAGAAGATCCGCCGGGTCGTCGGCCGGAAGATCCCGGGCGCGCCGCACGAAACGCTGCTCGTGCTCGACGCAACCACCGGGCAGAACGCCATCAGCCAGGCCAAGCTCTTCACCGAGGGCGTGGGCGTCACCGGGCTCGTGCTCGCCAAGCTCGACGGCACCGCCAAGGGCGGCGTGGTGCTCGGCATCTGGAACGAGGTGCGCGTGCCGGTGAAGTTCGTGGGCCTGGGCGAGCGCTTCGACGATCTGGCGCCCTTCGACGCCCGGGAGTTCGCCGACGCGGTCTTCGGGACCGGAGCGGAGGCCGAGGCGGCGGGGTAGCGCGGGGCGACGGCGTCAACAGCCAACAGCCAACAGCCAACAGCCACTGCCTGCATTCTCGGATGGGAGTCGGTCACGAGGGGCGGAAACGCGGTTTCTCCTTCTTCCGTGGCTGTCAAGTTCCGCTCAATGGTGTTGGTTGCTGGATGTTGGTTGTTGGTTGTTAGCTGTCTGTCTTCTGTCAGCCCCGCCTCATCAGTGCGTCGAGCCTCCCGAACGCCCGGCGTTTGTCGGAGTGCTCGATCCTGGCGCGGCCGAGGCTCCGGCGCAGGATCTCTATCGAGCGGTCGTAGGTCTCGCGGTCGACCGGGAAGGGATGGCCGTCCTTGCCACCGTGGGCGAAGGCGAAGCGTGCCGGGTCGCGCCAGCTCGGCGCCTGGCCGTAGACCAGCTCGCCGATGAGCGCCAGCGCCCTGACGGTCTTGGCGCCCACCCCGGGCAGGCCGAGCAGTCCCTCGAAGTCCTCCGGCTGGCGCTCGTAGGTGGAGAGCAGCACCTTGCGGAGGTGCCGCGGGTTGATGTCCTCGCGACGGATGTCGTGCCGGCGGGGCATGAAGAGGCTCTCGCCGGCATCGAGATGGGGCTCGATCTCGGCGAGCAACTTCTCGGGCTTGAGCCGCGCGGCCTCGGCGCTGGCCGAGCGCGAGCCGTCCCCCTCGGCGGCGACCATGTTTAGCGTCAGCTGCTCGGGCCGGTCGGCGCAGACCGCGGCGTGGGGCTCCTTGACGAAGTCCTCGACGCCCGAGGAGAGCCAGTGGTAGCGCCGCGCGAGGCGGGTCTCCTCGTTCATGCCCTGCTGCACGACCGCCCAGCGGCCATCGGCGTCGAAGAGGAAGCTGTGGGCGTAGAGCTGGTAGCCGTCCTGGACGGCGGCCGAGTCGACCTTGGCGCTCATCCGGCTCGCGTAGACGAGCTTCCCGGCGTCGAGGCCGAGTGGCCCGGCGGAACGCTCGATCTCCTCCGGGGTATTGCGGCTGCGCTTGCCCTTGCCGCCGCAGACCCAGATTCCGGTGTCTCGCTCGCGGCCGGCCAGTCCCTCCTTGAGCGCCCCGCAGACCGTGGTGGTCACGCCGCTCGAGTGCCAGTCGAACCCCAGCACGCAGCCGAAGGCCTGGAACCAGAATGGGTCGCTGACCCGGGCGAGCACCTCGGGGGCCCCGTGTTCTTCGACGAGGGCGGAGACGATCTCGCCGGCGAGCTTCGTCATCCGCGCGAAGAGCCAGCGCGGGGCCTTGCCGCCGTGCAGGGGGAGGTCGGCGCGTCCGGTGCGCATGGCGCGCCCTACCTCAGGGGAAGCATCCTGATCTCGGCCATGACCCGCAATCCGACCGTGGGCTCGGCGGCCTCGGGCGCGATCGGCCGGCGGTCGGCCGAGCGGCACTCGGCGGGATGGCTGTCGTAGGCCCCGCCGCGGACGGCGTGCAGCGGGCCGCTGCCCCATCGGGAGGGGTCGCTGGCCGGGCGCGCCTCGTAGGGCGCGAAGACGTCGGCGCAGCGCTCAAAGACGTTGCCGGCCATGTCCTGCAGGCCCCAGGCGTTCGCGGGGAGCGAACCGGCGGGAGTGGTGCCTCCTCTTGCGCGGCTCTGGCGCCCGTCCCATGCCTGCGTTCCGTCGTAGTTGGCCTTCTCCGCGTCGATGACGCTGCCGAAGAAGAACGGAGCTTCGCTGCCTGAGCGGCAGGCGTGCTCCCACTCGGCCTCGGTCGGGAGGCGGAATCGGAATCTGCCCACCGAAAGGTAGGTCATCTTGGCGCAGAAGGACTGGCACTGCGCCCAGTTGACCGATTCCACGGGATTGCGACCATCCTTGGATTGCGCGGGATTGGTGCCCATGAGCCTCGCCCACTGGGCCTGGGTGACTTCCCGCCTGGAGAGGTAGAAGGGGCGCGTGATGGTAACCCGGTGAACGGGGTAGGCGGCCTGCCAGCGCGTGGCCTTGTCCGGAGAGCCGGCCAGGCGGGCAACCTCCTCGACAGGCAGGGCCTCGCCCATGATGAACTCGCCGGCCGGGATCAGCACCATCTCCAGTCGGTCGTCTCCCCCCAGCGGAAGCGTCTCCTCGACCGGAACGCCCAGCTTGGCCGCGGTCTCGGCCTGTCGCCGACGGGCCTCTGCGGCGTCGAAGGGCCACTGGGCGTAGAGCAGGTTCTCGGCGCGAGTCCTGTTCCGGAGCAGGGCCAGCTCCAGCCATGGACGGTAGAGCCTCCCGGAGATGCGCAGCTCGGTGACGGAAGCGTCCTTCGCACCGGCGCGGACGCTGAAGCTGGCCAGCCGGGGCTTGAGCCCGGCCGGCACCTGCAGGTCCAGGTTGCCGGCCCGGGCCGACAGCCTGCCGTCGGCCATGGCCCACTCGAGAGCGCAGGCCCGGGCAGGCAGCTCCGCGGCCGGCAGGGGCGGCTGGATTGCGGCGCCCCGCACGGCGGCCTTGTTCGCTTCCCTCTGCAGCGAAAGCGTCGCCACCCCGTGGAGGGCCGCTTCCAAGCAGAGTTGGCCACCCTCGGGCACCTCCCCGATGCAGGATGCCTTCGCGATCGACTCGAAGACGCACGGCAGAGAGACGCGTCGTCCGGCCGGGAGATCGAGGCGGCCGGTGGCCGCGACCGGGCCGCTGCGCAGGAAGTCCTCGAGTTGAACCGGCGAGGAGAAGTCCCAGGATATCTCCACGTCGAGCGTCTTGACGTCGAGGCCGACCAGCTTTCCCTTGAAGAGGCGCCGCACTTGAGACTCGAGGCCCGCGGCTGCGGCTCGTAGTGCGACTATCTCCGCATGCCTGTCCCTGGCGAAATGGCTGTCCCCGTGGGCGTCCAGGAAGGACTGCAGGGCCTTGGCCAGGTTCCTGCTGTCATTCTCGCTGTAGTTCTTGCGCAACATCCGGGCCACGGACGTCTCCCAGGCGCGGGCCGCCGCCCCCTCCCGGCTAGCGCGTCTGGTCTGTTCAATGCGGTCTGCCCAGCGACTGGCCAGAGGGTGGGAGGCCGCCCCGGCCAGGGCCTTTTCGGCCCCGCCAAGGTCGTCGGTGGACAGGCGCATCACGGTCGCCGCCAGATGCATCTCGGGGGTGGTCGGTTTGGAGGGAGGGGCAAGGACCAGCAGTTCGCCCGGAGCCAGTTGCGAGAACGGCACCTCCTGTTCCATCTGGGCCGATCCGCTGCCCACGTTGAAGGACACCTCCAGTGTCATGGAGTTGGAGGTGGTCCTTCTGAGCGTGCCGCTGAGGAGCCTGCCGTCGGCCAGGTGTGCCTGGACGGGCTTCCCCACGAGCCCCGCCATCGTCCTGGCGCGCAGGGTCTGCTCCGCGGCCAGGGCCTCCCCGAGGGCCCTGGCGGCGTCGAGGCTCCCGGCGGCAGACTCCCGTTCGTATGCCGACAGCCCGCCCCTCCTCGCGGACAGGCCCTCCAGGGCCGACTGGGGCGCTCCGGCCAGGAGCATGTCCTCGAAGTCCTGGAGAATCCCATCCAGCTTCCGGGCGGCCGCCAGTTTGCGTTGCTTCTCCGCGGCGGTCGCGAGGTCGGCCGACTCCTTGAGCAGGCGCTCGCGCATGGCGGCGAGCTTCTGCGCGCCCGCGGCGTAGGCCACTCCGTCGGCCTTAGCCAGGGCCTCCATGGCCTCCTTGGGCATTCCCTCTCCGGAGAGCTTCTCGGCGGCGGCCATGATCTCGGCCAGGGCCGCCTCGGCCCGCTGGCTCATGGCCGCGCGCTCGGCCTTCAGCCTGGGCTGCAGGAGTTCCCCGAGCCGGGGCGGATCCCGGGTCAGAATGGCCAGGGCGCGGTCGAAATCGCTTCTGTTGGCCGACTCGTCGGCTTCGTCGCGAATCTCGGCGAGGATCGCCTCCGCGGACGCCTCCCGGGCGGCCAGGATCTGACCGATGGCATCCTCGGCCATCTGCCGCAGGCTGGAATCCGCGGCCTGGCCGCTGATCCGTCTGAAGCGTTCCAGGGCCGCCGCGTAGTCCTCCGGGTGACCCCTCCAGTACTCCTCCGCCTCGGCGTACTGTCTGCGCAGGGCGGCCTTGACCGCAGAGGGGGGCGCCGGCTCCGGCGCCGGTGCCGGCAAGGTCGGCGCGCTGTCGAGAGGGGATCTTGCCGGAGGCGGCTGTCCGCCGGGAGCGCTCGACGTCTGCTCCCGGCCGCCCTCGCGGCTCGCCTCGGGAGGAGGAAGCTGCGGCCCGGGTTCCCGATGGTCATCCGCGAAGAGCACGGCCGCTGCCGCAGCAATGCCCGCAGCCATCGCCGGCAGGGCCAGGAAGAGCAGCAACCTGCGCCTCCTGCCGGGCGCGGAAGACCCGGCGGAGATCTCTTCCGACGGGCGCTCTTCGGCGGCAGACGGTTGGGCATCGACCGGTTCCTCTCCGGCGCCAGCCGTCGGGGCAGGTTCGTCCTCGATGGCTTCGTACTGCCCTCGCTGCTCGGCGGACAGCAGCCGGAAGCACTTGTCGCAGATCGCCTCGTCGGAGACCGCATGCCGCCGGGTCCGTTGGAGGCTTCCCGGCAGGATGAGCATGCGGCACCGGTGGCAGTAGATCAGTTCCATTGCGGGGTCTCCATCGACAGATCTCTGGGTTTGGCGATCATTGCAGTCGTGCCCGCGGCAGCGGTCAGCCTTTGCCGGCAATGCTGCGTTTCCCGGCCGGCGCGGCCGCGGATGCGCCCGCCACCAGCGCCGGCCTGATCAGGGTTCTTTGGAGCGAGGCCGAGCCTTCCATCAGGGAAACCAGGCTGTCCGCCATTTGCCGGTAGTAGCCGTTCCACTGGTAGGCCGGACCGGTCAGCGAGCGGCGCTGCACCTCGATGCGCCGGTGCTCGTCCAGAAACGCGGCGACCGACACGTCCTCGGGCACGGCCAGGCCCATCCGTCCGAGCGCCTCGCCGGCGGCGACCGCCTCTTCGAAAGTGTGACAGACCAGGGCGGTGGGATTGTTTTCTGATCCGCCGGAGAAGAGCGGTTCGAGGACGGAGACGGCGGCGGCGACGTCGCCGCGCGGTATGGCAAATATCCAGCCTTCATCGGCCGGGGCCGCCCGCTCTTCGCAGAAGCTACGAAAGGCCCTTTCGCGCCGGGTCGGGTTGGGGATGTGCGCGGTCCGGACGTAGCCCATCCGCCGGTGGCCCAACTCCCAGAGGTGCTCGACCATCAGCCGGACGCCGGCGCGGTTGTCCACTCCGACGTAGCTGCATAGCTCGACCGCCTCCGGCTTCAGGCGCCAGTTGCTGGGCTCGCCGATGGTGACGACCGGGTAGCCTCCGAGGATCAACCCGGATAGCCGGGATTCGCCCTCTCCGGTCAGGGCGGGGGTGACCAGCATGCCGGCCACGCCCATTTCCAGATAGCCGGCGATCCGGTTGTTCTCGTTGGCCAAGTCCCGGCCGGTGAAGCCGAGCAGCATCCCCAGGCCGTGGCGGCTAAGCTCCCTCTCCAGCCGCTCTATGGAGCCGTCCCGGCGGCCCTCGGCCGCCGTGCCGTCCCACAGGACGCCCACGAGACGGGAGCCGCCGGCCACGGCGTTGCGGGTCCCGTGCGGGATCAGCCTGTAGCCGATTCCGGGGTGGCACTCGACGTAGCCCTCCCGGTGCAGGCGCTGGAGCGCCCGGCGCACCGTGGGACGGGACACGTCGAACCTGGGGAGCAGCGCCCTTTCCGAGGGGAGGTAGTCGCCGACCTGGAACTCGCCGGACCGGATGGCGCCCACCAGCGCGGCGTGGACGTCGTCCGTCCTGACGCTTCGGCGCTTGCGAGGCTTCGTGGGCATGCTCTTGTCTCCGGTCTCTGGTTGTGATGTTACCAGAGATTACCGGTAACATACACTCTCTGGCGGCCTTTGTCACCTGATTTCAGAGGAATTCCACGCTGGAGGCCATATTTTATAAAGTATGGCACTGCAATTGGATGCGTGCGGTCATGTGTTGCAGTATGGCGTGTTCTGGATCCGGTGGCGGCGAACGAAAGGCACTAATCTGCGAACCTGTGCGACAAATTGGTGTAGCCTAGAAGTGACCAGTGACTCGTCTGGGCGGTTTCGAGCTCACTGATCCGAGATTGCGATCTTCGGCGCGACGCGAGGGGGTCGCCCAGATCGGGAAAGGACCGGTTCATGTCCGCGCTTCTTCGTTCCGGCTCGGTGCTCCTCGCTTTGGCCTGTCTGGTGATCGCCTCGGGCTGCTCCTACTTCCGCGGCATCCCCAGCCACGGCGGCGGCAAGCGCTTCGAGGAGGAGGAGCGCGCGGTGGCCGCGACCATCCGGCGGACGATCGCCGGCATGGACCTCGGCGAGCTCGAGGGCAAGCGCACCGCGCTGGCGGTCAACAGCATCTTCACCTCCGGCAGCGGCACCACCGATTGGAGCGGGCTGACCAACGTCAACGTCTCGGGCAATCGCAGCATCGGCGAGTCGTTGCTGACCCAGACCACCGGCGGGCCGGCGGTCTCCAACGTCTACGGGTACGAGAACGATAGCGACAGCGACAACCGGGCGGGGACGGTCAGCGTCGGCTACCGCCCGAACTCGTCCTACCGGGCGGCCAACCAGAACACCGAGGGGGACCTCAACTACTTCAAGGCCGCGCTGGAGATGAAGGCCCGGCTCAAGGGGCTGTCGATCGTAGGCCAGAACCCCGAGGTCATGCTCTTCGTGCTGGTCGACGTGCTCGGCACCAACCACAGCCGCCGGGACTTCATCTTCTATGCCAACGAACAGCTCCTGGCCGCTTGCGAGGTGACCTACTACGCGGTGGAGGTCAAGACCGGCAAGGTGCTCTTCAAAGCCCGGCAGGCCAGCTCGGCGGCGAAGTACTCGGAGGGCACCTTCTTCTTCGTGCCGGCCAGCACGGTCTCGCGCTCGGTCTGCTACCGCAAGCCCATCTACTTCGACACCGAGGAGCCTCGCGCCTCGGGCAGCGGCCCGATCGAGATCCCCGAGGACCTCGGGGAGGTCATGCGCGCCTGCAGGCAGATGGACTCTGCCGAGCAGGACCAGGTCCTGGAGACGCTCGCCGACCGGGTGCGCTTCCACCTGGAGAGCGGCAACGTCCGGGCCGCCCGCGAGAACCTCGACGCCATCCGCGAGATCGATCCCGGCTACAAGGGCCTGGGCGACCTGGCCAACGAGGTGCCGGAAGCGGGGGCGGCCGGGAAGTGACGCGCCGCAGGCGTGAAGGAGCGAAGATCATGCACGGTCCATCCGCGGGACTTCTGGATGGTTGTCGCGGCCGACTCGGCCGGATGCCGCTCGTCGCGGCCTCGGTCGCGCTCTGGGCGATGTGCGCCGCGGCCCTGGCGGGCGCCCCGGCGCCCGTGAGCGCCCCGCGGGTCGTCGAGGAGACCCTGGTCGACAAGGTCTGGTCCGGCCACGTGGTCGGCTTCGATTTCCTCCAGGAGGGCGACCGCCAGTTCGTGGTCTATTACGACGCCGAGCGCAACATGACCCTGGCGACGCGGAAGGTCGGAGAGGACCAGTGGTCGAAGAAGCGCCTGCCATCCCGGACCGGCTGGGACTCGCACAACTACGTGACCATGGCGCTGGACCGCGACAAGTGCCTGCACGTCAGCGGCAACATGCACTCCTGCCCGCTGATCTACTTCCGCGGATCGAAGCCGCTGGACATCGAAAGCGTCGAGCCGGTCAAGGCCATGGTCGGCGGCCACGAGGGCAGCACGACCTACCCGCAGTTCATCCACGACGCCGACGGGCGGTTGCTCTTCACCTATCGCAGCGGCGGCAGCGGCAACGGCCTCAACCTGGTCAACGTCTACGATGAGAAAGCGAAGGCGTGGAAGCGCCTCCTGGACCAGCCGCTCTTCGACGGCACCAAGCGGAGCATGAACGCCTACCCGCCGGGGCCGCCGAGCCGCGGGCCCGACGGATTCTTCCACACCGTCTGGGTGTGGCGCGACACGCCCGACGCAGCCACCAACCACACCGTCTGCTACGCGCGCAGCCGGGACCTCGTCCACTGGGAGACGGTCGACGGCAAGCCGGTGGCGCTCCCGATCACGCCGGACAACAAGGACGTGGTGGTCGACCCGGTGTCGGCCCGGAAGGGCCTCATCAACATGGGCCACGGGGTGGGCTTCGACGAGGCCAAGCGCCCGGTGGTCAACTACCACAAGTACGACGGGAAGGGCGACAGCCAGATATGGCTGGCTCGCTGGGAGGACGGCGCCTGGAAGATCAGGCAGGCGAGCTCCTGGGAGCACCGCTGGCAGTTCGGCGGCGGCGGGGCCTTCGAATGCCAGGTCCTGGCCAGCCCGGTCAGGCCGCTGGGCAAGGGGAAGCTCGTCCAGACCTGGCGTCACGAGAAGTTCGGCTCGGGCGCGTGGGAGATCGACGCGGCGACGCTCGAGGTCACCGGGCCGGCGAAGCTCCCGGCGCAATTCCCGCGGGAGGTTGCCCAGCCGGTCATCGAGTTCGACGGCATCGCCGTGCGCTGGCAGGGTTGCAAGGGCCCGAGCGACTCCCCGCCGGCGCGGTACTTCCTGCGCTGGGAGACGCTGGGCGCCAACCGCGACCGGGCCAGGAGCGGTCCGCTGCCGCCGCCGTCGGAGCTCAGGGTGCTCAAGATCGCACCGGCCGGAGGATGAGCGGCGCTGCCTGCCATGGAGAAGTCCTCGCAATGAACATCGCCCCGATGTGCTTGGCAGTCATGTCCGGTCTGCCCCTGGTGGCGCTGCTGCTGGCCACCGGCAGCCCGGCCCTTTCCGGCGAGACGCCGGACGGTTCCTGCGCGGCAATCTGCCGCGATCATCCGGAGCGCGTGAAGAAGCTCTTCGCGGCGCTCGACCTGGACCGCCCGGGGCTCGAGAAGGTCAGGGCCGCCGCCGGCAAAGAGGACTGGCCGGCCGCCTGCGAGGCGCTCGTCGCCTACTACCGCGACGGGAAGACCGCCGACTGGCTGCGGGTTGCCGCTCCCGCCCCGGGCGACAAGCGCGTCCCGCCGGCCGACGCGATCCTCGACGACACGTTCACCATCCAGGCGGTGACCGCGAAGCAGCCCCGCCGCAAGGACGGGGGGCTCGACTGGTCGCACACCGGCCCGAACCGGGACAACGAGTGGGCCTGGCTGCTCAACCGCCACGACTGTTTCGTGCAGCTGCTCGGCGCCTGGCGTCGGACCGGCAACCCGGAGTACGCCCGCGGCTTCGACCGGATCGTCCGCGACTGGGTGGTCTCCAACCAGTACGGAAAGGGGCACGCCTGGCGCAGCCTGGAGACCGGCCTGCGCATGCGCGCGGCCTGGCCGCGGGCCTTCTACGGCTTCCAGGCCTCGGGGGAGTTCACCCCGGCCGCGCGCATCCTGATGCTCTCGAGCATCCCCGACCACGCCGACACCTGCGTCAACCGGCACGGCGGCGGCAACTGGTTCCTCATGGAGATGATGGGCCTGGCCAACGCGGCGACCTGTTGGCCGGAGTTCAGGGACTCCGCGAAGTGGTTCGACTTCGCGATCAAGGGCATCACCCCGGAGATGAAGCGGCAGGTCTGCCCGGACGGCGTCCACCGGGAGATGAGCGCGGGCTATCACCACGTCGCCGCGGCCAACTTCGGGCCGATGGTGGACCTGGCCCGCAAGGCCGGCCGGGACATGCCCGGGGACTACCTCCGGGGCGTGGAGAAGCTCTGGGACTACCTGGCCTACGCCATGCGTCCCGACGGACACAACCCCCTCACCGCCGACTCGGACCTGGACGACTACCGGGCCAGGCTGCGCGATGCCATCGCCACGTTCAAGCGTGAGGACTGGAAGTACATCACGACGAACGGCAAGGAGGGCAGGAAGCCGGCCGACCCACCCTCGCGGGCCTGGGCGTACTCCGGCCAGATGGTCATGCGCAGCGGCTGGGACGGGAAGGCGCAGTGGAGCTACTTCGATGCCGGTCCGTGCGGCGGCTTCCACGGCCACTACGACGACCTGCACCTGTCGGTGGCGGCCTTCGGGCGCGACCTGCTGGTCGACGGCGGCCGCTACTGGTACAAGGGCGACCGCTGGCGCGAGTACTTCAAGGGCTCGGCCGCGCACAACGTGATCCTGGTCGACGGCCTGGGCCAGAACGACTCCGGCCGGGGCACCGACCTCAAGGGCCGGCACGCGATCGCGCCGGCGTTCGACTTCGTCAGCGCCGAGCACGCCACCGGCTTCGGCGCGGTCAAGGGCGTGAAGCACGCCCGGGCCGCGGTCTACCTGCGGGGGCTGTGCTGGGTGGTCTTCGATCGCGTTACCCTCGACCGGCCGCGGTCGATCGAGGCGCTCTGGCACTTCCATCCGGACTGTACGGTGGAGGCCCGGGGGTTGGAGGCGGTCTCGACCGACGCGGGCAAGGGAAACCTGCGCATCGTCCCGGCCGGCGGACCGGAGTGGAATCTCGAACTGGTCAAGGGGCGCGAGAAACCATCCGTCCAGGGCTGGTACAGCCCGACCTACAACGTGAAGCACCCCAACGCGACGGCGGTCTACTCGGCCAGGCTTGATAAGAGCGCGGCCTTCGCCTGGGCGCTTGTGCCCGCCGGGGGGCCGGTCCCGGCGGTGAAGCTCGAGGCGCTCCCCGCTCCGGAGGGCGCGGCGCGCTTGCGGCTGGCGCTGCCGGAGGGCAAGACGGTGGAGGTTGCCGTCCGGTTCGAAGGCAAGGCGGCCGTGGAGCTCGGCGGCGGTCTGAAGCTCGAAGGCGACTGCGCGATCCTCGGCCTCGACGAGAAGCCGTTGGCGGCCGGGGGAAGGATTTTGGACGTCGCCGGGCGGACCGTCGCGGGGGAGCAGGAAGCGAAGTAGCTGGAAAAGGACTTCACCCATGATGGCGTTCTTTGCGTCTGGCCGGCTGAGGGCGGCTGCAAGGGCCGGCGTGCTGTCTTTCGGTGCTGCAGTCCTGGCAGCCCTGGCCGGATGCCGGGGCGGCGCGGAGCCGGCGGCTTCGTCCGCCCCCCGCTTCGCCACCGACGGTTTCCAGTTGGTCCACGTCGGCGTCGCGCAGGTGCAGTCTTTCAGGGCCCCGGCCGACCGGCTGGAAAGGATCCGCGTCCGGGGCGCCCGGACGCTCGCCGTCCCGCAGGACGGCCTGCGCGTCGAGCTCCGCGAGGCCGGCCGGACCGGCGGTCCGGCGCTGGCCGTCGCCCTGATCGACAGCGAGAGCAGTGGCCTGACCCGGTACTACAAGTGGCTGGCGGCCGATCTCGAGGCGGAGAGCCTGCGCGCCGGGGGCGAGTACGAACTGGTCTTCTCCTCGAAGGCCGAGGCGACGGCCCCCTGGCTGGTCAACTGCTTCTACCGCGACGCCTATCCGGACGGCGCCCAGCGCGAGCTGCGGGACGACGACCGCGAGCCCCCCTCCGCGGGGAAGGCTTGCGACATCGTCTTCGAGGCGACCGGCGGCGGGGAGACCGTCACCAGCGTTCCGAAGGGGCTGGACCTGGCCGCTCGGCGGGAGCAGTTCGGACTGGGCCCGGACGGCTCCGACCTGCACGTGGCGGGCGAGAAGAAGACTCCGACCGACTTCGGTTCCGGACTGGCCCGCACGGGCGAGCCGTTCCGCCGGGACGACCCGACCACCTCCGAGGCGGTGTGCCGCCTGCAGCCGGAGCGGGTGAAGCTGCTCTTCGCCGGACTGGACCTGGAGCGCCCCGGGCTCGAGAAGGTCAAGACGGCGGTGGGGAATGGGGACTGGCCCGCGGCCTGCGACGCTCTGATCGACTACCACCGGCGCTCCGATTCGGGGAAGTGGCTGCGGGCCGGGCCGGTCCGGCCGGGCGCGGGCCGGGACGCGGGGGCCGACGCCATTCTCAAGGACACGTTCGTTCTCTTCGCCAGGGACGGGAAGTTCACCGTGCCCCGGAATGCCGATGGCGCGCTGGACTGGGGCTGCCGCGGGCCGATCGGGGACAGGCAGTGGACCGGGGTGCTCAGCCGCCACTTCTGGTTCGGCACGCTGGTCTCGGCCTGGACCAAGACCGGCAATCCCGAATACGCCCGCGGCTTAGATCGGGCCGTGCGGGACTGGGTGCTTTCCAACCCATGCCGTGCCGACGGGCCTTCGGCCGGCCGGTGGGTGACCATCGATGCCGGCCTGAGGATGCAGGAGTCCCAGTGGCCGCGGGCTTTCTACGCATTCCAGGACGCCGAGGGGTTCTCGCCGGCCGGACGCATCCTGATGCTCGATAGCGTCCTCGAGCACGCGACCTACCTGCGCCGCTTCCACACCAAGGGCAGCAACTGGGCGTTGATGGAGCTCTACGGCCTGGCCTGCGTCGCGGCCTGCTGGCCGGAGTTCCGGGATGCTTCGGACTGGCTGCGGCACGCCAACGAATGCATGGCCGAGGCCATGAAGGAACAGGTCTACCCCGACGGCTCCCAGACCGAGCTCACCAGCGGCTATCACCACCTGGTGGTCAACCAGTTCGAGACCTTCGCCAGGCTGGTGGAGCGGGCCGGCCGGCCGGTCTCCCGCGAGTGCCTCGACTCAGTCGCCAGGATGAGGGCCTATCAGGTCCACACCATCAGGCCGGACGGGACCAATCCGCTCAACAACGATTCGGGTCGCCTGCAGATCAGGGGAGAACTGGTCAAGGCCGCCGAGAGGCTCGGGCGGCCCGACTGGCTCTACGCGGTCACCAATGGGGCCAGGGGCGAGAAGCCTGCCGGCGAGCCCTCCCGCGTCTTCCCCTGGGCCGGCCACGCGGTGATGCGCAGCGGCTGGGACGCCGACGCCCAATGGGCCTTCTTCGACTTCGGGCCCTACGGCACCAACCATCAGCACCGGGACAAACTGCACATTTCGGTGCACGCCTTCGGCCGCGACCTGCTGGTCGACGGCGGGATCGACAGCTACATGTCGAACGACTGGAGCCGCCACTTCCGGAGCTCGGCCGCGCACAACACCGTCCTGGTGGACGGCGCGGGCCAGGGCCCCTACCGGGACGCGGCCGACCGGCCGGCGGAGGGATGGTCGATCCAGCCGGCCTTCGACTTCGCCAGGGGGGAGTTCACCGGCCGATACCTGGGCATCGACACCCGGGCGGTGCACCGCCGGGCGGTGGTCCACCTGCGCGGTATCGGCTGGCTCGTCTTCGACCGGGTCGAGCCCGACCGCCCCTGCCGGATCGAGACTCTCTGGCACTTCGACCCGTCCTGCACCATCGTCGCCGAGGGCCTCGAAGCGGTATCGACGGACGATGGCAAGGGCAACCTGCGCATCGTCCCGGCCGGCGGCCCGCAGTGGAAGCTGGAACTCGTCAAGGGGCGCACCGAGCCGTCCATCCAGGGCTGGCACGCCTCCGCGTACAACGAGCACACTCCCTGCGCCACCGCGGTGTATTCGGCGCGCATTGGGAAGAGTTTCATCTTTGCCTGGCTGCTGCTGCCCGGGAAGGGGGCCGTGCCGGCGGTGAAGGTCGAAGCCCTCTCCGCACCGGAGGGCGCGGCGAGAGTGCGCGCGGCGCTGCCCGGCGGCAGGAGCGTCGAGGTCGCGGTGCGGCTCGCCGGCGAGGCGGCCGTGGAGTTCGGCGGCGGTCTCCGGCTCGAGGGCGACTGCGGGGTCTTGGGTCTGGGGACGAAGCCCCTGGTTGCCGGCGGGCGCATCCTGGCTGTCGACGGAAGCGTTCTGGCGGCGGAAACGGCGAAGTGAAGGCCGCATCCCTGACCTCGATGGGTTGGGAGCGGACGTGCGACTGCTCCGTTGAAAAGGAGAGGTGGAATGTACTGGAGAGCGTCGTTGATGGTTTCTCTGTCCCTGGTCCTGGCCGCCTGCGCGGCCCGTGGCGCCGAGGAGACGGAGGGCAAGACGCTGGCGTCGCTGGGCCTGGACGCCGACGCCCTGGAGCAGGCCGACCTGATCGCCGTGGTCAAGGTGGCGCGCCTGGCCCAGGCGCCCGGACAGGAGGACGCGAAGCCCGGTGCCGGCATCACCTTCACCGCCGCCGGCCCAGTTCTTCACGGCCACCCCCCGCGCCGGCTGCGAGCCTTCCGGGACGCTCGACCTCTTCGGTTACCGGCGCGGCGGCTGGAAGCCGCACGAGGGCTCGGACGGCCGCGAGTGGGACGGCGAGATGAGCTACGCGCGGGTGCGGATCGCCCCGGCGGATGGGTTCCGCCGCTGATCGGAGCCGCCGTGGTTGCGCCCGTCGAAGCCGGCGGTACGATGCGCTGAAAGGAGCCGGCCGTAGCCGGTTCTCCGCTGGCGCCATGAGAGGCCGCGATCAAGCCATGAGCACTACGAGCACGACACAGGAACGTCCGCCCCTGAACCGCTTCCCCCGGATGCTGCAGGAGTACCTGACCCGGCGGATGCGCCTGGCCTACCGCGCCAACCACGCCCGGGTGATGGCGCTCAAGACCCGCGAAGCAGCCGAGGCCTACGTCGCCGAGGTGCGCGGCAAGGCGGCCTGGATCTTCGGACCCTGGCCGGAGAAGACGCCGCTCAACCTCCGCGTCACCGGCGAGCTCGACCGGGGTGCCTACCTGGTGCGCAAGCTCGTCTTCGAGAGCCGCCCGGGCTGCGCGGTAACGGCCGACCTCTACGTGCCGCAGGGGCTCTCCGGACCGCGCCCGGCGGTGCTCTCGCCCTGCGGGCACTCCTGGAGCGCCAAGGCCGGCGAGCCCTACCAGTCCTATGCGCAGGGACTGGCCCGGATGGGCTACGTCGTGCTCATCTTCGACCCGATGGGTCAGGGCGAGCGGCTGCAGTACCCGGACGGCAGGGGCGGCTCGGTCTGGGCGCCCAACGACCGGTTCCCGAGCGTCCACGAGCACAATGCCATGGACCGGAAGCTCTCGCTCCTCGGCGACTGGGTCGGCCGGTGGTTCGTCTGGGACGGCATCCGGGCGATGGACGCCCTGCTCGAGCAGCCGGAGGTGGACCCGGCGCGGGTCGGCGTCACCGGCGTCTCGGGAGGCGGCACCATGTCGGCTTTCGCCGCGGCCTGCGATCCGCGCCTGGCCATGTCCGCGCCCTGCTGCTGGGTCTCGAGCTGGCACCACAACGCCGTCAACGAGGAGCCGCTCGACGGCGAGCAGTGCCCGCCGGGAATCCTCGCCGCCGGGCTCGAGCAGAGCGACCTGCTCATCGCCGCCGCGCCCAGGCCGGTCATCGTCCTCACCGAGGAGCAGGACTTCTTCGACCAGCGCGGATCGCTCGAGGCCTTCGAGCGGGTGCGGCACGTCTACCGCCTGCTTGGCGCCGAAGACCGGGTTGCCTACTACGCCGGTCCCGGCGGGCACGGCTACTGGCCGGGGGCGCGCCAGGCGATGTACGGCTTCTTCAACCGCCACGCCGGGATCGAGGCGGATGACCCCGACGCCGGCCTGGTCATGGAGGAATATGCCGCGCTCCAGTGCACGCCGACCGGCCAGACGGCCGACCTTCCCGGCATGCGGACGGTGCCCGACCTCGTCCGCGAACGTTCGCAACTGCTGGCCGGCGAGCGCGGCTCGCCGGCCGGAGAGGAACTCCTGAGTCGGGTCCGGGACCTCCTGCGCCTGCCGGTTCGCAGCGGTCCGCCGGAGTACCGCATCCTGCGGCCCTGGTCGTCGCGGGGCTACGCCCGGAAGCACGCCAGCCAGTTCGTCATCGAGACCGACCTCCGGTTCGGCGCGCAGGCGGTGGTCACCAAGCTAGAGGACGAGCGCCGCGCCGCCCGGCCCGCGCGCGGCTCGGGCCCGGCTGTGCTCTACGTGCCGCACCTCTCCTCGGACGCGGAGCTTCGCGAGGACCAGTTCCTGCGCGAACTGCAGAAGGAGGAACCGGCCTTCTTCGCCTGCGATTATCGCGGCATCGGCGAGAGCCTCCCGGACACCTGCCGGCCGGACTCGCTCTTCGGTCACTACGGCAGCGACTACCAGTACGCAGTCTCGGCGCGGATGCTCGGCGAGTCTTACGTCTCGTGGCGCGTCCACGACGTCCTCGCCACGCTCGACTGGATGGCGTCCCTGGGCTACGACCAGGTGCACCTGGTGGCCCGGGGCTGGGGGGCCATCCCCGGGTCTCTTGCCGCGCTGCTCGACGAGCGCGTTCGGCGGGTGACGCTGATCAACGCGCCGCGGTCCTATGCGGAGATCGCCGAGACGCCGCTCGAGAAGTGGCCGCTTTCGGCGATGCTGCCGGGCGTCCTGGAGCGTTTCGACCTGCCGGACGTCCACCGGGAGCTCGAGGCCAAGGGGCTCGGGCTGGTCGAACCGTGGGACGCGATGATGATCGGCGTCTCAGTTCGTGGCGCTTGAGCGCGGCCCTTCGTAGTATCCTCTCCGCCTCCATGTCACAGTAATGGCACGGACCGTAGCTATGAATGGACGATTGAGTTCATAGTTGCCTTTTCATCCGACATCTCCAGCCGTTGCGGTGTATAGTCACAATAGCTTAACTGGAGATGTCACAGCGGTGTCACCAGCCAGTGGATGACGGAGGGTGGGATGGCTCCTCGATCGGGACAAAAGGGAGCAAGGCAGGTCGAGGCCGGGACGGGCCTCGACCGTGTGATGGAGACCTTGCCGCCGGTGAAGCTCAGCGGCGGCAGGAGCGCCAGCGCCCTGGCCGAGGCCCTGCGCGCCTCTCTGGCCGGGGGCGAATATCCGGCGGGACGCTTCCTCCCCGCGCTGCGCGAGCTTGGCAGGTCCCACGGCGTGACCGCCGAGACGGTCCGGCGGGGGCTGAAGCTTCTGGAGAACGAGGGTCTGCTGGTCTCGGTCCCCCGGCACGGCTTCCGGGTCACCGGCCGGGCCAACGATCCCACCCGGGGCTGCCCGGTGGGGTTCGTGCTCTCGTCGCAGTTGGCGGGAGAGCCGCTGAACGAATTCCACACCAGGCTGATGGCCGAGCTCCAGGCCGCGGCCGGCCGGCGGGGCTGGTCGCTCCTCGGCATCGGCTCGGCCGGAATGCCCGGAGCGGAAGTCATCCGCCAGTGCCAGGCCTCCCGCACCTGGGGATTGATCATCGACGCCCACGGCGCTGACATCGTCAGGCGCGCGCGCGCGGCCGGACTGGGCGTCGTGATGGTGGACTCCTGGCACCCCGATGCCGGCGTGGACGCCGTGGTTCAGGACGGCTTCGGAGGGGGCTTCACGGCGGCGAGGTACCTGGCGGAACGCCGGTGCCGGCGCGTCGCCTGGTTCGGCCCGGCGTGCGTCACCGTCCATGCCCGCAGCCGCTTCGGCGGCGCGGTCAGCGGCCTGCAGGAGAGCGGCCTGAGCATGCCTCCGGAGATGATCGTGGATACGCCGGACGAGGACACCCGGGAGCTGGCCCGGCAGCTCCTGTCGAGGAGCGACCGCCCCGATGCCGTGCTGGCGCTTTTTCCGCAGAAGCTCGCCGAGATCGCGCAGGCCGCCATCGATCTGGGGCTGGAGCCGGGGCGGGACCTCGAGCTGGTCGGCTGGACCGCAGAGGAGCTCGACGGCAGCCTGCTGGCCGCGATGCCCCGGGGAGTCGTCCCGGCCAGGATCAACTGGAGCATGAGGACTCTGGCGGACACCGCCCTGGAGCGGCTGGCCAGCCTGCGTCGGGGGCCCGACCGGCAGGAGACGAGGATCTGCGTGAAGACCTGGCTGCGGCGGCCGCCGGGCGTGGAGAAGAGAGAGGGAGACGAGTCATGAGGAATCTGGCACTGGCCCTGGCCATCGGCATCGCGGCAGTCGTGTTGGTCGTTGTCGGCTGCGCTCCGGGGGCCGCCGGCGCGGAGCCGGCTTCGACTCCGCCGGCCCCTTCGGCGGAAGCCGTCCTGCTCGACGGCAGCAGTCCGCTGCGCTGTTTCCTCGCCTTCCGGACTCCGGTTAGCGTCACGGGCGACGAGCCGGCGCAGGCGGTGATGGAGCCGGTGGGCAAGAGCCCCAAGCCCATGGCCGAGTACCAGTCGGCGCTGCCGCCGGACGACTGGATGCGCCCGGACTTCGACGACTCGGGCTGGGCCCGGGAGAGCGGGGGGGTCGAGATGCCCCCGGACAGCGCCACCGGCGGCAGTCCCGCAGCGCTGCACAGCGCGACGGCGAACTCGGCGATCTTCGTGCGCGCCCGCTTTCTGGCGGCCGACCCAGCCGCGCTGGGGGAGCTCAGGCTGTCGCTCAGGTACGTGGGCGGGGCGGTCGTGTACCTCAACGGCGTCGAGGTGGCCCGCGGACACCTCCCGGCCGGGAAGATCGAGGCCGGGACCCCGGCCGGGAGATACCCCGACGACCTGCACTGCGAGCCGGACGGGTCGTATCTGGAGGACCCCAACAAGAACCGGGCGGGCTTCGACCGCCGTTACCGGAGCCTGGACGACCTGGTGCTGCCGGGGAAGTCCGTGGTCAAGGGGGTCAACGTGCTGGCCGTGCGGCTGGTGCGCGCGCCAATCAATGCGAAGGCGATCGGAGCCCGGCGTGCGCCGCGCGGGGGCATGAGAAGCGTGGTGGGGCTCTGGCCCTACGTGGGGCTGACCAGCCTCAGGCTGACGTCGCCGGCGGGCCAGGGCCCGGCCGTGGGAGGTGGCGCGTCCGGAGGCCTGGAGGTGTGGAATCCGGCGCACTGCGAGACGCTGGACGTCGGCAGCCGCGGAATTCCCTGTGAACCTCTGCGGCCGGTGGTGGTGCACACGCCGCGCAACGGGGTCTTCTCGGGGCGGCTGGCGATCGCGTCGGACAAAGCCATCAAGGGGCTCTCGGTGAAGCTGGGCGAGCTCAGGCCGGTCAAGGGCGGCGGTCCGGCCCTGCCGGCCTCGGCGGTGCAGCTGCGCCACTCGATCCCGGCGACGCAGGCGACGACCTGGACGCCGGAGGGCCGGTTCGACCCGGTGCTCGATGGTGTGCCGGAGGTCGTGCCGGTCTACTCGGGGAGCGTTTCCAAGCAGTCGGGGGGCGCGCCGGGCGCGCCGCGCCGGGCGGTGCTGCCGTTGTGGTTCACGGTGCGGGCGCCGCGGGACTGCGCCGCCGGCGAGTACGAGGCGCCGGTGACGATCTCGGCGGAGGGCGCCGGGCCGGTGAAGACGTCGCTGCGGGTGGTGGTCCACGGCTGGACCATGCCCGACCCGAAGGACTTCCGGCAGCGCAACCTGATCCGGCTGGAGCAGGAGCAGGCGGCCTTCACGTACGGGGTGCCGCTGTGGTCGGATGAGCACTTCAGGTACATGGGGCGGTCGCTGTCGCTGATGGCCGAGATCAACTCGCGGCTGGTGCCGATCAATCTGACCTGCGGCTTCTACGGCGGCAACCGGGAGTCGATGGTCCGGTGGGTGCGCAAGGGCGGCTCGGACGCCGCCGCGGACCCCGGGGCCGGGGCCGGGGGAGGCAAGCCGGGGGAGTTCTCCCACGACTTCACGATTCTGGACCGCTACCTGGACCTGGTGCAGAAGGAACTGGTGGAGAAGCATGGCGGCAAGCCCTTCCCGCTGAGCCTCAACTGCTGGGGCGAGCTCGACCGTGATGGCAAGAAGAACGGTCCCGCGGGCCAGGTCTCGCTGCTGGATCCGGCCACCGGCAAGGTCGAAAAGATGGATCAGCCGCTCCTGGGCACGGAGGAGAGCCGCGCGTTCTGGAAACCGGTGATCGACGAAGTGATGAAGAGGGTGGAAGCCCGCGGCTGGAAGGACGTCACCGCCTTCGGTCACAACAGCTACTGCTACCCGGTCAAGCCGCAGATCGTGGACGTGGCCCTGAAGCTGTGGCCCGAGAGCGTGTGGAACTACACGGCGCACAACGGGGTGCTGGGCGGCTCGTGGAAGGGGTCCGACGGGGCGGCCATGCCCGTGAGATTCTCCTCCGCCGTGTGGACGGAGGGAGGCCTGCGGCCGCGCGGGTACGCCTCGTTGGCCAAGCCGCGGACGGCGATCTGCAACATGGCCGGGCGGACCCGGCACTGGGACCGCTCGTCCCTGACGATCTTCCGCAACCTGCCCGAGGAGACGGTGCTGCGCGGACACGACGGGCTGAGCGACTTCGGGGCGGACAACTTCCCGGCGAAGGACTTTCGGGGCCGGTACGTCCACCAGAGCACCGGGCGCGGCACCGGGGGCGGGAACAACGCCTCCACGCGATCGATGCTGGCCGCCGGGCCGGACGGCCCGGTGCCCAGCGAGCGTTTCGAAATGCTGCGCGAGGGCACGGAGCTGGTGGAGGCGGCGATCTTCCTGGAGCGGGCGCTGGCCGAGAAGAAGGTCTCCGGGGATCTGGCCGCGCGCATCTCCCGGTTCCTCGATCAGCGGAGCACGGGGTTCGTGCGCGACTGGTGCGGGCAGGGCGGCAGGTACCGCGAGCGCTGGCCGGTGATGGGTCAGGCCGAGAGCGACGTGGAGCTGCTGGAACTGGCCGCCCAGGCGGCCGGCGCGGAACAGTAGCATGACCTGAAAGGGAGCGGGCGAGGATGAGAGCGCTGATTGCGGCGGTCGCGGGTCTGCTGGTACTGGGGGCGGCCTCCCCGGCCGCCGGCGGCACCATCCCGATGGAGGACATCGGCGACTGGCAGGTGGAGGTCTTCTGCGGCAGCCCCGGCATCCGGGGCGTGGGCCAGGGGCCCAGGCTGGAGGTGGCGATCGGAGGCCCCGTCGCCTTCGATGGCAAGGGCAACGGCTACGTCGCCTGCGGAACGTGCGTGAAGATCGTGACGGCCGACGGACAGGTGCGGGTGCTCACCGGCCAGCCGGGAGTGACCGGCAGCACCGACGGCCCGCCGGGGGTGGCCACCTTCGGGGACGCGATCGACATCGCCGCGGCCGGCGACGATCTTCTCTACGTGGTGGACTCGGCCAACCTGACGCTGCGCGCGATCGAGCGCCGGGAGGGCGTCTGGCACACCGCGACCTCTTCATGGCCCGGGTGCTGCCCGACTGGGGCACGGTCGACCCGACGCCGGTCTGCATCGCCGGCGGCCCCGGCGAGGAGGCCGCTCCGGCCCTGGCCTCCGACGCCGCCGGCGGGGCGCTCAAGTGGCGGACCGTGCCGGGCGAGGCGCTGGACCTGGGCCGGATCTTCAACGAGGACCCCGATCAGATGTGCTACGCCAGCGTCTGCGTGCACAGCGATCGGGACCGCGAGGCGTTTCTGCGCACGGACACCAACGACCACAACCGCGCCTGGCTCAACGGGCGGCTGGTGCACGACGGCGTCAGCGGCGCCGCCTCCAGCCGGGGCTTCGACGACTACGCCGACGATATCCGGGTGCGCCTGCGCAAGGGCTGGAACCGGCTCCTGCTGCAGGTCTGCAACCGGCAGACCACCTGGATGATGTCGGCTCAGCTCACCGACGAGACCGGCGAGCCCATCCGCGACCTGACCTTCGCGGAGAGCGCGGCGGTGGAGGCCCGCTGAGCCGCTCCGGCGGCCAGGGCGGGCGCGCCAGCCGAGTCCGGCTGAGGGCGCAACCCCCTGCCGGGCATGACCGACAGTGGGGCGGCCTATCGGAATGCACTTGCCTCGGGCGGCGAGGCCACGTAGCCTCTCGATCCGGAAACCTTGAGGCGGGGTCGGCCGCCAGGACGGAGCCATGAACGCACAGATCGGCGCGGTCCTCTGCGGCATCGGCGGGTTCGGCCACTGGTACCTCGAGCACTTCCTCGATCGGCCCGATAGCCCCATCGCGTTCAAGGGCTTCGTGGACCCGGCGCCGGAGCGGTCCATGTTCCTCGGGCGGATCCGCGAGGCCGGGCTGCCCGTCTTCCCGTCGCTAGAGGAGTTCTACGAGCAGTCCGACGCGGAGTTGGCCATCCTGGCCTCGCCCATCCAGTTCCACTGCCCGCAAACCCTGGTGGCGCTCTCGAAGGGCAGCCACGTGCTCTGCGAGAAGCCGCTCTGCGGCTCGGTGGTCGAGGCCCGGAGCATGTGTGACGCGGCGCGGAGCAGCGGCCGGGTCGTGGCCATCGGCTACCAGGACTCGTTCCTGGAGTCCACCCAGCGCCTCAAGGCCGACATCCTGGCCGGCGTCTGGGGCCGGCCGCTCGTCTTCAAGTGTGCCGCGCTCTGGCCGCGGAGCCGCGAGTACTACGGTCGCAGCGGCTGGGCCGGACGGCTTCGGGATGGGCAGGGGAGGGCGGTGTTCGACAGCCCGGTCAACAACGCCGCCGCCCACTTCCTGCACCACATGCTCTACCTGCTGGGCGACTCCGTCGGGACGAGCGCCGTTCCCGCCGAAGTCGAGGCCCAGCTCTACCGGGCCCGCGAGATCGAGAACTACGACACCGCCTTCCTGCGCTGCCGGACGACCGGCGGCGCCGAGGTCTTCTTCGCCGTGACCCACGCCGTGGGCCGCGAGCGCGGCCCGATCTTCGAGCTGGCCTTCGAGAAGGGCGCGGTGCGCTACGAGCTGCCCGGCGGGGAGATCGCCGGGGAGCACGCCGACGGCCGCCGGCGGAGCTACGGGCCGGCGGAGCGCAGCGGCCGGGCCAAGGTCCTGGACACGGTCGCGGCGATCCGGGAGGGGCGGGCGCCGCTCTGCGGCGTCGAGGCGGCCATGAGCCACACCCTGGCGGTTGCCGCGGCGCAGGAATCCGGGCGGCCGGTGGCCGACTTCCCGCGCGAGCTGGTCAGCGAGTTCGAGAAGAAGGGCGAGCACTGGCTCCAGGTCGAGGGCCTCGACGAGGTCGTGCTGGAATCCCTTCGCTCCGGCCGGTTGCCCGGGCCCGGCGAGGCGCCCTGGGTCCGGTCGGCGCGGGCGGTCAGCGTGGGCTGAGGGCCGGGGTCAGCGCCACCGGTTCCCGTCTCTCATGCTTGCCTCCGGTGCTTCCGCTTCCGGGGACACAACACTTTTACCTGCCCATCCTTCTCGACCGTCCTTGCAGGTCCCGGCCGGTGAGTTTCTCGACCAACTTGACGAACTCCCGGTCGCCGGCCGGGCGCGACGTGCGCGACGAACGCCGCAGCTGCCTCTCGGCAGGCTCGTCCGTGCCGGTCAGGAGTTCGCGCCACGCGCGGGCATCGGGCACCAAACCCCGCAGCGTCCGGTCCCGGATAAGCGGGTCTTGGTCCTGCAAAGCCAGGTGATAGCGCGCGCTTGACCACGGCCAGTCTTCCGCGTTCGCGGTCAACCCGGCCTTCACCGGGTTGAGTTCCGTGTACCGCGCCGCAGCCAGCAGATGGCGCTGATCGAGCACGCACGAGCCGAAGCGCCCCTGGAAGAGGTAGCCGCGCACCCCCTCGGCGAAGTTACGCCACCGGGTGTAGCGTTTGTGGGCCTCGCCGACCGCGCGGGCCAGCGCCGTCTCCTCCGGCGGCACCATCACCAGGTGGACGTGGTTGGTCATCAGGCACCAGGCCAGCACTTCCACCTCCTGAAGACGGCAGTGCTCGGCCATCAGTTCGAGATAGGTTCGCCGTTGGGCGTCGGTGCTGAGCACGTCCATTGAGCGCACCCCGCGCTGGGTGACATGATGGGGATGCCCGGATACCACAACGCGTGCGATTCGTGCCATGACGAGGGAGGTTATGCCCAGGGCGGATGAGCGTCAAGGGCAGAAGTGTCGTGCCCCCCGAAGCCTGGTTCTTCAGAGCGGGACGTGGCATTCAGGGACTGCCCGGCACGCGGCACAACGGCCAACTGGCGCGGTGCGCGGCAGCGGTGCGGTCCCCGCCAGCCTTCGGCATAACGAGCCGTGCGAGCCGGGAGCCGTGCGCGCTCTGCCAGGAGAGCGCACCTTGATTGACCGGCTCCGTTCCGGGTTGCCTCCGTTCCCTCCGCGGCCGGTCTTCGCGTCCCGGAATGCACGTCTCAATGACCGGATGAGCTCGAGCTGTCGTTTCTGTGGTTGTTGTTGCTTCTGTTGGTTCGGTTCCGGCTGTGCCGGGATGAGTCCTCTGGAGCGACACTCGAAGCGCCAAAGGGCAAAAGTGTTGTGTCCCCCGAAGCCTTACATACCTCTGACCTCAGACGCGCCAACCACCGCGAAGCGGTTTAGTCCAAGGCCGCCTCTCCCCCCATTCGCTTGAGAAGTTCACTGCATGGGATCTGGCGTTCGCAATAGGCGGCGATTGCCACCCTGGCCCGCCACGCCGGCACAGCCACCGCCCCGATGAACCAGGCCAGCCCCAATGCCAGCAGGATGCCGGCGGTCCAGAGGACCGTGGGGCGCCAGGTGCGGAGACGTCCGGCGGATGGATCAGCGACTTCCGGCACGAACTCCGACCTCCACTGTCGTGTTGTCCATCGAGCGCTCAGCGCCCGACGCCGGTGTCGGGGCACTCTGCGCGCGGCTTGACCAGCTCGAGGCGCTCGCCGGTGCCATCGACGATCACCAGGATCGAGTCCGACCACTGCCCGTCGCGGTCAGTCCGTGACCGGCGGGCGTCGACTCTACGGGCCTGGATGTGCCCCGAGCCCTGGGGGCCGGCGACGCTGAAATCGTAGGACCAGCCGCCATCGTAGGAGCCGTCCTTGCCCTCGTCATAGCCCCACCGGCCGCTGACCAGCCAGCCCGGCCGAATGGGCCGGCCGAGCCGCCGGGCCAGTTCGTCGCTTGCTTCGATGTCGGCCATGACGTTGGAGAAGCCCGCCGACCCTCTGATGCGCAACTGGTCCTGCCGGAGGAACTCGCCCCCGGCTGCCGCCAGGACGAGCCCCCACGCCACCAGCAGCCACGGGCGCCAGGATGCGATCCGGTCGAGCAGCACGGGGCCATCCCGACGCCACGAGACCGAGACCGCCAGCACAAGCAGGTTGAGCAGCCCCGCCGCCAAGGCCAGGAAGCTGATCGCCCTGGCCCAGTGCCAGCGCTCAATCAGAATGTCGAGCCAGAGCCACGATGTGAGCAGAGAGAGGACGACCGTCGCGGCGACGCGACAGGGCATGGTTCCCCAGGACCGGAGGCGTTGCCGGTCGCTCGATGGGGCGGCTGATTCCTCTGTAGACTCCGGCATAGCCCCTCCTCCGTCAGCTTATCCCGGTACGCGGCGCAGCGCAACAGCAACGGTTCCTGGTTACTAGTTCTAGGTTGTGTAGCCCTTGACCAGGAACCAGGAACCCGACTTTTTTCCGAACCAAGTCGCCGGTGCGGTGTATGTGGAGCACCAGGAGGGCAGCATGTCAAGCACAATAAGGGCAGCAAGGGCGATGGGCCACGGCCGCTCCTCCGCCGGGCTCTCTGTCAAGCTGCGCCAGGATATCCTTGAGGGTAAGATCAGCGCCGGTGGCTATCTGCCTACGGAAAGGGAACTTGCGACTCGCCACGGCGTGGCCGGGATGACCGCCCGCCGGGCGCTCAAGGCCCTGGAAGCCGAAGGGCTGATCGCCGCCGAGCCCCGCCGCGGCTACCGCGTGATGGCCAGGGCCAACGATCCGCAGAAGGGAGCGCCGCTGGCCTACGTTTTGGCTCCGCACTCCCAGGCCGGCCTGTGGGACGACCTGCACCGTGCGCTGCTCGCCGGCTTCCAGCAGGCCGCGGCCGCTCGCGGCTGGACCTTGCTCGCCGTCGGCTGCGAGGGCCTGAGCCTCGAGCAGGTGGTGGAGCAGCTCCGCGCCGCGCGGGTCTGCGGCGCGATCCTCGACACGCCCGGCCGCGAGCTCATCGACGCCGTGCTCCGCGCCGGGATGCCGGCCATCACCGTCGACGACTGGCGAGAGGACCTCGAGATCGACTCGGTGGTCCAGGACGGCTTTCGCGGCGGACTGCTCGCCGGCAAATGGCTCGCCGTCCGCGGCTGCCGGCGGATCGGCTGGATCGGACCCGTCGGGGTGAGCCGCCAGGGGCTGGAGCGCTTCGGCGGGGCCTCGGCCGCTCTGGCCGCAGAGGGGATCGAGCTGCCCCCGGAGATGCGCGTGGTCCTCGACGATCCCGAGTCGCCCGAGGGCGTCGCCGGAGCGCGACGACTGCTGTCAGCCAAAGACCGTCCGGAGGCGGTGCTTTCCCTCTGGCAGGGCTGTACGGCCTCGCTGGTCCGGGCCGCCCGGGAACTCGCGCTCGTTCCCGGCCGCGACTTTCAGATGGTCGGCTGGTCCACCGAGGAGGACTACGAGCGCACCTACCTGTCGCACTTCGTCGGCGGCCCGGTGCTGCCGGCGGTGGTCTGGCGGGTGGGGACGCTCGCCCGCACGACCATCGCGCGCCTCGTCGAACTGCGCTCCGGCCCGGCCGAGGCGCCGACGGTGATCAAGGTGCCGACGCGGCTGAGGTGCTAAGGGGCTGAGGCACTAAGGCACTAAGGCACTAAGGCACTAAGGCACTGAGGGGAAAGGGGAACTGAGATGATGAAACGGTTGGCGAATTCCTCGTCGCGCCCAAATGGCACTCAGTGCCTAAGTGCCTCGGTGCCTCAGTGCCTTCTCCTCCTGCTACTGACGGGATGCCTTCCCGTCTTTGCCTCCGAGGCAACCTTCACTGCCAAGCCCGAGGCCAGGTCGGACGGAGGCGCGACGAAGATCGCCTTCGCGGTCTCCGCGCCGACCGACGTCGAGGTCGCGGTGCTCGACGCCAAGGGGGCGGTCGTGCGGCACTTGGCCGCCGGGATGCTCGGCAAGAATCCTCCCGAGCCGCTCAAGAAGGACTCGCTCGCCCAGGAAGTCCCCTGGGACGGCAAGGACGACGACGGGAAGCCGGTGGCCGGCGGACCATTCAGGGCTCGAGTGCGGTTGGGAATCGGCGCCAGGCTCGGCCGCTTCATCCAGGGTCCGGGCAGCGAGCTCGAGGCGCCGAACGCCATCGGCGTCGGGCCGACCGGCGAGGTCTACGTCCTGGCCGCCGGAGCGATGTGGATCCCGCCGCGGATGTTCGTCCTGGGCCGCGACGGGAAGTACCTCCGGACCATCCTGCCTCCGCCGGCGAATCTCAAGCGCGAGCAGCTCAAGGGGCTGGAGCCCATCCGGCTCGCCGACGGCTCGGAGGTCCCGGTGGTCTACAACGGCCACACCGCGTCGCTCATGCCCTACATGGCCGGGCTCTCCATCCGCCAGCAGCTCTTCGTGACCGCGCAGGGGGTGATCCTCTTCTCCTCCGGCGGCCGGACCAACGAGGACCAGGTCCCGCGCCGCTACGTGCTGGCCATCAAGCCCGACGGCAGCACGCCGTCCGAGGTCGGCTTCGTGGGCCCCTTCATCGGCACGGGCCAGCCGACGACCCAGGTTGCGGCGAGCCCCGACGGCAAGACCATCTACGTCATCGGGGTCATCTCCGGCAAGAGCGCCGGCCACGCCGTATGTCGAATGGGCTGGGACGCCAAGGCCGCGCCCGAGCCCTTCATCGGCAAGCTCGAGGCTCCGGGCGCGGGCGCCGACGGGCTCAAGGAACCGGCTGGCCTGACCGTCGACGGCAAGGGCAACATCTGCGTCTCCGACGCCGGCAACGGCCGCGTCGCGGTCTTCGACCCGCAGGGCAAGTTCCTGGGCGAGACCAAGGTGCCGAACCCCGGGCAGCTCTGCGTGCACCCCAAGAGTGGGGCGCTCTACGTGGGCAACTCGCCCCAGCCTCTGACCGGCAAGCATGAGCCGGCCAAGCCGTACTCGGTCGTCAAGTTCGACAAGGCCGTCGGCGGCAAGGAGGTCGCGCGCTACGATTTCAACAACTACCGGTACGTCCCGCTCCTGGCCCTGGACGCTTCGGCCGAGCCGGCCCGCGTCTGGCTGAGCTACGCGCCGGCCTACGGCGCCGGGGCGCCGCTCCTGCCCCTGACCGACGAGGGCGGCAAACTCACCCCCGGCGAGAACGCGCTCAAGGCAGCCGGCGGCGACCGCCTGACCAACCCGCTCTTCATGGCCGTCGACCCGGCGCGCGAGGTGGCCTACGTCAACGACCCCGAGGGGACGGTCATCCGCAAGATCGACCTCAAGACCGGCAAGATCGGCGGCAAGTTCGTCAGCGGCTGCGACCCGGCGCTGGACCGCGACGGGAACATCTACGTGCTCGGGGGCTACGGGACCAACGCGCTGCTGCGCTTCTCGCCGGACGGCAAGCCGCTGGCCTTCGCCGGCACCGGGAGCAACAAGATCGCGGTGAACTACCGCGCCGGCCATCCCAACGTCGGCCTCTACGGCCTGACCGTGGCGCCCAGCGGCGACATCTACGTCAACCAGGGCGTGAACCCCCAGAACCTGACGGTCTTCGGTCCAGACGGCAAGGTCAAGAACGAGGCGCTCATCAAGGACATCCCGCTGGAGTCGGCCAGCTGCCTGGCGGTGGACCGTGCCGGCAACGTCTACGCCGGTATGAACTTCCACGACGCGAAGAAGCCCTACCCGGACGGCCTGGGCGCGGAGGTGCCGACCCTGGCCTGGTACATGCCCTACACGCTGAAGAGCTCCTGGTACAACCGGCCGATGCACGGCATCCCCGAGGAGCCGCGCTGGCAGCGGCCGTACCTCAACTTCTACATTTTCCTGGGCGGCTCGATCTTCAAGTTCGGTCCCTCCGGCGGGCAGGTCTGGATGGGCGCCATGCCTCCGAAGACCGGCGATGCCCCCCGGCCCGCGGGCGTCCCCGCCGAGGCGGCCGAGTACCGCACCGCCTACCTCGGGCACGCGGTCTGGATCAAGGGCGCGACCTGGCGCTTTCGCGGCTTCGCTCCGGTGGCCACCCGCGCCGAGGGCTGGGGTGACCCGGGCTGCGCCTGTTGGAGCAACGGGCGCTTCGCCCTCGACGACTACGGCCGGCTCTTCGTGCCCGACGTCCTGCGCTTCTCGATCGGGGTGATCGACTCGAACGCCAACGAGCTGGCCCGCTTCGGCGGCTACGGCAACGTCGACGACGTGGGGGCGGGGGACGAGGGGCGAGGGGCGGGTGGAGAAACGGCGCGTCCATCTCCCGGGAGTTCGTCCCGCCCCCAATCCCACGCCCCTCGCCCCATTCCCTTCGCCTGGCCCACCGGCGTGTGTCTGGCCGGCGATACGGCCTACGTCCTCGACCGGATCAACCGCCGCATCGCCGCGGTCAAGCTGACCTGCGCCGCCGAAGCGGCCTGCGACCTGAGGTAAGGAGGGGCCCATGAGCATCGCGCGCTTCCTGACGCCATGCCTGATGTTCGCCGCGGTGGCGGCTGCCCCGGGCGCCGCCGGCGAGAAGTTCGAGTGGCCGCTCTCGACCAAGGTCGAGGGCGAGCTGGCGGCCAACGAGTGGGTCAAGGTCGAGAGCCACGGCGCCGCCCGGCGCTACGGCGGGGCGGTCTTCTGGCTGCCGGCCGAGAAGAGCTTCGTCCTGGCCATGGGCGCGGTGGGCGCGTGGAACGACCACGGCCCGTTCTGCTACGACGAGCAGACCTTCGACCTGGAGAGCCGGGTCTGGAAGAACCGCTTCCCCGAGGGCAAGGGCTGGAAGCCGGAGATCGGCCCCTGCGACGCGCCCAAGCTGCCCAGCCACGGCTACCGCCTCAAGGACGGGCGCATCGGGCTCTGGGAGGGCGGCTTCGTCGCCTACTCCCAGTACGCCGTGGACACCGACCGCAACCGCGTCGTGGCCTACGTCCACAACCGGTTGATCGAGTACGATCCCGCGGCGCGCGGCTGGAAGGAGCTCGGTCCCGGCACGCCCAGCGGCGAGGAGCAGAAGCTCTGGTGGGGGTCGCTCTGCTACGACGCCCACAACAAGGAGTTCGTGCTCTTCGGCGGCAACAACGGGCCGGGCGAGTTCAACGACACCCGCACCTGGGCCTACTCGGTCTCCGGAAACGCCTGGAAGCGCATCGACCCGGCCGCCGAGCCGGTCAAGGGCTTCGAGGCGCGCGCCGAGGCGCTGATGCTCGAGGCCGTGGCGCTCCACGGCGCGCACTGCAACCGGCATTTCAGGACCGGCCTCCCGGCCGACGAGAAGGCGAGCCTGGCCGAGGCTGCCAGGAAGCTCGCCGCGGGTGTCGCCGCGCTCAAGAAGGACCTCGAGGGCAAGGGCGTCGGCTGCCAGAAGACCCAGTGCGAGCGCGCGGCCGCCGATCTCGGGGGCGCCGAGGGGCTGGCCGGCAAGCTGGGCGACGCCGCGTCGAGCGAGTCCATCAAGACGGCGCTCGAGCTCACCCGCGCCCTCTGGCGCGCGCGCACGGCGCTGATGAGCGAGCCGCCGCCGCGGGCCCACTCCCAGATGGTCTACGACCCGGCGACGAAGAGCATCGTCCTCTTCGGCGGCGACCGCCTGGACATGCTCTACGCCGACACCTGGGTCTACGACTGCGCGACGCGGACCTGGCAGGAGCGCCGGCCGGACCCCTCGCCCTCGCCCCGCGCGGGGCACGCCTTCCTCCGCCTGCCGGAGAGCGGCAAGCTCGTGCTCCTCGGCGGCTACCAGTTCAACTCCGACACCGGATACTGGGGCCCGCTCTACAAGCAGCTGCCCATGCAGGCCTGGACCTACGACGTTGCCGGCGACAAGTGGGCGCTCGTCAAGGACTGGGGCAAGCCCTATCCGGCCTTCATGAGCGGCAAGGGCGCGGGCTTCGTGGCCGCGGCCGGCGCCGGCGACGTGGTGCTGACCTTCGGCGGCGAGCGGCTCGGCGAGCGCGGCACGACCGTGACGCTGGCCTGCAAGCTGGACGCGGCGCAGTCCGACGCGGCGGGCCTGGCCAAGGCCGGGGGCAAGCCCGGCGCGGTCGAGTGGCGGGTCGGCCCCTACGACCCGGACTGGTACCTGGACGGCGGCGCGCCGGACGAGGCCGGCTTCCAGGCCAAGCTGGGCGGACTGGCCGCCAACACCTGGACGCAGCTGACCGGCAAGGACGTGCGCCTGCCCCGCCAGAACCGCGACTGGGGCACGGCGGTCTACGACCCCGACCGCCAGGCCATCTACCGCTGGTCGGGCGGGCACAGCGCGCACTGCGGCTCGGACATCCCGGTCTTCTCGATGCGCACCGGGCGCTACCACCTCAAGTATCCGCCGGCCTTCCCGCTGGAGGGCATCGGCTCGTGCGGCTCGCAGCCCTCGCGCGGGACGTTCATGGGCCAGCCCTGGATCAGCGCGCACACCTACCACTCCTACGCCTACGACCCGGTCTCGAGGGAGATGATCTGCTGCGGCCACGCCAGCTACTCCTATGCCTACGAGCCGGCCAGCGGCCTCTGGAGCCACAAGCCGCAGCCCAAGGGCATGCGCGAGGACTGCTTCTACACGCTGACGCTCTGCCAGACGCCCAAGGGGCCGTACGCCTGGACCAAGTTCGGGACGCTCTTCAAGTACGACGGCGGCAAGGCCGAGTGGAGCGAGGTCAAGGTCTCCGGCGAGAAGCTGCCCGGCACGCGCTGCGACGAGTCGAGCATGTGCTACGACGCCAAGCGCGACCGGCTGCTGCTGATCGGCGCCGGGTTCAAGGGCGACGTGGTCGCCGTGGAACTCAAGACCGCGACGGCGACCAAGCTCGCCCCCAAGGGCATGGCCGGCGCGGCCGCCGGCGGGCACTTCTGGCGCGAGTGCGTCTACGACGAGGCCAACGACCTGGTCGTGGTCACGGTCCGCGCCAAGGGCGACGTCGCCTGGCCGGTCTACGACTGCGCCAAGAACGCCTGGGTGGCGCTCAAGCTCTCGGGCAGCCCGGGCTTCGGCTGCTCCAACGGCCTGATGTACGACCCGGCGAGGAAGCTCGTCCTCGGCGTCGACACCAACAGCGTGGTCTACGCGCTGAAGCTGGATGTGAGCAAGGGCGAGGGGATGGAGTAGGGGCTGGAAGACTGGAAGGGTGGAAGAATGGAAGGGTGGGGAAGAACGAAGAGGGCGGGCGCCTCTCGGTGCGCTGCCGTTACATTCTTCCAATCTTCCATCCTTCCAAACATTTGGGATCGGGAGATCTTGAGATGATCAGAACAGCGACGTTCATCCTGGTGGTGGTGGCCTTGGCGGGGCTCAGCGGTTCCGCCGCCTCCGGGGAGGTCCCCGACCACACGGTGAACGCCTTCAAGAACTCCATAGGCATGGAGATGGTCCGGGTGCTGCCCGGCGAGTTCGTCATGGGCTGCGGCAAGGAACCGCCCAAGACCAACCGGGAGTTCTCCGAGCGTGAGTGGGATGAGGCCCCTGAGCACAAGGTGATTATCAGCAAGGACTTCTACATCGGGGCTTTCGAGGTTACCAACGCCCAGTACGAGAAGTTCGATCCTGAGCATAAGAAGTTCCGGGGAGACGTGCACTCGCAGGATCTGCCCGGACTGTGCGTCTCCGCGGCCGACGACGAACCGGTGACCTTCGTGTCCTACGATCAGGCCGTCAAGTTCTGCGAGTGGCTCTCGAAGAAGGAGGGCAAGCCCTATCGCCTGCCCACAGAGGCCGAGTGGGAATACTCCTGCCGCGCCGGCACGGATACGGCGTTTCACACCGGTGCCGCTCTGACCGCCGAACAGGCCAACCTGGGCCGCGTCTACGACAGGAAGGGGCAGGACGGGAAGTCCTTCACAACCCCGGTGGGCAGTTACCCGCCCAATGCCTTCGGTCTTTCCGATATGCACGGCAACGTGGCCGAGTGGTGCCTGGATTGGTACGGGCCCTACGAGGCCGGCGCGCAGACCGACCCGGTGGGCCGGGCCTCGGGCTACAGCCGGGTGGCGCGCGGCGGCAGCTACCGACCGCTCGACGCCGGGCGTGATCCCGATACCAAATACATGCGCTCGGCCAACCGGGCCGGCTACCTGCCGTGCGACGCCAATCGCGAGCTGGGCTTCCGCGTGGTCCAGGCACCGACGCCGGCGGCAAAGCCGCTGCCGGAGGTCCTGCCCCTCTGCATGCAGAACGTGAAGCAGGACCGCCCGGAGCCTTTCGAGCGGCACAAGGAGCCCTACTTCTTCGACTTCACCAAGGAGAAGAAGAACCCCGCGCAGAAAAGCTTCCTCGGCCCGTTCTTCAACCACTGCCACTACACCAGCATGATCGCCTGCCCCAACGGAGACATGCTGGCGGTCTGGGACAGCATTCACAACGAGTACACCAAGGACGCCACCTGCGCGGCCAGCCGGCTGCCCTACGGGACCGACACGTGGCAGCCGGTCTCGGAGCTCTTCAAGGTGCCGGACATCAACTTCATGGCCGGCACCGCGCTGTCGGACGGCAAGAGCATCTACCTCTTCGCGCCCATGGCGCTTTGCGGCTTTCGCGACGCCGGGATCGCCATGCGCAAGTCAGACGACAATGGTGCCACCTGGGACCAGCCGCGCATGATCTATCGGCGCGGGGGCGACAATGGTGTGTCGGCCTGGCATCTCCAGGAGATCCTGACTTCGGCGCTCGGCCCCAGGGGTGAGCTGCTGTTCTCGTCCGAGCTCTATCAGGGCAACTGGGGTTTTTTCATGAGCCGTGACCAGGGCGCGACCTGGAAGGTCAACGGCGTAGCCAAGGGCGGCGGCAGTTGCCACGCGACGTTGCACATCGGCAAGAGCGGCAAGTGGACTGCATATGTGCGTTTCGGCAAGGGCGAAACCATGCCGCGCTACGAGAGCTCCGACGAGGGCAAGACCTGGACAGATGGAGAGCCCACCCCGTTCCCCAAATCAGGGATCGGCCAGAAACTTAAGGTTCTGACGCTGAAGAGCGGGGCGACGCTGCTGGTCACCGCGGACAACTTCAAGCCCACGCTGGTCGCCGACAAGTTGGGCAATGCGCTGGTCGCGCTGTCCGACGACGAGGGCAAGACCTGGAAGCACGTGCGCAGCGTCCCGGTGGGCGGCGGCATGTCCGCAGCGCAGAACCTGGACGGACTGATCCACGTGTTCGGTGGCCGGCGCGACGCCGTGGCCTTCAACGAGGCCTGGGTCCGGCAGGGCAAGTCGGCCGAGGAGTTGGTCGCCGCGCGCAAGGTGCAGATGGACGGCAAGGGCGACAAGTAGACCGGACCGGAGATCGGCAAGCGAAAGGAAGAGCCATGATGGCCAAAGCACGTCTCTCGGGAGCTGTTCTGTGCGCTGCGGTGCTGCTGTCGCCGGCCCTCGCCGGGGAGGAACAGCCCTCCGAACTAGGCAAGCTCGCCGCGGAGATGAAACCCGGCGAGTGGCGGAAGTTCGAGACCATGGGCTTCACGAAAGACCTGCTGCTCTCCGGCGGCAAGAGCATCCTGCCCTACATCGACAGCGGGGCCTGGGACGCCAGCACCCGCTCGCTGCACCTCATCGGGCAGTGCCACCTGACGCCACCGCCCAAGCACATCTCCTACCGCGCGGACACGAACGAGTGGCGCGCCGAGAAGTGCCCGGAGTGGCTGGCCAAGCTCAAGTGGTTCCACGGCTACGAGAACACCTCGGCCGACCCGGTGAGCGGCTTGGTCTTCCACCACCCCAGCGCCAGCGACGTCTTCCATCAGCTGGAGATGAAGACCGGCGCATGGACCGAGCTGCCCCGGCTGCCCGGCGACGCGCCCAGGGGCCACGGCACGGCCACGACCTTCTTCCCGGAGCTGGGTGGGAAGGGCAGCATCGTCCGCTTCCACACCGGCGCCGCCCACCGTTTCGACATGGCCGAGAAGAAGTGGTCGAAGATCGCCGGGGACTTCTCGCTGGCCAAGAGCTACCACAACGTCGCCGAGTACAACCCGAAGCTCAAGACCGCGGTCTTCGGAGGCGGCAACGGCAGCAGGCAGCTCTACTCCCTGGACAAGGACGGCAAGGTCGCCGCGCTCAAGCCGGCGCCGTGCACGCTGGCGGTGAGCGCCTCGCACCTGGCGATCTGCCCGGCGAGCGGCGAGGTCCTGGTCTACAACTATCGCAAGGAGGAGAAGGGCTTCTGGGCGCTCGATCCGGCCGACGAGAGGGCCGAGTGGCGCAAGCTCCCCGATCCGCCGGTCGGCGAGGGCGCGGTCTGCACCATCTCGACCTACGGGGTGGTCATGCATTTCAGCATGAGCGCCGTGTACGTCTACAGGCACGCCCCGACCGGGAACGGCAAATAGGTTCGAAGGGAGGACCCATGCGGGCGCCGATTACATTGCTGCTCCTGTCTCTGCTTTCCATCTGCGTCGTAGCCGCCGCCGGCGAGAAGAGCTACCGCCTGAAGGGCGAGGACCTCAAGCAGCCGGTGCTCTGGGGCGCCGAATGCCAGGCGCCGGACGGCTCGGGGCTGGCCTTCGGCGGCTGCGAGCAGGCCGCGGAGGACGGCCGGCCGCATACCCGGGTGAAAGAGGGCGGAGCTTGGAAGCCGATCGTCGAAGAGCTGCGCGCGGCCAATCCGCTCCAGAAGCACTTCGCACGCGTCTGGGACCTGCGCTGCCGGACGAAGAACGCCGCGGCCCGGGAGCGCTTCGTCTGGTTCAAAGGCCTGGAGGCCGCCGAGGAGGCCAAGCGCCTCAAGGCCGAGGTGGTGCCGGCCCTCGAGGGGATCGTCAAAGATCTCGACGCACTGACCGCTGAGCTCGGCGGCGGTAGGGGAGGGTTTGAAACCCTCCCCTACGAGGCCGGGCAGGCCAGGGTCGCCCTGGCGCTCCTGCAGTCGGCTGCCGGCAGGATCAAGCCCCTGGCCGCGGCGCTGGCCGGCGGGGTCTCGGCCGACCAAATCAAGGCGCTCTCCGCCGCGCAGGTAGAGCTCGAGAAGGCCTCCGAGGCGCTCGACTGCGAGCCGCCCGGGCGGGCCTACAGCCCGATCGCCTACGACGCCAAGACCGGGCTCTTCGTGCTCTTCGGCGGCGACCACCTGGACTACCTGACCAACGACACCTGGGTCTTCGATCCGGCGAAGAAGCGGTGGATGCAGCGCCATCCGGCCTCGGCCCCGGCGCCGCGCGCCAGGCACGAGCTCAAGGCCGCGGGCGACGGCAAGGTGGCGCTCTCCGGCGGCTACACCTACACGTCGTTGGCCGAGTACTGCGCCGGCCAGTACCGGGACGTCGGCGACGGCGAGTGGGTCTACGACGTGGCCGCGAACTCCTGGACGTCCTCGGGAACCGGCAAGGCCGAGCCCGACGGCTCGCGCACCTACCGGACCGGCCGGATGCATCCCGACTGCTTCCTGCAGGGCGAGAAGCCCAGCGCCGCGGCCGTAGAGGAGAAGCTCAAGGCGCTGCCGGTCAACACCTGGGTGTTGCCCAACCCTCCGCAGAAGCCCGTGCTAAACCGCGACTGGGGCACGGCGGTCATAGATCCGGACCGGGACATGATCCTGCGCTGGTCCGGCGGGCACAGCGCCCACGGCGGCTCGGACGTGCCCCACTACCACTTCTCGACCAACCGCTGGGAGCTGGCCTTCCCCATTGAGTTTCCTCTGGGGCAGCTCTACTCCAACACCAGCTATCCGGACACCTTCAACTTCAACCTGCGCCCCTGGGTGACCGGCCACACGTATCTCGGCTACGACTACGATCCAGTCGCGAAGAAGATGCTCTTCGTCGGCCACGGCCGGAACTGCTACGTCTACGATCCGGACCTGGCCGACTGGACGGGGCGGTTCGTCAAACCCAAGGGCATGATCTACGGCGGGTGCTTCTACAACCTGAACTGCTGCCGGACGCCGGCGGGCGTCGTCTGCTGGGGAGCCAACTCGCTGGTTCACCGCTTTGACGCGGCCAAGAACGAGTGGGTCGAGCTCAAGGTGGCCGGCAAGCTGCCCGGGGCCTCTGTCGATAACTCGGTGAGCGTCTACGACTCGAAGCGCGACCGGTTGCTCGTCTTCTGCACGGGCTATGGCAAGCCGTACAGCGGCCAAGTCTGGGCACTCGATCTCAAGACCCTGGCCGCCTCGGAGCTCGCTCCCGCCAACATGGGCGCGGTGGCCGCCGGGGGGCGCTTCGGCATCGACCGCGCGGTCTACGATCCGGAGGCGGACCTGGTGCTCATGGCCTCGCTGCTGCCGGCCGGAGAGGACGGCCTGCAGCGCACGCCGGCCTACGACTGCGCGGCGAACAAGTGGGTGGCCCTCAAGATCGCCCATCAGACGGCCGGCGAGAAGAAGCACCCCCAGGTGCCCACGGGCCACTCCTGCGGGGTGATGTACGACGCGCGCCGGAAGCTCATCTGGGGCGTGGACACCAACGGCGGGGTCTACGTGCTCCGGCTCGACGCCAAGGCGGCGGGCGTCACCGAGCTCAAGTAAGGGTTGTCTCGCGGCAGAGGCGCAGAGGGCGCTGGTTCTCTCTGCGCTCCAGTGCCCGCGACGCAGGCTCAGTAGTCGCTGCGCATATCCCTGCTGCCTACCGTCCGAGGATTCAATCACCCCGGGTCCGCGGCGATTAGGTTGCGGAGCAGACGGGATCGGGTATCATGCCTCGTCGCCGGATGGCCGAATCCTCGCGCCCGCGAAGACTTTGCCATCCGATCTTCAGTGCCGGGCCGCCTGAGGCTGTCCGGCGGTCGCTCTCGGGGGGGGGGGGGCGCTCCGCCTGTCCCAAGGAGCGTCACGTGGTTCTGACCGGAGAACGCAGACGTGACGAACCCGTTTGTTGCAGAACGCATGCCTGGATGTCTCCTTCTGATCGCGGTCCTGTTCTCGTCCGGTCTGCAGCCCTGGTCGCGGGCCGGCGAGCCGCCCACGACGCCAAAGGCGCTGGAGACTGCCGGTTCCGGCTCCGCATCCCATGGAGAACCAACGCCGGACTTGGGCTCCGGAGCGCTGTCCCCGAGGCCCGTGGCCGTTGGCCTGCCGGTCGGACGAGCGCCCCTCGCGCCGCCGCTCAACGAGACCACCCCGGCCCACTTGCTCCAGGGGCGCATCCTGGACGCCGATGGAACCCCGGAGGAGATCAGGGCGCGGGCCGCGGCCGCGTTCGGTGAGGATCTCGGCCTGGCCCGTCCGGCCGTCGAGGAATACCTCGGCCAGCTAGACCCGTCTCTGAGCCCCCAGGGCACGCGCTTCTTCGGCCTGGGCGGAGGCATGCCCGTTCAGGCCCTCGACGGCTATGCCGAAGCCGGAGCCGGCCAGGCCTATGGGCCCGTCGGACACCCCCGCCTGCGGGGCCTGCCCGCCATCGACATCCCGTCCGACCTGAGAGGCGGAATGCCCCTGGAGACACAGGCCGCCAACGAGGTGGCTCAGGCCGCCAGGGACGACCAGAACGCGGCCGCGCTTCGGGAGAAGAGTCGCGGGCTTAATGGACAGAGCCAGGCGACCGGTAAGCGCGCCGCGGAACTGACCTGCGAAGCGCACGGTAACGCCTTGAAGGGGCAGGTCCCCTGCAAGGGAGTGGGATGTGGGGGCGGCAAGGTCACCTGCGGCAAGTGTGCCGGGAAAGGCAACCTGCCCTGCACCGGCTGCTTCCAGACGGGCATGGTTGCCTGCCAGCGGTGCGGCGGCAAGGGCAAGTTTCCCAAGGTCCTTTGCACCAGCTGTCGGAACGGACAGGTCCGGTGCACGGCTTGCGACACTTGGGGCCAGGTCGGCTGTCACAACTGCGGAGGCACCGGCAAAGTCACGCAGACCTACTGGTGCAGCGGATGCTCTCGCTACACCGCCCTGCATCAGCTGGGTGGCAACAGGAGCGTCATGCACTCCCGCCAGGACTACTGCGGCACCTGTCGGGGAAGCGGCAGGGTCCGCTGCGGCCGCTGTGGGGGGCGCACATGGCTGGATTGCCCCCGGTGCACCGGCGGAGTGGTGACCCCCGAACGCGACTGCCCGGACTGCATCCTTGGCCAGATCAGGCACGCGGCCTGTTCCGGAACAGGCAAGATCACCTGCAGCTCCTGCCGGGGCTCTGGCAAGGTCAACTGCACGGTGTGCGGGGGCAGGGGACTCGTGCCCTGCGAAACCTGCACCAGGTTGATGACGCAGCGCAAGGGTCTCAACGACGAGGCTGCCAAGCTGAAATCGAGCGCGGACTCGCTGACCGCGGACGCCGACAAGCTCACCCAGGTGGCCCGGAACCGTCGCTCCAGGGCCGACCGGCTGCGCCGGGATTCGGCGCAGGCGCTGGCCCAGGGCGGGAAGCTGGGTGGCATCGCGGCGGACCTGGAGTCCTGGGACAGGAGCCAGGCACGGGAGGCCGAGCGTCTGGCCGGCGCCCGGGCCGCCCCGCCCAGCCGGGAGGAGGCGGCGCTGCTCCGGGCCGAGCTGAAGGTCCTTCGCGAGCGCATCAAGCTGCTCCAACAGATCAGCATACGCCTGGAGAGCGACCAGCAATTCACCCGGCAGGAGCTAGAGCAGTGGGGCCGGGTCGCCCAGGACGCCAAGGAGGGCGTGGCCAACCTGGCCCTGGACCTGAGCCTGCAGAGCCTGGGGGCCCATCTGGACACGCGCATAAAAGGCCTCAACAAGGAACTCGACGGCGACCTCATGAAGCTGATCAACGCCCCCGGCGACGCGGCTTCGAAGAAGCGGGCCATGCAGCTCTACGCCCGGCTGCGCGAGCGCCGCGATGCCCTCGAAAAGGCCAAGGGCGTCCTCGACCGGAGCACGGAGATGAAGCAGGTGCTTGACCTGGCCAAGGGTGACGCCCCCGACTCGGAGAAGGCCTACGACGCCTCCATGGCGCTGATGTCCAAGATGAACGATCCCGACCTGATGAAGTGGCTCAGCGTCGCGGCGAAGCACGGCGAAAACCTGGCCGCGATCAGCAAGTTCGGATCGATGGCCAAGGCCGCGGTGGACTCGGCCTACTACGCCACGGCCTACTGCCACATCGACGAGCGGATCGCGCAGATGGAGCGCAATACCGAGGATCACCGCAAGCAGGTGCTGGCCATCAAGGAGAAGATGCAGAAGACCTTCGAGAGGATCCGCGAGATCAAGATCCGGCTGGGGGAGCCGTGATGCGCAACATGCTCGCCGCCGCCTGTCTCTCGGCCGCGCTGGCGGCGCCGGCCGGCTGTTTCCGGCGGCCCTCCAGCGACCTGGCGGCCGTGGTCGGCCAGGATCCGCCCACGCCCGCCGCCTGTGAGCGCTTCCTGAGAGAACACCCGGAAAGCCCGCACGCGCGTTTCGTGCGCATGAAGCTCGAGGCGCTGGCCTGGAACTCCACGTTGGCGGCCGACACGGCGGCCGGCTACGAGGCCTTCCTGGCCGGCTTCCCCCGCAGCATCCATGCCGATCAGGCGCGCCGCCACGCCCGGCACCTGGCGTTCCGTGACGCCCGGCCGGAGGACCTCGAAAGCCCCGCTTCGCCGCTGCTCAAGGCCGACGACGGCCGGCCCCAGCCTGCGGCCGTCGAGGCGGTTGCGCGCATCAGGGATCGGCGCTTCGAGGACGCGCGGCGCCGCAACACCGCCGCGGCCTGGCGCGAGTTCTGCTTCCTCTATCCCCGGGCGCAGGACCCGCTGGCCCTCCGGGCGCGCGCCCTCTGGGAACAGGCCGCTTACCGGGAGGCTCAAGGACTCCGGGCGCCGGAAGCCTTCTCCGGCTTCCTGCTGCGCTTCCCCCGGGGCGCGTTCCGCTCCGAAGCCGAGAAGCACCTGGGACTGGCGGCGGGTCCGGATCCGGACCTGCGGTCCGCGAGCGCGTCGGCTGCCGTGAGGCAACTGCTGGCCGCCTCGCCGCGGCTGCGCCGCCTGGGCTGGATCTCCGGTCTGACCCAGCGCATCGCCGCGCCCGGCGCTTCCGATCCCGGCGCAGTGGAGACCGATCGGATCCTGCTGCTCAGCCTGCTCGCCGGGCGCGCCGAACCCGATCCGGGCCGCCCCGTGCCCGCGCTGAGACTTCCGCCCCAGCAGTCGCTAGATCGTACCATGGCCGGACTCGGTGAGGCCCTGAGGCTCGAGCGGCGCCTGGCGGACGTCGACGAGGAGCTTCGCAGGGCGGGCCAGGCCCGCAGCGCGGTGCTGGACCGCTTGGAACGCGAGGGCAGGCTGCTCCAGGCCGAGGCCCGGGCCAACAAAGCCCAGGCGGATCCGTTCGACCGCTTCCTGCAGGAGGTCGCGAAGAGGAAGGCCGGCCTGGCCGAGCGGGAGAAGACGCTGGCCGCCGAGGCCGCCGAACTGCACGCCGCCCTGGACGGCCAGCTGCGCCATCTGGAGGACGTCTGGTTCGTGGCCGCCTGGGACCCCGACTACCCTGTCGACGACCAAGGCGATGACAGCCGTAAGCAAGGAGACGCTCGTGAATAACCTCGCCATCTGTCGCCGGCCTGGGCCTGCCACCCGCCTGCTGGGCACCATCCTGGCCGGCGCCCTGGGGCTCGGCCTGGCCTGCGGACCCAAGGCCGATCCCAGGTTGGCCGTGGATCGGCCCCGCGCCGACCAACTCTACGCGGCCGGCAACTGGCAGGGGGCCGCGGAGGTCTACGAGCAATGCCACGCGGCCGCGCCGAAGGACGGGACGCTGCTGGCGCGTCTGGTCGACTGCTATCTGCGCCGGGCGGAGGAGACCGGGCGACGCGAGCCCCTCGCCGACGCCCTGACGCGGGCTAACGACTTCGCCCGTCTGGCCCCGGAGAAGGCCGAGGCCCATCTGCTGCTCGCGCGGGTCTTCTTCCTCTTGGGGGCCGACCCGCTGGGGGTCGAGCACCTCGCCAGGGCCGCGGTCGGCCGTGGCGCCCCCGGCGCCGAGGAGCTGGCCCGGAGGATGCGGGCCCAGGGACGCTGCGATTTCCAGAGGGTCAGGAGTCGGTCGGATGCCTCGCAGGAGACCGTCTACTACCGGCCCTCGGCCACGGTCCGCGCCCCCCAGGTCGCCGGCCATAAGCTCTATGGCATCGCGACGTCCGGCGGGCATTTCATGCACGCCTACATTCTGACCGCGGCGCAGTCGGACCCCGGCCGGCGCGAGTTGCTGCTGGTGGCGCCCGAGGCCGTTGACCTCGTCCATGTATGGCATGGCCTCAAAGCCGACCCGGATCCCGCAGTGGTCGATGAAGTCTGCGGCGGCCTCGACGGCGTGGCGGCCACCTACCGGCGCGGTCTGGAATACGTGGCCGCCAGGGATGCCAGCCCGGTGGCTCAGATCGAGCGGGCGGCCGGAGAGTTCGACCGGGTGCTCGGCCTGCGTCCCGTTCATTATGGCGCTCTGGTCCAGTCGACGGTCTGCCACGACTACCTGTCCGGCGCGACCCGAGGGGATACCGCGCGCAAGCACTTCAACTCTGCGCTAAGCGCAGCCCGCATGCTGCGGCTGGCGGACCCCGCCAATCCCCTGGGATCCAGGACTCCAGGGCTGCTTTTCTACCGGGAGAAATGCTTCGCTCACGCCGCGGATCCGCTGCGGTCCGCGGCGGCCGCCACCTCCGGGGACGCTGAAGTCAAGGGGGCCCTGGAATGGTTGGTCATGGCCGCCCAGGACAAGCCCAGGAAGGAAGCTTCCGGCACTGTCGGACAGCTGACCTACGTGCTCTACAGCTTTCCTCCTCGCCCGGCGAACCTGCCAGCGCAGGTGACCACGCACATCTTCGAGATGGTCTTTTCGCAGGGCGATGCCTACCGGTTCACGGTGGCGCTCAATCCTCGCACCGATCTTCGAGGTGGTGCGGGATGCTTCATGGAGAAGACCGAGCCGGGAGAGCCCCTGGTTTCTTTGGGGGCCTTCGCCGGCTCCCCCCCTGCGACGGAGGAGTTCGTCACCCGGGTGCTGAAGGCCCTGGATGCGCAGGAGAAGGCCTCGCCATCCAAACCCAAGGTGCCGCCGGCCAGATAGCAGGAGGCCGCGAGAACGTCGGTGCTGCCGTGGATGTGGCCTGCGGTGAGCTTGGTCTTGTCCGGCGGGAGCGCGCCCGTATAATGCCCCGGTCCGGAAAGGATCGGCTGACCCATGATGTTCGTTGACGAATGCGAAATCGAGATCGCCGGCGGGCGCGGCGGCGACGGCATCGTCGCCTTCCTGCGCGAGAAGTACCGCCCCCGCGGCGGTCCGGGCGGCGGCGATGGCGGAGTCGGCGGCTCGGTGATCTTCGAGGCCAGCGACGTGGTCGACACGTTGCTGGGCCTGCGGCGCCTGGCCCGGATCAAGGCCGAGAACGGCAAGCCCGGCGCCAACAAGAACATGAGCGGGCGCTCGGGCCGCGACCGCATCGTCCGCGTGCCGCTCGGCACCATCGTGCGCGATGCCAATAACGGCAATCTCCTCGTGGAGCTCACGGCGCCCGGGCAGAAGTGGGTGGCCGGCAAGGGTGGCCTGGGCGGCCGCGGCAACCAGCACTTCGCCACGCCGCGCAACCAGGCGCCGCGCACCGCCGAGCAGGGCCGGCAGGGACAGAAGCGCCGGCTGAAGCTCGAGCTCAAGCTCATCGCCGACGTGGGCCTGGTCGGACTGCCCAACGCGGGCAAGAGCACGTTGCTCGCCGCGGTCTCCTCCGCCCGGCCCAAGATCGCCAACTACCCGTTCACCACGCTCACGCCCGCCCCGGCGGTCGTGGAGATCGGCGACTACCGCGAGATGGTGGTGGCCGACCTGCCCGGCCTCATCGAGGGCGCCAGCGCCGGCGTGGGGCTGGGGGCCGAGTTCCTCCGTCACGTGGAGCGCACCAGCGTCATCCTTCACCTGGTGGAACTCGTGCCGCCCGACGGCTCGGACCCGGCCGAGAACTACCGGGCCATCCGGGCCGAGCTCGAGAAGTACAGCGAGACGCTGGCCGGCAAGCCCGAGATCGTGGCCGGTTCGAAGCTGGACATCTCCGGCGCCAAACGCGCCGCCAAACGCCTGGAGGCCGAGCTCAGTCGGCCGATCATCGCCTTCTCCTCGGCCAAGCGCGAGAACCTAGACGTGCTGGTGGCCCGGGCCTGGGAGGCGGTCCGCGTCGAGCGCGAGAAGGCGGGCAACCCGGTCCCGGTCAAGCCGCCGCGCGTGCCGCCGCATAAGCGGGGGCTTCGGTAGTTCCTGGTTCCTGCTGTTTTTCCGGTTCTCACTTCGAAATTCGATATTCGGTGTTCGGCATTCTGCGGTTTGCCGTGGCTTGACCAACGGAAAACCGCAAAACCGCAGAACCGCAGAACCGCAGAATATCCAATGATGAAGGACGGGGGTGAAGGGCGAAGCTTGAGATTCGCCGTTCGCGCGGGCTGTAGGAGGCGCCATTCGTCTCCAAACCCTGAGCCCAGAACCAGGAACTGGGAACTCGGAACCCGGAACTAGCCGTTCATCACTCCCGCGATGAACTCCGTCTTGCCCTTGGTGTAGGCCACCCGGTCGCCGGGGAAGCGCGCGGCCAGCTCGCGCTTGAGCTCGGCGTAGCGCCGGGCGGTCTCAGGCGAGGCGCGGAGGCGATCGCGGAAGGCCAGGCGCTCCCATAGCACCGAGTCGGCCTCGACCATGTGGATGTGGTGGGTGCGGCGGCCGGCCGCGTCGCGCCGGATGAACCAGGCGTAGTAGGGCGGCTCGTCGACGTCGAAGAGCGGCCGCCAGAAGTAGTCGTAGCCGTCGGCCTCGAGGAGCGGGACGATCTCGCGCCGCGCCGCCTCCAGGCTCGACACCTCGACGAGCATGTCGACGATCGGCTTGGCGGCGAGCCCCGGCACGGCGGTGCTGCCGAAGTGCTCTATCCGCCCGAGGAGCGCGCCGGGCAGCCGCGCGCGGAGCCGAGCCGCCTCCTCTTCGAAGCGGCGCGGCCAGTCGGCGTCGTAGGCGACGACCGCGATCTCCTCGCGGACGGCGGCGGCGATGCGTTCGGACAGGCTGCGGCGTTTCTCGTTCATGGACGGGCGTCTCCGGTGCGCGGCCATTCTCGCCGGCGCGGGGAGGAACGCAAGGCGGAGGTTGAGGGTTGAGGGTTGAGGGTGGAAGGTGGAGGGTGGGGGGGTGAGGGTTGAAGGTGGAAGGTGGAAGGTGGAAGGTGGAAGGTGGAAGGTGGAAGCCGGGGGGCGTGGGTGTGAGTCGGAGGTGGTTCTCCGAAAGCCTAAAGCCGAAGGCCCAAAGCCCAAAGCCCAAGGCCCAAGGCCCAGATTCCCCGTTACGTTCCTCCGCCCCGGGTGTCTTCTCCGGTGTGGCCCCTACAGGCCGAGAAGGAGAACGGTCATGAGAACGCTCCCGATCGCGTCGCTTGCCCTGCTGGCCCCTGCCATGCTGGCTTTGCTGCATTCTGCCCCCGCCCGGGCCGATGTCGTCCACCTGACCAACGGCCGCAGCGTCGAGGGCAAGGTGACCGAGGACGGCGACAAGGTCACCGTGGTCATGGCCCAGGGCACCATCAGCTTCCCGCGCTCGACCGTGGCGCGCATCGAGCGGGGCGAGTCGTCCGTGGAGGCCTTCGAGCGCCGGCGTGCGGCGCTGGCCAGGGACGATGCCGCGGGGCGGGTCGAACTCGGCATCTGGGCCCTGGGCGTGCGCATGGACCGCCAGGCCAAGGAGCTCTTCCGCGAGGCCCTGACCATCGACCCGGACCAGCCCGAGGCCCGGCGGCGGCTGGGGTACGTGCTCCATGAAGGCAAATGGATGACCCCCGACGAGAAGATGCAGTCGCTGGGACTGATCCGCTTCGAGGACGCCTGGATGACGCCCGAGGCCGTGGCCGTGCTCAAGCGCATCCGCGCCGAGGCCCAGGCAGCCGAGGAGGCGCGCCGCAAGGCCGAGGCCGAGGCGGCCCTCAAGAACGCGGAGGCCGAGCGGCTCCGGCTGGAGTGCGAGAGGCTCGAGGCCGGGCGCCTGGCGCTCGAGAATGAGCGGACCAAGCTGGAGGCCGAGCGCGTCCGCCTGGAGGCCGAGCGCCGCCGGCTGGAGGACCTGCTCCGGCGCCGTCCCATATTCCACTGCGCCGCGGGGCACACCTGGTACCATGCGGACTGCCCCAAGTGCCGGCAGTTGCTGGTGATTCCGCCACATCCCGGCGCCAAGGCCGAGCCCGAGGGGCAGAAGGACGGCGGCGCGGCGCCGGGGGAGCCCGGGGCCGGGAAGTAGGCTGTGAATGAACCTGCCCCGGTCCGCCCCTCTTCCCATCGCGAGATGCTGTTCTTCGTTGTCGCCTTCCTGATGCTCGTTTGCGTCGCCGCTGTCGCTTCGCTCTGGCGGCCGGCGCAGATCGCCTATCATGCCTCAAGACTTCGGGCTTTGCGGGCTGCTGGCGCGACAGAGGGGGGGCGCCAAGTCATCCAGTCGGACCATCTCCTCGAGGCTGACGAGCACTACCGGGAGATCTTCCGGCTCGGGGCCGTGCAAGAGGGCATGAGCTACCATGAGATGGAGAAAGTCATCGGACCGGCGGACAGTCACGCCCTGGGTGAAAGTGGCATGCTGCGTGCCTGCCGGTGGGAGACCGTCGCCGATGACGGTTGCTGGGAAGGTTTCGTGGTGACCTTCCGGACGGACGGCAGGGCCGACTTCGTGCCTCACGAGCGCCGCAAGGATGAGCCGGGTGGCAGCGAAGCCTCCGGACACGGCCAGGACGGGTTTGTCCGTTATCCCACCGGGCCTGACCATCGGTGGATTCAGGCTGTCTCTTGGCGGAGCGGGGTGCCGGCGGCCAAGTGACCTGCGGTTGTGAAGGGGCGGACGGCTAGTTCACGTCCTTCACGTGTTTCTTCAGGAAGGCAAGATACTTGGGGTCCTCGTCTTCGAAGATATCGGGGCCGGCCTCCATGTGCGCACGCCTCAGCTCGTCCATGGCCCTGTCATGGTTGCCCAGCTCGAAGAGCGATTCGCCGAGCCGCAGGTGGATGAACGGGTTTCCCGAGGCGCCCGGACAGCGCATCGCGCCGGTCAGGGCGACTCGTGCCTTTTCGAACTCGCCCATGCCGTAGTGGGCGTCTCCGATGGCGGTGAGTATCCAGATGCCGGCTTCCCACCGTTCCGCCGGCGGCGGCAGGAGCTTCAGGGCTTTTTCGAACTCCGACAGCGCCTGGGCGTACTCCCCGGTTTCGCAGTGCCGGTCGCCCGCTGCGCAGCGGGCTTTGACCTGCTTGTAGATGTCGGGACGCAGTTCTTCAGGCTTGGGGCTCGAGTCGTTCATGGCGGGAGATTATCGGCAGGGCCGGCGGAAGCGCAAGAGAGCACAGTCAATCAAGGTGCACCCTCGCGCACCAGGACCTCCGCGGCCACTATCTCGAGGGCGGAGCCGGACTCGCCCTCCTGGCCGATCAGTTCCGTTCCGAGCTCGGCGGGACGGTCCAGGCTCTCGGCGGCGGTGCGCCCGGCAGCGATGGCGATGAGCCGTCTGGCGGCCCACTCCGAGACGGTCGATTCGCTCCCGTCTTTTAGGGCGCGCGCCAGGGAGGTCCGGACGGTGATGCCGGCCTTGAGCCGGATCCGAAGCCCGTCGCTGCTGCGGGCCTCGATCACGTCTCCCCGCGTGAAGGGGTCGCAGCACGGCAGGACTTTCGGGCGGACCGCGCCGTCGACGACGGCGACCACGTCCCTGCCGCTCAGGTCGATGGCGCAGGCCTGCCGGAAGTCGAGCGCCAGCCCGGCCTGCCTGGCGGCGATCAATGCCCGCACCACTCCGGACGGATGGCCGCCGGCCAGGTGCAGAGCTTCCAGTTCGGTCAGGGTCAGATCCAGCCCGGCCCTCCGCGCGGCGATGTATTGCGATACGATCTGCGCCGCGGGGACGTGGCGCAGCGCCATGCCGACCAGGTGGAACATGCCCACCGGGGCCCCCGAGGTGTAGGCCTGCAGCCACAGGATGCCGAACTTGGCGAGGAAGACGATCAGGAGCGCGAGCGCGACGCCCAGGGCGACCAGTATCTTCGGGTTCAGCCAGTCAGGCATGGATATGGCTCCTGATCACTGTTTCCCGCCAGCCGTTGGCTGCTGACGGTCCCCATTCTCCATGCCTCCGATGCCGGCGCAAGGACGGGAGAACATAAGACTTTCTCATTGCCGTTTTCGAACGGACTCGAAATACGTGCGGAACTTCCCCTCTCCCCCCAGCAGATGCTCGCCGTTGATGCATCCTATGGCCAGGAGCATCGAGTTGAAGTCGGAAGCATGCGCGAGCAGGTTCCTAACGAGGCCTGAGTTGAGATGCCGCCGCAACTTGCCATTGCCCTCAGGCAAGCCCTCCAAGATCAGACTGCGGATTGCGTCCAGTGAATACGGCTTTGGCCCATCCAGTGCGAAGTTGACGCGTGCCTGGGCCCCTGTGATGTTCCACCAGAGTCTGATGGGCAGACTGGCCTTTGGTATCGGCGAGAGGCATCGCAGGTCATACCTTCCTTCGGAGCTGAAGTACCAAACGCGCTCCCAATACCGGTCGCGGATGCGTTGCATGCTTGAAGATTCCTCGAGGCGCGGAGTCTCCAGCAACTCAGAGTTGCCGGAACTGTCGATCAGGATGAATCTGTATTCCCATTCCGGCACAACGAGCTTCCTCGTCTCGACATGGCGGATGAAGTCCGGGACTCCGTCCGGAACGATTTCGATGCTCCAGCCGGGCCAAGCCGCACGAATCCTTGGCAGGATGCGATCGAGTTCTGGTTGATCCCACGAGTAGAGGAGCATGTGTCTCGTGTCGAAATCTACGAGATACCCGCCCTCGGCAAACTCCGGTATGACCCAGTCGAACTCCTTGCAGGTCGCAAGGTCCGCCCGCAGCCCTCGTTCGCCATCCGAAAGGCCGGACATGCAGGTCTGGCCGCCCCACTGGGAATAATGGCGGCTGACGATGGAGTCCTTAATAACGACTCTTTGCCCTCGTTCGCCCACAGTCAGCATCCCTCCGGGGCGGTCGCGTTCGGTGAGATAGGCGTTCCGGGAGCGGGGTTCAGCGGAACGGCGGGGTGCGTCTGGCTTCTGGCGACCAGCGAAGTCAGTGACAGTTCCGCCTCGTCCCCGAAGCCCTCGTAGAGCCCGTCCTCCTCCAATTCCTCGAGCGCGGCGAGGAACTCGTCGACGGCAAGGGTCAGGTTGCCACGTGTGCGCCGTACGCGCTCGTAGATCTCGCCAGCCGGAAGTTCGTTGCAGCCATCGTTTTTGAGTGCATGCTCGATGCCGCAGATGACCCTGTTCCTGCTCATTTCCGTCACTTCCTTCGCACTTGCCGGTAGCGCCTGCCGTCGTACCGGTATTCGGTGACTTCTTCCGCGGCAGACCAGTAGACAAGATCGATGTCTCGGAGTCCGTTGGTTCTGTGTGTTGCGATGCGGACGGCGTCGTGCCGCCCGGAAAGCACCAGATCGTAGTTAGCATCGGATCGCGCCCTGAAAACCCAACATGCGATGGAATGTGCCCCGCAGAAGGTCGGCAGGTGGAACGCAGGATAGGCGAGGTAGTCGGTCCGTCCATCCTGGTCCAGGTCGATGGGAACTACGGCAATAAGGCGGTCGTTTTCGGACCACAGACACTGCCGCCTGTCGTCTTCGAGTCCTGCATGCTCAAGGGATCGGATTTGGGCTTCTATTTCGGGTGGCGCTGGTTGCTGGGCGGTGGAGTTCATCAGCGACTCAAGAGAGTGTTCATGCCAGAACTGATATCGTAAAGGACGGGCACGACTCCTCCTGTAGGATGGAAAGAGCCG
>CALGYR010000016.1 GCA_937935355.1 uncultured bacterium | reverse complement strand
CACTCCGCGCTGAAGAAACGCGCAGCGTTTCTTCGGCCGGATTCCATCTCCAGTGGAGCGTGGAAGAATCCGGCCGAAGCGGAGGGAAGGATTCAGTCCCCGCGGCCTGCGGCCGCGGTGATGAATCCTGTGCCCCCTCCGGAGAGAACCGTCCGGAGAACCGGATCCCGCCTGAAGTGTCACGCACCCCGGGAGCCTTCACCGCCGAGACGCAGAGAGCAGCCGGCTATCGGCTTTGGGCTTTCGGGCATGGTTCAACCCTGGGTGACGGATCGGGGGCAGCGTCTTCCTGCTCACCACCCCACCCTCCTCCGCGTACCAAGTGCCCCTCGGTCTCGATTCGGGGCGGGGGCACGTTTCAATCCCGGCGGCTGCAAGGCCGCCGGGTTGAAACGGCCTCTCCGACGGTCCATCTCTACTCATCCGCGGCGAACCAATCCTGTTCTTGATTAGAGGGCACCGCCGTGGAGACTCTCCGCTCATGCCAACCGAAAGACTTCAGAAGATCCTCGCCCAGGCCGGCTTCGGCTCGCGCCGGGCCTGCGAGGAGATGATCCTGGCCGGGCGCGTCGAGGTCGACGGACGCGTCGTCAAAGAGCTCGGCACCAAGGCCGACCTCGAGACCCAGCTCGTCAAGCTCGACGGCGAGGTCATTCGCAAGGAGAAGCCGGTCCACTACCTGCTCTACAAGCCGCCGGGGGTGGTCTGCTCGCTCTCCCGCGATGGTGATAAGCCCCGCGCCGTGGACCTCATCAAGGACCCCCGGCGGCTCTACACCGTGGGGCGGCTCGACGAGGACTCCGAGGGCCTGATCATCGTGACCAACGACGGGGCGCTGACCGAGCGCCTCACCCACCCGCGCTACGGCGTGCCCAAGGAGTACGCCGCGGAGGTCGACGGCCCGGTGGACTTCGAGAAGATCAAGAAGCTCCGCGCCGGCGTGTACCTGGCCGAGGGCCGGACCAGCCCCGCGCGGATCGAGCTTCGCAAGCAGGGCCGGCGCGCGGTGGTGGGCGTCGAGATCCGCGAGGGCCTCAACCGCCAGATTCGCCGGATGTTCGCCGCGGTGGGCCTAGAGGTGCGCAGGCTGATCCGGCTGCGCATCGGCCCGATCGCCATCGGCAACCTAGGCCCCGGACGCTACCGGCCGCTCTCGCCCACCGAGATCCAGGCGCTCCTGGCCGCGGCCTCGCCGGCCAACGCCAAGGCTCCGCACCCGGCGAGGCGACGGCTCCCGCCGCACGAACGGCGCGGGGAGAATAAGCCGGGGCGCTGAGCGCCGGCGGATCCGGCGCCCGCCGGCAGCCGCCTGGGGAGACGGGAAATGAACACGCTCTTCTTCGAGAAGTTCTCCAAGCTCGACCGCCGTGAGCCGGTCTGCTTCGCGGTGCCCTGCGCCAAGGGCGAACTCGCCCGGCCGGAGGACTTCCGGCTGCTCGACGGCGACGCCGTCGTCCCCGCGCAGGCCCGCTCGACCGGTGACTGGCCGGACGGCTCCGTGAAGTGGCTCTTCGTCCGCGCGATCTGCGATCTGCCCGGGAACGCCCCGAAGGAGCTGCGCTTCGAGCTCGATGGTAGGAGGCCCGCCGCCGCGCCGGCCGCGGCCGTCTCCGTGAATCCGCAGGCGGACGGGTCGCTGGCCGTCGACACCGGGCGGCTCCGCCTGACTGTGCCCTCGCGCGGGCTCTGGCCGGTTCGGGACGTGCGGCTCGACGGCAAGGCGCTCTGGGACGCCGACCCCTTCCGCGGCTTCCGGGCCGAGTTCGGCAGCTTCCGCCACGAGAGCCGCGAGCTCGAGGTCAAGCTCGCCGTCGAGGAGGCCGGCCCGCTCTGCGCCGTGGTGCGCGTCGACGCCGTCGTCCCGGCCGCCGACGACTCCGCCCCGGGCGTGCGCGCCCGGCTCTTCTTCTGGGCGGGGATGCCCTGGTTCACCGTGAGCTACACGCTAACCAACCGCCATCGCGCGCTTGGGAAGTCCATCGAAGTGCGCGACTGGGCGCTCGAGCTCGAGCCCGCCGGGGAGAGCCCGCTTCTGCGCGTTGCGGAAGGCTGCTACCGCGACGGGGTCCGGCGCTCGGCCGGGCCCGTGGAGCTGCGCTTCACCGCGGACTGGTGGCGGCGCAACAGCTCCGAGCACCAGTTCGACTGTTACGCGCACAACACCTGGGCGGACTGGCAGTCGGCGCGCGGCGGGGTGACGCTCTCCGTCCGGCACGCCACCCAGCAGTTCCCCAAGGGCTACGCGGCCGAGCCGGGCCGGCTCTCCGCCGAGCTCTACCCGCCGAGCGAGTCCGAGGCGCTCGAGTGGTTCGCGGGGGTCGCCAAGACCCACGAGATCCTCTTCCACTTCCACGGGCCGGACGCCCCCGATGCGGAACTCGGCTGCCGCGCGGCCCAGTTCCAGCTCGGCGACCGCCCGGCGCTGGCGGTCGAGCGCTACCGGCACAGCGCGGTCTGGCCGGAGCGGATCTTCGAGGGGCCGGTCAGCCGCCGGCTGCTGGCCCACTTCGCCATGGTCGCGGACATGCGCCCGACGGCGCTCGGGGTCTTCAATTTCGGCGACGAGCCCGAGCCCGGCTACACCAATCAGGGCCGCGGCGAGGCCGGCGCGGATCTCGGCGACAAGCAGATCTGGCTCAACAACGAGTACGATCTGGCCCACCACCTATTCCTCTTCCACGCCCGGACCGGCGAGCGGCGCTTCCTCGAGTACGCGCTCAACTCGGCGCGGCACTGGATGGACGTGGACGTCGTCCACGGCGACGTCGAGCCGCGCTTCCGGGGCGGGCACCTGGCCCACTGCCGCCGGCACGCCGCCGAGACCGTCGTCTCGCCTTCGCACCAGTGGGTGCAGGGCCTCTTCGACATGCATCACTTCTCGGGCGACCCGGACGCGCGCGAGCTCGCCGTGGGCGTCGCCGAAAACGTCCTGTGGCAGACCGAGAACCGCGGGTTCCTCAAGCCCAAGAGCGGCGCCACCCGGGAGATGGGCTGGGCGCTGCGGGCCGTGCTCAACGCCTGGCGCGAGACCGGCGACAAGCGGTACGTGGAGCTCGGCGGGAAGATCGAGGCGCTCTTCGCCGACTGGGGCGAGGGCTCCGGCGGCGGGGCGCTCTTCGCCCCCTACACGGTGCACAGCGAGCCACGGGCCGTCTTCATGAACGCGCTGACCGCCACGAGCCTGGCGCTCTGGTCGCTCGAGACCGGCAGCGCCCGCGGCATGAGGCTGGCCCTGGGCATCGTCGACGACCTGGCCGCCAACGCCATGACCCCCTTCGGCGTGCCCTACTACAAGGAGCTGCCCTCCCTGAAGGTGGCCACGGCCGGGTCGATGTTCGTCGAGGCGCTCTCCTACGCCTACCGGCTCGCGCCCGAGCGGCGCTACCTGGAGGCGGGCCTGCCGGCCCTCGAGGAGCTGCCCAGCACCGAGGGCTACCACCTGGGCGCCTTCCGCAAGCTGCCCGTGAAGAACGGGCTGCTCCAGGCCGTGGAGTCCGAGCCCAAGGGCGGCAAGACCTTCGCGAACTCCCTGGTCGCCGCGCTGCAGTTCGTGGCCCTCTCGGGCAGCGAGAAGCTGGCCCGGGGTCTCGATTACGGCCTGGAGCTCTGAGGGCCGGACGAAGGTGGAGGACGGGGGGTGAGGGTTGAAGGTGGAAGTGCGACGGCGGGCTTCTGGCGCGCCTCCGGCCTGTCGCCCTCCGCCTTCAAACCTTCACCCAGTCTAGAACACCTCCGGCGGCGCGGGGAACGGCTCGGGCTCGGGCTGGGGCTGATTCGCCAGATCGGGACGGCCGTCCGGGTTATGCTTGCGGTAATCCTCCAGGGCGGCGGCCACCTCTGGGCGCGCGGCCAGGGGCGAGTGCCGAAGCGCCGAGGACGTCCAACGGCGCCAGAACTTGTCGCCCTTTCGCAGTTCTTCTAGCAGCGCGGGGACGGCGCGCTCGTCGCCGATCCTGGCCAGGTCCCGGATCAGCGATCCCCGGTTGTCCTTGGCCTCCTTGAGCATCTTCAGCAGTGGCGCCACGGCCTGGGGTCCGCCGATCTTGCCGAGCGAGGCGGCGGCGTCGTTCCTGAGCCTGTCGTGGTAGCCTCTCGTCTTGGGATCTTCGCTTTCGGCCGTTTCGTTCACGATGTCGATCAGGATCTCTGCGGCGCCGGGCGGCTTCAGCTGGCCGAGGCCCTTGACGGCGCTGCCGCGAAGCTTGATGTCGTTGCCCTTCCCGGCCATCTTCGTGAGGGCGGCCACGACTTCCGGAGTCGGTGCGCCCTTGCCCAGCAGGTCGCAGAGGCTCTCGGCGCCGGGCCGGTCCCGCTTCTCGGCCAGCAGCCGCAGCGCTGCGGCCACCGCTCGAGGGTCCTCGCGGGCCTGTCCGCCGAACGAACCCAGGGCCATGGCGACGTCCCGCATGTCCTCGGCCTGGTCCAACTCGCCGAGGAGCCGGATCGCCGCCGGCACGCCCTCCGGGCACTTAAGGCCCCATTCGCCCAGGCACTTGACCGCCAGGATTTGCAGCTTCCGATCGGGGTTGTCCAGGTACTTGGTAAGCGCGTCGGCCAAGCGTGGAGTGTAGGTCGCGCCGAAGCAAGGATTGTGACTCATGGCGCGGTCGTCCTTGATGGCGGCGAAGAATTCCTCCAGGACCCCGGGCTTGTCGAGAATCATGACCAGCCCGCTCTTGAGCATCGTCTTGTTCAGTTCCGCCTTGATGGCATCCGGCTCTGCCTTTGCGGTCCAGAGCTTCAGCAACTCCTCCTGGGCGATGGGTGTGCCGATCCGGCCCATCGCCCGGGTTGCCTGCCCATGCGCGGAGGAATCCTTGCCGCGAAGGACCCCGGCCAGCAAGGGCACGGCTGCTTCGTCGTCCAGTTCTCCCAATGCGGTTGCTGCCGCCTGGCGTGTCATTGAAGCCCCGTGCCCATTCCCGGGGCTCCTCAAGGCCTCGAACAGCAGACCGACGGCTTCTCTTGTTCTGGCCTCGGCCGGCAGGCGGGGGATAAGCCGGATGGCAACCCACCTCTTGTCGTTGTCCATCTCGGCCGCCTTCTTGAGCACCAAGTCCGCGGCGCGCTTGTCTCCGAGCCGAATGAGCGCGGCGCCGGCGCAGTGGATGTCCTTGTCCGCGAGCCGGACGAGCGCCTCGCGGGACTCGGGGGTGTCAAGTTCCTCCAGTTCGCCGAAGGCGGCTCGTTTTGCCTGCCAATCCCTGTTTGCATCCTGGGCGGCGATGCGCTCCAGCTCGACAACGCTCAACTGCTGCGGGGGAGTGATCCTCGGGAGCGCAAGACTGGCGGCCCATCCGAGGCTGGCGTCGGCTTCGACGGTCTTCCTGATTGCGGCTTCGGCCGGAGCCCAACGAAGCTCACCCAGCGCGCGCATGGCGTTCAACTTGGCGGGAGCCCCGGGACCATCCTGAACCTGACGGAGCAGCCTGTCCGGCAGATCCCGCAGCCCCAGGCGGTCGATGGCGCGGGCGCTGGCCTCCACCTCCGAGTTCATCAGTTTGCCGCGCGCGGTGCACAGGAACTCGACCAGCGGCTCGCGAGCCGGCGCGAAGCGGCACCGGCCCAGCGCCCAGGCCGCGGCCGTCCGTGTTTTGACGGCAGAATCTCCCGTTCCCCCGTCTTTCAGGTGGGCCAGAAGGGCCGCGCCATCGTCCGGCAAGACCCGCCAGACACCTGCCGCCCAGTGGGCCAACAGGCAGGTCGACTTCTCTTCCGAGGCCAGGGCGGTACCTACCCACTTCTTGCGGTCGATGCCCGGCGGGTCGAGCGGCAGGAGCGGCGGCGCCCCATCGTCGTGCGCCAGGCGTTCGAGCCCGCGCATCGCCCAGTAGCGGACCGCCGGGCTGCTGTCCTCAAGCGCCGGCTTGAGGACGAGCCCAACGGCCTCCGGATCGCCCAGCCAGGCCAGCCGCCAGACGGCCACGCAGCGCTCCTGCTCGTCATTGCCGGCCAACCGAGCAGCCAGGGCCTTCACCGTTGCCGGGTCGGCCGGCCGCCAGAAGCGGACCATGCCGGCGTCGAAGGAGACCTTCGTGCCGGCGGCCTCGGCGAGCTTCTCGAGGCACCCGCGGACCGTGCCCTTGTGCGAGGCGGTTATCCGGGTCTCCCAGGTCCAGAGATCCTTGGGCCAGGCGCAGTCGATGTCATGCCGCGAGACCAGCTCCGGCAGCCAGGTTTCGACGGATTCGTTGCTGAGCCGGATGGCGGCCGGCCGGGCCAGAATGGCCTCGAGTTCCGCTTCGGCGGTGGTCGGCGCGGGCCCGACTTCGGACTTCGAACCTTCGGCTTTCGGCCCGGCCGCCGAATGCCAGCGTTTCCAGGCCTCGTTGCCGCCAAATGCCAGGAGAGCGGCCAGTGCCGCGCCGCCGGCGATCTTCCACCCGATGGCCAGCCCGCCCGCCGAGGCCGTTGTGACCGCCGCACATCCCTTGGCCGCCGCCGAGCCTCCGGCCGCCAGGCTCTTCACGAAGGCCGTGAGGCTCGCCGGCGCCAGGACGGCCGGAGCCTGCGAGAGCATGCCCTCGAGCACACCCAGGCCAAGTGCCCCGTAACCGTCCCGGGCGAGCAACGAGCGCAGCTCCTCAAGGCCCCGGCGGATGTTGGTCTTGACCGTGCCCTCGGGCATGGCCAGGGCCGCGGCGGTCTCGGCGTGGCTCAGGCCCCGCTCGTAGTGCAGTATGATCGGCAGCGCCCGGCTCTCGCCGAGCGCCTTGAGCGACGCGTCCAGCCTCCTGCGGAGCTCAGGCTGTTCCGCCTTGTCCGCTGCCGAAACGGTTGTCGTCTCCAGCTCCATGGCCCGCTCCCCTTCCCGCCGGCGCCGGGCGCGCTCCGAGCGCAGCCGGTCGCGATGCGCGCACACGACGAGCCCGAAGAGCCAGGAGCGGAAGCTGCCCCCCGCGGTGGGACGGAAGCCGGCCGCATCGCGCGAGGCGCGCAGGAATGCGTCCTGGCAGACGTCCTCGGCGTCCTCGGCTCTGCCGACCAGGCGCAGGGCGAGCGCGTAGCAGGCCTCACGGTGGGCCATGAGCAGCCGGGAGAGGGCCTCCCGGTCGCCGGCCGGCAGTCTCGCGATCAGCGCCTGTTCGTCCACGCGGTCTACTCCTCCGATTCCTGGCTCATTGTCCACCTCCTGACCGGAGCCGCAAGGCCGGGGGTTTCAAGAATCCGGCATCTTCGCGCAGGCGCGGATCCCGCGTGGCGCCAGGGACTGTCTCAACGCAGAGGCCGCAGAGGCTCGGGCGCAGAGGGTGCAGAGGACAACGGCAGCTCCTGCTGTTGTTACAAGAGCTGCAATGCCGTTGTTGTCCTCTGCGTCCTCTGCGCACCTCCGCGTCCTCTGCGTTGGAGTCTTCCCTGGAGTTGCGCACCGGGCCGCAGCGGGGATACTTGCCGTCCGCAGATCTTGCCCGAGGAGAGATTTCCATGCCTCAGGACACCCTCCAGTCCACGTCCGCCGCGAAGGGCGCGCCCGGCCTTTTCAGGAGGCTGGCCTCCTCGCTCGGCCCCGGACTCATCACCGCCGCGCTGGTGCTCGGGCCCGGGAGCATCTACCTGGTCTCGAGCGCCGGGCAGGCGCTCGAGTACCGGCTGCTCTGGGTGCCGCTCATCGCCGGCGTCTTCATGGCCGTCTACACGGCGATGTCCGCGCGCGTCGGCACGGTCGCGGAGAAGTCCCTGCTGGCCAGCGTGGCCGACCGATACGGGCGGTGGCTGGCCGTGCTCATGGGCCTGTCCTCCTTCGCGGTCTGCGCCAGCTTCCAGGCCGGCGACAACATCGGGGTGAGCCTTTCGGTGCAGACGGTCTTCGAGGACGCCTGGCCGGGCATCCACGCCGACTGGGTCCTCAAGGCGATCTCCGGAGGCTTCACGGCGATCTCAGTCCTGATAGTCCTGACCGCGCCGAACCTCTACAAGGTGGTCGAGCGGCTCATGACCGTCCTGGTGCTGATCATGATCGGGTGCTTCGTGGCTGACCTGGTCCCGGCGAAGCCCAGCATCGCGGGCATCGCCGGCGGCCTGGTGCCCCGCGCCGAGGGCAAGGATCTCTGGCGGGTGGTCGCGATGGCGGCCACCACCTTCTCGGTGATCGCCGCGCTCTACCAGTCGTACATGGTGCAGAACAAGGGCTGGAGGATCGAGGACTACCGCCGGGGAGTGTGGGACTCGGTGGTGGGCATCGCCATCCTCACCGGACTGAGCATGACCATCATGGTCACCGCCGCGGCCGTGCTGGGCGGCGGCCGGAGCGCGAGGCCCATCGACAACGCCGGGGACATGGCGGCCCAGCTCGAGCCCCTGCTCGGGCCGGCCGCCAAGTACATCTTCTGCGTGGGCCTGCTGGGCGCGTCCTTCTCGTCGCTGGTGGCCAACGCCATAGTGGGCGGCGGGCTGCTCGCCGACTCGCTGGGCCTGGGCGCGCGCTTCGAGAGCCGCGGCGTCAAGGCCTGCACCGTGCTGGTCATGGTCGTCGGGGCACTCGTCGTGCAGCTCTTCGGCCAGGAGAAGGTCGGCCTCATCACCGTCGCCCAGAAGACCACCGTGCTCTTCGTGCCGGTCTGCGCCCTGGTGCTGCTGCTGCTCGCCAACAGCCGCAAGGTGATGGGCGCTCACGTCAACCGCCTGTGGATGAACCTGCTCGGCGGCGCGGGCTTGGCCGCGATCACCGGGCTGGCCGGCTACCAGTTCTGGAGCTACCTGGCGTCGCTGTTCGCCAAGTAGGGCGGCCGAAGAGACGCAACCACCAAGTCACCAAGGCACCAAGGGATCACGAAGAGAACCTTTCTGTGCTCTCTTTGTGAGTGGATCGAAGGCGGACGTGTCGCGCCGAAGCGGCGTCAGCCGCGAAGGCGGAAGTAGTGCGTCCGCGGCGAGGCGTTGGGCATCACCCGTTCGATGAAGCCCTCCCCGCAGAGCCGGGCCAGGTCCCGGGTTGCGGTCACGTGCGAGACGCCCATGATCTTCATGACTTCCTGCCGGGTCAGCTCCGGGCGCCGCCGGAACGCAGCCCGCAGCCGCTCCCACCGCCGCAACGGGGACCGGCTGGCCGCCAGGGCTGCGTTCATCCTGGCCTCCGTCACGTCCGGGTGCGCCTCGCTCGTCGCAACGGGCCGCTGGGACGCGTCGCCGGTGTTGGGGGTGGTGCCGGGGTCGGCGCCGGGGCCGGCGCGATCTGCGGCGCCCAGGGACGGCGGCATCAAGTCGCCCGCCTCGTAGGCCAGCTTGTCCGAGCCGAACAGCCGCATCCGCTCCATCTCGTTACGCAGTTCCCGGACGTTTCCCGGCCAGGAGCGGCCCAGCAGTTCGCCCTGGAGTTCCACGGACAGCGTCGGGATGCGTCCGTCCGAGCGCCCCTCGCCCAGGAAGTGGTGCGCCAGCGCGATGACGTCCTCCGGTCGCGCCCGCAGCGGGGGGATGGACAGCTCCAGCCGCCTGATCCTGAAGAGCAGGTCCGGCCGGAAGCCGCCGTCGGCGACCAGGGCATCGAGGTCGGCGTTGGTGGCCGCGAGTATCCGGCAGCCCACCCTCCTGGTGCGGTTGGAGCCCACCGGCCGGATCTCCCCCGACTCCAGGACCCGCAGCAGCGCCACCTGCAGCCTGGGCGGAATCTCCCCCACCTCGTCGAGCAGCACGGTGCCGCGCCCGGCCTCCTCGAAGATGCCCTTGCGCGCGGACTCCGCACCGGTGAAGGCCCCCCGCTCGTGGCCGAAGAGCTCCGATTCCAACAGGCTCTCCGCAATGGCCCCGCAGTTGACGGCGATGAACGGCTCGGCGGCCCTGGGCCCGCATTCATGGAGCGCCCTGGCCGCCTCCTCCTTGCCGGTGCCGGTCTCGCCGCCGATGAGCACCGGCGTGGCCAGCGCCGCGTACTTCAGCACCGCGCGGCGCACTTCCTCCATGGCCTGGCTGTTGCCCACCAATCGGGCCAGGCCCTGGGGAGGCTTCGCGGGCGCCGGGCGCCCGGCCCTCTCCCCGGAGGTCCCGGAGGGCGTACCGTCGGAGGCGCGGGCCAGCCACACCAGGTCGCTGGGGGCAAGCTCGCAGCTCAGACGCAGCTCGAAGTCCAGCCTGGGCTCGCAGCCGTGCAGCCTGGCGCTGGCCCAGGCGGCGGAGAAGTGCCGCGCGGCTGCCTCCCGGTTCCCGACCAGGAGCTCGATGCGGCTCAGGAAGAGCTCGTCCATGGGGTGCTCGTTGCCGATGTCCCTGCGGATGCGCATCAGCCGCCGGGCGGCCTCCGCGTGGCGGCAGGCAAGCTCCGCGCGGATCAGGTTGAAGGCCGGGAACCCCGAGTCCGTGTGGTACGATTCCAGCAGGGCGTCCTCCCCGCGCGCCAGGGCCAGGGCCTCCCCGGGCCTGCGGGAGAGGAGCCGCTCGACCGTTGCGGCCGTCGGCGCAGGACGGTCCGCCGGCAGCCGCTCGTCGAGCATCAGGGCGACCAGCGAACGCACGGAGGCCAGGTAGTCCCGGTACATGGCCGCAACCGACGAATCGGCCTCGATCGCGGCCAGCAGTTTCGACGCTGTCTCGGCCTGCCCGGACTCGAAGGCCTGGGTGCAGCGGATCAGCCTCACCGCTTGGGGGCCGTTCTCCCCCCGGTCTGCGAGACGGGCGAGTTCGGCTTCGTGTTCCCCTGCCCGGCCCATGTTGGCCAGGAGCGCGGCTTGCTCGAGCAGGGCGCGGTCGCGGGCCGGGGAGTCCGCCGGCAGCGATTCGACGATTTCCCGCACGATCCTGAGCGCCCCCTTCTTGTTGCCGACAACGGCGACCGTGCGCATTTCGCATATCCGCAATTCGGCCCAGACCTCCGGAGGAGTGCTCTTGGACTTCAGGGACATCGCCAGCTTGACGAGAGAACGCATTTCCTGGGTGCGGCCCAACTGCTCGGACAGCAGCATCCATACTGCCAGGAAGAGGATGGCCAGGTCCGGGTCGGCGCCATCGAGGGGCAAAGCCTGAACGACGCGCAACCCCTCCCGATAGGCGCCGGCCTTCATGGCCTTCAGGGCCAGGATCATCGCCTTGACCATGGCGTCGTCGCGACATGGGCTGCCGGTCAGGATGCTGAGCAGAGAGTCCTTCGACCGGCAGTAGGCTTCGACCGCCGGGTGCAGCCTGCGGCTGGCTCCCGCGTCGCCGGCCTTGCTTCCGGCTGCGTTGTCGCGATCGTTCGCCATCGTTGGAGAAATGATAGCGAAACGACTGCTAAATATCAAGGTGCGACGCAACTGGTCGCACGCTCCTTATTACTCGTAAGCCTTGCACTTCGGCTTTATGCGAAGGACGACCAGCTGGACCGTCCTTTGCTATCCCGCGATCCGGAGGGATTGAACATGAAGGCCTACAAAGTCTCGATCGCAGACAAGTTCTTCGACATCACCCAGTCCATCGTGGGCCATGAGATCCGGCCGGGCAACACCGTGACCTTCATGTCCGAGGTGGACCTGACCGAGGTGGAACTGCTCCGCGCCCGGGCCCGGGCCGCGGGCCTGATCCGGCCGAGCTACACCGCCGTGGTGGCCAAGGCCCTGGCCCTGGCGCTTCGCGACTGTCCCTACGCCAATCGCCGCATCGTGCCCACCTGGTTCATGGTCCGCATCCAGCAGTTCCTGAGCTGCGATGTGGCCGTGGCCTGCGAGCGGGACGAGCCCGGCCGGGAGGTGGCCACCTTCGTGGACGTGCTGCGCGAGGCCGATCGCCGTTCGCTCGGGGAGATCACCGACTGGCTGCGCCGCCTGGCGCTGAGCGACGAGACCGACAACGCGCAGTGGCGGACCTACCGGACCATCGTCTCGCGGTTGCCGCGCTGGCTGGCCGCGCTGGCGGTCCGCATGCCGGTCTTCTGCCCGCGGCTGTGGTCCAGGTACCGCGGCGGGGCGGCCATGATCTCCTCGCCGGCCAAGTACGGCGTCGACGCCGTGCTGGGCAGCTGGACCTCTCCGCTGGGCGTGTCCTTCGGGCTGGTCCGCCAGCGGGCCGTGGTGCGCGACGGCCAGGTGGTGGCCCGCCCCACCTTCCTGCTCACCCTCAATTTCGACCGCCGGGTGATGGCCGGTGCCCCGGCGGCCCGCTTCTTCCATGAGATAGTGCGGCGCCTGGAGGCGGCCGACTTCGAAGAGCCGGCGGCGGCTCGAAGCCATCCGGCCCCGGCCGCCGCGGCCCGGCACGCCCTGGCCGGCTGCGAAGTCGGCGGCAACTGACATGAGGCCGACGAACCGCTTCGGCGCGCTGCCGGAGCCACCGGCCCGGCGCGGCCCCACGGGCGCCGGCCTCCGGGTCCTCTTCGTGGGCGAGGCGGTGAGCCTGGCGCACGTGGCCCGGCCGGCGGTGCTGGCGCGCTGGGCGCGGGAAGCCGGGCACGAGGTCCGCTTCGCCTGCGGTGCGCGCTACGCGGGCGTCGCCCGGGCCGAGGGGCTCGAGCCGATCGACATCGAGACCGTCGAGGCCGGGGCCTTCTACGCCCGGCTCGCGAAGGGCCGGTTCTTCTACGGCTTCGAGGAGCTCCAGGGCTACGTCCGGGCCGAGCTCGGGCTCATCCGCGAATTCCGGCCCGACCTGGTGGTCGGTGACTTCCGGCTGACGCTGCCGATCTCCGCCCGGCTCGCCGGGGTTAAGTGTCTTTCGCTTGCCAACGCCCACTGGAGCCCGGCCGCCGAGCGCAATCTGCCCGCCCCGGAAAGCGGCATCTTCGGGGTGGTGCCGCGCCTCCTTCGCGAGAAGCTCTTCGGCGTCGTGAGGCCGCTGGCCTACCGATTCTTCGCCGCGCCTCTCGACCGCGTGCGCCGCTCCCATGGCCTGCCGGCCTTCGATGACTTCCGGAAGCACTACACCGCCGGGGACTTCTGCGCCTACCTCGACTTACCGGAGTTGTTTCACCGCCGAGACGCCGAGGCGCAGAGAAGTCATGTTGGGGTGGAAGGCGACGCGCCACAAACCTCTCTCGGCGTCTCCGCGTCTCAGCGGTTAACCCGGCTCCCCTCCGGCCACTTCTTCCTGGGCCCGGTCAGCTGGGCGCCGAGGAGCGCGCCGGAGCCCCTCCTGCGCGACCTGGGCCTGGAGCGCCCCCTGGCCTACGTCTCGATGGGCTCCTCGGGCGACGGCTCGCAGCTGCCGGAGATTCTCCGCGCGCTCCTGAACTCCGGCTGCGACCTGGCCGTCTCTGGCGTACGGCCGGCGGAGGAGGCGGCGTTGCGTCGGGAGTTGCCGGGGCTCGCAGGGCGCTCCTACATCGCCGAGTTCTTCGATCCGCGGACGTCCCTGGCCAGCGCCAGGCTCGCAGTCTGTCACGGCGGCAGCGGCACGGTCTACCAGGCGCTCGCCGCCGGCGTGCCGGTGCTCTGCTGCCCGTCGAACCCCGACCAGAAGCTCGTGAGCCAGGCGCTCCTGTCGGCCGGGGCAGGAGAGCTCGTCGACTGGACGAATCTCGAGGCGCAGATCGCCGGGATGCTGGCTGGAGAGTGCAGGGCCGGCGCGCGGCGGCTGGCCCTGGCGATGGAGCGGCACGATACGCGCTCGAACTGGCAGGCGTTCCTGGAAGGGGGGCGGACCATGGTCAACCGGGCGACGCTCACGCAGCACCTGCGGATCCTGGAGGGGCGGGCCGCGGCGGAGCCGGCCGCGTCCGCCGACCGCTTTGCCTTCGGCAGCGGCGGCTACACGATCCGCGTGGCCAACGATCTGGAGAGTCGCCGGAAAGCCTACGGGCTGGTCTATCGGCTCTACCTCGAGAAGGAGTACGCCAGGCCGCACCCTTCCAGGATGTGGCTCTCGATCTACGACGCGCTGCCGGAGACGGTGACGCTCCTGGTGGAACGAACAGCGGTGGAAGGTGGAGGGTGGAAGGTTGAAGGCAGGAGCAACCCGGCCGCTTCCACCTTCCACCCTCCACCTTCCACCGCAGTCCCAGCCCCTTCGCCCTCCACCCTCCACCCTCCACCTTCCACCGCGTCCGCCCCCGTTGGGGCACTGACGGTCGTCTTCGACTCGCCGATGGGCCTGCCCGCCGACAACCTCTACAGGCCGGAGCTCGACGCGCTGCGGTTCCGGGGCCGGCGCCTGGCCGAGATCGTCTCGCTGGGCGTGGCCGAGGAGTCGGGCGCGAACGGCTCGCAGATCCTGATCAAGCTGTTCAACCACGCCTACCTGGCCGCCAGGCGGGTCCGCCAGGCGACGGATCTCGTCATCACCGTGAACCCGCGGCACGTGAAGTTCTACGAGAAGACGCTGCTCTTCTCCGCGGCCGGCCCGGAGCGCGAGTATGGCAAGGTCGGCGGCGCGCCGGCGCTGCTGCTCCGACTCGACCTCGGCGTTCCCGAGGAGCGCGTCCGCCTCGAGCACGGCCCGGGCTATGCGCGCCCGGCGAGGGACCGCACGCTGTATCCGATGTTCCATCCGCCGGCGGACGAACCGGAGGTCGTCGCGGGGCTGGCGGCCGCGCTGCGCCCCATGACCGGGGCGGAGCTGGGCTACTTCTTCGTGGCCGAAACCAGCGTCCTCAGGGACGCCGCGCCCGAACAGCGCGCCCTCATCCAGGAACGATGCCGGTTTTATGGACTGGAAGCCGAACCGGATGCTGCCCTGGTCCGGAAGTAGTGCGTCCGCGGCGAGCGCTTGGGCTCGACCTTCTCGATGAGGCCGCCGGCGGCCAGCGCCCGGAGATCGTTGGACACGGTGTTGGCTGAGACGCTCAGCGCCCGGGCCAGGGCTATGGCCGTGAGCTTCCCGTGCTTCAGGAAGAGCTCGCGGATGGCCTGGCGCCGGCGCAGGGTCGAGGGCGGGCCCTCGCCGAGGGCGGCGTCGGCGACGGGCGCGGCGGTCAGGGCTGCCGGGGTCGCCGGGGCGGCAGCGCCCTCCCCTTCGGCGAGGGCGGCCGCATCCGTCCGGGCGGGCGAGCCTGTCTTTGCGGGGCGCTCCGGGGGCTCCGCGGCGTCGGACTCCAGATCGGCCAGGTCGTAGCTCAGCTGTTCGGAGTGGAGCAGCCGCATGCGCTCGACCGCGTTGCGGAGCTCGCGGACGTTGCCGGGCCAGCTGCGGGCCAGCAACTCCGCGCGGAGCGCCTCGGACATCTCCGGGCGCCGGCCATCGCCGCGCCCCTCGGCCAGGAAGCGGCCGGCCAGTTCCAGGATATCGCGGCCGCGCTCGCGAAGCGGCGGTAGCCTGAGCTCCAGACGCTTGAGGCGGAAGAGCAGGTCCTGGCGGAAGCGGTCGGCGGCGACGAGCTTCTCGAGGTCGGCGTTGGTGGCCGCGAGGATCCGGCAGGCCACGGCGCGGCTGGCCGAGGCGCCCACCGGCCGGATCTCGCCGGCCTCGAGCACGCGCAGGAGCGCGGCCTGCAGCCGGAGCGGCATCTCCCCGACCTCGTCGAGGAGCACGGTGCCGCGCCCGGCGCTCTCGAAGATGCCCCGGTGGGCGCGCACCGCGCCGGTGAAGGCCCCGCGCTCGTGGCCGAAGAGCTCGCTCTCCAGGAGGCTCTCGGCGATGGCTCCGCAGTTGACGGCCACGAAGGGCTCGCCATCGCGCGGAGATTCCTCGTGGAGCGCGCGGGCGGCGAGCTCCTTACCGGTGCCGGTCTCGCCGAGCACCAGCACCGGGGCGTCGAGCGGGGCGATGCGGCGGACGAGCGCGCGGGCGGCGGCCATCGGCCGGCTCCTGCCGACCAGCCGTGCGGCGCCGCGCGCGGTCGAGCCTTCGCCGCCTCCGAACGGAGCCGGCGGCTCGTCGACGCGGGAAGTCGCGCCCCCGGCGGCGACGGCCGTGGCGGCCTGGGCCAGGCGCAGGAGATCGCCCGGCGCGAGCTCCAGGGCCAGGCGCAGCTCGAAGTCCAGCCGCCCGGAGGCCCCGTAACGCTTCACCGCGCGGAGGACCTCGGCCATGCTCCGCGCCGCCGCCTCGCGCCGGCCGCGGAGCAGCTCGGCCCGGGCCAGGAAGAGGTCGTCCAGGTAGTTGCGATAGCCGTCGAGCCAGCGCCGGCCCATCAGGCGCATGGCCGCCTCGGCGTTTCCGCAGGCCAGCTCCGCGCGGATCAGCGTGAGCGAGGCGAAGCCCACGTGGATGAAGCCCTCCGGTTCCATCCGCGTGTAGTCGCGAGCCAGCCGCAGGGCCTCGGCGGCGTTTCCGTCGAGCAGCTCCTGGGCCACGTCCGCCCAGGCCCGGAACCTGCGCCCCTGTTCCGGGTTGAGCTCCGGGCCGAGAATCGCCTGGCTGGAATCGCGCCAATGGCCCTGCATCAGAGCCAGGACGATGCGGCATTGCGTGACCGTCAGAACGAAGAACCGCGTCAGCTTCGTGTCGGAGCGGAACTTCTCGAATGCCGCCTCGCCGGCCTCGGCTTGGCCGGTCTCGACCAGGTTGGTGAAGTGCATCTGGGCGACCTGGGTGGCGGTCACCGGGCCGCCGGGGCCGGTCCTGATCCCCGCAACTTCTTCCGCGATCTCGGCCATCCGTCCCTGCTGGGCCAGGAAGATGGCCTGGTCGCAGATGACCAGGTCGCGCCGGGGGGCGCCGGCCGGCAGGACGGCCAGCGCCTTTTCGAAGCTGTCCTCCCGGTCGGCCGGCTTGCCCTTGACCACGGCCGCCATCCCTCGGGCGAGGATGCCCAGGGCGACGAGCTCCGGCGGCGTATTGTCCGAAACCGCGGAGTCGTAGATCTGAAGAAGGGCATCCATGTCATCGTAGCGCCTGGCGACAACGCAGGCCCCGATCCAGATGTGCAGGTAGTCGAGCGCGAGATCCGGATCGCCGATGCCGCGAAGCCAGACCGCCTCCGCCTCGCTCAACGCCGCCCCGGATGGATAGTCGGAGCTCATCGACTGGCGCAGGTGGAGCATGGTCTCGAAGACCTCGCCCCGCGGCTCGGGAACGGCCAGCAGAAGGTCCAGCACCTGGCGCCGGCAGTTCAGATGGTCGTCGATGAAGCGCCTGACGATCTCCGGGTTGCTGCTGGAAGAGCCCATGCGGACCGAACCTCCGCTCGCAGATTGTCGGAAATATTATCTAAATTTCAAGTCAATGGCGGTTCGGGCTCTCTGGTTAATGGCGCATGTTACGCAACAACGCCTCTTGAGAAGGCGGAGAGAAGGCATGGAGGTTGCTTTCTGTGGCCCATCAGATCGTCGCTCTTAAGCTCATGCGACGGCAACTCGGGGAGGGCCGAGCCATGAAACGCCTGACGCTGACCGAGCATCTGGCCCGCCTGGAAGCGGAGGCATCCGGCGCCGCGGCAGCGTCCGAGAGCTTCAGTTTCGCCGGCGGCCGGTACACCATCCGGGTGGCCAACGACATGGATAGCCGCCGCAAGGCTTACGAGCTCATCTATAAGCTCTACCGGGAGAAGGAGTACGCCCAGCCCAACCGCTCCGGCATGTGGCTGTCGATCTTCGACGCGCTGCCGGAGACGGCCACGCTTCTAGTGGAGAAGACGGCGGTGGAGGGTGGAGGGTGGAAGGTGGAGGGGAAGAGAGACCGGGTGGAAGGTGGAGGGTGGAAGGTTGAAGGCAGGAGCAACCCGACCACGTCCACCTTCCACCATCCACCTTCCACCGCCGCCATCCCCGTCGGCGCCCTGACCGTCGTCTTCGACTCACCCATGGGCCTGCCGGCGGACAAGGTCTACGGGCCGGAGCTCGACGCGCTGCGCGGGGCCGGCCGGAGGCTCGCCGAGGTGGTCTCGCTCGGCGTGGCCGAGGACGGCGCGGCCGGCTCGCAGATCCTGGTCAAGCTCTTCAACTTCGCCTACTTCGTCGCGCGGGGCCTCCGCGAGGCCACCGACTTCGTGATCACCGTGAACCCGCGGCACGTCAGGTTCTACGAGCGGCTGATGCTCTTCTCCCAGGCGGGGCCCGAGCGCGACTACGACAAGGTCGGCGGCGCCCCTGCCGTGCTCATGCGGCTGGACTTCGAGGTGGCGGAAGCGCAACGGCAGTTGACAGTTGGCAGTTGTCAGAACACAGGGCCACTGGCAACCGAAAACTGGCAACTGGCAACTGTCGTTCGATCTACGGCCAGTTCCGGGCCGTCGGCGAGGATCCGGAGACGGTCCTGGCGCTCGGCCGGCTCCTGCGCCCCATGGGCGAGCGGGAGTTCGTCCGCTTCTTCGCGTCGGAGACCGACGTTTTGGCCGAAGCGACGCCGGAGCAGCGCGCCTGGATCCAGCGCTGTTACGCGCCGGCCGGTCAGGCCGGATGCCGTCGCTGGGCGAACGCGCTATGAACACCAACCGCATCTTCGAGTTCAGCGCGCGTCGGCTCTGGCCGGCTCTGCGGCACCTTGTGCGGCGCTCGCCGCGCTGCCGGCGGTGCATCCTCCCGGAGCGCCACGCGCCGCTCGCCGACGGGCTCTGCCCGGAGTGTGCGCGAGCGGCTGCGGCGCCGTCGGCCGCGCCGGGCGGCTCGGTTCCGGCCGGAGCGCGGGAGCGCTTCGACGAGCTCCTTCGCTCGCACTCCGGCGGCCGCGGGCGCTACGACGCGGCGCTCCTGCTTTCGGGCGGCAAGGACAGCGCCTACATCCTCGATCGGCTGCGGCGGGAGCACCCGGCGCTCCGGCTGCTCTGCATCATGGTCGACAACGGGATGACGAGTTCCGTGGCCTTCGCCAACGCCCGGCACGTGGCCGGCAAGCTCGGCGCCGACCTGCTCGAGGTCCGCTCGCACGTGGAAGAGTTCTCCCGGACGTTGCGCGCGGCCTTCCTGAGCCTCGCCGGACGCGGCGCCTACGGCGTGGTGGACCAGGCCGACGGCGACCTGATCTTCAAGATCGGCCGGGAGACCGCCGCGGGGCTCGGCATCAATCTCGTCGTCGCCGGGCTCTCCTGGGTGCAGCTCGAGAAGATCTTCGGGATGAAGGGCTTCGAGCGCGCCCACGAAGGCGGCCTGCGCGAGGTCTTCCCGCTCGCCGTCTGGCGCACGGGCGAGGACGAGATCCGGCGCGAGGTGCGCGAGCGCAGCCTCGTGCTCCCCGGCACGGACAGCCCCATCGTCAGCAACCACGAGCTTGTGGTGGCCATGGCTGTGGCCGACATCCTGAACCTGGGCTACAGCAGCTTCGAGCCGGAGTTCGCGCAGCTGGTGCGCGAGGGCAAGACCGACCGCCGGACGTGGCTGCACGTCTTCGAGCTCCTGGAGTTCGCGGTGCGCCGGGGCTTCCTGAACCGCGACTTCGCGAAGGGCCTGGCCCGGCTGGGGCTGACGCCGGGCGACGTGATCAAGACCAAAGCGCATGAGAGCGTGGTCGAGGGCGCCTCCGGGCGCGCCTGATCCGGCGGACATCCGACAAGGAGGACATCATGAAGACCGCATACGTCACCGGTGGGACGGGCTGCGTGGGGCGGAACCTGGTGGACGAGCTCCTCAAGGAGGGTTGGCGGGTGATCGCCCTGCACCGGAGGAGCTCCGACCTCTCGCGCCTGGCCGGCTGCGCGGTCGAGACCCGCGAGGTCGACCTGCTCGACCCGGCGTCGGTGGAGCGTGCGCTCCGGACCGACGCCCAGGCCATCTTCCACGTGGCGGCGAACCTCTCGCACTGGGCGGCGGACGCGGAGCAACAGTGGCGCGACAACGTGCTCGGCACGCGGCACCTGGTCGAGGCGACGCTCCGGAAGCCGGGCATGCGCTTCATCTTCACCTCGACGGGCGCGGTGCTCCCCTACCAGCACCTCGACGAGGCCGGCGTGAACCGCATCAGGAACGGCTACACCCGGACGAAGCGCCTGGCGGAGTTCGAGGTCGAGAAGGGCATCGCCCGGGGGCTCGACGCGGTGACCCTGCGGCTGCAGATCGTCTTCGGAGCTCACGACTACAACAGCTACGCGCAGATCTTCGACGTGATGCGCACGAGCAAGCTGCGCCCCTGCTTCCCGGGGCGGATCAACTTCTGCCACGCCGGGGATGTGGCCCGCGGGCAGGTGAGCGCCTACGAGCGCGGCCGCAGCGGCGAGTACTACACGCTGAGCGGCCCCTACGCGACCTGGCGCGAGGCCTTCGGGATCATCTGCCGGTGCCTGGGCGTGGGCGAGCCGCGGGCGATACCGGAGTGGGTGCTCCGGCCGGCCTCGCGCCTCGCGGCTTTCGGCGGACGGCTGGCCGGCCGGAAGCCCGTGCTCACCCCGGACCTCGTCGAGCTCTGCCGGGACTACCCGGACCTCGGCACCTACGAGCAGCGCAAGGCCGAGGTCGAGCTCGGCTACCGTTCGCGCTCGCTCGAGGCCATGGTCCGCGACTGCTACGAGTGGCTGGTCGAGCAGGGGCGGCTTCCGCGGCGGGCGGAGTACGCTCCGATGTCGGGAAGGCCGGCGACCGTCGAGCTGCCCGCGCCGCCCAGGGTCGCCGCCCGGCTCGGCGTCCAGGTGGGTGCCGGGAGGCGGAGGGACAGCTAGACGCTGTGCCGTAGGGGCGGGTTTCAAACCCGCCCCTACAAGATTTCGCCACGGTGCCCCGGGGCCACGGTCCTGTCATCGTGGCACCGTCCGCTTCCGCCTTGCAGCCCCCGTGACGCGGGCTAGAATTCTCCTCTGGCCGGGAAGCCCACTCTTCCATCTCCCGGCAAGGAGGACATCCGTGGACATCGCCGTTGCCAGCTGGAGCCTGCGGGACTCGTTCAAGGACGGCAAGACCGACTACCTGAAGTTCCCGGAGATGGCCGCCCGGGAGCTGGGCTTGAAGTCCATCGAGCTCAACAACGTCTTCATGCGCTCGGTCGAGCGCGGCTACCTCGAGGAGCTCCGCTCGGCCGCAAAGTCGGCGGGCGTCGGCATTGTCAACATCGCCGTCGACCGCACCGGCGACCTCTCCGCCGGGAGCGAGTCCGAGCGCGCCGAGGCCCTCAAGAAGGCCATGGCCTACTTCGAGGTGGCGAAGATCGTCGGCGCGCCGCGCTTCCGGGTGAACTCCGGCGGCGGCAAGACCCCCGGCGAGGCCGAGGTGGCCAACTGCATCGCCGCCTACCGGAAGCTCGCCGAACAGGGGGCGCGCGAGGGTGTGGTGGTGCTCATGGAGAACCACGGCGGCATCTCGGGCCGGCCCGAGTGGATCGAGCGGGTGCTCGAGGGCGTGGGCTCGAGGTTCTTCCGCACCTGCCCGGACTTCGGGAACTTCCCGGAGGAGATCCGCTACCGGGGGCTGGCCGTGGCCGCGAAGTACGCGGACATCTCGCACGCCAAGACCTACGACTTCGACGCCGCGGGCAACGAGACCACCATCGACGTGCCCCGCTGCGTGAAGATCCTGGCCGACGCCGGCTTCCGCGGAACCTGGTCCATCGAGTACGAGGGCAAGGGCGACCAGTTCGAGGGCGTCCGGAAGACCGCGGCGCTGCTGCGGCGGTGCGGATAGGACGGAGACGGTACCAACCACGGAGGACACGGAGGACACAGAGGACAACGATGCTGCCATTCGATTGCCGAAAGTCGAAGTTGCCGGCCACGGCCGGACTTTCCGGCTCCTGCAATCGGCGTTCGTCAACCCGCGATTCGCAGTTGTCCTCCGTGTCCTCTGTGTCCTCCCTGGTTGGTGAAGGGAGTGGTCTATGATTCGTTGGACGGCCATCCTGGGGTTTCTCGGAGCCATCGCGCTTCTGGCGGCGCCCGCCTCGGCCGGCGAGGCCGAGGGGGCCGTCAAGGTCGCCGGGACGGTCAAGGCCTCGCGGCCGGCCGGGTCGAGGGAAGTATCGATCGTCCTGACGACGCCTGAGGGCAAGGCCTACAACCTCGTCCCCGACGAGAAGGGCATGAGCCTGGCCGTGGTCATGGCCAACACCGGCGAGAGGACCGAGATCCTCGGCGCGCCCGTTCCCGAGCGCGGCGCGGACTGGCTCCGGGTGGTCGGCTTCCCCGAGGCGCAGTTCACCGCCGCCCACGAGCTCTGGCGGCACATGCGCTGCAACGCCTGCGTGGTGAAGCCCGCCACCGAGAACGCCGCCGTGCCCCGGGATCTTAAGGGCGCGACGACGGTCGCCGGCCGCCCCTACGACTACAAGCGCCGTTTCACGGCCTGGACCCGCGACGAGAAGTTCCTGTGGGTCGCGGCCGACAACGAACTGCTCCAGTTCGACCTGGCGGGGATGAAGCTGGTGAAGTCCTACGGGCGGGCGGAGGGGCTGCCGGACGGGCTCGTGTATCAACTGGCCAGCGATGGCGAGAAGCTCTGGATCGCCCATCGCGGCGGCTTGGCGAGGCTCCAGGTCGGCAGCGACAAGATCGCCAAGGCTCGTGACTGCAAGTATGCATGCGCCGTGACGGCCGACGGCGGCACGTACCTGCTTGTAACCGAAGCAGGCACCTATCTCGGTAACGACAGGAAAGACCTTGTGCGCACCGACTATCCGGCTCTGCCCACCGCCGAGCGGATCGCCAAGACTGTGGACAACGGCATCTGGTATCCGCACTGGGATCGCCGCACCAGTCACTTTGTCAGAAGTGCGGTCCTGCTTGGCTGGAGGCTTGTGGTCGAATCCTATGGAGACATCTACGAGCTGGACCTGAAGGAAGCCAAGTGGTCCAAGCTCGCCGAGAACGCCTGCGAGCAGGCGGCCGCAGGCGGCAAGCTGTACTTCCTCTCCGTCAAGGGCCTCAACGAGCACGATCCGGAGACCGGCAAGACCGAAACTCTCGAGCTCCCCGAGTCGGTCCGCGGCCGCTACGCCAAGCTGGTCCTGGCCGACTCGGCCGCCTGGGTGGTGGCCGAGCCGCTCCCCGGCGCCGGCGACGCTCCGCCGACCGGCGGAGGGCTGGCGCGTTTCGACCTCGCCGCGCGCAAGTGGGACGCCTGGCCGAAGATCGGCGAGCACGACGCCTCCCAGGTGGCGACGCTCTCCGTCGCCGCCGACGGCGCGGTCTGGGTCGTCACCATGGTGGGCAAGTACAGCAGCAAGTCGGCTCATCCGGGGATGACCACCACCACGCGCCAGAGCTTCGAGGCCACCGACTTCGCCCTGCACCGCTGGGACCCGAAGGCCGCCAAGTGGGAGTCGCAGCCGCTCAAGCTCGCCGGCCTGGAGTCGCGCCTCATATGCGGCCAGGACGGTTGCAGCGGCGCCGACGAGATCGTCCCGGGCTACGTCGAGCAGCTCTCGGTCGGCGAGAAGCGGGTCTTCGCGCTCACGAGGCTCGTGCCCCGGAAGTACTTCGGCGGCTTCTGGCCGTGCGTCGAACAGATTGCCGCGCGCGCCGACGACGGGGCATGGAAGGCGAAGTTCGAGCACAGCCCCGCCGACGTCTGCCTCCAGGGCGAGCAGCCGCTGGTGCTCAACATCTCCAATGGCGAGCTCACCCGGATCGGCTCGAACCTCAAGGACCAGCTCTGGGAGGCCATCGGCCACCCGCTGGTACTGGGGATGTTCTTCAAGGACGGCCGGCATTGGGTGATCACCGAGGAGTGCGTGGCGGCCTTCGACGAGGGCGCCGGCAAGTGGACGAAGCTCGCCGAGCCGGAGTACCGCTGGTATTGGCGCGCGACCGCGGCGCTCGAGGACGGCAAGCACCTCTACGTCGGCTCCGACCGCGGGCTGGTCTCGCGGCTCGACGTCGAGACCGGCCGCTTCGAGCCGATGGTCGTGCTCCAGGACCGCTCGATCGCCCGCATCGTCAAGGGCCGGGACGGCGGGATCCTGGTGGCCGGCAAGGGCGCGCCGCTGGGCGTCGTGCCGACCTTCCTGGCGCCCGGTGCCGTAGGGGCGGGTTTCAAACCCGCCCCGACCATGGACGCCGACGCCGCGCGCTTCGACGGCCAGGCCTGGGCCGCTGCCAAGCTCGAGGACGTTCCGGCCGCCCCCGGCGCCGGGGCCCGTCCCGCCTGGTTCTTCAAGCAGGTCGAAAAGAAGGGCATGTGGGACAAGACCCACGGCAACTTCCTGTGGGGCCCGCCGGCCGATGGCGGAGCGCCCAAGCCGCGCTGGTACGTGAAGGAGACCTTCTTCCCGCAGCTCCTGTGCGGAAGCCCGGAGGGCGGCCGGGTGTGGCTCTCCACCTATACGGGCATCCTGAGGCTCGATCTGCCCGAGGTTGGGAAAGAGGAGAAGGCGCCACAACCGCAGCCGTGAAGGTTTTGCCCCGGGCCCCCGACTGACTGGAGGACTGCAGTGATGAAGAGTTGGAAGCTGTGGCTGTCCCTGAGCGCCGGTTGCGGTGCGGCGGTGCTGGCTGGCGTTCTCGGCCTCTCCCTGGCCCAGGAGGCCGGGAAGCCCGAGGCCAAGGCCGGCGAGAAGGTCGAGAAGATCGAGCTGCCCAAGCCCAAGGAGGCCGCCGGCGTCGACCTGCTCGCCGCCATCAAGGGCCGGCACACCACCCGCGACTATGACGCCGCCAAGCCCATCCCCGAGGAGGTGCTCGCCACCGTGCTCTGGGCGGCCGACGGCGTCAACCGCGCCAACGGCAAGCACACCGCACCAACGGCGCTGGGCGTGCGCCACATGCGCATCTACGTCTGCCGCGCCGACGGCGCCTGGCGCTACGACCAGGACGCGCACGTGCTGCTGGCGGTCACCAAGGACGACCTCCGCGGGAAGATCGGCGTCCAGAAGTTCGTGGCCGACGCCCAGGCCGTGATCGTGCTCACCAGCGACCTCTCGGCCTTCGATGCCAAGGCCGCCCGGGCCGACGCCGAGCGGCGCCGCGAGTGGTCGCACTGTGCCGCCGGGGCCATCGCCCAGAACGTGTACCTGGCCGCCGAGGCCTTCGGCCTGGGCACGGTGATCGCCGGCGGCGTCAACGCCGAGGTGGCCAGGAAGAGCCTGGAGCTCAAGGCCGACGAGGTGCCGCTCTACATCATGCCGTTGGGGTACCCGAAGTAGGGGCGAGTCGCCGACTCGCCCCTGCGTCCCTGTGGCCGCAGGGCCATCTCAGGAAGGCGCCAGCCCCATGCTGTCACCCTGAGCGCAGCGAAGGGTCTTTACCGCGAAGAGGGAAGATTCTTCGCTCTGCTCAGAATGACAGACCCTGGACCGCTTCTGAATGGCCCTGCGTCCCTGCGTCCCGACGGCCGTTCTTCTCTTGCATCCCGCGCCGCCCCGTGTAGACTGATCCTCGGTCGCCGGCTGGGAGGAGCTGTAAATCCCGGTATTGGCTGCCTTCGAAGCTCGCGAGACGTCCGGCGGGGGCCGGAGCCGGGGGCTCCGAAATGAGCTGCTGCCGCGGTCAAAGCGCGGCCCTCCGCGGCGGTGCGCGGAGCCGGCTGCCTCGCGAGCGGCGCTGGGTTGGGGGTCGTAGAGCCACTTGAAGGTCATTCTTCCAGACGGATCGGAAAGAGTCCTGGCCGACGGCGCCACCGGCGTCGATTTGGTCAATGCGCTCGGCGGGCGCTGGGCCAAGAAGGCCGTGGCCGTGGACGTCGACGACCAGGTCCGCGACTTGGCCGCTCCGCTCGCCGATGGCGCCAAGGTCAAGCTCGTCGACGCCGAGAGCCCCGAGGGGCTCGAGCTCCTGCGCCACTCGGCCGCCCACGTCATGGCCGAGGCCATCCTCAAGGTCATCCCGGGGACGAAGCTGGCCATCGGGCCGGCCATCGCCGAGGGCTTCTACTACGACGTCGAGGCGCCGCGGCGCATCACTCCCGAGGACTTCCCGGCCCTCGAGGAGGAGATGCAGCGGATCATCAAGGCCGACGTGCCCTTCGTGCGCTCCGAGCGCGAGCGCGCGGACGCGCTGGCCGGGGCCGAGCTCTCCGGCGACAAGTACAAGGCCGAGCTGATCCGCGACCTGCCCGCCGATGCGGCCATCAGCTTCTACCGCTCCGGCGACTTCGAGGATCTCTGCCGCGGGCCGCACCTGCCCTCGACCAAATGGGTCAAAGCGGTGAAGCTTCTCTCGGTGGCCGGCGCCTACTGGCGCGGGGACTCCAACCGCGAGCAGCTCCAGCGCATCTATGGCACGGCCTTCACCGACCGGAAGAAGCTCGACGAGTACCTCAAGGTGCTCGAGGAGTCGAAGAAGCGCGACCACCGGCACCTGGGCAAGGAACTGGGGCTCTTCAGCGTCAGCGAGGACATCGGCCCGGGCCTGATCCTCTGGCACCCCAGGGGCGCCATGGTCCGGCACATCATCGAGACCTTCTGGCGCGAGGAGCACCTGCGCCGCGGCTACCAGCTGCTCTACACTCCGCACATCGCCTCGGAGCGGATCTACAAGATCAGCGGCCACCTCGAGAAGTACGCCGACATGATGTACTCGCCGATGGCCATCGACGAGCAGGCCTACTACCTGAAGCCGATGAACTGCCCGGGGCACTACCGCATCTACCAGTCGGAGTTGCACAGCTACCGCGATCTGCCCATCCGCTACGCGGAGCTGGGCACGGTCTACCGCTACGAGCCATCCGGCACGCTCCACGGGATGCTCCGCGTCCGCGGCTTCACCCAGGACGACGCCCACACGCTCTGCACCCCGGAGCAGCTGCCGCGCGAGCTCGACCTCGTCCTCGAGCTCATGGACTTCATGATGAAGTCCTTCGGCTACGAGTACAAGGCCTATCTCGCCACCCGCCCGGCCAAGTTCTTCGGCACCGAGGAGGAATGGGCCGGCGCGACGGACGAGCTCCGCGCGGCGCTCGAGCGCCGGGGGCTCAAGTACGAGGTCGACGAGGGCGGAGGGGTCTTCTACGCGCCCAAGATCGACATCAAGCTGATCGACTCGCTGGGGCGCGAGTGGCAGGGGCCCACCCACCAGGTGGACCTGCAGGCCGCCAAGCGCTTCGACATCACCTACGTCGGCGCCGACAACCAGCCCCACCACCCGGTGATCATCCACCGGACGGTGCTGGGCTCCATGGAGCGCTTCGTCGGCGGGCTCATCGAGCACTTCGCCGGGGCCTTCCCGATGTGGCTCGCGCCCGTGCAGGTGCGCGTCGCGACGCTTGCCGAGCGCCACGCCGAGGCGGGCCGCAGGGTCGCCGACGAGCTCCGCGCGGCCGGGCTGCGGGTCGACGAGGACCTCGGCCCCGACAAGCTCGGCTACAAGGTCCGCGGCTGGTCGCTCCAGAAGGTGCCGTACCTGGCGGTGCTGGGCGACAAGGAGATCGCCGAGGGCGTCATCGCGCTGCGCAGCCGCGCGCGCGGCGACGAGGGCAAGATCAGCGTAAGCGACTTCACGGCCCGGGCTCAGCGGGAGATCCGGGACAGAGTGATCGAGGCCAAGAAGGAGGATTAGTTATTCCCGACGAAAACAGAATCAACATGGAGATCAAGGCGCGCCAGGTCCGGCTGATCAACACCGATGGCACCCAGGTGGGCATCGTGCCCATCGAGGACGCCCTGGCCAGGGCCAAGGCCGCGGGCCTCGACCTGGTCGAGGTCGGCGCCGAGGCCGAGCCGCCGGTCTGCAAGATCCTGGACTACGGCAAGTTCAAGTACGGGTCGCAGAGGAAGAAGGAACACGTCCCGACCCGCAAGCAGCACTTCGGCCAGATCAAGGAGATCCGCATCCGCCCCAAGATCGACAAGCACGATCTGGCGCGGAAGCTGGCCCACGGGCGGGAGCTCCTCGAAGACGGCTACCGGCTGCTGATCACCTGCGTGTTCCGCGGGCGGGAGATGACCCACCTGGAGCTCGGCCGGAAGCTGCTGGCCGACGCGACCGCGGCGTTGGGCGAGGTCTCCAAGCTCGAGCGCACCCTCCCGCAGGAGGGCCGGCGCATGGCCATCATGCTCATGCCCCGGGTCGAGGTGGTCCGCGCCAAGACCCAGGAGCGCGACAAGATCGCCCGCGCCAGGGCCGTCGAGGTCGAGGCCCATCGCAAGAAGTCCAAGCGCAAGAACCGGGACGCGGAGCGGCCGGGCCAGGCCGGCGCCGCGCCGGCCGATCCGCCGGCAGATTCGCCGGCCGCGCCGGCGGCTCCGGGCGGACCGGTCCCGACGGACGGAGGGGAGGCCCTGGCCTCCCGGATAGAGGGGCTCGAGGCCGCCGCCCCCGCGGCGCCCGAGGATAAGAAGGAACAGGAAAATGCCCAAGCAGAAAACGCACAAGGGAATCCGTAAGCGCATCAAGATCACCGGGCGCGGCAAGGTCATGCGCACGCAGGCCGGCAAGTCCCACCTGATGACCGGGACCTCCGCCAAGAAGGTGCGCAGCACCCGGCGCATGGCCCTGGCCAGCGGCAAGGACCTCAAGCTGCTCAAGAGGGAGCTCTACGCGGGCTGACCGCGGGTAACCGAGGCAGTGAAGCCGGCGGCCCGCAGGCGGCGTCCGGCCCAATGATTCCGGAGGATTGAGAGATGGTTCGCGTCAAGACCAACGTTGCCCGGCACCGCCGGGTCAAGCGCGTGATGAAGCGCGCCGAGGGCTTCTTCCAGGGCCGGCGCAAGCTCTACCGCCAGGCGCTCGAGACCGCGGAGCGCGCCGAGCAGTACGCGTGGCGGGACCGCCGCGCCAAGAAGCGCGACTTCCGCAGGCTGTGGATCGTGCGCATCTCGGCCGCCTGCAAGCAGCGCGAGTTCGTCTACAGCCGGCTGATCCAGGGCCTCAAGAAGGCCAACGTGGTCATCGACCGCAAGATGCTCGCGGAGCTGGCCGTGTCCGACGCGGCGGCCTTCGACAGCCTGGTCGCCACCGCCAAGGGCGCGCTGGCCTAGAAGGCGGGAACCGCCCTTGAGCTCCACGCTCTCCGCCCGCGTCGAGGAGGTCCGCGTCCAGGCGCTCTCCGCGCTGGCCGACGCCCGGAACGCGGCGGACCTCGAGAAGGTCCGCATCGAGTACCTGGGCCGCAGCCAGGGACGGCTGCGCGACCTGCTGGGCGCGCTCAAGGACCTGCCGGCCGAGGAGCGCCGCGCCGCGGGAGCGAAGATCAACGCGCTCAAGGAGGACCTGACCGCGGCGCTGGCCGAGCGCGCCGGGCGGGTCGGACCGGCCGGTGCCGCTCCGGGCGGTGGCGGCGGCGCGGGCGGCCCGGCGCGCGCCGACCTCACCCAGCCGGGCCTGGCCCGGCCGGTGGGGCACCTGCACGTCCTGACCCAGACCATCGAGGCGGTCAAGGACGTCTTCGGGGCCCTGGGTTTCTCGCCGGTGGAGGGCCCGGAGGTCGAGACCGAGCGCCACAACTTCGACGCGCTGAACATCCCCAAGGACCACCCGGCGCGGGACGGCTTCGACACCTTCTTCCTGAGCTGCGGCCTGCTGCTGCGCAGCCACACCTCGCCGGCGCAGGTGCGGGTGATGGAGTCGCAGACCCCGCCGGTGCGGGTCATCGTCCCCGGGCGGGTCTACCGGCCCGACGCGGTGGACGCCACCCACTTCTACTGCTTCCACCAGTGCGAAGGGCTGATGGTCGACGAGGGCGTGAGCTTCTCCGACCTTCGGACGGTGCTGTCCATGGCCATGGAGGGGCTGCTCGGTCCGGGCACCAAGCTCCGCTTCCGGCCGAGCTTCTTCCCCTTCACCGAGCCCTCCGCCGAGGTGGACGTCTCCTGCATCTTCTGCAAGGGCGAAGGCTGCAAGGTCTGCAAGCAGTCCGGCTGGGTGGAACTGCTCGGCGCGGGCCTGGTCAACCCCGCGGTCTTCGAGGCGGTGGGCTACGACACCGAGCGCTACACCGGCTTCGCCTTCGGCATCGGCGTCGAGCGACTGGCCATGTTCCGCTACGGGATCAACGACATCCGGCTCTTCCTCGAGAACGACGTGCGCTTCCTGGAGCAGTTCTAATGAAGCTTTCCTGCGAGTGGCTCGGGGAGTACGTCAAGTCCAAGCTCTCCCCGCAGGAGCTGGCCGGGCGGCTCACCGCCGTGGGCCTGCCCTGCGAGGGGCTCGAGCAGGCCGGCGACGACTGGGTGCTCGAGATCGAGGTTCCCTCCAACCGCCCGGACTGCCTGGGCATCCTCGGCCTGGCCCGCGAGGTGGCCACGGTCTGCGGCGGGACGCTCGAGGTGCCGGAGGCCGTTCCGGAGAAGGGCCGGGCCTCGGTCGCGTCGATGGTGCGCGTGACCGTCGAGGACCAGGAGCTCTGCCCGCGCTACGTGGCCCGGGCCGTCAGCGGCGTCAAGGTGGGCCCGAGCCCCGGCTGGATGCAGCGCCGGCTCGCGGCCATGGGCGTGCGGCCGATCAACAACGTGGTCGACGTCACCAACTACGTGCTCCTGGAGACCGGCCAGCCGCTCCACGCCTTCGATTACGACAAAGTCGCCGGCCACGCCATCACCGTGCGGCGCTCGCGGCCCAAGGAGAAGATCGATCTGCTGGGCGGCGTCGTCAAGGAGCTCGACGGCTCCGACCTGGTGATCGCCGACGAGTCCGGGCCGGTGGCCCTGGCCGGGATCATGGGCGGCGAGCGCAGCGAGGTCGGGCCGGGCACGGTCAACGTGCTCCTGGAGAGCGCAGCCTTCCTGGCCTCCGGCATCCGCCGGACCGGCCGGAGGCTGGTGCTCTCGACCGAGTCGAGCTACCGCTTCGAGCGCTCCACCGACTGGAACGGGGTGGAGTACGCCAGCCGGCGCGCGGCGGCGCTGATCGCGCAACTCGCCGGCGGGTCGGTGGCCTCGGGCTCGGTGGACACCGGTCGCGAGGCGCCCAAGCCCAAGCAGGTCACGGTGCGCTACTGGCGCGTCGACAACCTGCTCGGCGCCCACATGGAGAAGCACGTCATCCGCCGGATCCTGCTCGACCTGGGCCTGGAGAGCGTCTACGAGTCCGGCGAGGGCGTGACCTTCCTGATCCCGACCTTCCGTCCGGACCTCTCGCGCGAGATCGACCTGGTCGAGGAGGTCGCGAGGCACTTCGGCTACGAGCGGCTGCCGGCCGTGACCAGCATCCCCGTGGCCGTGCCGCGCAAGAGCCCCGCCGATCTGGCCGCGGCCGAGGTGCGCCGTCGGCTGGCCGGACTGGCCTTCTGCGAGACGGTCACGACCAGCATCGTCCCGCGCGAACAGGGCCTGGCCATCCGCCCGTGGCGAAGCTCGCGGGAGCTCACGCTCACCAATCCGCCGCGGACCGGCCAGGATTTCCTGCGCCAGAGCCTGCTGCCCTCGCTGCTCGAGGTGCGGCGCGTCAACCAGGCCGCGTGCGTCCGTGACGTCTCGGTCTTCGACCTGGGCCGGGCCTACCTCTGCCGGCCGGACGGCTCGGTGGACGAGCGGCGGCTGCTGGCGGCGCTCGACGACCATTCCGAGGCGGCCGAGGACGGCCCCTTCGGGCGGCTGCGGCTGGGGCTCGACGCGGTGCTCGAGGTCTTCGGCGCGGCGGGAGAGCTGCGCGTCGAGCCGGGCGAGCTGCCCTACATGGAGCCCGGCGAGGGCGCGCGGCTCTTCCTGGACGACGAGTTTCTGGGGGTCATGGGCCGGCTGGCCGAGAAGCTCCGCCCGCTCTACGAGCTGCGCACCCGCCCGGCCATGTGGGAGATCAACCTGGACGCGCTCATCGCCCGCGGCCGGCCGCTGCCACGGCTCGAGCCCCTGCCGCGCTACCCGGCGGTGCGCCGCGACGTGGCCCTGGTGCTCGACGAGGGCGTCTCGTGGTCGAAGGTGGCCGCGGCCGTCGCCGGGGCGCCCTGCCCGCTGCGCGAGTCGGTCGAGTTCCTGAGCGTCTTCCGCGGAAAGTCGCTGGAGGCCGGGAAGAAGTCGCTGGCCTTCTCGGTGATCTACCGCGCCGCCGAGCGAACCCTCACCGACGAGGAGGTCAACTCTCTCCACGCCGGGCTGGTCGAGGCGCTGACCGGCAGGCTGGGGGCGACCCTGCGGGCGTGAGGCGTAGTTTGAACTTCCCGATCCGACGGATCCGTCGGATCCGACCGATCGGTCGGATCGGCGGCCAGCCCTGAACCCACCCATGCGCGACGAGAAAGCCATCATCCGCCGGAAGGTCGCCGGGCTCTTCCGGGCTCTGCCGGGCGACGAGCTCGTCGGGCGCGGCGCGGCCGCCTGCGAGCGGTTGATGCTCCTGCCGGAGTTCCGCTCCGCCCGCAGCCTGCTGCTCTACGCGCCGCTGGCCGACGAGATCGACGTGAACCCCCTGGCCGACCGGATGCTGGCCGACGGCCGCACGGTCTTCCTGCCGGTCTGCCGGGAGGACCCCCGGGGGCTCGACGTCGTGCCCGTCCGGAACCGCCGCGAGGACCTGATCGCCGGGACCATGGGCATCCTTGAGCCCCGGCCGGGACTGGCTCCCGCGGGGGCCGGGGATGTGGAGCTGGCGCTCGTCCCGGGCAGGGCCTTCGACGTCATGGGCCGGCGGCTCGGGCGAGGCGCCGGGTACTACGACCGCTTCCTCCTCCGGCTCGGGCCGGGGGCGGTGCGCGCCGCCGTGGCCCTGGACATGCAGATCTGGCCCGAGGTGCCCATCACCGCCCACGACCAGCCCGTCGACGTCATCGTCACCGAGAGCCGGGTGATCCGCGTCCCGGGCAGAGGCCGCCCGTGAGCCTCGGCCGGCTCTTCCGCGAGGAGCTCGTCAAGCTCGAACTCGAGAGCGGCCCGGAGCCGCTGGCCGAGGGCGTCGAGCCCACCCCGGCCGCCCTCGAGAAGGCCCGCTCCCGCTTCAAGGAGCGGGTGGTCGAGGAACTTGCCGGGATCTTCGGCCGCAGCGGCGAGATCCGCAACGAGCACAAGTTCATGGTCGACCTCCTCAACCGCGAGCGGAAGGCCTCCACGGCCATTGGCGAGGGCCTGGCCGTGCCCCACGTGCGCTCGCTCCAGCCGCGGAGCATGGTGGTGATCTTCGCGCGCTCCACGCCCGGGGTGGAGTACGCCAGCCCCGACGGCGCGCCGGTGCACCTCTTCTTCGGGATCACCGCGCCCAGTTACGACGACGCCGACTACCTCAAGATCTACAAGTGGCTGGCCACCTCCTTCACCCGCGAGGACTGGCTGCGCCCGGCGCTGATGTCCGTGGAGGACCCGGGCGAGGTGGTGCGGATCCTGAAGAGCCTGCCGGGATGACGCCGATGATCGGACGGATCCGTCCGATCCGACTGATCCGTCGGATCGATGGACTGTGGTGAGCTAATGGGTATTCTCGACGCCCTCAAGCGCCCCGCCGTGCGCATCCCGCTGGTGCTGGCGCTCGCCGTGGCCGGCGGCGCCTGGCTGGCGACCCGCTACCGCGGTGCCGTCGACGCGCGCGCGATGGCCACCAGACGCCACCTGAGCTGCATCGAGGTGGTGACCCGCGCGGCGTTCGAGGCCGCCGAGGCCGGTCATCGGCCGAAGACGCTGGCCGAACTGGTGGGCACGCCGGAGCGTCCCGGCGCGATCGAGACGCTCTTCCTCCGCGAATATGCAGCGCTCCCCGAGTTCGCCTCTCCCGGTTCCCCGCCCCCCGCCCCCCGCCCCGCGTCCCCCTCCATCGAGGTCCGCGGTGCCGAGCTCCTCTGGGAGGGCTACTGCTACCGCCTTTGGCCCAGTCCGAATAACGACAGGGATTTCGCGGTCTTCGCGTGGCCGGAGGTCCCGGGCGATGGCCGGCTGACCTCCGCCTTCATCTCGTCGGACCCTGCGTGGCTCTACTACACCTACGCCAGGCGCTACGCCGGCGCGAACGGCGGGCCGGAGCCGGTCGACCTCGGCGAGCCCTTCGGCGGCAAGATCGCGCTTCTCAACCAGGGCGACTCCCGGATGTCGCCGGAGGAATTCCTCGACCGGCTCTCCCGGCAGAACGGCCGCATCTGGGCGAAGGAGATGATCCCGCGACCTCCTGCCCCGTCCGGAAGCACGCCGCAACCCGGAAGGCCGCCGAACGCTTCCCCTTGACCGCCTGGCCGACTGCGCGGAGAATCCCGCCAGCTGGCAGTTCTTAGGAGAGCGTCCATGCCCGAAGCCGCGAAGAGCGCCGTCGACGGCCGCGAGGTCCAGGCGGTCCGCAAGCTCCGCCAGGCCTACGACCTGCTCAAGTCCGAGATCCACAAGGTCATCGTCGGCCAGGACGAGATCATCGACCAGATCCTGATCGCGATCCTGGCGCGCGGCCACGGCCTGGTCGTGGGCGTGCCGGGGCTGGCCAAGACCCTGATGGTCTCGACCATCGCGCGGGCCTTGAAGCTCAGCTTCAACCGCATCCAGTTCACGCCCGACCTGATGCCCTCGGACATCACCGGCACGGAGCTCGTCGAGGCCGACGACCTGGGCAAGCGCCACTTCCGGTTCGTCCCGGGCCCGATCTTCGCCAACATCGTGCTGGCCGACGAGATCAACCGCACGCCGCCGAAGACCCAGGCGGCGCTCCTGGAGGCCATGCAGGAGCGCCAGGTGACCTCGGGGGGAGCCCGGCACGAGCTGCCCCCGCCATTCTTCGTGCTGGCCACCCAGAACCCCATCGAGCAGGAGGGCACCTACCCGCTGCCCGAGGCCCAGCTCGACCGGTTCATGTTCAACCTGTACATAGACTACCCGACGCGCGCCGAGGAGCGCGAGATCGTCCGCTCGACGACCTACGACGCGGACGTGACGCTCGCCGAGGTGCTCACCGGGCCGGACATCCTGGCGCTCCAGGCGCTGGTCCGGAAGGTGCCGGTGCCGGACCACGTCATCGACTACGCCCTCAACCTGGTGCGCGCCACCCGCCCGTCGGACGAGAGCGCGCCGAAGTTCATCCGGGAGTGGCTCTCCTGGGGCGCCGGCCCGCGCGCCGCGCAGTGCCTGATCCTCGGCGCCAAGGCCCGGGCCATCCTCGACGGCCGCTTCGCCGCCGAGAGCCGGGACGTGCGCTCGGTGGCGCTGCCCGTGCTCCGCCACCGCATCTTCACCAACTTCGCGGCCGACAGCGAGAACGTCACCGCCCCGCAGATCGTGAAGCGCCTCCTCGAGGAGGTCAAGGAGCCGGGGCCGGAGGCGTACAGATAGGCACTGAGGGACTGAGGCACTAAGGCACTGAGTGCGCGCCGGAAGTCCTATTCCTTCGCCGTTACTCAGTGCCTCAGTCCCTCATGGTCAGGAACCGCCCACCATGCCGACTCGCGGTAACTACGACATCGCCGCCTACTACTGGCCGGCCTACCACGACGAGCCGCGCTGGCGGCGCTTCATGCCCGAGGGTCAGGGCGAGTGGGAGACCATCCGGAAGGCCGTCCCGAAGTTCCCCGGCCACCGGCAGCCGCGCGTGCCGCTCTGGGGTTACGAGAGCGAGTCCGATCCCCGAGCCATGGAGCGGAAGATCGCCGCGGCCGCCGATCACGGCGTGAACGTCCTCATCTTCGACTGGTACTGGTACGGCGGCGAGCCCTTCCTGGAGGACGCGCTCGACAAGGGGTTCCTCGGCGCGGCCAACAACAACGACCGCGTCAAGTTCTTCCTGATGTGGGCCAACCACGACGCCACCACGCTGTGGGATCTCGAGCAGTCCCACGAGTACAAGGTGATCTGGCCGGGTATGGCTGACCGCGCGGCCTTCGACGCGGTCTGCGACCGGGTCATCGAGCGCTACTTCCGGCACCCTTCGTACTATCGGATCGATGGCAAGCCGGTGTTCAGCATCTACGAGATCGGCACGCTGATCAAGGGGCTCGGCGGCGTGGAGGCGGCGCGCGCCGCGCTCGACGCCTTCCGCGCCAAGGTGGCGGCCGCCGGCCTCCCGGGGCTCCACCTGCAGGGCGTGCTCTGGGCCAACATCCCGGCGACGCTCTCGATGGTCCCCGGCGACCGCACGCCGACGCAGGGCTCCACGGTGGGCGCCCTGGGGCTCGACAGCCTGACCAACTATCAGTGGTGCCACTACGTCCGGCCGCGCGGCGAGTACCGGGCCTGGGCGGAGCAGGCCGTCGCCGCCTGGCCGCGCTGGGCCGGGGAGTTCTCCGTGCCCTTCTTCCCGCACGTCTCGGTGGGCTGGGACACCAACCCGCGCTTCAAGGCCCCCAAGCAGGACTACGTCACCGGGGAGACGCCGGAGCTATTCGGCGAATACCTCCGCCGGGCGCTCGACTTCGTCGACGCCCGCAAGCTCCATCCGCGGCTCGTCACCGTGAACGCCTGGAACGAGTGGAGCGAGGGCAGCTATCTCGAGCCGGACACGGTCGTCGGGATGAAGTACCTCGAGGCGGTGCGCGACGCGCTGGGCGGTGCCTGATCCCGGGGCCGGGGCCTGAGATGTATCAGTAGGGACTGAGGCACTCAGGCACTGAGGCACTGAGGCGCCGAGGAGAAGCCGGCGGGCTCTACGCGCCTTCGTAACTCAGTGCCTTAGTGCCTCAGTCCCTCAGTGCCTTCACTAACCCCCCGGAAACATCATCGCCTCGGCGAAGCGCTCCTGGAAGTCGCTCCGGCCCGAGAGCTCGAGGTAATCGACCTCGCGGGCGAGCTCCGCGGCGCGCTCGCTCCGGGCGGCGTCGAGCAGCGCGAGTCTCGCGCCGGCCGCGCTGGTGTTGCCGCCGAAGGAGACCTTTTCGACGGGCACGTCGGGCAGCAGGCCGATGGCCAGGGCGGTGGCCGGGTCGATGTAGGAGCCGAAGGCGCCGGCGAGCAGCACCCGGGAGAGGTCGGCGGCGGCCAGGCCCGCCTCGGCGAGCAGCGTCTCGGCGCCGGCTCGCACCGCGGCCTTGGCCAGCTGCAGCTCGCGCAGGTCGCGCGCGGTCAGCGGCACCTCGCGGCTGGCGCCCAAAAGCACCTCCGCGCCGTCCTCGGTCATCCGCAGCCGGGCGCGGAGCGGCGCCGGCGTCTCCGCCGGCAGCTCCTCGGGCTCGAGCAGCCGGCCGGTCTCGTCCATGAGGCCCGCGCCGAGCAGCGCCGCGGCCGCGTCGATGAGCCCCGTGCCGCAGATGCCGCGCGGGGTCGCGCCGTCGATGGTCAGGCAGACGAGGTCGGCGCCGTCGAAGCGGACCTCCTCGATGGCCCCGCTCATGGCCCGCATGCCGCGGGAGATGCGCGCGCCCTCGAAGGCCGGGCCGGCGGCCGTCGAGCAGCCCGTGGCCTTGCCGTCGGCGACCAGGACCATCTCGCCGTTGGTGCCGATGTCGATGAAGAGCACCGGGCCGGCGGCGGGGCCGTCCTTCTCGAGGAGCCGCGTGGCGAGCAACCCCGCGACGATGTCCCCGCCGACGTAGCCCGAGACCGCCGGCATGACGGAGAGCAGTGCACCCGGGGCGGCCGCGATACCTAGCTCCGCGGCCGGCGCGGTGCGCCCGGCGGTGAAGACCGGCGCGAAGGGGCTCATCGCTATGTGCTCGGAAGTCACGCCGAGGAGCAGGTGCTGCATCACGGTGTTGCCGGCGACGACCAGGTCGTGGACGTCGGCCGGGAGGCAGCCGGCGGCCTTGAGGCACTCGGCCAGGATCTCGTCCAGGCAGCCGGCGGCGAGCTTCTGCAGGCGCGAGAGCCCCTCGGCGGAGGCCGCCGCGTGCTCGGTGCGGCTGATCACGTCGGCTCCGAACTCGCGCTGGGGGTTCGTCCGGCTGGCCACCGCCAGGCGCTTCCCCGAGGCCAGGTCCCAGAGCTCGCCGACCACCGTGGTGGTGCCGAGGTCGAAACAGGCGCCCAAGAGCCGCGGCGCGGCCGACGTCGGTGCGACCGAGAGCAGTCGTCCGCAGCCGGACGCGGTGCTTAGGCGGGCGGTGGCGGTAACGCGTCCGCCCTCGGCGCGCAGCGCGCCGGGCAGCTCGCGCAGGAAGCCGAGCGCGGGCACGAGCCCGGCCAGGCGCTCGCCGCCGGCTGCCAGCAGCCGGTCGAGGTCGCTCCGCTGATCGTCGAGGGTCGGGGCCGGGACGGAGATCTCGGCCTGGAACACTTGTGGGTTGAGGCTGTGGCTGCCGGCCGCGCCGTCAGCCACGATGCGCTCGCCGGCCACGCGCGCGGCGGCCGGGACCTCGACGGTCAGGTCGGAGCCCACCTGTATCTGGCAGGCCAGGCGCCAGCCGGCGGCGAGCTTGGTCCGGTCGAAGGCCAGCTCGCAGGCTTCGCTGGGTGGCGCCTTGCCGGCGACCACCCGCATCGTGCACTTGGCGCAGCCGCCGCGGCCGCCGCAGGGGGTGTCGACGATGACGCCGGCGCGCTCCACCGCGGACAGGAGCGTGTCGCCGGCGGCGACCTGGATGGAGAGCCCGTCAGGCTCGATGCGGACGGTGGGCATCAGGCGCTCCGTACTTCGTAGCATGCCACAGATGCACACAGATTAACACAGATGACGACGGCCCTGAGGTCATGAATGTGTCTGTGTACGTCTGGGCTGCCGGCCATCGTCGCTGACAATTCTATCGCTTGCGGCCACGGGTGCAAACCGCACTTGATTGGCCGGGAGCAGGCTGTGATTTCCGCCATTCAATTCGCTTCGGGAGAGAGGGGAATGGCCGTCTTCTTGTCCGCGGCCAGGTCGACCACGACGATGTTCTTCTTCTCGTCTAGGGCCGCCACGGCACCATTGCCCACCCAGAACGGCAGCCCTTCGAAGCGGTCCAACGCCTTCCTGGGGCGGCCTCCATCGACATCGGCCACCATCACCTTCTCCTTGTGGTCCCCTTCCGGGGCTCTTTCGACGTAGAGGATTCTCTTCCGGTCTGGAGAGATGGCGAAGAAGTAGGCCCCATCCCGCTCGGTTACCGGCACGAACTCGCGCTTGGCCACGTTCATCCGGTAGACGCGGGATCGCTTTTCCACCAGGTTCCCAAACACATCGCCGCCGAGCGGCGTCGACGGCAATTCCACGTGGGGGCAGGAGAAGATGACGTTCTCGGGGTCAAGCCAGCCGACCACGTTAATCCCCATGATAGTCGCCGCCAGCGTAGTCTCCTCCTTCCTGCCGAAATCGTAGATCACCACCTCTCCCAGCACAACGCCGCCGTCGCAAGGTGCGGGGGCCTTGCAGAACAGCAACTTGCGGCCATCGGGGGAGAACTGGACCGATGGTCCTACGAAGCCCTTCAACACAGTCCTGTCCCCGGTCTTAAGATCGATTATGCAGAGACCGGTAGGTTCCTTGGCGGGATCGCCGGGCAGCATGGGAATGCCCAATCGGGAACCGTCCGGCGACCAGAAGGGCACGGTGACATCATCCGCCTTGTTGCCTCCTTCAACCAACTGGTTGTTGCGGCCGTCGGCGTCCACCGCGTAGAGCATTCCTTTGTCGTCGGAGGAGGCCACGTAGGCCAGCCGCTTGCCGTCCGGCGACCAGCGCAGCCAGTTTATGGACTTGGTGCCGGCGTCGAGACGCAGAATCTCCTTCCGGCCGGTCCCGTCGCTTCGCACCGTGCAGAGCCTGTTTCCATCGGCGAAGGCGATAATCCCCTGTGGACTGGCGTCGAAGCTCTCCGGCGCACAGCCAAGGAGAAGCAGCCACGGCAAGCCAACGACCGACATCAGTCGAACAATCATCGAGTTCACTTGTCACTCCTCCGTTTCATTTCCGTCTCGGTGCGGCCGCGGAACGACCACTCTGAGGAAGCCAGTACGACTTCCTCCGTCTTGGGCCTCTCGGCTGGCGGTTCAGGTCGGAGCAAGGACGGGGGCAGGCTCCAGACCGAGGGCGCCAGGGCGATCGTCTCCACCCGGGGCCCGGGCCGGCTGGCGGACGACTCTTTCGCATCTCCAGGAACCGTTCGTTGCTGGCCGCGGGCCAAAGCGCAGGTCAGGCCGCAGCCCAGCAAGAAGGAGGCCGCGCAGGCCGCCAGCGCTTGAAGCCGGCGGCGGGCACCTGCGGCCGCCGGCGTCGTCGGCGCAAGCCGGGCTGCCAGCTGTGCCTCGAATCCGGCGGAAGCCCCCGGCTCGTCCCAGGTCCTCAGGCGGCCGGAGATCGCAGCGAGGTCCTCCGCCGCGCGCCGACAACCCGCGCACGAGCGCAGGTGCGCTTCGCAGGCCATGCGATCCTCCGACGCAAGCTCTCCGTCCAAAAAGGCGGAAGCCGCCTCCTCGAACTCGTGGCAGTTCACGATCGCGCCTCCTTCTCCAGTTCCTCCCGCAACCTGAGTCGGCCACGGTGTATCCAGCCGCGCACGCTGCCGACGGGCGCCTCCATCGCTTCGGCGATCTCCAGGTAGCGCATCCCATGGAACTCGCGCAGCATTAGGGCCTCTCTCTCGGCGTCCGGCAGCCGGGCGAAGGCCTTCCGAATGTCGTCGGCTGGGCCGGGCGGCGCGAAGCTCGGAACTTCAGGCAGCGATCCCATGCCCAGCGGACGGAGCCGGCTGTTGCGGGTTTCGTTGCGACAGAGGTTGCCGGCTATGGAGTAGAGCCAGGCGGCGAAGTTGCGCGAACCGTCGAAAGAGGCGGCATTCCGGAAGACGCGCACGAAGGCCTCCTGGGCCACGTCCTCGCCGGCGTGATGATCGCCCAGGAACCTGGCGGCGTAGCGGACCAATTCGTCCTTGTGACGGGCCACCAGCAGGCCGAAAGCCTGCGCGTCGTTGCGCTCGGCGAATCGCCGCATCAGAGCCTCGTCGGAGGGCTCGCCGGTCATTCCAGGTTCTTTCGCATCACGCCCATAGTACCCGCCGGATGACGGGAAAGTTACGAGAAACCGCGACTTCGCCGTGGATGGCCCGGGACTACCTCGCGCCCAGGTCCCGCCCGGCCATGGCGATGGCCGCCAGGAGCGCCCGGGCCTTGTTCATGGTCTCCTGGTGCTCGTCGGCCGGGACCGAGTCGTAGACCACCCCGCCGCCGGCCTGCACGTGGGCCAGGCCGTCCTTGATGACCATGGTGCGGATGGCGATGCAGGTGTCCATGTTGCCGCGGAAGTCGAGGTAGCCGACCGCCCCGGCGTAGACCGAGCGTTTGACGGGCTCTACTTCGTTGATGATCTCCATGGCCCGGACCTTGGGCGCTCCCGAGACCGTCCCGGCGGGGAGCCCCGCGCGGAGCGCGTCGAAGGCGGTCAGGCCTTCCTTGAGCCGACCGGAGACGTTGCTGACGATGTGCATGACGTGCGAGTAGTGCTCGACGGTCATGACGTCGTCGAGCTTCACCGAGCCGTAGCGGGCCACCCGGCCCACGTCGTTGCGGCCGAGGTCGAGGAGCATGGCGTGCTCGGCGCGCTCCTTGGGGTCGGCGAGAAGCTCGGCGGCCAGTGCCGCGTCCTCGTCGGCGTCCTTCCCGCGCCGGCGCGTTCCCGCGATCGGTCGGATGGTCACCAGGCCGTCCTCGACGCGGACCATGACCTCGGGCGAGGAGCCGACCACGTCGAGCCCGTCGAGCTTGAGGTAGAACATGTAGGGCGAGGGGTTCACCGCGCGCAGCACCCGGTAGATGTCGAAGGGCGCGGCCGGACACTTGGCGGTCAGGCGCTGGCTGGGAACCACCTGGACGATGTCGCCGGCGCGGATGTACTCCTTGCAGCGTTCGACGACCTTCACATACTCTTCCTTGGTGAAGTTGGAGGTGAAGGCCACGCCCTCGGGCGGCACGGCCCCGAGCTCCTGGAGCGGCTCGGCCGGCGCGCGCTCCAGCCGGTTGGCCAGCGCCCCCAGGCGCCCGACCGCCTCGGCGTAGAGTTGCGAGGGGTTCCTGGCCCCGGCCGTCCGCACGTGGGTGATGAGCTTCACGGTCTTCCGGGCGTTGTCGAAGGCCACGACCGTCGGGCAGAAGAGGAAGTAGAGGTCGCTCACGCCCAGCGCGTCCTTCGGCGGGGCGGGGAGCTTCTCGACCAGCCGCACGGCGTCGTAGCTCGCGTAGCCCACCGCGCCGCCGGCGAAGCGGGGCATGCCGGCCAGCGGCGCCGCCCGGTAGCGCCGGAGCTCCTTCTCGAGCTCGGCCAGCGGATCGACCCGCTCGCGGCGCTCGACCGAGCCATCGGCCCGGGTGAGCTCCACGGAGTCGAGCGTGGAGCGGAAGACCAGTTCCGGCTCGGCCCCCAGGAAGCTGTAGCGCCCGGTCTTCTCGCCGCCCTCGACGCTTTCGAGCAGGAAGGCGTGCTTGGAGAGGCCCGCCCAACGCCGGAAGGCGCTCACCGGGGTCAGTGCGTCGGCCAGGAACTCCCGGCAGACCGGGACGTAGTCGAATTTCGCAGCCAGCGCCGCGAAGTCCTTCATGCTCGGGTTAATCATGGTGGAAATTATAGATTGGCCCCGAGGGGGGCGCAACGGCATGAAGAGGCACAGAAGGCTCTGCAGCCGCAAAGAGGCGCAAGATGCGCAGAAGCCGGGCGGGACAAAGGCTGGAGGCCGGATGCCAAAACCGTCCTATGCGCTTTTTGCGCTTTCTTGCGGCCATTAACTTCCGCGCTTGCGGTCTTGGTCCCGGTATCACCACCTGCACTGTTATGCCAGATGTGGCGGCCCTATTCCCCGTGGCTATTGCTCCTCTTCCCGCATCTCGAAATAATGGCTGGCCGGGGAGGCTCCGGGCATCACCTTGCGGATCAGGCCTGCGGAGCAGAGCGCGCGCAGGTCGCGGGTGGCCGTCGGCAATGAGACTCCGAGCAATCGGGCCGCCTCGGCGCGGCCGAGCTTGCGGTGCTCCCGGAAGGCCGCGCGCAGGCGGTCGAGCCGCCGGAAGGCGCTCCTCGGGTTGAGGGCCCCGCCCGGGCCGCCGCTTGGCGAGACCGATCGCCGCCCGGCTCCTCCGGACGACGCCGTCCCGTCCGCAGATCCCTCCGCCCCGGCCTCCGGCGCGACCTTGAAATCGGCCAGCTCGTAGTGCAGCTTGTCGGAGTTCACGAGCCGCATGCGCTCGACCGCGTTGCGGAGCTCGCGGGCGTTGCCGGGCCAGTCGCCGCCCTCCAGGGCCGCGCGCAGCTCGGGGGCGAGCGTCGGCACCAGTCCGTCGCTGCGCCCCTCGGCCAGGAAGCGCTCTGCCAGCGGCAGGATGTCCCGGCGGCGCTCGCGCAGCGGCGTCAGGCGGATCTCGAGGCGCGCCAGCCGGTAGAAGAGGTCCTGGCGGAAGGCCCCGGCGCGCACCCGCTCCTCGAGGTCGGCGTTGGTGGCGGCGAGCACGCGGCAGGCGACCTTGCGGCTCCGCGAACTGCCCACCGGGCGGACCTCGCCGGTCTCGAGCACCCGCAGGAGCGCGGCCTGGAGCTCGAGCGGCATGTCGCCGATCTCGTCGAGGAGGATCGTGCCCCGTCCGGCCTCCTCGAAGAGCCCGCGGCGCGCGCGCACCGCGCCGGTGAAGGCGCCCCGGTCGTGGCCGAATAGCTCGCTCTCGAGCAGGCTCGCGGTGATCGATCCGCAGTTGACGGCCACGAAGGGCTCGCCGGCGCGCGGCCCGCTTTCGTGGAGCGCCCGGGCGGCGAGCTCCTTGCCGGTGCCGGTCTCTCCGAGGATGAGCACGGGCACGTCGAGCGGCGCGAAGCGCCCGACCAGTTCGCGGACCCGCTCCATCACCGGGCTCGTGCCCGCCAGGCGCGCCAGACCCCTGCCGGCGGCCGGGGCGGACGGAGCGGTCGGATCCTGCGCCGGGCGGCCGGAGGTGGGCATGCCGCGCGGCGCATCGCCGGCGAGCTTCTCCTGCACGGCCCGGGCCAGCCACAGTCCGTCGGCGGCGGTGAGCTCGCAGGCCAGGCGCAATTCGAACTCCAGGCGGGTGAGCGCCCGGTAGTGCTCGGCCGAGCGCCAGGCGGCGGCGAAGCGCCGGGCGGCCTCCTCCCGGCGGCCGGCCAGGAGTTCGATGCGCGCCAGGAGGAGGTCGTTCATATAGGGATGGACGTTGCCGATCTCGCGGCGCCGGTCGAGGACGCGCCGGGCGGCCTCGCCGTGGCCGGAACCCAGTTCGGCACGGAGCAGACCGAAGGACTCGAAGTTGCTCCGCTTCACGAAGAACTCGGCATCCTTCTCGGCCTGGATCCGGACCGCACGCAGAGCCGCGTCGGGCCGTCTGGCCAGGAGATGGGCCACGACCGCGGCAGGCGCACAAGATGCCCCCGCCTGTTCGTCAGGCGCCTGACCCTGCATGGCCATCACAACGGCGGTGGAGTCTTCCAGAGCGCCGGCGTGCAGCGCCACCTCCGTCGGGTCTCTCCGCACTTCTAGGAGGAACTCGAGGGCCTCCTCCGGGCGGCACATCTCCAGACAGTGGATGAACCCAACCAGGGCCCCGAAGGCGCTTTGCCTGCCGATCAGCCCTTTGCGGAAATCCGCCAGTTCGTCCTCCAGAGGACCGGCCAGGCCGTTGACCGCCAGATTCATCATGTAGGAGGCCATGTTGATCCGATAGCGCGGCGAGGAGCGGGGAAGCATGCGGATGGCCCGTTCCGCGTACTCCCGGGATCGGACCGTGTCGCCCAATTGCGCGAAGTGCAGTCCCCGGGCCGCGGCCGCCAGCATGGTGAGCTCCGGCGGTAGGTCGGCTGTCGCCATTGCCTCCATGCGGGCGGCCAAAGCTCCGACTTCCGTCGCGCGTCCTTCGGTGTGTGACGCCGACAGCCAGAAGAACAGGAAGAGCATCACCAACTCGCGGTCGGCCCCTTCCAGGGAGACGGCCTCGAGAGTCTGGAACATCTCTTCATTGCCGATATCGCCAGCGCCGAGTTTGCGGTCCCTGACGCGTTTCATGGCCTTGACCAGGGGGTGCCCGGGATCGGGAGGATCGCGGAGAATATCGTAAAGCGATCCCGCACCCACCACCCAGGCTTCCACCACGGGGTGGTACTTGCGCGCGCTTTTGGTCATGGCCTGCTCCTTGGTTTGACTATATGGGAGAAGCTAGGAGATGTCTAGAGAAAGTCTAGAACATAACTGATGTCAGTGTATCAGCCTCTATGTTGGTAAGTGCCGAGTTCGCGTGATTTGCGACGAGCATCCTGCTGGCCTTCGGCTTGCTTTGACCGAACCCCGGGAGGTGTCCGATGGTGCTCGTACGACAGTCGCTTGCCCAGGCTGAGATCGAGACGCTCAGGGTCCGCCGCGCCGCTCCGCCCGTGCGCGTGCAGGAGTCCTCGCCGATCCACGTAGACGAGGATGCGACCGAGTATGAGGCCATGGTCGGCCGCCACGCCTGGCTGCTCAACTGGCCGTTCGTCGAGATGCTCTCCCGGATGGGCCTGCGGCGCGGGCGGGTGCTCGACGTCGGCACCGGCCCGGGGCTCATCCCGGTCGAACTGGCCCGGCGGAACCCGGGCCTCGAGGTCTGGGCGCTCGACGCCTCCGAGAACATGCTCGAGCAGGGCCGGCGGCGCGCCGAGCGCGCCGGCGTCGGCGAGCGGGTCCGCTTCGTCCGCGGCGACGCCACCGACGTGCCCTTCGAGGCCGGGCACTTCGACCTGTGCACCTCGCACTTCATGCTCCACCACATCGAGCGGCCGGAGTCGCTCTTCGACGAGATGGCCCGCGTGACCCGGGGCGGCGGGCGGATCGTCATCAAGGACCTGATCCGGCAGCCGGGCTGGAAGCGTCGGTTCCTGCTGGCCTTCTCCCGCCTGGCGCTGGGCTACAGCCCGGAACAGCTGCGCATGTACGACGAGTCCCTGGGCTCGGCGCTGAGCGTGCCCGAGGTGCGCGCGGCCCTATCGCGCTCGCGCCTCAGCATGGCCCGGGTGCGCGGCTTCCGCGGCCTGGACTACGTGATCGAGTCGTGAGGAACTCGCCCGTGACCGCCCCGATGGCCAACCGCCTCACATCGCGCCTGCGCTCGCTGGAGCTGGCGACGGAACCGGTGGCCGCCGTCGAGCGGTGCGAGCCGGATCCCTTCATTTTCGGCGGTGGCCGCTACAGCATCCGCGTGGCCAACGATCTCGAGAGCCGCCGGAGGGCTTACGAGCTCGTCTACCGGCTTTATCTCGAGAGGGAGTACGCCCGGCCTAACCCTTCGAAGATGTGGCTCTCCATCTTCGATGCGCTGCCCGAGACGGCCACGCTCCTGGTGGAGCGAACAGCGGTGGAGGGTGGAGGGTGGAAGGTGGAGGGGCAGAGAGACGGGGTGGAAGGTGGAGGGTGGAAGGTTGAAGGCAGGAGCAACCCGACCACGTCCACCTTCCACCATCCACCTTCCACCGCCGTCCATGAGCCTTCGCCCTCCACCCTCCACCATCCACCTTCCACCGCTTCCGTCCCCGTCGGCGCCCTCACTGTCGTGTTCGACTCTCCGATGGACCTGCCGGCCGACAGGCTCTACCGGCCCGAGCTCGACGCGCTGCGCGCCTCGGGCCGCCGCGTGGCCGAGGTGACCTCGCTGGCCGTGGCCGATGAGGCCGGGACGGGGAGCGGCACCGAGGTGCTGGTGAAGCTCTTCAACCACGCCTACTTCGTCGCCCGCGGCATCCGCGGCGCGACCGACTTCGTGATCACTGTGAACCCGCGGCACGTCGGGTTCTACGAGCGGCTGATGCTCTTCTCCCAGGCGGGGCCGGAGCGCGAGTACGAGAAGGTCGGCGGCGCGCCGGCCGTGCTCATGCGGTTGGACTTCGATGTGGCGGAGGCGCAACGCGTTCCGAGTTCAGAGTTCCGGGTTCCGGGTTGGGCCGGCGACGCGTCTCCGCAAACTCGGAACTCGAAACCCGGAACTCGGAACCGCCGTTCGATCTACGCCCAGTTCCGCTCCGTCGCCGAGGAGCCCGAAACGGTGACGGCCCTCGCCTCGCAGCTCCGACCCATGACCGGGCGCGAGTGCGATTACTTCCTGTCGGCGAGAACCGACGTCCTGGCCCGGGCGGAGCCCGAACAGCGCAGGCTCGTCAGGGCGATGTGTTCGCCCTATGAGCGTGCATCCGCTCCGCGTGAGCCTTTCAGCTTGAAGTAGTGCGTCCGCGGCGAGGCCGTGGGCTCGACCTTCTCGATGCGGCCCTCGGCCAGGAGCAGCTTGAGGTCCCGGCCGGTCGTGTCGACCGAGGTGCCCAGCAACGCCGCGAGCTCCTGGCGGGTGAGCTTGCCGTGGCGCTCGAAGAGGGCGCGCATCCGGTCTCGCCGGCGCAGCGGGCTGCGGCCGCCGGCGAGGAACGCGGCCTCGTCGGAGGCGGGAGCGGGCACTTGGGCCGGCGCCGGGGCGGTGCCGGATGGATCTTCCGAGGCGACCGGGTCCGTGGCGGTCGCCGGCTGCACCGATGGCGTGGGTGCGGACGGCTCCTCCCCCGCACCGCCTTCGTTTCCGACCGCCGAGGCGCCCGGCACATCGGCCAGGTCGTACTCCAGCTTCTCGGAGTTGAGCAGCCTGAGCCGCTCCGCGAAATTGCGCAGTTCGCGGACGTTGCCCGGCCACTCGCGGGCGACGAGCCACCGGCCCAGCCGCGGCGAGACCGCCGGCCGCCGTCCGTCGCTGCGCCCCTCGGCCAGGAAGTGTTCGACCAGCGGAACGATGTCCTCGCGCCGCTCCCGGACCGGTGGGATGCGGAGCTCCATGCGGTGCAGGCGGTAGTAGAGGTCCTTGCGGAAGCTCCGGGCCTCGACCAGTTCGAGAAGGTCGGCGTTGGTGGCGGCGATGACCCGGCAGGAGATCCTCCGGCTGCGGGCGCTGCCCACCGGCCGGACCTCGCCGGTCTCGAGCACGCGCAGGAGCATCACCTGCAGCCGCGGCGAGATCTCGCCGATCTCGTCGAGGAATACCGAGCCGTCGGCGGCCTCCTCGAAGATGCCCTTGTGGCGCTGCTCCGCGCCGGTGAATGCGCCCTTCTCGTGTCCGAAGAGCTCGCTCTCGAGCAGGGTCTCGGCGATGGCCCCGCAGTTGATGGCTACGAACGGCCGCTCGCGCCGCGGGCCGTGTTCGTGAAGCATCCTGGCGACGAGTTCCTTGCCGGTGCCGGTCTCGCCTGCGACCAGCACCGGCACGTCCAGGAGCGAGAGCCGTTCGACGGCCGTGCGAATCTGAGCCAGTGCGCCGCTTTCCCCCACCAGCCGGGGCCGGCCCGATTCCCGGACGGCCGCCCGCGAGACGGCCCCGTCGGCTCTCTGGCCCCCGGTGGATTGCAGCGCGCCCGCCGCCCGGCCCAGCCAGGCGATGTCTCCTGGTGACATCTCGCAGGCCATGCGCAGTTCGAAGTCCAGCCGGCCGTGCGCCCCGTAGCGGTCGGCCGCGTACAGGACGGCGGCGAAGCTTCTGGCCGCCGCCTCGCGGTCGCCGGACAGAAGCATCAGCCTGGCCAGGAAGAGGCCGTCGAGATAGTGGATGTTGCCCATTCCCCAGCGCTGGTCGAGCAGCCGCCGCGCGGCCTCCGCGTGACCGCAGGCCAGCTCCGTGCGCAGCAGGTTGAGGGAGCCGATGCCCGTCTCGCGGGGCATGGACTCGCCCCACTGGGCGGCGTGGGCCCTGGCGCCCTCCAGCGCGCGCATCGGCCGGCGCTCCAGCAGGTGATGCATGGCCAGAGCCCAGGGGGGCAGCCTGTCCGGCTGGCACTCCGCGCCGGCGTACATGGGATCCCGTGGGTCGGCCAGGCCAAGTTCGAGATAAGCGCGCTCCAGAGACGAGTCGCCACCGATCATGGCGTTGATGGCGCGGACTGAACGATACGTCGCGCGCTGACGGACCATTCGCCCGCCGGACCACAGCGAGCCCGAGGGGGGGCCGAGCTCGGCGATGAGGCTCCGGGCCGCCTCAGCCTGGCCGGTCTCGACGCGATCGACCAGCTGGAGCATCTTGCTCAGCGCGGCGAGATCCCGATGGGCGCGCACCTCGGAGAACTCCTGCTCCACCTCGATCATCCGCCCCTGGGTGGCGAAGGACCAGACGTAGTTGAGCAGCACCACCGGCCGGCGCGGGGAGGCGGCCGGCATCAGATCGAGATACTCCTTGAGCTTGGCCGAGCGCTTCTCCAGGTCGCCGCCCACAACCACTCGGAACGACTCCATGCTGGCGACCAGCGCCCGGATCTCCGCCGGAAGCTGCGGAGAGACAAGCGCCCGCGCCCGCCTGGCCAGCGCCGCCACTTCCTCGTACCGTTGGTTGTCGTTGGCGGTTATGGACCAGAGATCCAGCATGATTATGTGCAGGGCGGGTTCGCAGGCGCCCAAGTCCAGGGCGCCGACGACCTTCGCGGCCGCCTCATAGCGGCCCTTGTCCTGCAGACATTCGCCGAGGGCGACCGCTGCCTGTACGAACGGGTCGTGCGGCTCCGGCATATTGTGGGCCAGGACGTCAAGTTGTTCGCCGCTATTCAGGTAGGCCTGCACCAGGGGATGCGGGCTGGCGTTTCGAGATGGCGAGCCTCGACGCATCTCCCGGCGCCTCCAAGACACTGACTGCTAATGCGGCCAGACTGCTTTCTATATGTAGCCTAGATGCTGTCTAATGACAACCGAAAATCGGGCCAATACTGGCGGCGCAGTTCGCATAGCTCCTGATAAGGCAGCTTGGAAATAGCACGCCATGGGCATCCCTCTTGCTTTGCGCAAGGGCACATCGGAGGACGGATGATGGTGAGCGTCGGAACCAGCAGGCTGTCTCGCATCTTGGAGGCTGTGGAGAAGCGTGCCCCGGTTGGGCGGGCGGCAAGCGCTACATCGTGGGCGTCCGCGGGGGAGTGGAACATCGACGTGGCCTGCGATCGGGTCGGCCGCGAGCGGGCCTGGCGGCTCGTGCACGATGTCTACTGCGACAAGGGCTATCAGGCCCGGCGCGGAGCCGGCCTGCGCCTCCTGCTTCAGGACGCCCTGCCCGAGAGCCTCACCCTGCTGGCCGAAAGCCGCCCGCAGGGGGCGAGCCCGCTCGCCACGCTGACGCTGATCCCGGACAGTCCCCTCGGGCTGCCCATGGACGATCTCTACGGCGCCGAGCTCGACGAGCTCCGCGCCGTCGGCCGGCGGCCCTGCGAGATCGCCAAGCTGGTGGCCTGCGTGGAGGAGCGCGCCGGGATGGAACTGCTCCTGCAGCTCTTCAGGCTGGCCTACCTCTACGCGCGGCGCATGGCCGGGTGCACCGACTTCGTGATCACGGTTCACCCCCGGCACGAGAAGTACTACCGCCGGTTGCTGCTCTTCGAACCCATCGGCGAGCCCCGACCGTATGCGGCCGTCAACGGCGTGACGGCCGTGCCCATGCGGCTCGACCTGGTCACGGCCGAGGCGCGCTACCGCGAGAGGTTCGGCCATCTCAGCGGCCGGGCCAACCTGCACGCCTTCTTCGTGAACTGCGACGAGCCGGCCATCCTGGACTGGCTGCGCGCCGGCCAGCGGCCGATGTCGGAAGCGGAGCTCCGCTACTTCATGGTCGAGCGCAGCGACCTGCTCGAGCGGGCCGCGCCCGCGGACCGCATGTATCTGCAGGGCCGCTATCTGGCCTGCGACTTCGAGCGCATCTTCGTGGAGGCCGAGGTGGTCCTGCCCGGGACCGGAAGGATCGGTGCCTGATGATGCTGAGAGACCTGGAGGTGACCGTCGCCCCCCGGACGGAGCCTGGTCGCCGGACCGGTCCGCGGTTCGCCATGCCTGCGCCCGAGGCCGGGGGTTACTCCTACGAGCAGGCCACCTCCCGGAACCTGGGCCTGCTCACCGCCGGGGAGCAGAAGGCCCTGCGCGACGCCACGGTGGCCATCGCCGGCATGGGCGCGGTGGGCGGCCACTACCTGCTGACCCTCGCGCGCATGGGCGTCGGCGCCTTCGTCATCTGCGACCCGGACAGCTTCGAGGCCGCCAATCTCCAGCGGCAGGCCGGCGCCTTCGACCACACGCTCGGCCGCAGCAAGGCCGAGGTCATGGCCGAGATGGCCCGGGCCATCAACCCCGAGGTTCGCATCCGGGTGATCCCCGAGGCGCTCTCCGAGGCCAACGCCGCCGAGTGCCTGCAGGGCGCCGACCTGGCTCTCGACGGCATCGACTTCTTCCAGATCGACGCCCGGCGGACGCTCTTCCGCGCGGCGCGCGAGCGGGGCATTTACGCGATCACCTCCGGGCCGATCGGCTACGGGGCGTCGCTCCAGGTCTTCGACCCCCGGGGCATGAGCTTCGACGAGTACTTCGGCATCCGCCCGGGGATGACCCGCGCCGAGCGCCTGGCGCTCTTCGGGGCGGGCCTCCTGCCCCGCATCCCCCGGAGCGGATCGATGGACGCCTCGCGGGTGGACTTCGAAACGGAGAAGGGCCCGGCGCTGGCCTCCTCGGTGATGCTTTGCGCCGGGATCATGGCCAGCGAGGCCCTGAGGATCCTGATCGGGCGCGGCAAGCCCCGCTGCGTGCCAAAGGCCTTCTACTTCGATCCCTTCAACCGCGAGTACGTCCGGTCGCGCTGCTCCCGGATGGCCAGCCGCCTGGTTCGCTGGCTGGTGCGCCGGGTGGCCTTCCGGCGGTTCCCGAGCCTGCTGCGGATGCACCGGCGCGAGCTGGCCGCGGCCGACGAGACCTGAGAAGAGGAGGAGGATCCATGGCCCGCAAGATCTCCAGAGGATTCCGCGCCATCCGAAGAATCATCGCGCGCCGGAACTGGAAGGCGCTCTTCTCCGGCAACGGCCTGTACTGCTGAGGAGCTGGCATGTCGGCCACCGATACGATCGGGCCGGTCGCCGCGCGGGTTGCGGCGGTCCGCACGGCTTCCGCTGAGCCGCGGGCGAGCCATCAGCCTCATGAGCGCGCTGGGCTTCCCGAGATCCACTCCAGCCTGTGGGCCGCGCTGGCCGAGTGCGCCGCCCGGGCTCGCCTGAGCACGCTCGGGCTCATGCTGCGCGTGGCCGGCCGGACGCTGGCCATGAGCGGCCGGCTGCTGCGCGGCGAAACTCCATTCAAGCTCCGGCAGAAGTTCCTGCCGCTGGCGGCGCTCGACCGGGTGCTGGCTTCCAGACTGGATTCGGCTGCCCGTCGTGCGGCGATGGAGATGGTCCTGCGCGCCGCGGTCTCGGCGGAGACCGGCCGGCAGTTCCGTTCGGTGATGTCCGCTCCGCGGGTCGGGTCCATCGCGGCGCAGTACCGGAAGGTGCACCGCGGCGCGGGCCGGCACCAGCGGGTGCGCTACGAGGTGGACGCGCCCGGTTGCTTCCAGTTCGCGGTGACCGACTGCGCCTTCCTGAGGACGCTCCGCGAGCTGGGGATCGGCGAACTGGCCACGGCCATGTGCGAGGCGGACGCCTGCTTCTGGACCCGTGCCGTCGAGGGCCGGGGCATCCGTTTCTCGAAGAGCCGGGATACCATCGCCCGCGGCGGCGACTGCTGCCGTTCGACCTTCGCCCAGGAGAGTTGAAATGAGTATTTCATACCAACCGGCTTCCGCCTCGGTTCTGACCGGCCTGGCCCCGGAGGAGCAGATCCGAAAGATCGACGAGGCCTACTCGTCGCCGCCGTGGTGGTACAACCTGCGGGGCCTGGCGATACTGACCTTCACCTACCGGAGCGCGCTCTGGACCCAGGTCCGGCACTTCGCCGGCAACGTCGCCGACCGTCACCTGGAGGTGGCCGTGGGCACGGGCACGTTCCTCGGGCTGGTGCTCGGCTGGCGGCGACTGGCCGGCGCGCCCCGGGCTCGGGTCGTGGGCCTGGACTGCGCCGAGGCCATGCTGGCCGGCGCCCGGCGGCGTTTCCGGAAGAACCCGGAGGTGGAACTGGTGAAGGGCGACGCCGCAGCGCTCGATCTGCCCGCCGACAGTTTCGCCTCCGCCAACGTGCCCAACGCCATGCACTGCTTCCCGCGGGTCGACGTCGTGCTCGCCGAGATCTTCCGGGTGCTGGCCCCCGGCGGTACGCTCGCGGCCAACGTGCTGCTCCATCCCCGGGGCTTCCAGCCTCTGCGCTGGATCGCGGAGCGGATCAACGCCTGGGCCATGCGCAAGGGCCTGCTGCACACGCCGTACGACATCGAGGACATCCGCGCCCGGTTCCGGGATGCCGGCTTCGAGATCGCCCGCGAGCGCGTCGTGGGCAACACCTGGATGGTCGAGGCCAGAAAGCCGGCGTGAGCCACAGATGCACACAGATGAACACAGAGGGTAATGAGCCATGATAACAACCGCGTTGTTCCTATCCGTGTTTATCTGTGTTCATCTGTGGCTAAGGTGAGCGCATGGTCGGGTTGACAACGAACATCTGCGGGGCGCTGCGCCAAGTGCGACTGCTCGCCGCGATGTTGCTTGTGGCGTGCTGGCTGCCCGGCGTTCTGTTGCCGGGTGATGCCTGCGCTCGGGCGGCGGAGTTCCACGTTGCCGCCGCGGGTGGAAGCGACAGCGGTCCGGGGACCAAGGACCAGCCCTTCGCCACGCTGGAGCGGGCCCGGGCGGCGGTGCGCGCGCTCAAGGCCGGCGGCGGGCTGCCGCCCGGCGGGGTGACCGTGTGGCTGCGCGGCGGGCTCTACCTGCGCGAGTCCACCTTCCAGCTTGGCAAGGAGGACTCCGGCGCCGAGGGCCGGCCGGTGGTCTACGCGAGCCTCCCGGGAGAGTCGGCGAGGCTGGCCGGGGCCAGGAAGCTGGACCTGGCCAAGTTCGCTCCCGTGACCGCGGCCTCTCCGGTCTGGAACCGCCTTGACCCGGCGGCCCGGGGCAGGGTGCGGGTCGCCGACCTGCCGGCCCAGGGGATCCGCGATTACGGCGAGCTGCGCGTCCGCGGCTTCGGCGACTCACTGAACGCGGCGCTCGAGCTATTCGCCGACGGCAGGCCGCTCGAGTTGGCCCGCTGGCCCGATGCGGATCAGCACGACAGTCCGGCCGAGCCGTTCGCCCAGCGCTTCACGCTGTACGGCAGCACGACGCCCGACGTGAGCGGCGAGTACGCCGCCATCGGCACCGCCGACGGGGTCAACTGCTACCGGCGCATCCAGCCGGTCGGCGGCAAGATCTACTATCTCTACCGTCGGACCTGGGACCACCAGGGCCATACCTATACCGCCTGGTTCCTGACCACCCAGAGCTCGGGATACCCGGGAAACACCGATCCGTGGTGGTGCTGTTACGACAAGGGATTCAAATCGTTTGGCGCCTCGAAAGCCAGCCGGGCGGTCGGGACGCTCAGCACGCTGAGTCCGGAGGCCGTCGATCACGGCTTCGTGAAGATCGCCGAGGCCTCCGGCGATACGGCCCTGAAGATCGCCGGAGACCGGCTGCAGCGCTGGGGCCAGGCTGACGCGGTCTGGCTGCACGGCTTCTTCAAGCACGCCTGGGCGGACCTGCACGTCCCGGTCGCCCCGATCGACGCGGCCGGCCGGACGATCCGGCTGACCAAGGCGCCGATCTACGGAATAGCCGCGGGCCAGCCGTTCTACGCCGAGAACCTGCTCGAGGAGATCACCCGGCCCGGCGAGTGGTTCCTGGATCGCAAGTCCGGCCAGCTCTTCGCCTGGCTGCCCGACGGGATCTCGGAGCTCCTGGCCTCGACGCTGGAGGCACCGCTGGTCGCCATGCAGGACGCCTCGCACGTGGAGCTGCGCAACCTGGTCATCGAGGCATCCCGGAGCGCGCTAGTCGAGGTCAAGGGCGGCAGCGGCGACCTCCTCCTGGGCTGCGAGTTGCGCAACGCCGGGACCTGCGCGGCGATCATTTCCGGCGCCAATCATCGGGTGGAGCGCTGCCACATCCACGGCACCGGCGACGGCGGCGTGCGGCTCGACGGCGGCGAGCGCCGGAGCCTCACGAAGGGCAACAACGCCGTGCGCAACTGTCGGATCCACGACTTCGGCCGCTGGTCCTGGACCTGCAAGCCGGCGGTCTGGCTCTTCGGCTGCGGCCAGACGGTGGCGCACAACCTGATCTATCAGGCGCCGCACTCTGCGATACTCTACGGCGGCAACGAGCACACCATCGAGCTCAACGACATCCACGACGTCTGTCGCTACTCGTCCGACGCCGGGGCGATCTACGGTGGCCGGAACTGGGGCTACCGCGGGACGCGCATCCGGAACAACTTCATCCACGACGTGTCCACCCACATCGAGGGGTGCGGGGTGAGCGGCGTGTACCTGGACGACTGCCTCAGCGGCGTCGAGGTGACCGGCAACGTCTTTTATCGCATCACTTCGTGCGGCATCCTCAACGGCGGCGGCCGGGACAACGTCATGACCAACAACCTCATGGTGCGCTGCGGCATGGCCATGAGGGGCGACAACCGCGGGCTGAAGTGGATCGGCAACAAGCCCGGCGACTCCTGGAACTTCCTGGAGAGGCTGGCCGCCGATGGCGTCAAGTACCGGCAGGAGCCATGGGCATCTGCCTATCCGCTGCTGGCCAGGGTCCCCAACGACTGGGCGCAGATCTCCGCGCCGGGGGCGCTCTGGCGCACGCCGCAGGGCTGCGTCTTCTCGCGGAACCTGGGCTTCGCCAACGGAACGTTCGCGAGCGAATCGCGATGGAATGGCGCGGATGGCGTCTTCGACAAGTACGCCGAGATGGCCGACAACGTCGAGGACCGCGATCCGCTCTTCGCCAACGAGGCCGCCGGCGATCTCACCCTGCGGCCGGACTCTCCAGCGCGGGCCATCCCCGGCTTCGTGGACATCCCCTTCGGGAAGATCGGCATCGAGCCGGAGCCCGCGGCGGCGAACCGGCCTTGACCCGGGTGTCGCCTTTCGACGCGGCGAAAGCCCGGGGGGCGCTCGATCTTGCGGCCTCGTCCTTCGTCGCGTCCTCCTTGACGTATCTTACAGACACGCCGTCGTCGTCGTTCCTCGTCTGAGACCACAACCTCAAGCCGGCCTGCCGCAGGCACGGCGCCGCGAACCCGGCAATTTTCCGGCGGGCCGATAGAATGGACCGGCGCGCCGCCGCCTCCGCCGCCATCGCGACGGCCGGCGCGAGGCGTCCGCATCGCCGACTCCGGAAGGGCCCGACCCATGCCCAGCGTTCCCGTGGCCAGGCGCACGCTCCTGCACCACCGCCGGCGGCTGGCCGCGGCGCTGGCCGGGGTGGCCATGGCCGTGGTGCTGGCCAATCTCGAGATCGGCATCCTCCAGGGCTTCATGTCCAACGCGGTGATCTTCATCGACCGCATGCCCGCCGACATCTGGGTGATGGCCCGCGGCACCCCCAACTTCGACATGTGCCACAGCATGTCCGAGTCGAACCTCGAGAGCGTGAAGTCGGTGCGGGGCGTGCAGTGGGCCGAGAAGATGCTGGTGGCCTGGAGCAACTGGCAGACGTCCGCCGGCAACGTGGAGAACACCGAGGTCGTGGGCCTGCCGCCGGGCGGCCCGCTGACCGTCCCCTTCCCGGTGGAGCCGAAGGGCGCCGGGCTTTCGGGCCTGCCCGGCGGGGCGATCATCGACCGCAGCGACCAGGCCCGGCTGAAAGTGCGGACGGTGGGCGAGACCGCCGAGCTCACCGGCCGGCGGATCGTCATCGAGGGCTTCACCACCGGGATGCGCAGCTTCACCACCAACCCCTACGTGCTGATGCGCTACGACGAAGCCGTGAAGTCGTCGCTGGCCGCTCCCGGCACCACCAGTTACATCCTGGTCAAGGCCGCCCGGGGAGTCCCGGTCGAGGAACTGCGCGCCGAGATCCGGCGGAAGCTGCCCGATACCGACGTGCTCACCTCCGCCGAGTTCAGCGCGCGGACCAAGTCCTACTGGGTGTTCGGGACCGGCCTCGGCGGGGCGTTCTTCCTCACCGCGCTGCTCGGCCTGGTGGTCGGCGGGGCGGTGGTGGCCCAGGTGCTCTACGCCCTGGTCCAGGACCAGCGCGCCGAGTTCGGGGTCTTGAAGGCCATGGGCGCGGGTCCCGGCAGGCTCCTGCGGATCATCGTCGGGCAGGCGCTGCTCATCGCCCTGACCGGGGCGGTCGTCGGCCAGCTTCTGAGCATCGGCCTGGCCGGCGCGGTCCGCTCGACCGGTTCGCCCATGGAGCTGGCCTGGGGGCTCTCCGCGGCGGTCCTGGCCCTGGTGACTGTCACCTGCCTGGCCGCCGCCGTCGTGCCCCTGCTCAAGGTCCTGCGCCTCGAGCCGGCCATGGTTTTCAGGGGGTAGCGTTCGACCGGCCGCGCAGGCGGACTTGTCCGCCGTCTTGTCGCGCCGAAGCTCCAAAAGCGAAGTTCACCCCGCCGTGGCTGGGCGGAAGCTCAGGATGAGCGAAGTCGGACGTGTCGCGCCGAAGCTTCAGCGGAGGCGGACGTGTTGCGCCGTAGCTCTTCGCAGCCTATGACTGCGAAGAGCGCAGGCGAAAGTAGTGCGTTCGCGCCACCGGCGTGGGCTCGATTCTCGTAATGAGCCCCTCGGCCTGGAGGGCAGCCAGCAGCTTGGCTGCGGTGCCGCCCGCGCAGCCCAGGAGTCCGGCGGCGTCGCCGCGGCTGAGCTCCCGGTGCTCCTCGAATAGCCTGCGCAGCGCAGCCAGCCTGCCGCGCGCGCCGCGCAGCCCCGGGCGGCGCGGGGCTTCCGTGGCGGCGGGGCCGGCCGTTTCCTCCCTGCCCTTCGGCGCAGAGCCCTCGGCCCGGGCCAGGAACAGCCCGGCGCCTAGGATCTTGACGTCGCCGGCCATGATGACCATGCGCTGAACGGCGTTGGCCAGCTCGCGGACATTGCCTGGCCAGTCGTGCTGCCGCAATGCCTCCAGGAGGTCGTCGCCGACCGCGACGTTCCCGTCCGGGAAGTATCCGCGCAGGAAGTGCCGGACCAGGGGCAGGATGTCATCGCGCCGCTCGCGCAGCGGGGGCAGCCGGATTTCGAGCTTGGCCAGGCGGTAGTAGAGATCCTGCCGGAAGCTGCCGGCCTTGACCAGATCCTCGAGCGGCTGATTGGTGGCCGCCACCAGTCGTGCGCGGAGGGGCACCGGCCGGGTGCCGCCGACCGGGCGAACCTTGCGTTCCTCGAGCACCCGCAGCAATGCGCCCTGCAGGCGCGGGGACATCGACCCGATCTCGTCGAGGAAGATGGTCCCGCCGCCGGCGGCAATCAGCAGACCATCGTGGGCCCGCTCGGCGCCGGTAAAGGCGCCCTTTACGTGGCCGAACATCTCCGATTCCAGCAGGGTGTCGGAGATGGCTGCGCAGTTCACGGCCACGAACGGGAGCTCTCTGCGCGGGCCGGCGTCGTGCAGTATCCGGGCGGTGAGCTCCTTGCCGGTGCCGGTCTCGCCGGTGACGAGCACGGTTTCGTCGAGCGGCGCGAAGCGCCCGATGTCGGTCCTCACCTTGCGCATCGCCGGGGCCTCGCCCACGAGCGCCTTTCCACCCGCCGGTGCCGGCGCGGTGGGCGTCCCGGCGGTGGCAGCCGACGCTTCAGCCGGGGCGACCGGGGCCTGTGCCTGCGTTTCCGCGGGCCTCCCGGCCAGCGTCCAGAGCCGCGCCAGTTGCGCGCCGGTGAGCTCGTGGCAGGCCTGGAGCTTGTCCCGCAGCATCTCCGGCCGGCCGGCGCATTGTTCGAGCACGTTGCGGAAGTGCTCCACCGCCTGCCGCTCGTCGCCTTCGAGCAGGCAGAGCCTGGTCCACTCCAGCTGGTGGCGCCCGCGTCTCCGGTCGGCGTCGACGTTGGTCAGCAGCAGGCGGGCCGCCTTGGGGCGGCGCGTGCACAGTTCCACGCAGGCCAGCATGTAGGCGGTGTTCTGCACGTCCCGTGGCCGGGCTCCGGGGCTGGATATCAGCTTGCGGAAGCGGTTGCGCGCCGCCTCCAGATCGCCGCGGACGATGGCCTCCAGGCCGTGCACCATCTCGAACTGGACCGGGGTTATCTCCGCCCTGTGCTTGACGGCCAGGGCGAGCGCTTCTGCGCCCCGGTGCGCAAAGACCATCATCCGAAGCCGGGCGGCCAGGTTGATGGCGCGCCCGATTTCTCCGGTCCCTTCCGGCAGAGGGAAGGCAAGAGCTTCGTCCTGTCTGCCGCACAAATCCAGGAAGAAGATGCGGAGCTCGTGCCACGTGGAGCGCAGTTCCTCGTCGGACTCCGCAATGGCCTTGGTGTCCATCAGGTCATGCTCGGCCACGTCGGGCCGCAGCATGTGCAGTGCGCTCATCAGGCGGGCGCCTTTGCATTCGAACCAGAGCCGGTCCTCCCGTTGGCCGAGGACTTCCACTGCCGCGGTCCTCAGCTCGAAGGCCTCGTCGAACTTCCCCAGGAACTCCTGGATGGTCGCTTTCCGTCGAAGGACAGTGGCCCGGATCTCCGGGCGGTCCTTCTCCCGGCGGCCGATGCTCTCGAGCAACCTCATGGCTCGGCGCGCTTCGCCGATATTGCCCAGCCAGCACGCCACCCGCACAATCTGCGCGAGCAAGATCTGGAATAGCTCCACATCCTCCGGAGGCGCGATCAGCAGGGAGCACAGCTGCTGCAACCCCGAGCGCATATCGGCGGCGGTGGCGTTCGTGCCTTCCATCGACTCGGCGATGGCGACGAAGTACTTCCGCGAGGAGTCTGAAGACTCGGTCGTCGCGACCGCTTTGCGCAGGGCGACGACGTCGCTTTGCAGCGCGGCATCGACGAAGGAGCTGACCAGATTCGGCATCCCAACCCCCTGTATTTGGCGCCAAGTTCGCGCCAAAACATGCTAGCGCGATTGGCGTAATTGTCAATCATTTGTCTCAAGGCATTGTCAATACGATAGATGTGAAAACGGAGTCGCTTGGAATGACCTGTGCTCATTCTCTTGCGCACTGGAGGGAGGGAGCGGACATGTCTGGCAGTGACCTGACTCATGAAAGGATCGGTCGAGTTCTGGTCGGCGTGAGCGTCTTGACCGGCATCGGGCTTTCCCCGGTCAGTCCGTGGTTCCTGCTGATCTCCGCGGGCACAGCCCTCAATCTCGCCATCTCGGGGATCACCGACCGGTGTCCGGTGAGGAGCCTGCTGCTCCGCATGGGCTTCCCGGGAGAGAGGGATCTCGGCCGCGCCGAGAGTCTGACCCTCGCCGGGGAGGTCCCGGCGCCCGTCCGGGCCGCCCGGCTCCTGCGCGCCAAAGCCCGCCGTCGCGCCACGGTCAACTGAAAGGGGGAACATCGTGATCACCGTCAGGAAGGCTGCCACGCTCGAGGATCTCGAGGCTGTCTGGCGACTCACCCACGACGTGTACGTCGCGGAGGGCTATGCCTCTCCCCGGCCCGATGGGGTGCTCCGGCACTACCCGCACCTGGACCGCATCCAGGAGACGGAGGTCTTCATCGCCGAGGACGAGGCCGGCAGACTCCTGGGCAGCAACAGCGCCACGGTGGACGGTCCCGCCGGGCTTCACGCCGACGACGACTTCAGGGACGTGATCGACGACATTCGGGAGGAATGCCGGCGAGATGGGAAGCTCCTGGGATGCTCCTGGCGGATCGTGACCCGGCCGGGCTGCCGGGAGAGCCTGCCGGTGATCATGCAGCTCATCAGCGCGACGTTGGAGAGCGGCCGGCGCCGGGCCGACGTGGTGCTCTACACGTTCAATCCGAAGCACGAGGGATTCTACGGGCGGATGCTGGCGCTGAAGACCGTCGCCGGTCCTCGCGACGGCCACTCGGTCAGGGGCGCGCCGGCTATCCTCATGCGCGGAGAGATGACCGAGATGCTCGCCCGCTGGGAGCGCGTGGTCGCCCGCCGCTCGAGCGCCCGGCTGGCGCCGGCAATGGCCTGAAAGCGAGGAGGAGCCAACGCATGAAAGCCTTCGTCACCGGTTCGACCGGCTTCCTGGGAATCCATCTCCTTCAGGAGCTCTCCAGGGAAGGCTGGGAGATCGTCGCCTTCCATCGCAAGACGTCGGACCTGACCGAACTGCGGGGCATCCCCGGCGTCACCTTCGCGGAGGGCGACGTGCTCGATCGCGCATCCCTCCGCAGGGCGATGCCCGGGGGCGTCGATGCGGTCTTCCACGCCGCGGCCTCGGTGGGGTTCCTCCGGCCGGGGGGCGAGCGGGACCAGTACGCCGTCAACCGGCAGGGCACCGTCAACGCGACCGAGACGGCGCTGGAGAAGAAGGCCCGGCGCTTCATCCATACGTCGAGCGTCCTGACCTACGACTTCAGCGACGGGCGGCGCATCACCGAGGAGTCGCGCGACACGACCCGTTCGGGCTGCGCCTACGCCTGGTCCAAGCTGCTGGCCGACCGGGAGGTCGAGAAGGCGGTGGCCAGCGGGCTCGACGCGGTCTTCCTTCATCCCTCGGCCATTTTCGGGGCCCACGACAAGGCCACCTGGTCGAAGATGTTCAGGGAGGTCCAGCGCGGACTGCACATCCCGCTGGCTCCTCCGGGGGCGGCCACCGTCTGCCACATGCGCAAGGTGGCCCAGGCTCACGTCGGGGCCTTCCACCGCGGCCGTCGCGGCGAGCACTACGTCCTGGGCGGACCGGACGCCACCATGATGGAGATCGCCTCGGAGGTGGCCCGCATCCTCGGCCGGCCGGGGCCGCGCGCGGTGGTGCCCGCCCTGCTCTTCCGGCTCTTCGGGCGCATCGAGTACCGCATTTCGACGCTCTTCGGCATCGACCCCATGCTGACGCCGTCGCTCGCCGACATGCTCTGCGAGACGGTGCTATGCGATTCGTCGAAGGCCGAGCGGGAGCTGGGCTACCGGCCCTCATCGCTCCGGGAGATGCTGCTCGACTGCCATCGGTGGATGGTGGCCGCCGGGATGCTGCCGGCGAGGCCGGACGTCGGGCCCGTGGCCGAGCCCGCCCCGGTCGGCCGCTGCGCGGGCGCGAACCGCATTCGCGGGCTCGACGGCGCCGGCACCCCGGTCGGCGCGGGCGTGGAGGCGACGGCCTCCGCCCCGGAGAGGAACTGATGACCGCCGCGCGCACGCTCGTCCGCCGCGCCCGGCTTTTCGACTTCTGCGCCCGGCACCTCTGGCGCTTCAGGCGCATGCCGGTCAGGCACCGCCTGCGCCGCCGTTGCGCCAGGTGCTCCGTTTCGGAGGCTTACTCGGCGCTCGACGCCGGGGGCCTCTGCGGCGAGTGCCGGGCGCCGGCCGCGGCCCGGCCCGACGGGCGGGCCACGGCCGAGGAGGCCGTCGCGCTCGACCGGCTGCTCCGCGAGCACCAGGGCCGCGGATCCGGATCGCACGACGCCCTGGTCATGCTCAGCGGCGGCAAGGACAGCGCGCTCCTGCTCCACGAGTTCAGCCGCAGATATCCCCGCCTCAGATTGCTGGCCCTGACCATCGACAACTCCTTCATGAGCCCGGTGGCCCTCGACAACTGCCGGCGGATCGTCGAGCGTGTCGGCGTCGATTGGATTGCCCTCCGGCCCGCGCGGTCGCTCTTCGCGAAGTCCTTTCGCTACGCCTGCACCCACGCCGGGCCAGGGCAGGGCGCTTTCGAGACGGTCGACCGGATCGATGCCGACCTGGGCTTCTCGCTGGCCAAGATCTTCGCCGCGACCCACCGCATCCCGTTGCTCGTGAGCGGCCTCTCCTGGGTCCAGGCGGAACTGCTCTTCGGCGCGCGCTCCTTCGAAGTGCCGCCCGACCGGGCGCTGGCCAAGGTGACCGCCACGCTCGGCCGGCCGCTGGGAGAGATCTACGCGCCGGACGAGATGCGCTATTGGTGGGACCCGGGCCGCTTCCCGCGCGAGGCGCACCCGCGCTTCATCCATCCCTTCCACGCCTGGCGCTTCGGGGAACAGGAGATCCGCGACCGGGTGATCGAGCTCGGCCTCATCGAGCCGGGCAACGACAGCCCGCTTCTCACCAACAACGTGCTGATCACGATGATGATCGTGGCCGACTATTGGCGGCTGGGCTACGCCAGTTTCGAGCCGGAGTTCGCGAGGCTGGTGCGCGAGGGCAAGGCCGACCGCGTCTTCTGGCGCAACGTCTTCGAAATGCTCGAACACTCCGCCCGCACCGGCTGGATGCTGGGTCGCGAGGTCGACAGGCTGGCCGCGGGCCTCGGTCTGACTCCGGGGGACATCGGCATAGATCGAGCGTGTGCTGGGCGTGCGCCGCCCGCGCCCCGGCTGTCGGACGGTGGAGCCTCCTCAGTAACGGGCTGCTAGCCTATTGGCGTCCGGTCCTGTCGCGCCGCCGGCCCTGCGCCATCCGTCCCCGACTTCTCGTTCCGGAACTGCAGCGCCCGGCCCGGTCCGGCCGAGAGGTTGTCGAGGATGTCCCATATGTCGGCGGCCAGCGCAGCCGTCGCGACGCGGACGACCGCGCCCTCGAAGCTCGGGGCGCCGCGCCAGTCGGTCCCCGGCGGCTCGGGGTGGCCGGAGTAGACTATGAACGGCCAGAGCTCGCCGCCGGCCGCGATGGTCTCGGCGGCGACATGCTGGACCTCGCCCCGGAGCTCGCCGGCGTCGTCCTTCGACTCGAGCGCTTTGCGCAGTCCGGGCCCGTGCTTCTCGGCCACCCGGCAGGCGGCCTCGTAGACGGCCTTGAGCCAATCGTTTCTTTGCATGGCTCCGATTATAGCCGGCCTTCAGGCTCGCGGTCGGGCATTTTCAACGCAGAGGCCGCAGAGGCCGCAGAGGCCGCAGAGGTGCGCAGAGGTCGCAGAGGGGCTCGTGGGTATGACCCAGGAGGTCATCCTCAGTCCGTCCCTCTGCGTCCCTTGCGATCCTCTGCGCCCTCTGCGTTGGAGTGCGCCGACCTCGAAGATCTCGGCTATCGCCCCAGCGCGTGGTTCAGGTCGAAGAGGTGCTCCTGCTCGACGGCCAGGATCTCGCGGAGCTTCTGGGCGACGTCCAGGAGGTTGAGCTCCTCGGCCTGCTTGATGCGCACGGCGTAGCGGCGGATGGCGTCCTCCTCGAGCTCCAGGTCGTACTGGAGCATTTCGATGTTGTCCTTGGAGGTCCGCGCCGCCGGGCCGGTCGCCGCCGCGGGCATGCCGCCGAGGTAGCTGATCTGGTCGGAGAGCGTGACCGCGTGCTCGAGCTCCTCGCCGGCGTGCTCGATCATCTCGTCCTTGACGCCCATGTAGGCGGCGCCGGTGACCACCCCGCTGTGCTGCACGTACTGGATGAGCGTGCTGTACTCCTTGCCGAGATCTCCGTTGAGCAGATTGACGAACTCTTCCTTGCTGATGGGCATCGATGACCTCCCATATCCGAAGCCGCCGGCGTTCCTGTGTGGCCCCCGCCGGGCTCTCCAGGCCGGCGGCGTGGGCGCGTTTGGTCTCTAAACTGGCACACAGGGGACGGATATGCCCGGATTTGCTGTGGTTGCGGGCTGCCAAACATTCGCGACGAAATGACAGGTTTTGAATCGAACACCGGTCATTTGATGGTGTAGACTATACCACGGAGATACCGCAATGATGCGTAGCGCTAGACCTGCACGCGAAATGAGCAGCGGCAGGGCCTCGTCGGAGCTTGCCAAGCAGCTCATGACCAGCATATCGGCCGGCGAAATCCCCGCCGGCGGCTTCATGCTGGGAGAGCGCGAGCTTTCTGCCAAACACGCCGTGGCGCGGATGACCGCCCGGCGGGCGCTGAAGGTTCTCGAGGCCGAGGGATATCTTCGCGCCGAGCGGGGGCAGGGGTACAGAGTCCTGACGCGGATCAACGATCCGACGAAGGGTTGTCCGATAGCCTTCGCCTTGCACGCCCAGAATCCGACGGAGGAGTGGCGGGGCATGAACTTCCTGTTGCTCAACGGGCTGCAGAAGGGAGCGCAGCGCCACGGCTGGCCGGTGCTGGGGGTGGGCGCGGCCGGGCAGGAGCCGGCGGACGTGGTCGACCAGTGCATCTCGGCCCGGGTTTGGGGGCTGATCGCCGACACGTACGATCCCGAGCTCATTCGCCTGGCCTCGCGGGCCGGCCTTCCGGTGGTCATGGTCGACTCGCGCGACCCCAGCCTCCAGGTGGACGTCGTCTTTCAGGACGGCTTCCTGGGCGGGGCGCAGGCGGTCGACCACCTGGCGGAGCGCGGACACCGGCGCATTGCCTGGTTCGGCCAGGTTACCGAGGGGCCGCACGCCGCGGTACGCCTCGGCGGAGCCTACAGCGCGCTCCTCCGGAACGGCCTCGAGCTCCCTGCCGGACTGCGCGTGGACGCAATGAAGCCGGATGCCGTCGGCGAGCTGCGCCGGCTGCTCGCTGGCCCAAACCGTCCCACGGCGCTCATTGCCCTGTGGCAGCCCAACGCCCGGGAGGCGCACGGGGTCATCCGTGAGTTGGGTCTGGCCGGAAAGGTCGAGCTGGTCGGATGGACTCCGACGGAGGACTACGCCCTGGCCATGCCCAGGATGTTCCCGGGCGGGCCGATGCCGGCGGTGATCACCTGGAGCATCGACGAGATGGTCGAGATGGCCATCGAGCGGCTGATCAGCAGACGGGAGAACCCCGGGCAGCCGGCGGTGACCATCAACATTCGGACGAGGCTGCGGCTTCCGGACGAAGGCGTCGGGCCGAGCGCTTGAGGAGGGGATCTGCGATGAGAGCGAATCGTCTGCTTGGGTTGCTGTGCGGGGTGGCGGCGCTGCTGCCCGCGGCGGTCCCGGCTGCGGCCGCAGACGCGCCGGCGCCGTCCGGCACGGCGGTGCTCGGCAACGACAGCTACGTCCGCGCCTTCCTGGCGTTCCGGACGCCGGTGGTCATCAACAAGGCCGGCGAGGTCAAGGCGGCCATGGACCCCGGCACGCGCTGGGGCCCGCCGAAGACCCCGGGGCCGCTGCCCGATTTCCAGTCGCCGCTGCCGCCGGAGGGCTGGGCGGGGCCCGACTTCGACGACACCGCCTGGGACCGGCAGCGCTCCCCGGTGGAGCTGAACCCCGAGTGGCAGGGCGGCGAGGCCGCGCTGCATCTGGTCACCGCGAACTCGATCATCTTCCTGCGCTGGAAGTTCGCGGTCGACGATCCGGCCGCGGCGAAGGATCTCAATCTGTCGCTGGAGTACGTCGGCGGCGCAGCCGTCTACGTCAACGGCAAGGAACTCAAGCGCTCGCACCTCCCGGAGGGTGAGCTCAAGCCCGACACGCTCGCCGGGAAGTACCCGGACGACCTTTACGTGCTCGAGGGCAACAAGATGCTCGGCCAGCGCTGGCCGGGTGACTTCCTGGGCAAGGCGGAGCTCGTGCCGCTCTTCAACCGCCGTTATCGCCGACTGGAAGGTCTGGTCATCCCCCCGGAGATGCTGCGCAAGGGGGCGAACGTCCTGGCGGTGCGCATTCACCGCGCCCCGATCAACGAGGCGGCGATCGGCGCCGAGCGCTTCAAGGAGGGCGGCATGAGCACCCGGCAGGGCCTGTGGGCCTATGCGGGGCTCAAGGCCGTCAGTCTCGCGAGCGCCTCGGGCGCCGGAGTGATCGCGAACACCGCCCGCCCGAAGGGCATCCAGGTGTGGAACGTGGCGCCCTATCAGACCATCACCGCCTTCGACTACGGCGACTCCGGCGACACAGTGAAGCCGGTGACCGTGCCCGCGGCGCGGAACAGCGTCTTCTCCGGCCGCCTGGCGGTGAGCTCCGACGCGCCCATCAAGGGCCTCAAGGTGACGGTCGGTGAGCTGAAGGACGCCAAGGCCGGTACGGCGCTGCCGGCCTCGACCGTGACGGTGCGCTACGCGGAGCCGGCGGTGCCGGAGAAGTCCTGGAACCACCGGGAGCGGTTCGACGGACTGCTCGACGCCATCCCCGCGGAGGTCCCGGTGCTCAAGGCCTCGCCGCCCAAGGAGAAGCACCTCAACCAGCCCATCTCCCGCCCGAGCCTGGCCTGCGGCGCGGTGGCTTCGATCTGGCTGACTGCGCGCGTGCCCAAGGATGCCAAGGCCGGCAGGTACGAGGGCGCGGTGACGGTCGAGGCCGAGGGGCTCAAGGCCACGGCCGTCCCGCTCGTGCTGACCGTGAGCGACTGGGCCATGCCCGACCCCAAGGACTTCCGCCAGCACCACCTCATCTACATGTCCACCGACGCGGTGGCCAGACACTACGGGGTGCCGCTCTGGAGCGACAAGCACTTCGATCTGATGGAGAAGACGCTCGCGCTCATGGCCGAGGTCAACGCCCGGGAGGTGCCGGCCACCCTGGCCATCAACTTCCACAGCGACCGCAAGGGCGACATCAGCAACGAGGAGTCGCTGGTCCGTTGGGTGAAGGACGGCGACGGGTACAAGTACGACTTCACGGTCTTCGACAAGTACCTGGACCGGGTGGCCAAGGCCATGGGCAAGCCCTGTCCGCTGCGCGTGGCCTGCTGGGGCGAGCCCAAGAAGGAGCAGGGCAAGTTCAAGATGCCCGGCTGGCCCACGCAGGTCTCGGTGCTCGACCCGGCCACCGGCAAGCTCGACAAGCTGACCATGCCCCCGCCCGGCACGGACGAGTGCGCCGCCTTCTGGAAGCCGGTCATGGACGAGGTTCGCAAGAAGGTCGAGGCCCGCGGCTGGTGGGACGTCACCGCCATCGGCCACAACAGCTATTGCTATCCGCCGCTGCCCGAGACGGTGAGCATGGCGAAGAAGATCTGGCCCGACGGCGTCTGGAGCTACATCGCCCACAACGGGACGCTGGGCGCGTCCTTCAACGCCGCCGAGAATGGCGTCACCATGCCGGTCAAGTGGTCGGTCTGCGTCTGGACCGAGGGCGGCCTGAGCCCCCGCGGCTGCAAGGCGCTCTTGAAGCCCAGGCCGAGCATCTGGTCGGACACCGCCCGCAACCGGCACTGGGACTGGTCGCCGCTCATTCTGCTGCGCAATCTGCCCGAGGAGATGATCAACCGCGGGATGGACGGCGTGGGCGACTTCGGCGCCGACCTCTTCCCGGTACCCAAGGACAGCGGCAAGGGCTACATCATGCTCGGCAACGGGCGCGGCACGGGCGGCCCCGGCGCGGCCACCCACAGCCTGTTGGCCCCCGGGCCGGACGGTGCGGTGGCCACCGAGCGCTACGAGTGCTTCCGGGAGGGCACCGAGCTCAGCGAGGCCATCCTCTTCCTCGAGAAGGCGCTGCAGGACGGCAAGGCCGGCGGCGACCTGGCCGCGAAGGTCAACCGCTACCTCGACGAGCGCGGGGTGGCCATGATCCAGTTCTGGTACGAGCGCGGCGGCGGCTTCCGCGGGAGCTGGACGCCGGCGGGCCAGTTCGACCGCGACGCGGAGCTCCTGGCGCTCTGCGGCGAAGTGGCCGGGACGACGGGAGGAAAGTAAGGCTCGGGGCGTGCGTGGGCGTGTGGGTGGAGAACCGCGCACTCCCACCCCACATGCTCCCGCACCCTCTTTTTCGAAGGGCGGGAAACCATGCGCAGCGTGTTGAACCTCACGATCCTCGGCCTGGCACTGGGCGCCGCCGTCTCCGCCGCCGAACCGGCCGGTCCGGCGCCCGTCCCCGTCCCGGCCGGAGAGGCCGCCGTGCCCGGGAATCGCTGGACCAAGGTCGCCGAGGTCCCGGCCGACCCGCTCGGCCGCGAGCTCGAGCCCGGCCGCGGGGCCTTCTGGTGCTTCGAGCCCGCGGGCGGGACCTTCCTGCGCTACGGCGGCTACACGCCGACCGAGGGCAACGACCTCTGGTCCTTCGATCTGGCCGCGCGCAAGTGGGAGAACCCGCTGGCGGCCGACTACGCCTGGCCGCCGCCGGCCGATCGGCCCGGCGCCGGCGCCTGGTGGAGCATGGCCTGGGACGCCAAGCGCAAGGTGATCTGGCTATGCGGCGGCGTGGGGGTGGGAGCGCGCAGGGCGCCCGAACTCTTCAACGACATCTGGCAGTACGACCCGGCCAGGAAGGCCTTCGCGGCCATGAAGGCCAAGGGCTTCCCGGCCTACAGCGGCGGCTGCCGGATCGTCTACGACTCGAAGAACGACCTGGTCGTGCGCGCCCCGGCCTACGACGGGGAGTGGGCCGCGCAGCACAACCGCGACGCCACCTGGGTCTACGATCCCAACAAGAACGCCTGGGAGGGCCGCAGGACGCCGGGCTCGCCCAAGAGCGCGCACTGTGCGGCGCTGGTCTTCGATGCGGCCGCAGGCCGGACCGTCTATCTCGCCCATGGGAAGGACCATCTGGCCGATACCTGGACGTTCGACGCCGCGGCCAATGTCTGGGCGAAGCTCGAGACCAAGGAGCGCCCGCCGGCCCGGGTGGTCGCCGGCGCGGCCTACGACCATGACAACCGGCTGGTGGTGATCTGCGGCGGCGTGGGGCATCCCGGGGGAAGCGGCTACGGCTACCTGCACCGCGGCGGCGGCGTGCAGCTGGCCGACACCTGGACGCTGGACACGGCCAAGGCCGAGTGGAAGAAGCTCGATGTCGGCGCGCCGGTCGTGCCCGGCCTGCCCGGCGAGCGCGGTCCGCGCTTCGAGCACTTCAGCGCCCTGGACTACGACGCGAAGAACAAGGCCCTGGTGTTCGCCGCCCCGACGGTTGGCGTCTGGGCGCTGTGCATCAGACCGGAAGGCGCGGCGGCCCCGCCCGATCTGAAGCTCGCCGCGCTGCCGGCGCCGGCGAAGCTCGAGCCGCCCAAGGACCCGGTCTTCAAGCTGCTTCCGCCCAACCAGAGACTTCTAGACCTCGAGGAGAACAAGTGGGTGCAGCTGGAGGGCGGCCCTTCGATCGGCGGGGGCGAGGTGCCCATGGCCTACGACGAGGCCACCGGCTTCTGCCTCAAGTACGGCGGCTGCAACAACGGCGGGGCGGGCAGCTTCTCCTCCGGCTACGGCAACGATCTCTCCGCCTACGACCCGGCCACCGAGCGCTGGATCGCGCTGCGCTGGGTCGATCCCTGCGGCCCGCCGCGGCCGGCCAACGGCTGCACCCGGTTCTACGCCTACGACCCGGTCCGGAAGGTCACCTGGTTCGCCGGCGGCACATCCGGCAACCATCTGGCGTCGAGCCTGCCGCCGGGCGCCGCTGCGACCGGCACCTGGTGCTACGACGGGCTCCGGGACCGTTTCGACCTCATGCCCACGGCCGGCAAGCAGCCGCGGCCGGGCACGGTCTGCTGCTACGACCGGGCCAACAACCTGTTCGTGACCGACCCCAAGGAGGCCTGGGCGCAGCCCAACGTCTTCCACTTCGATCCGGCCGGAAAGGCCTGGTCGATGGGCGCGGTCATCAAGGGCTATCCGTACACCTTCGGCTGCTACGTGGACAGCCTCAAGTGCCTGATGGCGGTGAAGGCCGAGGACAAGACCCCGCCCCGGACCATGGCCTACGACGCCGCGGCCCGGGCCTGGAAGGACCTCGCGCCGGCGGGCGACGGACCCTACGGCGGGCAGGAGGGCGCCTCGTCCGGCATGGGCCGCCCGACGCTGGCCTGTGACCCCGACAACGACGTGGTCCTGTGCGTGCTCAGCGCCAAGACGTACATCTACGACGTGAAGGGCAACGCCTGGAAGGCAGTCGAGACGAACACGCCCAGGGTCTGCGAGGAACTGGTCTTCGACCGGCGCCACAAGGTCTTCCTGGGCAGCGCGACGATGGGCTGCCACATGTGGGCCTATCGCTACAGGAAGCCCGGCCGGTAGGCCCGCGCATCTGAAGGGAGAAAGCCATGGGTTGCGAAGAGCGCCGTCCTCTCCTCCGCGGGACCGCCGTGCTGGCGGCGTGTTTCCTGGGCGCTGCCGTCACCGTCACCGTCGTCGCCGTCGCCGCCGAGCCGGCCGGCCTGGCCGGCGCCGCGCCCAACACCTGGGTGAAGCTGGTCGACGCCAAGACCGGCGGGCGGCAGCAGCCGCTCTTCGTCCACGCCTCCGGGATCAAGAGGTTCATCCTGGCCGGCGGCTCGCAGGGCGGCGGCTACGGCATGATCCCGCGCCACTACGACACCGAGGAGTTCGACCTGGCCCAGGCCAGGTGGACGAACGCCTACCCGGCGGGCCTCGAGAAGGACCGGCCGGAGTCCGGTCCGGTGGGCGAGAAGTACGCCAAGGAACGGGAGATGCACGGCAACAGCGGCGGCGGCGGGACCTTCTACAAGGACGGCGACCAGCTGCGCATCGTGGCCGGCGGCCAGTGGGCCGGCGTGGCCACCAACAGCTATGCCTGGTGCTACGTGCCCGACGACGGCAGGATCTATCTCTCGCCCCGGAAGGTCATGTTCGTCTACGACACCGCCAAGCGGACTTGGTCTGACGCCAAGACCAAGCCGCGCGAGACCAACCTGATCTGGGGCTCGATGTGTTATGACCCGGTCAACAAGGAGATCCTGCACTCCGGCGGGGGCGGGGGCAGCGCCGAGGTCGCCACCTGGGCCTACAGCATCGAGAAGAACGAGTGGCGCAAGCTAGACTGCGGCTCGGCGAAGATGAAGGAACTCTTCGGCAGGGCCAAAGCCCTGCGCTGGGAGGCCAAGGCGCTGCTGGGCCGCTGTGCCAGCCGCCAGCAGGTGGCCGAGACGCCCGAGGAGGCCAAGGTCGACCTCCCCGCCGAGGCCGCCAGGCTGGCCGCCGCCGCCGAGAAGTTCGCAGGCGAGATCGGCGCCTCCGGCCTGGCCGGGGCCGAGAAGGCCGCCGGCGAGACGGCCGCCAGGCGCTTCTCCGCCGCGGCCGCTGCGGTCAAGGCCGCGGGTCCGACGCTTTCCGGTGCGATTACCCCTGACAAGATCGCCGCGGTCCGAGCGGCGCGCGTCATCTTCGAGCAGGCCGTCGACGCCCTCTCGCCCGAGCCGTCCGGCCGGGCGCGCTCGCAGACCGTCTTCGACCCGGTCCGCAAGAAGATCGTGCTTTTCGGCGGCGACGGCCTGGACCGGACGCTCTCCGACACCTGGCTCTACGACTGCGCGACGCGCAGCTGGGAGCAGAAGTTCCCGGAGAGGTGCCCGTCCCCGCGCGCCGGCCACGTGCTCGGGTGGCTGCCCAAGGCCGGAAAGGCCGTGCTCGCCGGCGGCTACAGCCGGCATCCGCTCGCCCACGAGGTCTGGACCTACGACCCGGCGGCCAACGTCTGGCAGCTTCTCTTCTCCGTGCAGCCGGCGGGCGGCAAGGATCCCAACTGCCCGATGCCCTCGCTCATCCAGGTCGGAGCGGTCAACGAGGACGACGTCCTGGTCTGCCCCTCGACGGTCGGCAGCAACCCGCTCATCACCTGGGCCTGCCGGGTCGACGCCTCCAAGGCCGACGCCGCGGGCACCGCCGCGCGTGGCGTGGCCTCGGGCACGTACGACTTCCACCAGATCGACCCGGCCGCCTGGGAGAAGGTGGCCCAGCCCGACCCGGGGAGGATGCGCAAGCTCTACGCCGATATGCCCGCCAATCAGTGGACCGCGTTGAAGTTCCCGCGCTACGCGCCGGGTGCGCAGAACCGCTGGGGCACCAGCGCCTACGACACCGATCGCCACCAGTTCCTGCTCTGGGGCGGCGGCCACGCCACCAGCCACGAGAACGACGTGGGCCATTTCAGCCTGCTCGGCGGATTTTGGACCATCGGCTACCACCCGGACGACGCCATCGAGCCGGCCTACGCCAGCCAGCCCGTGCCGCTGTCCTTCAACGACCGTATGCACGTGCCCATGCACGCCTACAACAGCTACTGCTACGACCCGACGTCGAAGCGGATGCTGTACATGGACCGGGCCTACGATCCGCTGGTCCGCGAGTGGCTGAGCGACGGCATCGCCGGCCTCGGCCCGGTCACGGTCGGACGAGGGAACTGGGCGGAGATGACCTACCACTCCTTCCTGGAAGCGACGCCCAAGGGCGCGGTGCTCTGGTGGGACAAGGGCCTCTTCCGATACGACGCCCAGGCCAATGCCTGGCAGAAGCTGCCCTGGACCGGGGCGACGCTGGAGCGGCCCTGGTGCGACGGCCACGCCATGGTCTACGACGGCAGGCGCGACTGTCTGTGGCTGGCCAGCGACAAGCAGATCGTCCGCTACGACCTGACCTCCGGCGCGGGGACCAAGATGGACTTCAAGAAGCCCAAGGCGCTCGGCGAGTTCATCTTCTGGCGCGAAGCGGTGCACGTCCCCGAGGCGGACCTGATCCTGGTCATGCGGCTCTTCCGGAAGCCGGACGGCAAATTCGCCAACGTGGCCTGGAGCCCGGAGGACGGCAAGTTCCACTGGGTCAATCTCAAGTTCGTCGAGAACGACAAGCCCGTGGAGATGAAGGGTGCGACTTTCAGCTGGTCGGACGCGCTGGCCTACGACCCGGAGCTGAAGCTGGTGGCGCTGAACAACAACTCCGCTTCCAAGGTCTGGGCCCTGAAGTTCGACAAGGCCGGAGCGGGGCTGGAGGAGATGGGGGACTAGCGTGTGTGGGTGTGTGAGCGATTGAGCAGGGCGACGCGGCCCTTGCTCCCGCCGCCCGGAAAGAAGCCCTGGGGCTCCTAACTTGTCACGCACCCCGCTCACGGGGTGCACCGGCGTGTCTTGATGCACCCAAGCCATCCAGCAGGGAGGTAGACTACGCGCTTGACAAGAAGCCCGTAGCGGGCGATGTTTGGCTCGGCGGCATCCGCAGGAGCACTTGGAGCCAGGTACGGCCGAATCTGCATAAGCAACCCAATTGCGTCTCCTAGGAAGACTTGTCGGCAGGCCGCTTTCCTGCCGAACAACCCGGCCGCCGCGGTGTAGGTAGTACAGGAAGGATACACGATGAGCCGGAAGAGAGACCCCCGGAAACGTCTCGGCGGTGGCCGCTCCTCGGCGAGCATCTGCGAGCTCATCAGGGCGGACATCGCCGCGAGCAGGATCAGGCCGGGCGACTACCTGCCGCCGGTCAGGGAGCTCTGCCGGATTCACGGCGTGGCCTTGAAGACGGTCCAGAGGGCCCTGAGGCGGGTGGCTGCCGATGGTCTGGTGGCCTCGGAGCCGCGGCAGGGCTACAGGGTGCTGGCCGCGGCCAACGATCCGGACCGCGGCTGTCCGCTGGGCGTCGTGCTCCGCAATCCCCGCGAGCGGTGGGACGGGATGGAGAGCAGCATGGTGGCGAGCCTGCAGCGCGTTGCCGCCGCCAGGGGAAGATCGATGGTCGCGGTCGAAGCTGGCGAGTTCGAGCCCGAGCGGATACTGGAGCGGCTGACGGCGGCCCGCGCCTGGGGGGTGGTGCTGGCCACCACCGAGCCGGCGGTGCTCTCTCTGGTCCGCAGGGCGGGACTCGCGGCGGTCGTCGCCGAGAACTGGAGCCCGGACTGCGGCCTGGACGCGATCAGCCAGGACGACTTCCATGGGAGCCTCGACGCGGCCGTGCATCTCGCCGAGCGCGGGCACCGGGCCATCGCCTGGTTCGGCTCGGCCCTGGAGCGGGGCAACATGCACGCCGCCGGCCGCTATGCCGGGGCGGTGGCCGGGCTGGCCTTCTTCGGCCTGCGCCTGAATCCGGAGCTGGTCGTCGAGACGCCGCCGTCGAGCGTCGACGAGCTCACCGGGATGGCCTGCCGGCTGCTGTCCCGGCCGGACCGCCCGACGGCGATACTGGCCCTCTGGCAGGACAAGGTCGAGGCCCTGGCCCGCGCCTCGGATCGCCTGGGGCTGGTTCCCGGGAAGGACTTCGAGATGGTCGGCTGGTGCAACGACGAGAGCTACGCCGCGTTCTTCGCGTCGCTCTTCCGGCCGGGCTCGGTGCCGCCGGCGGTGACCTGGAGCCTGGACCTGCTGGCCGAGACGGCCCTGAGCCGCCTCGAGCAGCGCCGGGCCGGTCCGGGATCGGCCCCGGTCAGTCTCAACGTTCCGGCCCGACTGCGCTTCCCGGCGAACGGGAACGCGTCGTGGGCGTGAGCGTGGGCATGGGCATGAGCATGGGCATGAGGAGGAAACCATGAAGGCGATGATGCGGACCGTGACAAGGTTGACCGCGGCAGCTGTTGCAGCGGCTCTGGCGGTGGCGGTCGGGGGCAGGGCGGCCCTTGCCCAGCCGGCGGCCGCGCCAACGCCCGCCCCGAGCGCGGAAGAGCGTCTCGTGATCCTCAGCGAGGACAGCCTCTGGCGCTGGATCGACTGCGGCGGAGATCCCTGGGTGCGCGGCGCCGACGGCAATCTCGCCCGCAGGAAGCTCCGCGGGAAGACGGCCTGGGGCGAGCAGCCGGCGTCGTCCCCGCTGCCTCCGGCGGAGTGGACCGGCGTCGACTACGACGACAGCGGCTGGGTGCGCTGCCGGCCCAACGACTTCGGACTGGCCCGCGAGCTCACCCCGATGTTCGGGACCAACCTAATCGCCGTCAGGACCCGCTTCGAGGTCAAGGACCCTGCGCAGGCCGGGGAGCTGCATCTGTCGCTGGCCTACTCCGGCGGGGTGGTCGTCTACGTCAACGGCAAGGAGGCGGCCCGGGGGAACGTTCCCGCCGGCGACAAGGCCGGCCCCGACGCGCCGGCCGAGGACCATCCCATCGAGGCGATGCTCACCCCGGACGGGAAGCAGTGGCTCAGTCGCGGCAGCAAGGCGCACGCGGACCGGCTGGCGCTGCGCACCCGGAAGCTCGACGTGAAGATAGCCCCCCAGCTCCTGCGCAAGGGGGCCAACGTGCTGGCCATCGAGAACCACTCCGCTCCCCTGCTCGAGTCCACCCTCAAGGCCCGCGGGGAGTACGAGAGCGCGCCCTGGGCGCCCATCGGCCTGACGGCCATCCAGCTGACGGCGCCCCGGGGCGCGGCGGTCGTCGCCAACACGGCCAGGCCCGCCGGCGTCCAGGTGTGGAACAGTCTTCCGTGGGAGACGCTCAGTGTCTCGAGCTACGGCGATCCGCAGGAGCCGCTCCGGCCCATCGCGGTCTCCGGCGCGCGCAACGGCGCGTTCTCGGGCCGGCTGGTGGTCAGCTCCGGGCAGGAGATCAGGGGCTTGAAGGCCACGGTCGCCGACCTGGTTCACGCGGACAAGGCCGCGAAGATCCCCGCCTCGGCCGTGCGCGTGCGCTGCGCCCAGCCCTGGGCGCCGGGGGATTTCGCCTACAACTACCCCGGCCGGCGCGACGGCTTCGACGGCCTGCTGGACGGGATCCCGGCGACGGTGGCGGTCGATCCCAACAAGACCGCCGATCCCAAGACCGGCGGGACGGGACGGGGCGGCAAGCCGGCCCCGGGGGCCGTGGCGCCGCTCTGGTTCACGGTGCGGGTGCCGAAGGACGCCAGGCCGGGCAGGTACGAGGGGGCGGTGACGGTGGCGGCTGACGGGCTGCCGGCCACGACCGTGCCGCTCGTCCTGACCGTCTCCGACTGGACCGTGCCCGAGCCCGTGAATTTCCGGTCGAGCGTCTGCAGCTACAGCCTCCCGGAGAGCCTGGCGCAGTACTATGGGGTGCCCCTGTGGTCGGACCGGCACTTCGAACTGATGGGCAAGTCGCTCGCGTTGATGGCCGAGCTCAACGCCCGGCACGTGATCGTGAACCTGTCGATCGACTGGTACGGCCTGGGCGGCAACCGGGAGACGGAGGTGCGCTGGATCAAACAGCCCGACGGCTCCTTCAAGCACGACTTCAGCGTGCTCGACAAGCACCTGGACCTGGTCGCCAAGACCATCGGCAAACCGAGCGTCCTGCGGTTCAACTGCTGGGTGGCCGCAGCCAAGCCCTATGACCGGAAGAAGTGGGCCGAGGAGGATGTCTACGCCGAGGGCAGCGGCGGATTCGTTACCGCCCTGGATCCGGCCACGGGCAAGACTGAAAAGATGAAGCAGCCCTGCCCGGGGACGCCGGAGAGCCTGGCCTTCTGGAAGCCGGTCCTCGACGAGATCCGCAAAAAGGTGGAGGCCCGCGGTTCGACTGGCTCACCGCCTGAAGCCCTGAGCTCGTCGAAGGGCGGCTGGTGGGACGTGACCTGCGTCGGCCACAGCGAGTACGTCGGGGGGATGTCGCAGGACGTGATCGACAACTACAAGCAGATCTGGCCGGACGGCCTCTGGGCCTTCACCGCCCACGGCGCGTCGCGCGGGGAGCCTCGCCTCAGCGCGGAAGGCTGCTGGGGTCTCCCGACGGCCCGTCCGCGCGGCTACCGGCTGCTCCTGGACCCCAAGTGGACGCGGTGGAGGTACTACGCGGCCCGGAGCGGGCACGAGCCGTACCGGCAGCTGGCCGACTACCGTCACGCCCAGGAGCGGTGCATAACGGCGGGACTGGACGGCGGCCAGCTCGGCGCGGATATCTTCGCGCTCAAGGGGAACAACTGGAAATCCGGCGGGAAGTACGGCTACGAGTGCGTCCACCGCAGCGGCTGCGGGCCGGACACGGAGGGGTGCAGGGCCATCCTCGCGCCCGGCGCTGACGGGCCGATAGCCACGGAGCGCTTCGAGGTGTACCGGGAGGGCGTGGTGATCGCCGAGGCGATCCTGTTCCTGCAGCGGGCCATCGAGGAGAAGAAGATCGGCGGAGACCTGGAGCAGCGGGTCGGCCAGTGCCTGGACGAGCGCGCCGCCCCCCTGGAGTGGTATGATGGCGCATCGTGCCGGCCGCGGATCTACCGGTTCATGCACGGTTGGATCCAGGAGCGGGACGCGAAGCTGCTGGCGCTGTGCGGGGAAGTGGCGGGGAAGCTGGGAAAGTGAAGAGGCACTGAGGCACTAAGGGACTGAGTCCACGAGGAAGGAGACAAGCGATGGCACGCTTTGCCAGAAGGATGGCGCATACTACGATTCCTGGAGTTCGTCTTCCTCAGTGCCTCAGTGCCTTAGTGCCTCAGTGCCTTCTCGTTCTTCTGCTCAGCGCTGCCACCGCCGCGGAACCCGCCCCGCCGGCCTTCACCGCCAAGCCCTCCGCGACGCGGGCCGGCGAGGGCGCGAGGATCGCCTTCGCCGTCTCGGCCCCGACCGACGTCGAGGTGGCCATCCTCGGCCCCGACGGCAAGGTGCTGCGGCACCTCGCTGCCGGTATGCTCGGCGACCCTTCGACAGGCTCAGGGCAGGGCAAGGCGCCGGAGCCGCTCAAGCCGGGGCTCGCCCAGGAGATCGTCTGGGACGGCAAGGCCGACTGGGGCAAGCCGGCCGGCGCCGGGCCATTCAAGGTCCGTGTCGCGCTGGGGATCAAGCCGACGCTTGAGCGCATGGTCGGCGACAGTCCGGCGTGGCTCGGCGCCATCGTCGGCCTGGCCTGCGACGGCCGCAACGGCGAGCTCTTCGTGTTCCACAACTTCGGCTCGCTCCACCCCGACGACACTTCGACGGCCTGCTCGGTCTTCGGCCGGGACGGCGCCTACCTCCGGACCATCTATCCCTGGCCGGCCACCCTTTCCGAGGAGAAGCTCGCCGGTCTCAAGCGCGTGGACCTCGACGGCCGGAAGATCCCGTTCGTCTACAACGGGGAGCTGCGCAGCCTGATACCCGGCGTCGGCGCCCTGATCTGTCAGCAGGGCCTGGTCACGCCCGACGGCCGGCTGGTCTTCGTCAACCACGAGGAGTGGTGCAGCACCATCACCCGCTACAATCGCCCGGGCATCAAGCGCGCGACGGCGATCGACGCGGCCGACGGCGGCATGCCGGCCGGCGGGCCGGTCAGAGCCATGCTCTGCAAGGGCTCCCAGGCGCCGGCCATGCTGGCCTGCTCGCCGGACGGCAAGACCTTCTACGCCGCCGGCTTGCTCGAGGGCTACTCCGAGAAGCCGTCGCGCCAGCATGCGCTTTGGAAGTTCGCGCTCGACGACAAGGAGGCCGCGGTCTGGATCGGCGACCCGGCGGCCGCCGGCGCGGGCCAGGACCGCTTCAACCTGCCGCTCGACGTGGCCACCGACAAGGACGGCAACGTCTACGTCGCCGACTTCGGCAACAACCGCGTGGCGGTCTTCAAGCCCGACGGCGGACTGCTCGGCGAGATGAAGGTCGAGGGCGCCCGCCGGGTGAAGGTCAGCCGCAAGACCGGTGCGGTCTACGTGGTCAGCGGCAGCGACAAGATCAACCGTCTGTTGCGCTTCGCCTCCTGGAAGGAAGCCCAGCCGGCGGCGACCGCGGTGCTCGGCGAGTTCAAGTATCCCTGGACCGCCCGGATGGTGATGCTGGCCCTCGACGACTCGGCCGAGCCGCACGTGATCTGGTTCGGGGCGACCGGCGGCAGCATGGCCAAGAAGCCGTTCAAGGTGCTGCGCCTGGAGGACAAGGGCGCGGGCTTCTCCGACGCGATGGACCTCGACAAGCTCCCCGGGAACGACCGGCCCGGGGTCGGGCCGGTGATGATGCTCTCGCTCGACCGCGGCCGGAACCGGCTCTTCGTAAACGGCCAGGTCTGGGACCCGGCGACCGACAAGTTCACGCCGGGGGTCAGGGGCTCGGGCGGCGGCAAGGGCGGCATGGGCGGCGTGGGCCTCGACGGCAATCTCTACCTGATGGGCTACGAGCGCTGGATGAGCCGGTACGACGGCGACCTGAAGCCGCTGCCCTTTCCGGACGACGTGGCCGGCAAGCTGAAGAAGGGGCAGCTCGAGGGCCCGGGGGGCGGCACTCTGCGCCTGCGGGCCCGCGGCGTCACCGCCGATCCGGCCGGGAACATCTACGCCCTCTGGGAACACCCCGACCCGGCCGCCAAGGGCTGCACGGACCCCAACTGGCTGACTCTGCACGGTCCCGACGGGAAGATCAGGAACGAGAAGTTCGTCGACTCCGACACGCGCGGCCTGGCCTCGCCGCGGCTGGACGCCCAGGGCAACGTCTACATGACGTTCGGCGCCCGGCCCAAGGGGCTCGACGTGCCGGAGAGCTTCAAGGGCCAGGACCTGGGCGTGCCCTGGAGGTCGCGGGGCATGAACACCAACGACATCAACTGGTACCACCTGATGTACGGCTGCATCGTCAAGTTCGGCCCGGAGGGCGGCGTGATCCGCAAGGGCTCGGGCGGCACGCCCATGGGCTTCAGCTATGGCCTCGAGACCGAGGTCAAGGGCGCCAAGTGGATGTTCTACGGCGCCAGCTCCGTGCCGTCCTGGCGGCAGCAGTTCCCGGACACCTGCCTGTGCGAGGCCGGCCAGTTCGACGTCGACGGGTGGGGCCGGAGCTTCTTCGCCGACGCCGCCCGCTTCCGGGTGGGCATGCTCGACACCGGCGGCAACCTCATCGGCTGGTTCGGGGAGTACGGCAACGTCGACTCCGCGGGGCCGAAGAGCAAGGTGCCGACCCCGGCCATCCCCGTGGCCTGGCCCGAGAACATCGCCGTCGGCGACGGCGTGATCTACGTCGGCGACCGCCTCAACCGCCGGGTCGTGGCCGTGAAGCTGGCCCACGCGGCGGAGGAGACGGTGGAGGTCAGGTAGGCACAGGGATGGAGGCACAGAGGCACAAAGGCACAAAGGGAAAGGAAGCGCAAGAGATGACAATCCATCGGATGCTCGTTGCCGCGAGGACTCTGTGCCTTTGTGCCTCTGTGCCTCTGTGCCTATCGGTGGCGGCCGCGGCGGTCCTCGGAGGCGAGCCGGCCGCGCCCGTTCCGGCCGGCGAGACCGTCCTCGCCGAGAACCGCTGGACCAAGGTGGCCGAGGTCCCGGCCGATCCGCTCGGCCGCGAGCTCGAGCCCGGGCGCGGGGCCTTCCTGTGCTTCGAGCCGGCGAGCGGCCGGCTCCTGCGCTACGGCGGGTACACTCCGACCGAGGGCAACGACCTCTGGTCCTTCGACCTCGCCGCCAGGAAGTGGGACAACCCGCTCAAGGTCGACTACTCCTGGCCGCCTCCGGCCGACCGTCCCGGAGCCGGTGCCTGGTGGAGCATGGCCTGGGACGCCAAGCGCAAGGTCATCTGGATGAGCGGCGGCACGGGCGTCGCCTCGCGCAAGCAGCCCGGGCTCTTCAACGACATCTGGCAGTATGACCCGGCCAAAAAGACGTTCGCGGCCATGAAGGCCAAGGGCTTCCCGGCCTTCAGCGGCGGCTGCCGGATCGTCTACGACTCGAAGAACGACGTAATCGTCCGCGCCCCGGCCTACGACGGCGAGTGGTCGGCGATGTGCAACCGCGACGCCACCTGGGTCTACGATCCCAACAAGAACGCCTGGGAGGGCCGCAAGACGCCCAACCCGCCGAAGAACGCCCTGGCCGCGGCCTTCGTCTTTGACCCGGCGGTCGGCAAATCGGTGTACCTGGCCACCGCCAAGGACCACCTAGGCGACACTTGGACCTACGACGCCGCGGCCAACGCCTGGGCGAAGCTCGAAACCAGGGAACGCCCGCCGGCCCGGGTGGTGACCGGGGCGGCCTACGACCCCGAGCACAAGCTGGTGGTGATTTGCGGCGGCGTGGGCGGCAAGGAGGGCGGTTACGGCTACCTCTTCCGCGGCGGCGGCGTGCAGCTCGCCGACACCTGGACGCTGGACGTGGCCAAGTCCGAGTGGAAGAAGCTCGACGTCGGGGCGCCGGTCGTTCCGAAGTTAAACGGCGAACGCGGAAACCGCTTCGAGATCTTCTGCGCCATGGACTACGACGCCAGGAACAAGGCGGTGGTCCTCTCGGCCTCGACCGTCGGCGTCTGGGCGCTGCGCCTTCGGCCGGAGGGGGCCCCGGCCCTGCCCGAGCTCAAGCTCGCTGCGCTGGTTGCCCCGCAGAAGATCGAGCCGCCCAAGGAGCCGGTCTTCAAGATGGCCCCGCCCAACAAGCGGCTGCTCGAGCTCGCGCCCAACACCTGGACGCAGCTCGAGGGCGGTACGGCCATCGGCGGCGGCGAGGTGCCGATGATCTACGACGAGGCCACCGGCTACTGCCTGAAGTACGGAGGGTGCAACAACGGCGGGGCCGGCTCCTTCTCCTCCGGCTACGGCAACGACCTGTCCGCCTACGACCCGGCCAGCGAGCGCTGGATCGCGCTGCGCTGGGTCGACCCCTGCGGTCCGCCGCGGCCGCCCAACGGCTGCACCCGCTCCTACTGCCACGACCCGGTCCGCAAGGTGAACTGGTTCGCCGGCGGCACGGCCGGCAACCAGCTGGCCTCGAGCCTCCCGGCCGACTTCACCGGCTCGTACGAGGGGGCCACCTGGTGCTACGACGGCCTCCAGGACCGCTTCGACTTCGTGCCCAGCCAGGGCAAGACGCCCCAGGGCTGGGACCGGGTGGTCTGCTGCTACGACCGGGCCAACAACCTGTTCGTCTTCAACTCCGCGCAGCTCTTCAATCCCGCCACCAGGTCCTGGGCCCAGGGCCCCACGGGCATGCCGGTGATGTTCTACACCTACGCCTGCTACGTCGAGAGCCTCAAGGGACTCCTGGTGGTCAAGCAGGAGAAGACCGGCGAGGAGTGGAGCTACAAGACCATGGTCTACAGCGTCCCGGACAAGGCCTGGCGCGAGGTGGCCGCAGCCGGGAAACTGCCGACCACGAAGGAGAAGCGCAATCCCATGACCGCCTACGATCCGGGCAACGACGTGGTCCTCTGCGTCATGGGCGGCCAGACCCTTGCGCTCGAGGTCAAGGCCGACGCCTGGAAGCAGCTTCCGGTCAAGGCCCCCAACGTCGCCGAGGAGATGACCTTCGACACCCGGCACAAGGTCTTCCTGGCCAGCGGGGCCATGGGCAAGCACATGTGGGCGTTCCGGTACGGGAAGGACGGAAAGTAGACGATCCCACCGACTCCCCTTGCGGCGTGGAGCGGCGCGGCTGAACCGATTGCGGAGAGGGGGGCGACGGCTACAATGCGCCCGGAAAGGGCCGACGAGGCGATCCGGGCAAAGTCTGCCTGGCAACTCCGGGTCTGGATTCCTGATGGAACTGTTTTACTGCTCGCGCTGTCAACATGCCATCCCTCCGGGCGGGGCGGACGAGGGCAAGTACTTCAAGCTCGGCGACGAGTTGATCTGCCCCAAGTGCTACTACAAGGTCAAGCCCGGCGACCACTCCGGCCAGACGATCCCGGTCGAGCCGGTAGGCGACGATAGGCTCCTCGGGGCCAACCGGATCGCCCCGGCGACTCCGGCCCGGCCCCACAAGCCTCCCAGCGCTACGATGGCTCCGGTCAAGCCGCCGACCAGCCGGATCATGCCCGCGGCGAGAAGGCCTGTCTCGCCTTCCTCCGGTCGAATCGGGGCTGCGCGTGGGTCGGGCGCGGTGAAGCGCTTGGCTCTCGCGCTGGGAGCGGCTGCGGTCCTGGCCCTCGTCTTCACGGCGTGGTTCCTGAGAAACAGAAGGCAGGAAGCGCCCGGGACGGAGGCGGCGGTCCCCGGAAGCACCGCGACGAAAGTCGCGAATCCTCCGGTGCGGACTCCGGTCCTGACGCCGGCCCAACCGCCTTCCAAGACGAGGCCGGACGCCGTCGAGCAGCCGCCCGCTACGACACCCCGGCCTGAGCCCAAGCCTGTGCCTGAGCCTCCACCCCCGCCGGAGCCCCAACCCGCAGCGGAACCCGTGCCGGTCGTCGACCAGCTCGAGAACGGCCTGGTGGCCCATTGGAAGCTCGACGAGGGACGGGGAGACGCCGCGTCAGACGCCACCGAGCGCAGACATGACGGCCGGCTGATCGATGGCCCGGCCTGGGCGACCGGCAAGATCGGCGGGGCGCTGAGATTCGACGGTGCGGACGACCGGGTGGATATGGGCGATCCCGTCAGGCTGCGCATCGTCGGCGCCATCACCATGGCCGCCTGGGTGTGCGCGGAGGCGATGGACGGATACCGGAACATCCTGGCCAAGGGCTACGCTCCGGGCGCGACCGGCGAAGTCTTTCTCCGGATCAACAATGGCCAGTACGAGGGGGGCAGTTGGGACGGCAAGGCCCACGCGGTGTCGGTGGCCATGCCCGCGGGAGACGTGGGACATTGGGTGCACCTGACGGCGACTTACGACGGGAAGGCCTGGAGCTTGTATCGCAACGGGGCGTTGGCCGGAAGCATGACGGACGCGGCGGGAGCGGTGAGAGTCGACGCCGGATGGGCGCTGGGCTCACGGGGCGGCACGGGCGAGAGGTACTTCCAGGGAAGCCTCGACGACGTGCGCATCTACAACCGGGCGCTCTCCGCCGGGGAGGTCGCCAAGCTCGTCGGCGGCGGCAGCGTCGCCGCGCCCTAGCAGCCCGCTGAAAAGAGTGCCGGGGATCGCGTCGCGACCCGGGATCGTTTCCGGCGAGGCTCTTACAGCCAGCCGGTGAGTTCCGCCAGCATCCGCGAGTAGCGCACGTAGTCCGGCCAGGACACGTCCGGCGGCACGCCGTGGTCGCAGCCCGGGATGTAGCCGCCGTCCGCCACCACCGGGGCGATGCGCTCGAGCTCCCTGACGATGACCTCGCCGCCTTTGGCCATGGCCCGCTTGTCGACGCCGCCGGCGTAGGCCATCCGCCGGCCGAACTGCCTGCGGAACTCGTTGAGGTCGTTGCCGGCGGCCACCTCGATGGGGTCGCAGACGTTGATGCCGGCCTCGATCCAGAGGGGGATGAGCTCGTCGATGCGGCCGTCGGAGTCCATGTCCACCACGGGCACGCCGGCACCGCGGGCCTCGCCGGTCCAGCGCTTCCAGGCCGGGAGCAGGAACTCCCGGGCCATGGCCGGGCTGATCATGGACTTCTCCTTGTAGGCCATGTCCTCGCTGTAGTGCAGGGCGTCGAGGACCCCGGCGTCCAGGAGCGGCGCCAGCGTCCGCGAGATGAACTCCGTCCAGAAAGCGGCCATCTCGCGGATGAAGTCCGGGTCGTCGATGAAGAACATGCACAGCGGCTCGAAGCCGCACCACTCCCGCATCTGCCAGAAGGGCCCGGCGACCGAGACCGCCACCGGGTAGTCGCGATCACGGAGCTTCCGGCAGCGCTCGCGGAAGTCGTCCGGGAAGCGGCCCGGCGCCTCGGGGTCGTAGCGCTTCTTCATGGCCTCGAAGTCGGCGCGGTTCTCCACCGGGAACTTGTGCCACTTGCGGGTCACGAAGTCGATGGCGTTGCGGATGTAGGTGTAGTCGTACTGGTCGGAGATCTCGGTGACATTGCCCATCCAGTCCTGGACGATGTAGTGGCCGTCCCTGTGCTCGAGCACTTTCTCCTCGAAGGTCGGGATCATCCGGAAGCTCACGCCCGGCGAGACCCGCGGGCCGGGGGCCGGTTGCGGGATCCCGAGCTCGGCGCGGAGGGCCTCCATGGGGTCGCGCCCCTCGGGCAGGCCCTGCCGGTGCCAGACCTCCCGCGTCGACTTCCGCCCCCAGCCGGGCGCGAAGGGCACGCGGTCGGGCTTCCCGAAGGTCAGGGCGGCGATGTAGCGCTCGCGCTCGGTCATCTGGCTGGTGGCCACGGTCACGTTCGGTCTCCTTTCGCTGGCGTTTGCTTTCAGGACCCGCATCTATGCGGCAGTGTACCCCGACGCCGACTTGACGGCGTCCGCAGCCAGGTCATAATATGTTCGGAAATGAGACAGACGCAGCCGCCCCCCGCCGCCTCCGACGCGCCCGCCGGCCGCTACGCGGGGGCGAAGCGGCAGCCCTCGCGCTACCGCTTCGAGACGGCCGGCTACGAGCAGTTCCAGGTGATCTGCGTGGGCGCGGGCGAGCTCTGGTTCGACGAGGAGACCCGCCTCGAGCCGGGCGGGATCGCGCTGCTCCGGATTGGCTCGACCTTCACCCTGCACACCCGCGAGCAGGGCTACAAGGGCGTATTCTTCATCGCCCGGGGGCCCGAGGCGGACCGTCCGGAATTCCGGGGCGCGTCGCTCGCCCTGGTCGCCGACGCCGAGGCCCGCGAGCTCGCCCGGGCCATGGAGCGGGAGCTCGAGGCCCCCGGCGAGGGCTCGGCCGAGCTGCTCGTGGGCCTCGGGCAGGCGCTCGCCTGGCGCGCGCTGCGCCTGGCCGGCCGGCCCGGAGCGCGCGCCGACTTGCAGGACAACGGCCGCTACTGGGCCGAGCGCGCCCGGCAGGCCCTCGAGGTCACGCTCTGGAGCGGCCGGACCGCCCGCGAGGCGCTCGCGCCGCTCGGGCTCTCGTACCGGCAGCTCGCCCGGCACTTCACCGCGGCCCTGGGCGTCTCGCCCAAGCGCTACCAGCTCACTGCGCGGGTGCGCGAGGCCAAGCGGTTGCTTTCGGAGACGGGCATGTCGGTCACCGCCGTGGCCGCCGAGCTGGGCTACCCGTCGAGCCAGCACTTCGCGACGCAGTTCCTGGCCGAGGTCGGCGCGACGCCGAGGGAGTGGAGGGAGAAATGGCGAAGGCAGAAGGCGGAAGGATGACGGCTGGAGGAGCGAGGAACATGAGGCCGTCGCTGCTGTTTCCGGTGGTTCTTGCTGCGGCGCTCTTCCCCGGCGCGTGCGCTCCGCAGACGGCCGGGAGGGCCGATCATGGAACTATGAGCACGGAGGTGATCGCGCAGTTCGAGAAACGACTCGCCAAGAGAGTGAACGCGGAACTGAAGAAGGAAACCTCCTCATGACCGATGGACCTGCGACCCGACCCGACGTGCTCTTCATCCTGGCCGACGACCTGGGCGCGTGGGCGCTGGGCTCGGCCGGCAACCCCGAGATCCGCACTCCCAACCTCGACCGGCTGGCGGGCCGCGGGGTGCGCTTCGGGAACTTCTTCTGCGTCTCGCCGGTGTGCTCTCCGGCGCGGGCCTCGATCCTCACCGGCCGGATCCCCTCCCGGCACGGGGTCCACGACTGGCTGAGCGCCGGGAACTCGACCGTCGAGCCCGCGGCCGGCGGCCGGCTGATCCGCTACCTCGAGGGCCAGCCCGGCTATCCCGAGCTGCTCGCCCGGGACGGCTACCTCTGCGGCCTGAGCGGCAAGTGGCACCTGGGCGACGCCCACCACCCGCAGATGGGCTTCTCCTTCTGGGAGACCCATGCCCGGGGCGGCGGCCCGTACTACGGCGCCCCGATGATCCGCGACGGCGCGGTCTACCAGGAGCCGCGCTACGTGACCGACGTCATCACCGACAACGCCCTGCGCTTCCTGGAGGAGAATGCCGGCGGCGGCCGTCCGCTGTACCTCGGCGTTCACTACACCGCGCCGCACAGCCCCTGGGGGCGCGAGCATCACCCCGCGGAGACCTACGACGACTACCTCGCGAACTGCCCCTTCCGTTCGGTGCCCGACCTGCCCATGCACCCGTGGCAGACGGCCGGCATCTCCCGGCCCAGGCCGGATGCCCCGCCGGAGCGCGTCCGCCAGGAGCGCCGCGAGCTGCTCAGCGGCTACTTCACGGCGGTGACCGAGATGGACCGGAACGTCGGGCGGCTCGTCGACTGGCTCGAGTCGCGCGGCCGGCTGGAGCGGACGCTGGTCTTCTTCACCGGCGACAACGGCATGAACCTGGGCCACCACGGGGTCTGGGGCAAGGGCAACGGCACGCTGCCGCTCAACATGTACGAGGAGTCGGTCAAGGTGCCGTTCATCGCCGCGGGGCCGGGGCTCGCCGCGGGCGGCGCGGTCTGCGACGAACTGCTCAGCCACTACGACTTCATGCCCACGCTGCTCGACCTGCTGGGCGTGGAGGGGCCCGGCGACGCGCGCCTTCCCGGGCGGAGCTTCGCGCCGCTCCTCCGCGGCGAGGGCGACGGCGGCCGGGACCGGCTGGTGGTCTTCGACGAGTATGGCCCGACCCGGATGCTCCGCACGGAACGGTGGAAGCTGGTGCGCCGCTTCCCGGCGGGCCCCGACGAGCTCTACGACCTGGCCGCCGATCCCGGCGAGGAGCGGAACCTGGCCGGCCGGCCGGAGCACGCCCGGACCGCCGCGGAGCTCAAGGGCGAGCTCGACGAGTGGTTCCGGACCCACGCCGATCCGGAGATGGATGGCCGCGGCCTGCCGGTGACCGGCTCGGGGCAGATCGAGGCCGTCGGCCCGGCGGGGGCAGGACGGACGGCCTTCAACCCGTCGCACGAGCTGCTGGCCGCGAAACTGCAGAATCCGGCGTGACTCCCGGTGGCGGCGGGAGGGGATGGAGAGGAAGCGACGCCACTTTACCGGGAGCGAACGCCGCGCTCCGTAGTCGAAGGTGGCGGCTCGCCCAGCGAGAAGGGAGTAGCTCCGCTCCGACCGCCTATCGCAATACGCTCAGAACCTCTTCCGCCTCGACGGTGTGGCACCCCGCCGGGACCGCCGCCGCGGCGGCGCTCTCCAGTCGCGGCACGAAGGCCGCCCGGACTACTTCGGTGCGGCGCATGGCGACCTGAGGAACCCCCTTGGCTTCGAGCTCCGCAGCGATCCCGGCCAGTTCCGCGGCCGAGACGGGCCGGCCGGACCACTTGGCCTCGCCCAGGAGCAGCCTGCGGCCGTCGACCGAGCGGGCCACGACATCCCACTCGGGACCACCCGCCGACCAGTACCGCGCGGCGGGCGCCCAGGGACCGAGTCCGGCCAGCGGGGATTTCCCGGCGGACAGCCGGGCGACGCAGGCGCGGCACAGCTCCTCCCAGGCCTCGGCGAAGAGCGCCTCCCGCGCCTCGCGCCAAAGCCCCAGCCTGACCTCGACCGGCGCCTGGGCCAGCAGCGCGCGGTGCGGCGCGACCATCCGGAACCACATTCGCACGAACGGGTCGGCGATGCGATAGAGCGCCCGTTTGCCGCCCTTCTCGGGCTCGCCATGGGGTATCTCGCGCCGGAGGAGACCGAGCTCCATGAGCCGTCCCAGGGGCCGGCCGAGCGCCGTGGCCGGCTGGCCCACGCGCCCGGCGATCTCGCTCAGTCGATGGGCGCCAAGTCCGATCACGTCCAGGATCGGGCGCAGCGAAACGGCCGGAGGGGTCTCCTCCTGAAGCAGCCGGTCCGGCTCGCGGTGCAGCGGCCCGAGCGGATCGAGGACGCAGCGGTCCACCGCGGAGTCCAGATTTCCGATGCACTCGGCGGCCAGCTCCCAGTAGCGTGGGATCCCGCCCCACGCGGCGTAGGTCCGCACGCCGTCCAGCGGATCGGAGAGCTCCAAGCCCTCGACCAAGTAGCCGGGCAACAGCGGCTCGATTTGCAGCGCTTCGGCAGCCCGGCCGTAGAGCGGGGCGCTCGGCGATGGCACCAGACCCTGCATCATCCGTTGGCTGGAGCCGGCCAGGGCCACGACCAGCTTGGCCCCGGCGGCCTCGTTTTCCAACCAGCGCTGCAGGATGCTGGGCAATTCGGGGCTGGCCGCGGCCAGATAGGGGAACTCGTCGAGGACCAGTGGCCCGCGCCAGCTATGCGCCGCAGCCTCCTGCGCCAGCCGCCGCAGGAGCGCGCCCCAGTCCGGGTAGGTCGCTTCATGGAACCCCGAAAAACGCGCCGCGAGCGCCTCGGAGAAATAGCGCCGCTGGACCTCGGGTGCCGACTGGTCTGCGACGGTGTAGAGGCCGCCGTGCCCGGCAACCCACTCCAACAGCAGGCGGGTCTTGCCTACGCGCCTTCGGCCCCAGATGACGGCCACGCCGGCATCGCCGCGCTTAGCGAGATCGTTAAGTCTCGCCATTTCGTTTTTTCTGTTCACGAAACGCATGGCGCATATATTATGCATGCAAACATAATGTTCAAGAGCATAATTACTGGCATCGCCGTCCTATTCGTTGCAGGCTCTTCCCGAGCGCCTTAGAGCCTCACAAAGAATGATCCCGGGGCCGCGACGCCCGGGATTTTGGCTTCAGACGAGAATGGTTTCGTAGGGGCGGGTTTCAAACCCGCCCCTACTGGGACAGCGACGACGAACGATGAAGTATGAAGGCAAAAGACCGGCGTCCCTCCGGGTTTGGGCTCTGCTGCCCGGCTGCGGCGTTGCCCTTCGACTCGCCGGTTGGCTCGCTCAGTGCCCGAGCAGCGTCGAGGGGCTCGTCGTCGCCGTGTCTCTTTGACACTTGCTCCTCCTCGCGCCTTGCCCGCCACACAGGCCGCGCCGGTCTGTGCCAAGCTGTTGATGTAAGGACGTGCCCGGCCAGCCGCCGCCAGGGCGACCATGCGGCGTCTATCCGGTGAAGAGCGACGCTATGGCCCGGTACCAGTCGTGGATCATGAACTGCAGCCGGTCGATCAGGAGCGCCATTCTGGCCATGACCGTCGAGCCGAAGAAGGCTCCGAAGGTGACCATCATCAGCCACCGGCCCAGCGCCGAGGCCTGCTTGATGCCCGGCTTGCTGTGCTCGAAGCTGAAGAAGAAGTAGGTCATCACGCAGACCAGGGTCAGCAGGAAGAGCGCGTTGAAGGCCATCAGTAACACGTTGAGCGTGGCCTTGCCCGTGACCGGGTTGAAGGAGTGGACCACCAGCGGCCGGAAGCTGTCGACCAGCGTCGGGAAGAACCCGCCGAAGAAGCCCTGGAAGGCCATGCCGCCGGCGATGCCCAGTCCTGCGCCGATCACGATCCGCGCGATCCAATTGTGCTTGCGGCTAAGCATGAAGTACATGAGCATGCCGAAGGCCGCCGGCACGAACCAGAGGAGCTTCCAGTAGCTGTAGGGCTCCCAGGGCTGGAGGTCGTAACCCAGGGTGGGCTTGAGCCAGTCGGGCCAGACGAAGTTGGCGATGGTCTCGACCACGCCGTAGCCGGTGGCCACGCCGATGTAGACGTGCTCGAAGAAGCGGTAGAAGCGGTTCTCCTTCCACAGGAAGGAGTAGATGGCCAGGACGCAGAAGCCGCCGGCCAGGGTGCTCAGGATCGGCCAGTTCATCTTCCGGCCCTCCGGCGCCGCTCGGCCAGCCAGTTGAACAGCAGCCCCAGGTTGCCCAGGACCACGAAGGTGATGATCAGCAGGTGGGCCACCGTCTGGGCGGTCATGTGCACCCGCGCGTCGATGGACACCGGCGGATCCTTGGCCGGGCTGCGGACGCCGTCGAGGAGGTCGTTGTAGGCGGCCGCGCCGGCGATGCCCTCGTAGAGGCCGCAGATCAGCCCGCTCTCCAGATCGGAGTAGGCATCGGGGATGGACACCGAGGTGCAGCCGTGGGCCATGTCCGGGCGGGCGGTGGGCGTGGCGAAGAAGGCTGGCCAGCGGGCGAACATTCCGACCAGTCCGGTGATCTCCACCACCAGGCTGACGTCGCCGGCGTCCTTGACGCCCAACATGCACGGCAGCCGTTCGGCGACGGCCTTGGCGTCCTCCAGGTTGGTGCCGTTCACGTCGGTCTTGAGGCCGCCGGGGATGTTGGTGGCCATCTGCCGGACCAGGAATGAGCCGTTGGGCTTGTAGCCGAAGTTGGCCCAGTCCTGGCCGTAGGTGCAGCCGAGTTCGCGGGCCAGCTTTTCCGGTATCTCCTTGCAGTAGCCGGCGCCGTCGGGCACGTTGGTGTAGATCGCGAACTTGATCCGGCGCATCATCAGGTGCCGGACGGTGCACTCCAGCATGGGCAGGAGCTCGGCCCGGGTCTGCGGGCCGAAGTCGGCGGAGATGAGCACGATCTTGTGGTACGCCGGGATGGTCTCCGGCGCCCCTGCCGATGTCCCGGCGGGTGGCGGGGGAATGCCTGGCTGGTTGGTGCCGGGCACCTTGGGCATGGCCTGGGTGGCGGCGGAGCGCTCGGTCTCCTCGCGCTCCCTGACGATGCGCTCCACCCGGTCGAAGAGCTGCCGGGCGCCGCGCAGCGGGGCCGGCTTCATGGTAAGCTTGCGGGCGGTGTAGGGTGCGAACTCGGCCAGGCACAACGGTGCGGCCAGGGCCAGCAGCACGAGCAGGTAGACGATTCGCCGGTCAATGGCCAGCAGCCAGTCGGAGAAGGAGCGGCGGGCGCCGGCCATCACTTATCCCCCCCGAAGCTGGTCTTCTCGAGGCTCAGCCACATACGCACGGCCATGGCCAGTCCCGCCACCATGGCCCCGAAGGCGATGCCGCGGAAGGCCGGAGTGCTGATCCACTGCATGGTCCAGTTGCGGGCCTGCGGCGCCTGCTCGGTGATCAGGTAACCCAGGGGGATCTGGCCGATCATGATGATCAGCGCCGCGGCCATCATCAGCCCGGCCTCGAAGCTCTTGACCCGGAAGGAGCGATAGGCGGCGCTGGCCATGTAGAAGGCGAGCAACGAGAACATCGCCGAACTGAGGTTGTTCATCAGTCCGCCGAACAGGAACTGGTTGTAGAGCGCGTCCATGTTGTCGCTCTTGCCGAAGTGGCTCCACAGCCCGGCGACGATAGTGACGGTCATGGCGACGAGCAGCGCCGCGCCGTTGGGCCAGCCCGGCCGGCGGCGGACTATGGCATAGCCGTAGACCCGGAGGATGTTGATGATGCCCAGGCCGAAGGACATCACGAAGATCACGCGAACGAAGTCGAAGACTTCCTTCTCGTAGCGGCCCCACTGGAATGCCGTGTCCCCGACGATGATGTTCTGGGGCAGGAAGAACTGGACGAAGAAGTAGATCCCCGCCAGCAGGGTGACGACCATCACCAGCAGGCGCCTCATTGCGCAACCTCCTTGGCGCCGGCCGCGGCCGCGGGTTTGGTCTCCGGCGGCTTTGGCCGCGGCTCCCATGGGGCGCGGGACAGCTGCATCGGGGATGGGCGCACGGACACGACCCGGCTGGTCGTGTCCTCCTTGGGAGCCACCACATTGAAGTAGATCCGGAAGCGGTTCCAGCAGGCCGCTTTGCTGGGGCCGCCGGAACCGTTGGCGGGCTGGGCTGTGCCCGATGGACCGGCCGCGGCCGGCGTCGATTCAGAGGCGGAGACAGAGGCCGGGTGCCGGTCCGCACCCAGAGTCTGAATGGCGCTCAGGCTGTCGCTCAGGGCCTTGTTTTGACCGTCGGCCCAGGACCGCAGCTTCCCGGCGGTTTCGCCGAGCCTGGCCATCAATGTCCGGTCCGGCCAGGCCTCCGCGGATGTCTCGCCCAGGAATTCCAAACGATCGGCGTAGTCTCCACAGGCGGTCTTCATGGCGCTGAGGTGCTCGTCCAGCTCGGCGAGTTGATCGCAGAGATCGGTAAGCCCGACGGCGAGGCCGAAGCGCAGGTCCTTCAGCCAGGGCTCGGCCTCGGCTTCGGCCGCGTCCGCGGCTTTGGCAGCCTCGGCGGCGGCGGCGCCCGTCTCGGCGCGCTCGTAGCGCAGTTCGAGGGTCATCAGGAAGGTGCCGGGTTGGTCGTATTTGTAGGACTGCGACAGCCCTGCGGCGCCCGTGCCGGCAATGGGGTTCTGGCCTTCGAAGTTCCAGGTGTAGGCGACTTTCCCGAGGTCCACGCCCTTGGGCGGGCGCCACGAGAACTTGAGCTCGGTGCCGGCGGCGATGGTCTCGTGGCGGACCTCGGTGGGGGCCTTGGTCAGGAGCGTCAGGACCATCGGCCGTGGCCGACTGGGCTCCTCGGAGGTCTTGAGTTTCACCTCGTACATGCCCGCCCTGGCGAACGGCACGCGGGGCTGAGGCCCCGCGAACTCGGCGGTCTTGCCGTCAGGGCCGGGGGCGGGCGAGACCGTCCAGGTGTAGCTCAGGGGCATGAGCCGGCCGCTGACCGAGCGCGTTCCGTCGAAGATCAGGCTGGCGCCACGCCGCTCCGCCCCCATGTCGATGAGGAAGGTGGGCGGGTCCTTCATCTCCTCGGCCTCCGCCAGGGCCATGATCTTGCGGGCCTCGGCGAACCAGAGGCGGTAGCAGGCCTCCCGCGCCGAGCGGAGCGCCAGGCCGATGTCCACGGCGGTCGAGCCCGGGGCATCGAGCGTGGCCCTGGCCTTGTCGATGAGCGGGGCGCAGGTCGCGCCGGCCAGGGCCTGGTTGTCGGCGACCCAGTCGGCGAGGACGGTCAGCTCCGGGGCGGCCATCGCCGCGGCGCGCTCGCGCAAATGCGCGGCGGCCTCGCGCCCTGCGGACGGCAGATTTTCACGGAGCTCGCGATCGAGCTTGTCGGCCTCCTCGGCAGCTCGGGCCGCAACCTCATCGAGGCGGTCGGCGAGTTTGCCGGCCTCGTCCCGGGCCGCCCGGTCGGACACGCGCTCGAGAGCCGGGCGCAGCCGGGCGGAGAGCTTTTGGGCGCCGTCCGCGGTGCGCCGGAGCAGGCGGCGGGCCTGCGTCGCCTCCCGGGCGAAGCCGGAGCGGAGCCTGGCCAAGTCCTGCTCCAAGTCGGAGGGCATCCAGTCGGCGGGACGGCCGGTGGTCTGGCCGTTGGCCAGGTCCTCGGCTGTCGGTGCGTCCGGCGGCCTGAAGGCGTCCTTGACCTCGAAGTCGGCCAGGACCCTGGCCTGCTTGGGCTGGGCGTAGAGCAGTTGCGCGAAGCGGGAGTTGTAGCGAATGCCCTCGTTGGGATCGGTTCGTCCCGCCGACGCGGCCGTGGCCGCGATCACGCCGACGAGGATCAGGCCGAGCACCACCAGCTTGGCCACGTCCTGCCCCCGGATGGACCCGAGTTGGGCCGGGTTTCGCGAGAGGTAGGCGCCGGCGGCATAGACCTCCTCGCCGATGATGGTGTAGTCGCAGCTGGTCAGGAAGAAAGGCACCTGGTTGTAGGAGACTGTTCCGGCCACCTGCATGGCACCCACCTGTTGGCCGGCCTCGGCGAGCACCAGACTCTCGGCCGCATATTCGCCGAACATGAAGCAGCTGGCCGCCTTCTCGCGATGGACGATGCCCATGTAGCCGGAGGCGAAGGCGAACTGGTCGGGCGAGAGATACCGGATATCCTGGGGATTGAAGGCGTCGAGGCGCCCGGCCGAGCGGAAGGACTCGCGCACCGTCTCGGAGACGACCGGCATGACCTCGTAGTCGCGCTGGGGTACGATCAGCCGGCAACCGAAGGCCGCGGACTTCTTGCCGATGTGCGAGAGGACGCCCAGGACCGCGAAAAGCAGCTGGTCAAGGCCGGTGAGCCCGGTGGTGAAGACGATCGGCCGGCCGAGCTCGGTGGCGCGGCCGAGCGCCTCCTCGATGGCGTCGATGCCCGGGATGCGCCGGATGTAGAGCTGCCGGCCGCGCTTGGCGATGAAGATGAAGACGATGGGCGGGGCCAAAAGCGCCACCGACAGGATCATCATCGCCCAGCTGGCGTGGACGATCGGGGGAGGGCTCACGGCTTGGCTCCGGTGGGCGGTGGGCGGTGGGCCGTGGGCGGCAGGCCGTCTTCTGCCAGCTGCCTGCTGCCTACTGCCTTCCGCTGTTCGGTCAGTTCCCCGATGCGCCTGGCCAGGCGCTCGAGGTTGCCGCGGTCCATCAGGAAGAGGGCCAGGTCGTCGCAGAGCCTCCAGGTGAGGAAGGGCGCAGCGAGCGGCGTGCCCAGCATCACCAGGTTCGCTCCGATGACCGAGATGGGCTTGTGCATTTCCAGGACCAGCGCCGCGGGGGCCTCCAGCCGCCGGTTGACCACCGCCCGGGCGGCCTTCTCGATCATCTGGTCACGGCGCTTGGAAGTAAGTTCCGCGGGGGCGAAGAACATCGGGCCTCCAAATGGGTGGGGCACGTCAGGCGCTACGCCGACGATTCTATTTCCCCCCGAGGGGACTGTCAAGCGCGCCAGGCCCGGGCCATGGCCATTGCGGGAAACGATGTTCACCGCCGAGGCGCTGAGCCGCAGAGGTGGAATTCCGTCCGCGGCCGGGACCATTTCCTGTCGAGAACCATCCGCCGCGTCCACAAACCTGCTCTGTGCGTCTGTGTACCCTGCTCTGCGAAGCCCGGCTTCGCTACGCAGGGCGAAGCAGAGTCCGCGGTGAGAGCGTCTTCTTGAAATGGCCCTGGGCGTTCAAAAGGGGGAGGCGGCGGCCGCGATCATCCTTGATCTATCGACCGCCGCCTTGGGTAGGGCGGCTCTCGTGGGTCGGCGCTACGCGTCGGGCTCGGCAGGCCTGAAGCCGAAGTAATAGTCGAGCATCAGCCCGGTCGTGCCGTCGGTCCGTGTGAAGCTCGAGGTCCCGGCGCGGTGCAGGCCCTCGCCGTCCTCCTGGTCGGCGCGCTCCCAGAGGGCCGAGAGGGCGTCGATCCCGAGGGCGTCGAGCAGCTTGACCTCGCCGGGCGTGACCAGGCCGTCGCCGTTGGCGTCCTGGAAGAGCCGGAGGCCGGCCCAGAGCGGGTCGAGCGGCGTCACCCGGCCGTCGCCGTCGGCGTCCATGGAGGCGAGGTCGGCCATGCCGTCGAGCCCCGGGACGCGGTTGCCGACGAGCTCCCGGCCGTCGTCGAGCAACCCGTTGAGATTGGCGTCGTAGAAGAGCAGCGCGTCGTCGCCCTGCACGAAGGCGGTCCGCACCGGCCGGCCGCTGCCGGTCAGGTCGAAGAGCACTCCGTCGGAGGTGGGGCGCAGGTCGGTCCCGTCGCCGTCCACGTCGAGGACGATCGGATCGCCCTGCTGCATCTGTCCGCCGCCGCTCCGGAAGGAGATCTCGAGCCGCTCGAAGCGCAGCTCGAAGCTTCGCGCCGAGACCGCGGCGCTCGCTCCGGCCGCGGAGCCCCCGTCGCCCTGACCGTCCCCGCCGCCGGCGCCCGAGGAGGCCGCGGCGGTCACCTCGGTCACGGAGATGCTGATCGAGACGTAGTGCAGCTGGAAACTGCCGCCGCCGGAGGCCGCGGCCCCAGCGGCGCCCCCGGCGGCCGGCGCGGCGCCCGAGGCTCCCGAGGCTCCCGAGGCTCCGGCGGCCCCGTTCGAGGCCCGCTCGGCGAAGTTCTCGATGTTGTCGACGAAGCGGCCGAAGGCCTCCGGGTCGAGCTTCTCGAGCATACCGGCGACCAGCAGCAGGTCGCGGACGCCCTGGTCGGAGAGCCCCAGCTTCTCGAGGGCGCCGCGCAGCCGGCTCATCGCCCCGGACTCGGCCGCGCCCGAATCGGCGATCGCGTCGTTGAGCACCGAAAGCGCTCCGCGCCCGGCCGCCCCGCCGGAGCCGCCCGAGGCCAGCCGCACGTTCAGGCTCCGGGCGCTCAGGTTCAGGCTGCTCGACTGGAGCAGCCGGTAGAGCCCCGAGCCGTTCACGGACATTCGCCCGTCGGACTGCCCGGCGCCCCGGCCGGAGAGGTCCAGCGAGTCCGAGGCCGAGGCCGAGGCCGAGGCGTTGGGCACTGCGTTGGCCGGCGGGCTGCCCTGCGCCGTCGCCGGCAGGGTGAGCGGAGTGTTGCCATTGCGGTTGTGGATCAGATTCGCGATGGTCCGGGGATCGAACGATGAAGACAGCAATGCCGCCGGCAGTGCCATTGGGCACCTCCCTGTAGCCGGGCGTTCCGGTCCATCCGCGGGCGGCTGTCGCACCAGCCCTCCCGCCGACCGGACGCCTTGTCCCTAGCGCCGACGCCGCACGGCCGCCAAACCGGGCAGCGTCCTTCAGTCTCATCGGGCCTCCGGCGGATTCTTGAAGGGACAAACTGCTAGGAATCCCCACGCCGTCCCCGGAGGCAAAGCGCCTGACTCGGAGGTTTGCACGACACCGACCACGCGAAGAGAACGGTGCCAACCACAGAGCACCCATTCCGGCACAGCCGAAACCGAAGTAACAGAAGCAACAACAACCACAACGGAGCACGGTCAATCAAGGAGCGCTCTCCGGCAGCGGCGCGTGGCTCCCGGCTCGCACGGCTCGTCATGCCCAAGACGGGCGAAGATCGCACCGCTGCCGCGCACCGCGCTAGTTGGCCGTTATGCCGCGTGCCGGGCAGTCTATGGATGCCACGTTCCGCTGCTGGGGAACGCGATGCCGCACCTTGTCCGGACTCGCGCCGGCAGGCGCGGCCCTCTGCCGCAGGCTTGCGGGAGAGTTGTAGGGGCGGGTTTCAAACCCGCCCCTACGCAGGGGCACCACGAGAAGGGGCGTCCCGGCGCGAGTCATGTTCGACGGTCTTCTGCGAGCCTGACGGAACCGAGAGGGATTTCGATATGTTGCTGGATAGTAGTACAGAGGACGGCGGGATTCCTGTATTCGCGTCTGTAGCCCATGTCCTGCCAGGAGGACATCGCGCGGACAATACCCCAGGCAGTCCTCCGTGTACTCCGTGTCCTCCGTGGTTGGAGATCCGGTGTTCGCATTCCGCTTGTGCAGTCGGCGCCTTCGGCTTGACTGCCCGGCGGAGTCGGTGAGAATCAAGGACGATGACCGACGACGGACATCCGCCGCAGAACGAGCCCGTCCCTCGGGCCGAGCCAGCCGGACCGGCCGCGGACGCGCCGCAGGCTGCCACGCCTGACGGCGCGGCTCCCGGCTTCCGGCTCTCGATCCCGGCCATTCTCGAGGCCGCCCGCGCTGCCGAGCGCGAGGAGGTCATGGCCGAGATCCGGGCCATGCGCAACGAGAAGTCCGGCTGGGGCTCGAAGCTCCTGATACTGGTCGGGTCCTTCGCGGTCTTCTTCGCGCTGGGCCTGGCGCGGAAGAACCCGCTGGAGTGGCTCCTGGTCATCGTGGCGGCGATCGCGATCCACGAGGCCGGGCACTATCTGGGCATGCGCATCTTCGGCTATCGCGACGTGCGCATGTTCTTCATACCGCTCTTCGGAGCGGCCGTCTCGGGGCGCAGCGGCGGCGCCGCCGGCTGGAAGCGCGCGGTGGTGGCCCTGCTCGGCCCCCTGCCGGGCATCGCCGCCGGCATGGCCTGCGCGGTGCTCTGGCGCCTCCATCCCGACCAGGCGTGGCTGCACCGGCTGGCCTGGGCCTTCCTGCTGATCAACGTTCTCAACCTGCTGCCCTTCTACCCGCTCGACGGCGGGCGGCTGGTGCAGGACGTGCTCCTGGCCCGGAACCGCTTCGTGGACGCGGCCTTCCGGACCTCCAGCGGTCTGCTCTTCGCCGGACTGGGCCTCTTCCTGGTGCGCGTCTCCGGTCCCAACGGCTGGGTGCTGGTGGTCTTCGGCCTGGTGTCGCTGGCCGGCGTGCCCGGCGCCCTGACCTTCGGGCGCATGACCGCCCGGCTCCGCCCGGAGCTCGGGGCCGCCGCCGCGGCCGGGGCGGACTCCGGGGACATCCCGCCGGAGGCGCTCGACCGCCTGATCGCCGAGGTTCGCCGCGAGAACCCGCGGCTGCCCGACGCCCGGGCCGTCGCCTGGCGCGCCGAGACGCTCTGGGAGCGGCTCCAGGTGCGCCTGCCCTCGCTGCAGCTGGCGCTGGCCTTCCTGGCGGTCCAGGGCCTGGCGCTGGCCGCGGGGCTGGCGGCGGCGCTGGAGCTCTGGCACACGGCGCAGGCTCCGCAGTGAACCCTCACGCCATCGCAGAAGACGATCTTCACCGCCGAGTCGCTGAGACGCGGAGGGGGAAGGCTGTCCGCGGCCGGAACCTTCCCTGTCCCGGATCGCCAGCCGCGATGACAGGTCAGCTCTGCGCCTCGGTGTCTCAGCGGTGAAACGATCTTTCCGCAACGTCCCTGCTCCGAGCCCGAACCGCGGTTGCGCCGCGCTCCCGGCGGACAATAATCGGAAGCGATGACGCTCTCGACGCCGCTCTTCCTCCTGTCCCTGTTGCCGGCCGCCGCCGTACTGGCGCTCGGCGCCCGCGCGGCCCGCTCCGGCGGGCTGCGGCCGCGGCTGGCGCTGGCGCTGCGCGCCGCGGCGGCGCTGGCCCTGGGGCTGGCCGCGGCCGGGCTCCTGGTGCGCGCCGGCGGACGGCCCCGGGCGCTCGTGGTCCTGGACCGCTCGGCGAGCCTCGCCGGCTCGCGCGAGGCGGCGGCCGACGCGGCGCTGGCCTGCGGCCGGGCGCTCTCGCCGCGTTTCGACGTCAGCTACGCCTCCTTCGCGGCGGCCGCCCGGCTCGAGGCCGAGGCGGGGCTCGGCGCGCTCGCGCCGGACGAGTCGGGCAGCGACCCCGGGGCGGCGATGCGCCTGGCCGCGCAGGAGCTCCGCGACGGAGAGCCGGCAGTCGTCGTAACTGATGGGCAGTTCCTGGTTCCTGGTTCCTGGTTCCTGGTTAACGAAAATCGCAACCAGCCTTCGGCAACCAGGAACCAGGAACCAGGAACCAGGAACTCGACTCCGTCGTTCGTCTTCCTGCCGCTCGGTCCGAAGGGCCCCGACGCCGCGCTCGTCGAGCTCGACGCGCCGGCCGAGGTCCGCCCCGGCGAGAAGTTCGCGGTGACCGCGCGCGTGGCCGGCTCGGCCTCGACCCCGGTGGCGGTCTCGCTGACCCCGCCCCCCCGATCCCCGATCCCCGATCCCCGGTCCCAGGACGTTTCGCTCCCGGCCGAGGGCCGCGCCGTTCGCTCCTGCAGCTTCGAGGAGACCGCGCCGGAGTCGGGCCTGCTCGAGTACCGCGCGGAGCTCTCCGCGCCAGGCGACGGCTTCGCCGGGAACAACTCGGCGCGGGCGCTGGTGCGGGTGATGGGGAAGCTGCGCGTGGGCTGCATCTCCAGATTCGCCCCCGACCTGCTCTCCCGACTCGAGGCGGCCGGCTTCCTTGCCACTGCCATGGAACGCGCCGAGCCATTCGATCCGGCCGCCTTCGACGCCGTCGTTTTGGATGACATGCGCCGCTCCCAGGAACCGGGGCCGGCGGCGGCCTCGACGAAGCATCAGGCGATCGACGACCAACTGGCCGGGCGCCTGGCGGAGTTCGTCCGTTCCGGCGGCGGATTGGTGGTCCTGGGCGGACCCGAGGCCTACGGCGCCGGCGGCTGGGAGGACTCCGGAACTCTCGAGAAGGAGCTGCCCGTCTCGATGCGCCCGCCGGACGAGGCGCTCTTCGTGGTGCTGGTCCTCGACCGCTCGGGCAGCATGGGCCAGCCGGCGGCGGCCGGCTCCGAGGAGAGCAAGCTCTCGCTGGTGAAGCGCGCCGCGCAGGAGTTGCTCGGCTCCTTCCGCCCCAAGGATCGGCTGGCGGTCGTGGCCTTCTCGGAGAAGGCCGGGGTGATCGCCGCGCCGGCCGAGCCCGCCGACGAGGAGGCCGCCCGGCGCATCGCCGGAGCCATCGGCGGCCTCGAGACCGGCAGCTCCACGCACCTGGCCGACGCGCTCGCCGAGGCCGCGAAGCTCCTGCCCCCGCCGGAGGCCGGCGGGAAGCTGGTTCGCCACGTGCTCCTGCTCTCCGACGGCCTGCCCGAGGGCGTGGCCGACCGCGCCGCGGAGGTCCGGCGCCTGGAGGAGATCTCCAGGTCGCTCGCCGCCGCCGGCGTCACCGTCTCGACCGTCGGCACCGGCGGCGACAGCCAGGACCGCGAGCTGCTCCGCAACATCGCCGAGAAGTGGGGTCGCGGCAGCGCCTACCAGCCGCAGCGCCTCTCGGAACTGCTCTCCGTCTTTCGCAGGGATCTGGTCCGCGGCCGGCTGACCGCCGTCGGCGCCTTCCGGCCGCAACCGACCGCCGATCCGCTGGCCGGGCTGCTCGGGACGCTCCCCGAACTCGCCGGGCGCAACCGGGTCACGGCCAAGCCCGGCGCCCGCACGGTGCTCGAGGCCCCGCCGGCCGCCGGGCTCGGACGTGAGCCGGTGCTGGCCGTCTGGGACCGCGGCCGGGGGCGCGCGGCGTGCTTCGCCTCGGACTTCCAGGACTGGAACCGCGGCGCGGCCATGCCGCCGGAGCTCCTCAAGGAACTCGTCGCCTGGGCAGCGGGTCGCTCGGGCGAGAAGGGGTGCCGGCTGGCAGCGCGGGATGAGGGGCTGGGGGCGAGGGGCGAGGGACTAGGCGGAACAGTGCGGTTGGAGCTGGTCGCCCGGGACGGGAAGGACGAGCCGCTCGATGGTCTCGCGTCCGTCGTCGAGCTATCGGACCTGGCCGGCAAGTGGTCGGCGCGGGTCGAGCTGCTCCAGGAATCGCCCTCGCGCTACGCCGCGCGGATGGCGCCGCCCGCCGACGTGCGGGAGGTGGTCGCGACCGCCCGGGACGCGAAGACCGGCCGGGAGCTCGCCCGCGGGGCCTTCCCGCTCGCCTTCCCCGGGGAGCTATCCCGGATCGGCGTCGACCGCGCGGCGCTCGCCGAGCTCGCGGAGCTCGTCGGCGGCCGGGTCATCTCCGCGCCGGGCGAGCTCGTCCGGATGGACTTCGCTCGAGCGACCGGCCGCGGCATCGCGGCGGCCGCGCCGTGGCTGGCGCTGGCGGGGCTGCTCCTCGTCATCTGCGAACTGGGGCTGAGGGCGGCGAGGAAGTAGGGGCGGCCCGAGTAACCCGCTACGGCAGTCCTGGCACCCAAAGATGTGCCGGGGCCACAAGCACCGGCTGTTTTCCACTGGTGATCTTCCGGAAAGTGTCGCCAGCGCCGATCAGCTGAACTGCGGGGACGCCGAGTTGCTCCTGAAAGCGGATCAGCTTGGGCTCGACCCGCTCATCGCCGGACTTGGCTTCCACCAGCAGCAGGGGCTGCTGCTTCTCGACCAGGAGGAAGTCCACCTCCTCCTTCTCCTTGTTGCGGACGAAGTGCAGCCCGAAAGGCCCGTAGCCCAGGTCGTTCCAGGCGCTCACTGCCCGGAAGAGCTCCAGGGCGACCATGTTCTCGAAGCGCGCCCCGCGATCGGCTATCGTCGCGTAATCGAACAGGTAGACCTTCCTGGCCTTGCGCGTCGCCCGATCCACCCGGCGCGTCCAGGGCGTTACCGAGAAGGTCAGATAGAAACGCTCCAGGGCGTCCAGCCACGACTTGACCGTGTTGTACGCGACCTTCAGACCCCCGGCCAGAGACGGGATCGACAGCGGGCTGCCCACCCTGGCCGGCAGCATGGCGAAGAGCGCCTCCAGATCTGCGAGTGCGGTGATGTCGGTCAGCTCGCGGATATCGCCGCGGATCAGCTGGCTGTGGTAGTCCCGCGACCAGCGGGCGTAGCTCCTGGGCTTGGCCACCGTGTATGGCTCCGGGAAACCGGAGAACGCCGTAAGCCGCTGCCACGTGCCTGCGGCCGCGCCGTCCGGGTCGGCGACCACGGCCAACGGATCGGTGCGGAACCGATCGAGCGTCGCCCTGCGGCCGCCAAGTTCCGCCAGGGTGAAGGGCCACAGATGGAAGATGGCGTAGCGTCCGGCCAGTGAATCCCCTGCGCGCCGGCCCAGGTCCAGTCGGCCGCTGCCGGTGACCAGGAAACGGTACTCGGCATGGAACTTGTCGTAGGCCCCCTTGAGGTAGTTCCGCCATGCGCGGCGTTTGTGGATCTCGTCGAGGACCACTAGCGGCGCCGTGGATCCGTGCCTTCCGACGGACTCGAAGGCGTAGGGGTCGGCCAGCAGCCGTTGGCGGTCGGTAATCACGTCCCAGTTGAAGTATATCCGGCTTTCCCGCGCAGCGGCAATGGACTCCGCCAGCGTGGTCTTGCCCGCCTGGCGTGGCCCGGCCATGAAGATCATGGCCTTCTCGGCGGCCAATTCCTCCCACAAAGATGTGTATAGCTGACGTTCGATCATGCCGACTATTTTGCAGGTTACTGAAAGATAGTCAAGACTATTTTTCAGTGACCTGAAATATAGACAGGCGTAAAACGCATCAGTACGCTATTTGTGAATTCACACAGATATTTCCAGGATTGTCGGCTTGGTTGCCGCAATTGCTCGCTGGATCGGGCGCGCCCGCACCGTTCTCGCCGGTTGCCGCCCATCCAGGCCGGCTTCGGCGCCGCTCTCGTACTGGTCCACTTTTGATTCTCTCGGTTTTCCCGCCGACATTCCCACCGGCCGGGTGTATGACCCCTGGTGGGTCAGAAGTGGACCAGCGTTTGCCCGCCCCGTTCGATCCGAATGCAGGAGGAACCAAGATGGGCTTGAGGGGATACCACCCGCACCGCCGCGAGAAGGCCGTCGCCGACATCGAGGGCATGATCCGCCGCCAGGCGCTCTGGGGCCGGCGGCTGCCCGGGGAGCGCGAGATGGCCGAGGCCCTGGGCATCAGCCGCGGCACGCTCCAGAAGGCGCTCGAGGTGCTCGAGTCCAGGGGGAGTGTCACGCGCCGGCACGGCTCCGGGACCTTCGCGGCCGACAAGACCGCGGTCGAGGGCGCCTCGCGCCGCGGCCCGATGCGCCTGGCGCTCATCGCCAAGGACTGCTGGCTCCCCGCGGACGGCTGGACCTACTACGGCGACATGATCGACGGGGTGATGCGCGGCTGCCGCCGGCTCGGGGCCGAGGTCGCCGTCGTCTCCGAGCCGTCCGTCTGGTCGGCCGGCCCCGGTCCGGAGTGGGCCCGGCTCCGGGAGTTCACCGGCTTCCTGGTGGTGCAGGAGAAGAACCCGGCCATGATCCGGGCGCTGCTCAGGCTGCGGCGCGGCCCGGTGGTGCTGATCGACTCGGCCTTCCGGGAACTGCCGGTCATCGGGGTGGTCGACGGTTCCTTCGAGGGGGCGCGCCGCGCGGTGAGCTACCTCGTCAATCTCGGTCACGCCCGGATCGCCTACATCGCCCCGGGCGAGCACCCCGACAACCCGCACGAGAAGACCTTCGGCTACCAGGCGGCGTTGTCCGAGGCGGGCATCCCGCTGGATCCGGAACTGGTCGCCCACCCGGACGAGAACGATCTGGACGCCGAGGTCGGGCTGGCCGTCGAGCGCTTCCTGGCTCTGGAGGCACCGCCCACCGCCATCTTCGCCGGCACGGACAGCCGGGCGCTGCCGGCCATGCGGGCGCTCGAGGCCCGCGGCCGCCGGGTGGGCGAGGACTTCGCCCTGCTCGGCTTCGGCGACAGCGCCGCCCGGAGCGGCCAGTGCGACAGCCTCGGCAGCGTGCGCATCCACACCCGGCAGATGGGCGAGGCCGCGGTGCGCGCGGCGCTCGAGGCCCCGCGCAGCCCGCAGGCCCGGACCGTCATCGTGCCCGACCGCCTCATCGTCCGGCGGAGCGCCTGCCGCCCGCAGGTGGAGGTGGGGGCGTGACCGTTAGGCTTCCGGCGCGCGTGCGCCGGCCGGCGGTCCTTGCGCTCGCCGGGCTCCTGCTCGGCGGCGCCGCATCGGCCGGCGAACCCTCGCCGGCCTTCGCCCGGAAGCCGACGGCGACGAAGGCCGGCGACGGCAAGGTGAAGATCGAGTTCGCCGTCGACCGCGAGACCGACGCCGCCATCTTCATCGAGGACGGCGCGGGGAAGGTGGTGCGCCACCTGGCCGCCGGCGTCCTCGGCGCGAACGCCCCGGCGCCGCTCAAGCCGGGCCTCGCGCAGTCCCTCGAGTGGGACGGCAAGGCCGATTGGGGGAAGGCCGCGCCGGCCGGGCCATTCAGGGTCCGCGTGGCCCTGGGCCTCGGCGCCCGGTACGACAAGGTCGTGGCCACCGACCCGGAGAGCCTCAACAAGATCGCCGGCCTGGGCGTCGGCCCGGACGGCACGCTCTACGTGGCCGCGATGGTCGCCACCCACACCGTCCACAACGATGGAATCCAGTTGGTGACCCTGAACCGCGACGGCACCTACCAGCGCACGCTGATCCCCGTGCCCGCGGACGTGAGCCGCGAGCAGCTCGCCTTCCTGGGCGGCGCGGCCGTGGAGGTCGGCGGGAGGCTGGCTCCGGCCATCTCCCACCTCAACGGTCACGAGACCGTTGACTTCCGGCCGGACCGGGGCACGAGCCTGGCGGTCGCCCCAGGCGGGCTGCTCCTGGTGCCGCAGGGCGAGTACCTGGGCGCGGTGCCCCTGGGCCGCGACGTGCCGCCGGGCCGGTACGCGGGCGCGAGGGTTGCCGGCGGCAAGGGGGCGGACCTCGCCGCGGCGGCGGTCTCCGGCGACGGCCAGTGGGCCTACGCCTGCGGCAACCGCGGCAGGATGAGCGGGTCCGGCCTGGAGCGCATCAAGGCGAGTGCCCCGGCCCCGGCCGTCTACCGCCTGAAGCTGCCGGAGCGCACCGAGAGCGCGGTCTTCTTCGGCGATCCGGCCAGGCCGGGAAGCGACGAGAAGCACCTGGCCTCGCCCTGCGCCCTGGCGCTCGACGGCAGGGGGCACCTGCTGGTCGCCGACCGCGAGAACAACCGGGTGGTGGCCGTCGCCGAGAAGGACGGGGCCTTCGCCGGTTCGCTCTCCGTGGACAAGCCCGAGGGGCTGGCCGCCGACCCCAAGAGCGGCGCGGTCTACGTCCTCTGCGACCGGGGCAAGCGCTCGGCCGAGCTCGTCAAGTTCAGCGGCTGGAAGGACGCCAAGGTCCTGGCCAAGGCCACGCTGACCATCAACACCCGCGAGGGCGCGAGCCTGGCCCTGGACGCCTCGGCCAACCCGCCGGTCGCCTGGGTGGGCTGCTACTACCAGCTCCTGCGCATCGAGGACGGGGGCGACAAGTTCGGCGCGCCGGTCGCGATCGGCAAGGGCAAGTCCGGCAAGTTCGGGCTGGGCAGCTTCGAGGACGTGACCGTCGACCGCTACCGCGACGACCCGGAGATCTACGCGCGCCGTGGCCACGGCAACGGCTGGACGCGCTTCAACGAGGTCAGCGGTAAGCTCGAAACGTTCATCCCCGACGGGAAGTGCATCTACGGCCCGGCCGGCACCTGCATCGTCCCCGGACCGGGCGGAAACATCTACGCGCTCTGCCAGACGATCCCGGCGATGTTCAAGTTCGACCGGAGCGGCAAGGCCCTGGCCTGGGACGATCCCCATCCGCCGGAGCGCGACTTGTCTCGGCCGGGCGTCAAGGATGCCGAGGAGCGCTACATCCAGCGCTACGCGGCGGGCAAGCTCCCGCCGTACGCGGTCTTCACGCGGGTCTGCATGGGCTACATGACCCACACCATGGGCGTGCGCCCCGACGGGCACGTCTTCGTCTTCGAGCGCGGCGCCAAGCTCGACCACCGGGCCAACAAGGCCCTCTACCAGTACGAGCCCTCCGGCAGGAAGCTCGAGACGCCGGTCATATGGAACGTCTCGGACAACGTGGTCGGCCCCAAGTTCGACCAGGATGGCAACATCTACATCGCCGAGCAGATCCGGCCGGCGGACCGTTTCGTGCCGCCGGAGTACGCCGGGTTCGTCGGCCCGCTCAAGGTCGGCGGGGGCGGCGCCTCCGCGGACGCCCGGAGGCAGGTGGCGGTGACCATGTACGGCAGCATACTGAAATTCACCCCCAAGGGGGGCACCATCGAGGTCATGGACGCCAAGGCGGGCAAGCCCCATGACGGCGAGCCCCAGCTGGCCCCCGGCCTCAAGACCCAGGATGCGGTCTGGGGCACCTACGGCAACCTCAAGCCGACCAGGGTGGTCGGCGCCGAGTGGATCCACCTGGGCGCGAGCCACGTGAACATCGACTACTGCAACTGCGAACACATCAACTTCGACGTCGACCCCTTCGGCCGGGTGTGGTACCCGGACATCGGCCGCTACCGCATCGACGTCCTGGACACGGCCGGCAACGAGCTGGCGCACTTCGGCGGCTACGGCAATGCCGACAGCAAGGGGCCGGAGAGTAGCGACAAGAAGCTCTCTGAGCCGGAGATCGCCTTCGCCTGGCCGCTGGGCGTCGCGGCCACCGACCGCTACGCCTACGTGGGCGACCCGTTGAACCGCAGGCTGCTGCGGGCGAGGCTCGTCTACGCCGCGGAGGAGACGTGCGAGGTCAGGTAGGCACTGAGGGACTGAGGCACTAAGGCACTGAGCCGAAAGGAAGGAAACAACATGATGGTTTCAGCAAGTCCGGCAGCGCGCGCGGAGCGCACTCAGCGCCTCAGTGCCTTAGTGCCTCAGTGCCTCCTCTCTCTTGTCGCGCTGATGTCCTGCCTCTCCGCAACGGCCGCCGAGCCGGCGGGGGGGGTGAAGGTCCGCAACTGCGACTATTGGCAGACGGTCAACCATGGCGACTTCGGCGGCGAGGCGCCTGCCCTGAAGCCGATCGCCCTGGCCGGCGCCAGGAACGGGGTCTTCTCCGGGCAGGTCGTGCTGACCAGCGGCTCCGCTCTCAGGAACGTCAAGGCCCGGGCCGGCGACCTGGCCCGCGAGGGCGGCGGCAGCATTCCCGCCGCGCAGGTGATGGTGCGCTTCTCCGCGCCGGCCACGCAGGAGAAGTGCTGGCTCCCGGACCACCGCTTCGACGCCCTGCTCGAGGCGGCGCCGGCCGAGGTCCCGGCGGTCGAGACCGCGGCCACCAAGCTGTACACTCCGGCCAACCCCGGCGCCATGGCCGTGCTGCCGGTCTGGGTCTCGGTGCGCGTGCCCAAGGACGCCGCCCCCGGCCAGTACAAGGGCAAGGTGACCATCGAGGCCGCCGGCGCCGGGCCGTTCGAGGTCCCGGTCGAGATCAAGGTCGGGGCCATGGTCCTGCCCGACCCGGCCGACTTCACGGTCAAGAATCAGGGCATGCACTCCTCCGATCAGCTGGCCAGGCACTACGGCGTGCCCATGTGGTCGGAGAAGCACTTCGCGCTGATGGCCAGGTCGCTCAAGCTCATGACCGAGATCGGCAGCCGGCAGGCCGCCAGCAACCTGACCATCCGCTACCTGTCCCAGGACAACGACGAGACCATGGTCAAGTGGATCAAGCAGGCGGACGGGAGCTACAAGTACGACTTCTCCGTCTTCGACCGCTACATGGACCTCGTGGAGAAGAACGTCGGCAGGCCCTTCCCGTTCCGGATCAACATGTGGGCCAACACCAAGGAGCCCCTCGCGGTGCTGGTCTCCGACCCGGCGACGGGCAAGACCGAGCCGCTGGTCCAGCCCGCCTACGGCACGCCGGAGGCGCTGGCCTTCTGGAAGCCGGTGCTGGGCGAGATCCGGACGCGCCTGGAGAAGCGCAAGTGGTTCGAGGTCGCGACGGTGAACTGGCACCAGTACGCCGGCACGCCTCCGCCCAAGCTGACCAGCATGTTCAAGCAGATCTGGCCGGACGGCAGGTGGAGCATGTGGTCGCACGGCCGGGCGCTGGTCTTCCCCGGCGAGCAGAAGAGCGAGTCCATGCCGGCGATCTGCACCACCTCGGTGTGGAACGAGGGCAACCTGATCGCCTACGAGAAGTGGGACGGCAAGACGCCCGGGCCCCGGGCCTTCAAGGCCGGTCCCAAGAGCAACCTCGGCCTCGCCGGCTACTCCGTCTGCGGCCACGCCCGCAACCGCTACTACGATCACTCCCCGCTCATGACCGTGCGCCTGCTCAATGAAGAGATGCTCATGCGCGACCAGCACGGCCTGGACCCGATCGGCGCCGACTTCTGGCCGGTCAAGGACGCCAAGGGGCGCTACAAGCCCGGCCAGTGGATGGACTCCTGCCTGGGACCGGGGGGCTCCACCATGGCCCTGCTCTCCCCGGGGCCGGACGGCGCGCTGCCCACCGAGCGCTTCGAGGCCCTGCGCGAGGGCGTGCAGATCGCCGAAACCATGCTCTTCCTGCAGCGGGCGCTCGACGAAGGCAAGATCAGTGGCGCCCTGGCCGAGAAGGCCAACAAGACCCTGGACGAGCGCGCCCTGGCTTTGATCACCGCGGCCAAGGTCCGCGAGGCGGAGCACAAGAAGAAGACGCCGCGGCACGTCATGATGGCCAGGCTCGGCTGGGGCCTGCTGGACCTCGACCTCGTCACCAAGGGCGCCCGCGAGCGCGACGAGGCCCTCTACGCCCTGGCCGACGAGGTGGCCCGGGCGCTGGAGGGGAAGTGACGCTGAGGGCGAATGAGTGTGTGAGTGTGTGGGGCGGGAGTGAACGTGTGGAGGAGCCCTTCCTCACAGATCCCCTCTCCCCTTGAGGGAGAGGGAAAGGGTGAGGGGTTCAGCTCCGGAGCACACCCCTCACCCCAGCCCTCTCCCTCAAGGGGAGAGGGAGCCGAGCGGAGGAGAAGTTCGATGAACGCGGCCGCGACGAGACCTTCCGTGCGGTTCAGGCTGACTTTGTGCCTCTGTGCCTTTGTCCCTTTGTGCCTTCCCGTCACGGCCGCCGAGCCGGCCTTCGTCTCGACTCCAAAGGCCGAGAAGGCCGGCGACGGGGCCAAGATCAGCTTCGAGGTCGCCGCCCCGACCGACGTGGAGGTCGCGGTCCTCGACGCCAAGGATGCTGTCGTGCGCCACCTGGCCGCAGGACTGCTCGGACCGGGTGCGCCGGACCCGCTCAAGAAGGACTCTCTTCGGCAGGAGCTGGTCTGGGACGGCCGCGACGACGCCGGCAGGCTTCCACCCTCCACCCTCCACCCTCCACCCTTCCGCGTCCGGGTCCGGCTGGGCCTGGGCGCGGAGTTCGACAAGCTGCTCGGCGCCAACGACCGCTCCATGGCCCGCCTGGCGCGGCTGGCCTCCGAGGAGCAGGGCCTGGCCCTGCAGATGGGCGGCTACGGCGGGATCTTCCACGGGGGGCTCGTGCCCTTCTTCAACGAGGCGGAGGGCTACGCCCCGAAGACCTACGCCGGGACCATCGGGCCGGTGGCGGACATCGCCATCGACCGGGTCCGCGACCAGGTCTACGTCGGCCGATACGACTACTACCGCATCGACGGGCGCAGCGGCAAGGTCGAGAAACTCAGGTACGGCAGGTTCTTCACCCAGGGCGCGATCATGTCCATATCGCCCGACGGGGAGACCTTCTGCATCCGCTCCCGCTTCGTGGTCATCCGCACCGACCGGGACCTCAAACCCAAACCCTTCACGGCGCCGCGCTGGAACGGCCGCTGGGAGGGCACCAAGGCCGAGCGTCAGGGCGATTACGTGATGAAGGGCAACGAGGGGGATTGGACTTACGTCTTCAAACCTGAAGGCGGGCCGGTCGTTGGCAAGCCGGTGACCGTGGTCTACAAGGGCACCGAGAAGATCACCGTCCAGCCCAACGAAGTGTTGACCGGTCCGGGCATCACCCACCTGCAGGACAAGGGGCTCTGCGTCGCCGCCAACGGCGACATCTACTTGTTGGAAGAGGACCGTTCCTGGCCGCACAACCGCTACTACCTGACGGTCTTCGGAGCGGATGGCGCGCTCAAGTTCAAGCAGGACCTGACCTCCTCCGGCCAGACCTGTTCGCTGCGGCTCGACGCCCGCGGCAACATCTACGTGGCCGACTGCCTCCGGCCCGAGGGCCGGAAGCTGCCCGAGGGCGTCAGGGAGCGCCTGGCTCCGGAGCTGGCCGCCAAGGCCGAGAAGTGGCTCTGGGGCATGTACGGCAGCGTCATCAAGTTCCCGCCGGTCAGGTTCACCGGCAAGCCCGTGCCGCCGGAGCTGCCCGTCGGGGGGCACGAGCAGCCCATCCTGCCCGAGGGCTCGACCGGGCACATCCTGCGCGGCGCCGAGCCCCGCACCTATCCCGGCGAGGAGCCGGTCGGGCGGCCCGGGGACATCGCCGCCCTGAGCGGCAACAAGATGAAGTGGCTGGTCCGCGGGGCGGAGTGGATGCGCTACGGCATCTCGCCCGTCCCGGCGCGGACCATGCACGACGGGCCCTACAAGTGCCAGTGCAACACCCCGCGCTTCGACGCCGACATGTACGGGCGCGTCTTCTATCCGGACATGATGAACAACCGGGTGGTGGTCCTGGACACGGCCGGCAACCAGCTCATGACCCTCGGGCGCGCCGACTGGTACAAGCGCCTCAAGGACGGCCGGCCGGCGTCCGGCGATCTGCCGCTGGCCAGCGCGATTCTCGTCGCCGCCAGCGACGAGGCCATCTACGTGGGCGATTCACTGGCGGGAGTGGTGGTCCGCGCGAAGATGAACTGGCGGGCGGAGGGGACGTGCCGCGTCGAGTAGGCACTGAGGGACTAAGGGACTGAGGCACTAAGGCACTGAGTCGAAAGGAAGGAAACAACATGATGGTTTCAGCGAATCCGGTAGCGCGCGCGGAGCGCACTCAATGCCTCAGTGCCTCAGTGCCTCAGTGCCTCCTCTCTTCTTTTGTCGCGCTGATGTCCTGCCTCTCCGCAACGGCCGGCGAGCCCAAGGTCCAGTTCCAGCCCGGCCCCCAGGCCGGCACCGGCGCCTGGACGGTCTCGACACGCTCCTACTGGCGCTACCACTACACCTTCCGGCCGGCGCAGACCTGGGACCCCAAGAGCGGGACGCTCGCCTTCCTGCCCACCCGCTACGGGGCGCTCAACACCGGGCCCAACGGCAACCAGCTGGCCACGCCCGAGCCGCCGGCCGACTGGGCCAAGGCGGAGTTCGACGACTCCGGCTGGCCGGTCAACCGCGCGCCGCTGCCCTGGATGCCGGAAATGGACCAGGACGGCAACGCCGCCTACTGCTGCCACATGATCCGCAAGGCCTGCGGCCGCACGCGCTTCATCGTGCCCGACCCGGCCAGGGTCGCGAAGCTCACCCTCGAGGTCAGGTTCCACGGCGGGATGATCGCCTACGTCAACGGCCAGGAGGTCGGCCGTGCGGGCATCGCCAATGCCGGGGCGCTGGCCGCCGAGGGCTTCGCCGAGGCCTATCCGCCGGAGAACTACCGGCACGAGAAGGGCTGGTGGCCGCCGACCTGGCCCTACCACCGTTGGCGCGGCGACCTCAATCCCGAGCAGCTCGCCCAGATCGACAAGCTCGAGTCGATCCGCGTCCGCACCCTGAAGGTCGAGATCCCGAAGTCCGCGTTGCGCGCCGGGACCAACGTCCTGGCCCTCGAGAACCGGCTCGCGCCCGTGCTGGCCTTCGATCTGGGCGGCCGTCCCCAGCCCAGCCAGTGGTACGTGCGCATCCCGCACATCGGCATCGCCGACGTGGCCCTCTCCGGCGACCCGGCCGGCGCGGTGGCCTCGGCGGACGCGCGCCCGGCCGGCGCTCAGGCCTGGGCCCGGGATATCCACCAGTGGACGCTCCAGGAGGATTTCCTCGAGCCCGGCGCGCCCCAGCCGCGGGTGTTGCGCATGACCGCACCGCGCAACGGGGCCTGCTCGGCCCAGGCGGTGATCGGCTCGGCAGCGGAGCTCTCCGCTCCGGCGGCGACGATGAGCGACCTGGCCGGCCCGGGCGGCGCGAAGATCCCGGCGGCGGCCGTCTCGGTCCGCTGGGCGCGGCCGCTGGCCCTCAAGCAGGTGAAGCAGATGCACAAGGTGCCCTTCTTCACCTACATGCCCGACCGCTGGCTGATCCGCTACCGCGGGGCTCCGGCCGACTCCTGGGTGGCCTTCTGGTCCGACCACTGGGGCAAGTGCAGGGCGATCGGCGAGCTCTGGGCCAAGGACACCATGCAGGTCTTCGACCAGCTCGCCGCCGCGGCGCCGGCCAGGGTCGCCGCCGGAGCGAGCCAGCCGGTCTGGATCACGGTCGAGGTGCCGAAGGACGCCGCGCCGGGGCTCTACACCGGCACGCTCTCGGTCAGGGCCGCGGGCATGGACGAGGCCGGGTTCGAGGTGCGCCTGCAGGTCTTCGATTACCAGCTCGCCGACCCGAAGGACTTCACCGCCTACGCGGGCATCGACGAATCGCCCTGGGCGCTGGCCAAGTGGGCCGGCGTCAAGCTCTGGAGCGAGGAGCACTGGAAGCTCATCGAGCAGTCCGTCGCGGCCGCCGGCCGGCTCGGCGCGCGGGTCGCCGGCATCCCGGTGATCCACGACACCGAGCTCAACAACGAGAAGGACGCGATGATCAAGTGGGTGAAGAAGCCCGACGGCTCCTACGACTTCGACTTCACCCTGGCCGACCGGTACCTCGAGCTCTGGAAGAAGCACGGCCACAGCCGCTCGGACGTCATCGTCTACATGGTGAGCGGCGCCAACGAGCGCGGCCAGGGCGGCGGCACCGGCGAGGTGACGCTCCTCGACGGCGGCAGGGAGTCGGCCTTCATGCCGCCGAAGGGCGACACGCCCGAGGGCGGGAAGCTCTGGGTGGCCTGCGCCAAGGCGATCCGCGGGCATCTCAACGCCAAGGGGATCAAGGACGAGAACATCCACTGGGGGCTCTTCTACGACTACATCGGGGCCTCGAGCTTCACGCTGGCCAAGGAGCTGGCCAGGGAGATGCCCGGCGTGGGCTGGGCGCGCTCCTCGCACGAGGGCCGCAAGATCCACGGCTCGGCGGAGATGGGCGGCGGGGACGCCGTCAAGGTCACCTGGAACGCCGCGGTCCGCGCCGAGCAGCGCCCGCCCTTCACCAAGGACGGCCAGACCACGCCGCTCAAGGGCTGGAGCAACCCGACGGCCCGCCTCCTGCTGCCGCGGGCCGACAGCGACGTGAGCGCGCTGTCCATTCTGCCGCCGCTCTGGCAGCTGCGCGAGGTCCAGGAGATGCCCATCACGTCGCTGCACCGCGGCTTCGGCCGGATCTGCATGGACGGCTGGGGCCGGGGCGCCTACTTCGGGCCCTTCAACCCCTGGCTGGTCTACCCCGCCGAGGGGGGCAGGATCGACGCAGGCATCCAGTACGAGGTGCTCCGCGAGGGCCTGCAGGAGACCGAGGCGCGGATCTCCCTCGAAAAGAAGGAGCCGCTCTCCGCCGAGGCCAGGAAGGTCCTCGACCTGCGCACCCAGCGCATCTGGATGATCCCGCCGCGGCCCGAGGGCCAGCGCATCAGCGAGTACTTCTCCGGCTGGCAGGAGTCGAGCTGGGACCTCTACGCCGCCGCGGCGGCCGCCGCCGGGGGCCGGGCGCCGTCGGCCGAGGAGCGCGCCAAGTTCTTCGGAGCGACGACGGCGAAATAGAACCAGGGCGGTGGAGGTCTCCCATGCGTCTGATCCTGACGTGCGCTGCGGCGCTGATCCTGTCGGTGCCTGCGGTCTTCTGCGGCGAGACGCCGGCCGGTGGCGGGAGCCTGGACCTGATGTCCGGCTACTGGCGGCACTACTTCATGCTCTCGCCGGCGCGGCTGGCGGCCGGGGAGCCGGGCAAGGATGGCGCCGCCACGCCCGCCGGGGCCTGCTATGAGTTCGTCTACTCGGGCCACGGCGAGAGATCCCCGCTCACCCTGCTCATCAAGTCGCCGCCGCCGCCGGACGGCTGGGCGGGCGCGGACTTCAATGACTCCGGCTGGCAGCGCGCCCGGTTGCCCTTCACCGCCGGTCACCCGCGTCCGCCCTGTTTCAGCTCCGAAGGCTGCGCGCCCTCGCACGGTGTGGGCCTGGCCTGCTTCCGGCAGCAGCTGCTGGTCGATGATCCGGCCAGGGTCAAGCGTCTGACCCTCCGGCTCGCCTACCGCGGCGGGGCGGTCGTCTACGTCAACGGCCAGGAGATCGGCCGCGGCCATCTCCCGGCCGGCAAGGTGGCTCCCGACGCCGGCGGCGCGCTCTACCCGGCCGAGGCCTACACCCTCCAGGGCCGGCCGCTGCCGGAGTTCTCCAGGGTCTGGGGCAAAGGCGACTACCGCACCGGCGAACTCGTCAAGAACAAGTCCAACCCCGAGGCCATCCGCTACCACTCCTGGTGGGGCGGCGGCAATTTTGAAATCGCCAGGCCGGAGTGGGATGCGCTCATAAAGCTGCGCAACCGCGAGCTCGGGCCGATCGAGGTCCCCGCCGGGCTGCTCCGGAAGGGCGTCAACGTGGTGGCCGTGGAGGTTCACCGCAGCGACCTGAACCCGATCGTCACCGACCGCAAGCGCCTCGGGGAAGTCTGGGACTCGATGGGCGGTTACTCCTGGCTGCACGGCGGCCTGCTCGAAATGGACGCAGCGGTGGAGCCGCCCGGCGCAGTGGCCCTGGAGAGCCGCCCGGCGGGCATTCAGGCCTGGGCCGACGACCTGCACCGCCGCTACCTCTCGCCCGAGTTCGGTCCCAGCGGCGCCGCCGTCCGCCCCGTGCGCATGGTGGGCGCGCGCGGCGGGACCTACTCGGGACAGGTGGTCGTGGGCACCGACAAGCCGCTGGCCGGCCTGGCCGCCTCGGTCACCGAGCTCGCCTCGACCGGCGGCGGGAAGATCCCGGCGGCGGCCATCTCGGTCCGCTACGCCCGGGGCCTGCCCCTGTCCACCCCGGTTTCCTACGCGGGCCTCAACAACTTCGACGTCGAGTCCGGGCAGGTCGCGAACATCACCCTGGAGCTGCAGCGCCTGGCCGGCAACCGGCTGCTTCTCGACAAGGCGGCCAATGCCAGGACGGCCGCCGAGACCATGGTCTTCGACCAGCTCGGCGCCGCGGCGCCCGCCTCCGTGCCGGCCGGGAGCTGTCAGCCGGTCTGGGTGACCGTGGCGGTGCCGCGCGACGCCGCGGCCGGCGAGTACTCCGGGACGCTCGTGCTCAAGGCCGGGGTCGAGGAGCTCCGCGTGCCCCTGCGCCTCCAGGTCATGGACTGGACGCTGCCCGAGCCGCAGAAGTTCGAGACCGTGGTGGCGCTCGAACAGTCGCCCTACGGAGTGGCCAGGCAGTACAAGGTCGAGCCCTGGTCGGACGAACACCTCAGGTTCGTGGCCACGAGCTTCCGGCAGCTGGCCCGGGTCAACAACGCCCTCCTGGTCGTGCCCGTGGCCATGGGCTCGGAGTTCGGCAACAACCAGGACTCCGCGGTGGTCTTCGTGAAGAAGGCCGACGGCACATGGAGCTGCGACTTCTCCCGGCTGGAGAAGTACCTGGACGCGGCGATCAAGGCCGGTTGCGCTCCGCGGGCGGTCTGCGCGGTGGTCTACAACGACCCGTTCTACGGCGCGTCGAACATCGTCAAGCTTCGCGTCCTGGTCAGGGACGAAGCCACCGGCAAGACCGAGGTGTCCGACCTGCCGGCCCCGGACTCGCCCGAGGCGAAGAAGGTCCTGGAGCCCTTCGCCAGAGGCTTCCTCGAGGTCCTCAAGAAGCGCGGACTGGAGAAGTCCGCCTGCTGGGGCTATCCGTGGGACGGGCTCGACGCCGGCTTCTTCGCGATGGTCAAGGCCCTGGGCGAGGTGGCCCCTGAGGCCGGCTGGGCCCGCGGCTGCCACTCCCACTCCAAGGGAATGAAGAGGGTGGCCAAGGACCCGTTCACGATCGTCACCAGCATCTACGATCTACGGGAGCCGCTGGTCAAGGACAAGGCCACCGGCAGCTGGACGGTCTCGGGCAACAAGGGCTGGAAGAACCCGGCCATGCGCCTGGTCTTCCCCCGGGTACTGAGCTCGGCGATCACCCTCTACACCGACTCGGTGCCGTTCTGCTTCCGGATCGCCCCGGAGCGGGCCGGGCTCGCCGGGGCCCGGGGCATAGGGCGGATGGGCGCGGACTACTGGGCGGGCGTCTACAAGGGCGGGCACGTCGGGGCGACGGTCACCGCGCTGCTCGGGCCCGGCCCGGACGGCGCGGAGAGCACCGCCCGCTTCGAGTGCCTGCTCGAGGGCGTGCAGGAGGCCGAGGCGCGCATTTGCCTCGAGCGCAAGCTCGAGGAGGAGTGGGGCAAGAGCGAGGCCGGCCGCGCCGCCCAGGCCATGCTCGACCGGCGCATCGAGGAGACCCTGATCCTGCCGCCGGGCTCGCCCTCGATCCGCATCGGCGAGTACTGCGGCGGCTGGCAGGAGCGCAGCTGGGACCTCTATGCCGCCGCGGCGGCCGCCGCCGGAGGGAAGGCGCCGGGCGCCGACGAGAGAGCCAAGTTCTTTGGGACGGCGGCCAAGTAGAGTGGTGGAATGTGGAGGACGAGTTGCATCTTCCTCTCAGACTCCCTCTCCCCTTGAGGGAGAGGGCGGGGGTGAGGGGTGGACTCCGGAGACGACACCCCTCACCCTTTCCCTCTCCCTCAAGGGGAGAGGGGATCTGTGAGGAAGAACGTCTTCCTCTTCCACCCTCCGCCGCCGCGCTCAGCCGCGTGCAGGACGGAGAAGACCATGGCCTCTGACGTTTCGCGGATGAGGAAGATCTGGTGGTCCTGGGACCTGCGCATGCGCTGGTCCTGGGGCTTCTGCGGCGACGAGAAGTCCTTCCTGGCCAACTACACCCGGGCCATCGACGCGGCGGCGCGCTACGGCGTCGAGGGCATCGTGGTCTGGGGCTTCCTGCGCGACTCCCACGGCGGCGTCGACGCCGCCCGGCGCCTTTGCGACCACGGGCGGAGCCGCGGGGTCAGCATCCTCCCGGGAGTGGGCATCGATGCCTTCGGCGGAGTCTACTGCTCGGGCGACTCGCCCCATTCGCTCGACCGCCACCTGCGGGAGCACCCGGAGCGCCAGGCCCGGCGCGAGGACGGCCGGCCCTCGGTCCACCGCTGGCCGCCGGCCGACGACGCCGAGCACCTGATCGGCTGCCCCTCGGACCTGGCGCTGGCCGCGTTCTATCGCGAGGGCCTGGAATGGCTGGTCGATACCTTCGACCTAGCCGGTTTCCAGATCGAGCAGGGCGACGTGGGCCTGTGCTACTGCGAGCGCTGCCGGGCGCTGCCGCGCACGACCGGCCCGAAGTGCCGCGCCTCGAGCCTCGACGCGGTCGCCGCGCGGCTGGCGCCGCTCATCCGCGGGGCTCTCGCGCGCCGGCCGGGGCTCACCATCCTCGTCGAGAACTACAGCGGCCTGCTGCCCGAGGAGGTCCGGGCGGTGGCGCCGTTCCTGGCCGGATTCCCGGACGAAGTCTTCCACTCCTGGCAGGCCTACGACTGCCCGGGGAAATTCCACGTCACGGCGGAGTCGCGTTCCCCGACGCCGCATGGGTGCATGGCGGTGCGCTCCAACAGCGACTTCACCGGCGGGGAGATCGACGACCGCGCCGACATCCGCCGGGCGGTCGAGCTCGGCCGCGCCGCCGGGCTCGACATGACCTACACCTACGGCGAGTACCCGGACGATTGGCCGGTGACCCGCGGCAACTACGCAGCCTGGGCCGAGGCGGCCGCGGGCAGTGCCTGAGACGAAAGGGCCCCTGGCAATGAAAGGTTCGCCGATGCCCTCCGCAACCAACCACCGCTTCGACGTCCGCTCTTTCGGCGCCGCCGGCGACGGACGCGCCACGGACACGGCGGCCATCCAGGCGGCGATAGACGCCTGCCACGCCTCCGGCGGGGGGCGGGTGATGGTGCCGCCCGGCGTCTTCCGCTCGGGCGCGCTCCAGCTCAGGTCCAACGTGCGCTTCCACCTCGAGGCCGGCGCCGTGCTCCAGGGCACCGAGCGGCTCGCCGACTATCCCGTGCCCCACCTGCTCTCGGCCGCCGACGCCGAGAACGTCACCCTCGAGGGCCGCGGGACGATAGACGGCTGCGGGCCGGCCTACTGGTTCCCCAAGCCCGGCGGCCGCGACCCGAACTTCAAGCCCGAGCGGCAGACCTGGGGCGAGATCGCCGGGTTCTGGTGGGACTACGCCGAGCGCCCCGAGCAGATGGTCCGCTTCACCCGCTGCCGGAACGTGCGGGTCTCGGGCGTGACCCTGCGCAACGCGCCCTTCTGGACGCTGCACGTCCTCAACAGCCGCGACGTCTCCATCCGCGACGTCACCATCCTGAATCCGCTCCACGGGCCGAACACCGACGGCATCGACATCGACTCGTCCCACGACGTGATGGTCTCGCACTGCCGGATCGTCACCGGCGACGACGGCATCGTCATCAAGAACTCGCGCAGCGACCTGGGCAGCGTGGCCGAGGTCCCGGCCGGTCCGACCGACAGCCCGGAGAGGCACCGCGCCGCCGTGCGCCCGCCCGAGCCGGGCCGCGGCTGCCGGAACATCGCCGTCACCAACTGCGTGATCACCACGACCTGCAACGCCTTCAAGATCGGCACCGAGTCGCGCGACCCGTTCGAGAACGTCGTCTTCAGCAACTCGGTGCTGGTCAACGACGAGCTCGAGCCGGGCCTGCGGGCGCTCTGCGGCATCGCCATCGAGATGGTCGACGGCGCCAGCCTCGCCGGGGTGGTCTGCTCCAACATCGCCATGCAGAACGTCCGGGCGCCCTTCTTCATCCGGCTGGGCAACCGCGGGACCGGCCAGGACCGGCCCGTGCCCGGGACGCTCTCGGACGTGCTCATCGAGAACGTGACCGCCCGCGGCGCGACCATCGCCTGCCCGATCGTGGGCATCCCCGGGCACCTGGTGCGCGGAGTGACGCTCGCGAACGTCCGCGTCACCGTCGAGGGCGGCGGCACCGCGGAGATGGCCGCGCGGGAACTGCCCGAGCGCGAGGACGGCTACCCGGAGGCCACCATGTTCGGCCGGCCGCCGAGCTACGGGCTCTACTGCCGGCACGTCTCCGGCCTGCGCATCGCCGGCCTGGACCTGGCCTGCGCATCGCCCGACCGCCGCCCGGCAATCTACATGATCGACGTCGAGGAACTGGACGTCGACGGCCTGCGCGTCGAGCGGGCCGACGCCGGGGCCCCGGCGCTGCGCTTCCGCGACGTGCGCGGCGCGCTCATCCGCGGCGCGCGCGCCCCGCAGGGACAGGGCGTCTTCCTGCAATGCGGCGGCGAGAGCCGGGACATCGTGCTCTCGGGATGCGAGCTCTCCGGAGCGCGCCGGGCGGTCGAGGCCCCGGCGGGGACGGCGGAGGTGCGACCGTAGGAACGGGATGGTGGAAGGTGGAGGGTGGAGGTCGAGTTGCACCATCCTCTCAGGCCCCCTCTCCCTCAGGGGGAGAGGGGATCTGTAAGGAGAAGGATCATCATGAGCAGCAGTTCCAGCGCCCCGATGACCTCCGCCCTCGCCGCGAAGGTCCGGCGGGTGGTGGCGCGGAGCCGGCGCTTCTACGCGGCGACTGAGCCGGGGCATCTCTTGGTCAACTGCAAGGTGCCGGCCGAGACGCCCCGGGTGCCGCCGCTCCTGGAGTTCGACCTGGACCGCCGGCTCGGCGAGTGGCTCGACCTCAACCTCGCCGCCGAGCGGCCGCGCTGGGCGGCGAAGGAGGGGCTCGACGACGATTCCCTGCCGGCCATCTGCCCGCACTTCGGGATCGCCGAGCACTCCGCGTGGCTGGGCCTGGAGGTCCGGCTCCAGGAGGACACCTGTTTGCCGCTGCCGGCGGTGAACGATCCCGGGGACCTGGAACGGCTGGCCTTAGACGAAGGCAGCCGCTGGTGCCGGTACATGAAGGAGGGCTACGAGCACCTGCGCCGGCGCCAGGACGGGAGCTTCCTGCTCTCGGTCCGCGGGACCATGTCGCCTATGGACTTGGCCAACGCGCTGCGCGGCGACGAGCTCTTCGTGGACTTCCTGGCCGAGCCGGACTTCGCGCACCGGCTGATGGCCTTCTGCACCCGGGCGCTGGGCTGGTACTACCCGAGGCTCGCCTCCTGGGCCGACCGCGTGGAGGACGGCCAGGTCTTCAGCTTCGGGGGGTGGCTGGGCCCGGACTGCATCGGGCACCTCTCCAACGACGCCGCGCTGCTGTGCGCCCCGGAGGTCTACGACGAGTTCGGCTTCCCCTACGAGCGCGAACAGACCGCCGGCCACCGGATGGTGCTCTACCACGCCCACAACCAGAAGCTGCACTTCCTGCCCAGGCTCGCGACGCTGCCGAACCTCGCGCTCCTGGAGATCTCCACGGACCCGCAGACGGCGCCGCCCATCGAGGACCTGGCCAGGATCGAGGCCGCCACCGGCTCGGCCAACCTGCGCTTCGCGGTCACGAGCGACGCGCTCAGGAGGCACGTCGGCGATCTCGGCCGCCGAAACTTCCACCTCGACGTGCGCTGCCGCGACCGGCGCGACGCCGAGGACGTCGTGGCGCTCGTCCGGGCGCGCTCCCGGCCGCTGGAGTGAGTTTGCGGGAGCCCGCCCGGCGGCTAGAATTCAGGACCGCAGGCTCGGATCCAATCAAGGAGACTCGACCATGAGGCTGACCTTCCTCCGCCGGACCGTCGTCTTCGCCCTGGCTCTCGCCGCGACGCTCGCCGCCGCCCAGGCCCTGGCCTTCGTGAACCCCAACTTCACCCCCAAGAACGTGGAGAAGGCCGCCACGGCGATCTTCACGGCCCGGGTCGAGTCGGTGGACGCCGACGGCCAGGGGGCCACTCTGGAGGTGGGCGAGGTCATCAAAGGCGAGCTCGCCGCCAAGAAGGTCCGCCTGAGCCTCAAGAGCTCTGCGGGCGACGCCAAGCCCGAGGACCTCCTCGAACTGCTCAAGGCCGCCGGCAAGAGGCCGGCCCTGATCGCCGCCGGCGAGTTCGAGGGCAAGGCCTGCGCGCTCATGCACATCGAGGCCTGCTGGGTGCGGCTGGCCAGGGGAGCCGACGACGCCTCCTGGACCTTCGACCGCATGGACTCGGCGCTCAACGGTACGTTCAACGGCGGCACGGACATGCTCATCGAGACCATGAAGTTCATCCGCAAGTTTCCGAGCGCGCCGGTCATGCCGGTGGCCGGCGGGGTGCAATGGATCGAGCACGTCAAGCTCGGCACGCTGCCGGGCAAGGCGGCGGCCATCCAGGCCGTGGACGTCGACGCCGACGGCCGGCTCGATCTCTTCGCGGCCTGCCCGGAGGGCGACCGGGTCTTCCTCCAGAAGGCCGGCGGCAAGTTCGAGGATCTCTCCGGCGCGCCGGGCTCGAAGAGCCTGGCCGCGGCCTGGGCGGACTTCGACGGCGACGGCCGGCCGGACCTGGCCTCGCTGGGCGCCGACGGCCTCAAGCTCTGGCTCCAGAAGGAGCCGGGGAAGTTCACGGCTGTCGCGGTGTCGGGTGTCGACAAAGTCGAGAACGCGAGCCCGACAGTGGGCGTCGTCGACCTGGAGCCCGACGGCAAGCCGGACCTGGTGGTCGGAGCTGGGATTTGGCCGATGGTCTTCAAAAACGACGGCAAAGGTAAGCTCACCGGCGAACCTCTTCCGGTTCTTACCGGTCTCGACCTTGGCGCAACCGGCCCCTGCGTCGTGGCCGACTTCGACGCCGATGGCTTCGCCGACATTGTCCAGGTGTTCCAGAAGGACGGATGGCTCTGGCGGGGCAAGGCCGGCGGGTTCGAAGCAGCCGTGAACTGCGGCGCGCTCATGGGCCGGCCCAAGAGCCGCTCGGCCTTCGTGGCCGACCTCGACGGCGACGGCCTGCTCGACATCCTGCTCATGGGCGGGGGCTCGACGCCCTACATGCTCCAGAACCGCGGCGGGACGAAGTTCGAGGAGACCATGCGCCTGACCGGCGAGAGCGGCTACATCATCCAGCCGGGGGCGACCTGCGCGGCGACCGGCGACTACAACAACGACACATTCGTCGACCTCTACGTCGGCTACGAGGAGGAGCCCGCCCAGACCTTCTTCAACCGCGGCTTCCGCAGCTTCGCCATCAACGAGCCGTTCAAGCTCAAGGAGGACGACCTGGCCGGCTGCGACAAGGGCCAGGCCGCCATGCTCCTGGCCGACTTCGATGCCTCCGGGTCGCTGGAGCTGGCCACCGCGCTGGCCGGGGGCGACCTCTACATCTCCCGGAGCGACCTGGGCCAGATGGACAAGGCCCAGTTCCTGGTCATCCCGGTGCCGGCCGACGCGAAGTCCGCCGCGCCGCTGGTGGTGCGCTTCCACCTCGAGGGTCGCTGTCTGGGCGCGCGGGTCGCGAGCCGCTTCGGGCCGCCGGCGACGCTCGGCGTTTCCGAGACCGGCTGCTACGTCGTGAAGTACCGGCCGGCCGGCGGGAACGAGGTCTCCTTCGAGATGGAGCCGGGCGGCAAGCCCCCGGCTTCGAAGGCCTCCGCCAAGCCCTCCCCGGGGGGCGCCGCGGCGGCGGCTCCGTCCACCCCGGTCGCCCCGGCCGGACCGGCGAGTGGGCCCTCGGCCGCCACGGCCGGCGGTCTCGTCCCGATGGTCCTGATCGGCGGAGTCGTGCTGCTCGCAGCCGTGCTCGGCGTGGTTCTGGTCGTCAGGAAGCGGGGCTCGTCCCGCGGGGAGTGACCGGGCCGGTCGTCTCCCTGGCCAGCAGGCGCGTGGGCACGAAGACGGTCCGGGCCTCTCCCGAGCCCGGGCCGGCCGTCGCCGCCGCCAGCGCCTCGCGCCCCATCTTGCGCGGGTAGATCCTCGAGCTGGTCAGCCGGTCGCAGAGCCCCTTGCGCACGGCTTGGTCGCCGAATCCGGCCACGCTCACGTCCACTCCGGCGCGCAGACCCCGCCGCTCGACCTCGTCGAGCGCGAGGAGCGCCCGGCTGTCGTCGAAGCCGACGATCGCCGTGGGTGGGTCGGGAAGCTCCAGGAACCGTCCGACCGCTCCGGCGCAGAAGGGCTCCAGCCTTCGCCGGCGCTCTTCTGCGCTCACGGCGTAGGCGTCGTCCGGAAACTCCGGGACGGCCACGAGCGCGCCGTCGACCGCCATGCCTCGCTCGGCCATCGCGCTGCGGTAGCCGGCGAACTTCTCGGGATTGTTGGCCTCCCGGTTGTGGCAGTCGATGAAGGCGACGCGCCTGTGCCCCAGGCCCAGCAGATGCCGCACGGTGGTGCGCATTCCGTCGTAGCCCGCCTCCACGACCGTCGTCACCGGCAGCCCGCGGACGTAGCCGTCGAGAAGGACCACCGGGCCGCGGCGCAGCGCCACCAGGCCCGCCAGGAGTTCGTGGCGGTCCACTCCGACCGAGATGAAGCCGTCGAACTCGCGCAGCCCGCGGAGGTCGGCGATGCGTCCGGCCTCCTCCGGCCGGTCGATGGCCAGCACCGTGCACCTGGCGCGAGCGGCCCCGGCGGCGCCCAGGATGCCCCGGATCATCTCGCCGCGGAAGTCCCAGCCCCCGGCCGACTCGTGGTGGCCGTAGGCCAGGACCGCCAGGTTCGCGGTTCGCTTCGCCCGGTCCGACGCCTCCCGAGGGCGCACGAACGTTCCGGCGCCGTGGCGGCGCTCGAGCAGGCCCTCGGCCTCCAGGCGCGCCATGGCGCCGCGCAGCGTCATCCGCGAGACGCCGACCTCGCCGGCCACGGCCCGCTCGCCGGCCAGCTGCCGGCCCCAGAGGGACTGGCGCTCGATCAGCTCGCGGAGCCGCCGGCAGGTTTCGTCCTGGATGCGGGGCCGTCCCATGGTCATGGTGACGCTCTCCCGTGCCCCCGGGCGGGGGTCACTCCTTGTCCACCACCCCGGCGGTCGCGGGGTCGATGCGCAGCGCGAAGACGTCGCCCATCTCGGTCACCAGGTAGACCAGCTTGCGCCCGGAGTCGTACATCAGCCCGCGGCCCGGGCTGGGCATCCTGGCGGTCAGCGGCCCGGCGTCGAGAAGCATCCAGCGGTTCCTCTCGCAGTCGTAGACCGCGTGCCAGGCCTTGCCGTCGCGGTCGACCGTATTGACCAGCAGCACCCAGTCGCAGTGCTCCACGTAGACGGCCTCCCGCCTGTATATCCTGCCGAAGCCGGGGTTGGCGGGCGCGAGCTTCTCGACCGCGCCGGTCTTCAGGGGGCAGGCGTAGACGGCCGCGCCATCCTGCGCGCCCGGCATGAGCAGGACGCGCCCGCGCTTCGAGTCGTAGCAGCTGCAGGACGTGTCCACGCGGCAGCCCGGCGCGGTCCCGGGCTTGGCCAGCTCCTTCCAGCTCCAGCCTGCCTGGCGCTCGAGCAGCCACAGCCCGCGGCCGGCCGAGCCCATGTACTCCCGGGTGCCGGCCCAGGCCACCGCCCCCTGCGGCGTGGGGATCACGTGGGCGGTGTAGTCGTGGCCATCGAAGGGCTGTTTGGGACCCTCGGGCAACCAGCGCATGGCCGCGGGGTCGTAGAGGCGGGACATGTTCCCGACTCCGGCGCGCAGGAGGACCAGCACCTTGTTGCCGGGATCGTAGCCGTAGGAGTTATAGGCGTGGGTGGCCACCCACGGCCGGCCCATCAACGAGGCCGGCCCGGGGCCGCCGCCGTTGTCGGCGTAGGGCTCGTCCAGATCGTAGGCCAGCGCCCAGCGGTTCGAGGCCGGCGACCAGTGGCCGACCACGCTGCTCGAGGTGCGGCAGTGGCCCCCGCCCCAGTGCAGGACCTCGCCGGCGTCCGGGTTCCAGGTGGCGGTGCCGAAGTCGCAGCCCCAGCGCGCCGAGTGCGGGTTGCGGGGCGGCCTGGCGAGCTGGACCCAGGTGTTGGCCGGCAGGTCCGCCAGGCCGGTCGGCGCGCCCGCGGCCGGCTCCTCGCAGAACGAGGCCAGGTAGGGCCCGGTGCGCTCGGCCCGGCCGTTGGGCGCGGCGCCCTGCCCGGCGGCGGCTGCGGCATCGACGCTGCCGGGGTCGACGGCGAGCAGCCATGTGCCGTTGAGCACGGCCTTGTCCTGCTTCTTCGTCCCCCCGCCGACGAAGATCAGCCGGTCCTCGGCGTCGGCGGCCAGGGCCATGGGGAAGGGCTGCGAGTAGTAGGTGAAGAAGCCCATGGCCCTCGCGCCCTTCCGGAAGGGCAGCGACTTGTCGGCGTTCGGCCAGCTGGCGGCCAGCTCCCACTTGTCCGAGGCCACGTCGTAGAGCCAGAGCTCGCGCTGAGGCAGCAGTTCCGCCTGGAAGCCGCGGTAGTCGCCGCTCTTGCTGTTGTGCCGGAAACCGTCCCAGAGCGCGACCTTCCCGGCCTTCGGCAGCCAGACCAGGCCATGCCCGGCGCGCGGCGCCGGGGCGATCTTGGGGCTCGTCCTCCGCCACTGGCGCTTGGCCAGGTCCAGCACCCAGGTGTCGTTGGTGGTGTAGTCCTCGTGGTCGCCGCCGAAGAGCACCAGGACCTTGTCGACCGGATCGCAGACGACCGGCGAGTGCCGGCGCGCCGGAGGGACCGGGCTGGCCGCCTCCATGGCCTCCTCGAACCTCCTCTGCAGCGCTCGCGCGGCCTTGAGGGCCTCGAGGAGATTCTTCTGTCCGACCAGACCGGCGACCCGGTCGACATCGGCGGCCAGTCCGCCCAGGCCGGGCATTTTCCCGAGAGCGGCGCAGCGCCCGGCCAGATCCTTGCGCTCCGCGTCCTCGCCCTCGCCCTTGGGGTCGCGGTACCAGGCGTGGCGGGTCCGGCCGACCAGTTCCTCCAACGCGGTCCGGACCGCGCGGCGTTCGGCGTGGGCCCGGCGCGCCGCCTCGTCCCCGAAGACCAGCGACCGCCATTGGCCGTCGGCCAGGCTCAGGAAGGCTCCGCCCATCCAACCGGCCCGGTCCAGGGCGGTCTCCGCGCCGAGCAGCATCAGGCCGTTGTTTACCGGATCGAAGGCCATGGTGAAGGCCGTCAGCGCGCAGTCCTTCAGCGGTCCGCCCTGAGGCGACCATGTCCTGGACTCGATGTCGAAGCGATGGACCTGGCCGCCGGCGAGCAGGTAGATGTTCCTGCCGTCGGCGTCGCAGGCCGCGGCCACGGCCGCGGGCTGGGCCTTGCCGGCCATGGGCCCGGCCGCAGACAGCGTCTCCCAGGACCTGGTCGCCGGGTCGAAGGCCATCACGTAAGGCGTGCCCGGTGCGGCCTCGCCGGCCAGGAGCACAGTCTTCCGCAAGGCCGGGGAGTAGACCAGCAGGTGCTGCTCCCGCGCGCCGGACTTCTCGTCGTCGGCCAGAGTCCAGCGGTTGGACGCCGGGACTTCGGCCGAGAACGCCGGTGCCGCCGCGAACGCCAAGCTGAAGACCATGACTGTGATCCGGTGACTCATGGAGCTGCCCTCCTCGCAGAGTTCGACCGAAAGGCCGCCTACTTATTAGACCAGTGCTGGACCTATCGCCTATACACCACGCGACTCCCGCCGTCTGCCGGAAATCATCCATTTCAGACCAGGACCTCTGCCCTGCTAGCTATGTCGCGTTATTACGCGCTATGCGTGCGCACAAAGAAGCCGCGAAGGCCTCGCTTTCGTGATTTCCTGGTGCCTTCGTGTCTTGGTGGTTGGTCTGCGTTATGCTTCGCGAATCTCCACCACCCGGCGCTCGAGCATGGCCGTGTCCGCCGCGAAGGCGATGAGGTGGCCGGTGAGCGAGTCCTCGATGCTGGTCGTGCTGATCGAGGCTGGCTCGCCGCGGACCACCGCGACGAAGTCGGCGATCAGCCGCACGTCGCCGCCGCCGTGGCCGGCGCCGTCGCCCCCGACCGCCTCGTTGACGTTGACGACTTCCTCGACGCAGTCGTTCGTGCCCGGGCGGAGGTCGGGGTGGCGCAGCCTGACGACCCCGTCCTCCATGTCGCCCTGGATCTCGCCCTTCGTGCCGATGATGTGGATCTGGCGCGTGGGGCGGGCCGTGGCGCAGAACATGTCGTGGGTGGCGGTGGCGCCGCCCGCGAACTCCACCAGCACCGACTGGTGGTCGACCACGTCGTTGTCGCAGCGCCATACGCAGCGGCCGTAGGGACTCTCCCGGAGGTGCTCCAGGCGCATCTCGTCGGTGACCTCGCCGCGGCCCTGGAGCGGCTGGAAGACGTAGCCGCGCCAGCGCGACTTCTCGACGTAGAGCCGCCGGGCGGAGTAGGCGCACTCGCGCTCGATCTTGCAGTCGACCACGCAGCGCGTCCCGGAGCCGGCCGGCGCGTTCTCGGCGCGGAACTGCTTGAGGCTCCCGAAGCTCGAGACCCGCCTGGCCGGCACGCCGGACATCAGCCAGCCGATCACGTCCAGGTCGTGGCAGCACTTGGCCAGCAGCATGGGGCTGTTCTTGTCCCGGCGGTTCCAGCGGTCGCGGACGTAGCCGGTGGCCATGTGGTGGTAGCTGACCGCCTCGAGGGTGTTCAGGGAGACGATCCCGCCTATCCGCCCGTCGAGCAGCATCCGCTTGATGGTCGAGTAGAAGGGCGCGAAGCGCAGCACGTGGCCGACCACCACCTTCCGGCCGTGCTGCTTCGCCGCGCCGATGATCCCGCGGACCTCCGCCTCGGTGTGGGCGATGGGCTTCTCGAGCAGCATGTGGTAGCCGGCGGCGAGCAGGGGCAGCGCCGACTTGTGGTGCAACTGATCGCGGGTGGCATTGATGGCCGCCTCGGCCACCGGCGGCCGAGCGGCCAGTTGCTCGTAGGACTCGAACTGCAGCTCCGCGGGGATGCCGTGCTTCTCGGAGACGATCCGGCGGTGGACCGGGTTGGGGTCGGCCACGGCCACCACCCGCATGCGCTCGGGGTGGTCGACGGCGTACTGGGTGTAGGCCTTGGAGCGCTGTCCCGCGCCCACCACCGCGACGGTCACCGGTCCGGAATGGCTGGCCATGGTCTGAGCTCCCTCTTCGAGGCGGTCAGCAAGCGGCCGGAACTGAGGGCTCCGATGCCACGGCCCCGACCACATTACGCTCCATGGTACAGGCCGCGGGCTTAGGTGCAATCCGGGAAGTGGATCAGCGATTGGTCGGGCGGAGGGCAGCCCCGCCTTCGGCGGGTGAACTTCGCTCTGGCTGCGCTGCGGACTCTTTGCTGGCTGGCGTGCCGAGCCGTAGCTCGCAGCGCACCTTGCATGCGAAAGCGGAAGCCAGCCTTCGCCCCTGCGGGGCTTCGGCGCGGCAGCCTTCGCTCTCGCTGCGCTGCGAGCGAAGGCTGGTGCCCGGGGCGGGGATCGAACCCGCATGAGGTTGCCCTCACCGGTTTTTGAAACCGGCGCGTCTGCCGTTCCGCCACCCGGGCGACGCCGGCGGGTATCCTAAGCGGCCCCCCGCGCTGGCGCAAGAGCCGGGCGACGCGGGGACGTGGTGACACGGAGACATGGGGACGCGGGGACGCGGGGACGCGGGGACAGCTGGCAAGAGCCTCCCGCCATAATCCCCGCTCCCAGCATACTCCGCATCTCCCTGTCCCCATGTCTCCGTGTCACCGCGTCACCGCGTCCCCGTGTCCCCGTGTCCCCGCGTCCCCGCGTCTCCGCGTCCCCGCGTCTCCGCGTCGCCAGGTCAGCCGCGGGCGCTTGACGCCGTGGGAGGGGGGGCTATCATTGGCGCCCGTCGGGATAAGGGGGAACGCGCCATGGCCGTCACGCCCATGCTGGTCGGGGTCGCCGGACACGTCGCCGGCGAGGAACTGGCCCTCGAGTACGGCAAGAAGGTGGTGGTCGGGCGCAGCCGCTCCGCGGACTGGTCGCTGGTGCGCATGAAGGCCTGGACTTCCAGGTCCGAGGCCGAGCGCGAGTCCGACGACGCCTTCCGCACGGTCAGCGGCAAGCACTTCGAGATCACCATGGTCAACCTCGGCTCCATCGAGCTGGTCAGCCTCTCGCCCAACGGGACGATGCTCGACGGCAAGCCGGTGACCCGCACGACCATCACCGACCTAGCCTCCAAGAGCCACGAGATTCGCTTCGGCGCCGACGAGGTCGTGCGCCTCGAGGCCCGCACCCGGGACGACGGGACCGCCAAGACCGGCGAGGCCCCGGTCCAGCCGGATCAGAAGAAGGAAGAGGGCGCGCCCAAGACGGAAGAGGCGCCCAAGAGCGATGACGCCAAGCAGCAGTAACATCCCCGACTCCAGGCCTGGGGCTCCAGGCCGCAGGGAGGTGTCGCCCGGCAGCAGGGCGCGGAGTGGCATCCGCGCGCCCCGCACCGGGGGAGTCCTGCTGGCGCCGTCCGCGTAACTCGACTCCAACGCCGGCTCGTCCGGCATTTCCATCCACCAGAGACCGGAAGAGACAGAGAGGAACGATTCCATGTCTGCCGACAGCAACCGCCTGATGATCTTCGACACCACCCTGCGCGACGGCGAGCAGTCGCCGGGAGTAAGCCTCAACCTCAAGGAGAAGCTGATGATCGCCCGGGCGCTGGCCAAGCTCGGCGTCGACGCCATCGAGGCCGGCTTCCCGATCTCCAGCCCCGGCGACTTCGAGGGGGTGAGCGCCGTGGCCGGGGAGGTCGGCGGCGTCACCGTCTGCGGCCTGGCCCGCTGCGTCGAGAAGGACATCACCCGCGCCTGGGAGGCGGTGCGCCGCGCCGAGCGTCCGCGCATCCACGTGTTCCTGGCCACCAGCAAGATCCACCGGCAGTTCAAGCTCCGCAAGGCCGAGGAAGAGATCATCCGCCTGGCGGTCGAGGGCGTGAAACTGGCCCGCTCGCTCTGCAAGGACATCGAGTTCAGCCCCGAGGACGCCAGCCGCACCGAGCCCAAGTTCCTGGCCGAGGTGGTCGAGGCGGTCATCGCCGCCGGGGCCTCGACGGTCAACATCCCCGACACCGTGGGCTACGCCATGCCCGACGAGTTCGGCCGGCTGATCCGCCACCTCGTCGGGAACGTGCCCAACATCGGCAAGGCGGCGATCAGCGTGCACTGCCACAACGACCTGGGCCTGGCCACGGCCAACTCGCTCGCCGCGGTGGCCGCCGGCGCCCGCCAGGTGGAGTGCACCATCAACGGCATCGGCGAGCGCGCCGGCAACGCCGCGCTCGAGGAGGTGGTCATGGGCCTGGCCACCCGCGCCGACTTCTACGGCAAGGTCCGCACCGGGGTCAAGAGCCGCAACATCTTCCAGATCTCGCGGCTGGTCTCCAATCTCACCGGCATGGCCGTGCAGCGCAACAAGTCCATCGTCGGCGAGAACGCCTTCGCGCACTCCTCGGGCATCCACCAGGACGGGGTCCTGAAGGAGCGCAGCACCTACGAGATCATCCGGCCGCAGGACGTGGGCGTGGCCGAGAGTTTGCTCGTCCTCGACAAGCACTCCGGACGGCACGCCCTGAAGGCGCGCATCGCCAAGCTCGGCTACCAGCTCAGCCCCGCGGAGCTCGACGAGCTCTTCGTGCGCTTCAAGGAGCTGGCCGACAAGAAGCGCGAGGTCTACGACGCTGACCTCGAGGCGCTCCTCGAGGACCGGGTGGGCGCGGCCCCCGCGGTATACCAGCTCGAGCACCTCTCGGTGACCGCCGGTACCTCGGTGGTGCCCACCGCGGCCATCCGCCTGCGCCGCGGCGAAGAGCTGCTCCAGGACGCGGCCACCGGCGACGGGCCGGTCGACGCGGTCTACAAGGCCATGGAGCGGCTGACCGGCACGACCGGCAAGCTCCTCGACTACCAGCTGCGCTCGGTGAGCCGCGGCAAGGAGGCCATGGGCGAGGTGATGGTCTCGGTGCAGTTCGGCGAGCTGACCTTGAACGGCCGCGGAGTCTCGACCGACATCGTCGAGGCCAGCGGCCGCGCCTACCTCGAGGCCATCAACCGGGCGGTCTCCCGGGGCCAGGCCGGGGGCGGCAAGGCCGCGAAGGGCGCGAAGGCCGCCAAAGGCGGGAAGGGCCGCAAGAGGTAACGGCGGTGACCGGAGGTTGACGTCCACGCGGGGGCGCGGCAGGCCGTGCCCCCGCGTCCTTTTCGAAGGGGATGACCGATGACTGCTCATGCGCAGAGAGGCAGGCCTCAGGGACCCCAGTCGACCCAGGGCGCACCGGACGCTCAGGCGACCCAGGGCGCGCAGGGCACCAAGGCGATCCCCGTCGCCCGGGCAATTCCGGCCACCCCCGAGATCGAGAACGTCAAACAGAAGCTCGGCCTGCTGGTCCGCTCCGGCTACTCGGCCATCGCCATGCTCAGTCCCGAGGAGGACCGCTGCTGCGACGTGATCGAGGCGGTGGCCGCGCGGCTCAACCGCAAGGTCTACGTCTGGAGCATGACCGACGGCTGGCGCTACCGCGGCGACGTCATCAGCGTGGAGACCGAGGCCCTGATGGTCGAGGGCCGCGACGATGACGAGCGCCGGCGCATGCAGGCGCCCATCGACGCGCTCGACGCGGTCATGAAGCGCGCCTGGGGCCGGCGGCTGGTCCTGGTGCTCAAGGACATCGCCAACTACTTCGACGAGCAGAAGGTGGTCCGCAAGCTCGTCGACCTGATGAACCAGCGGCAGCCCTGGACGGTGGTCTTCGTGACCGCCAAGCCCTCCATGCCCTCGCTCCTCGAGAAGGAGGTGGCCCTGGTGGAAGTGCCGCTGCCCGACCAGGCCGAGCTCGAGGAACTGCTGGTTTCGCGCCTCCGCACCGCGGCCGAGATGGCCGGGACCTTCGTGACCGTGCGCCGGGAGCTGATCCGCGAGATCGTCCGCAACTCCCTGGGCCTGACGCGTCAGCAGGCCCTCCACGTCTTCAACATGGCCATCGCCAACGACTCGCGGCTGACTCCCGAGGACCTGCGCGTCGTCGCCGAGCAGAAGCGCCAGATCATCGCCAAGACGGGTCTGCTCGAGTACTGCGTGCACTCCGAGTCGCTCAAGAGCGTCGGCGGGCTCGACAACCTCAAGGCCTGGCTCGACCAGCGCACCGAGGCCTTCTCCGACCGGGCCCGGGCCTACGGCCTGCCCCAGCCGCGGGGCCTGCTCTTGCTCGGCGTGCAGGGCTGCGGCAAAAGCCTGCTCGCCAAGGCCACCTCGGACTTCTGGTCGATACCCTTGTTGCGGCTCGACGTCGGCGCGCTCTTCAGCTCCTACATCGGCAAGACCGAGGAGAACGTGCGCACGGCGCTCAAGGTCGCGGAGTCCATCGCCCCGGTGGTGCTCTGGATCGACGAGATCGAGAAGGCCTTCTCGGGGCTCGAGTCCTCCGGGCAGACCGACGCGGGCACCACCGCGCGGCTCTTCGCCACCTTCCTCACCTGGATGCAGGAGAAGGCCCTGCCGGTCTTCGTGGTGGCCACGGCCAACTCCATCGACCGGCTGCCGCCCGAACTGCTGCGCAAGGGCCGCTTCGACGAGATCTTCTTCGTGGACCTGCCCACCGCCGCCGAGCGCGCCGAGATCTTCCGGATCCACCTGGCCAAGCGCGGGCGCGATCCCGGGAAGTTCGAGGTGCCGAAGCTCGTCGCCGCCTCGGAAGGCTTCAGCGGCGCGGAGGTCGAGCAGGCCATCGTCTCGGCCATGTACCACGCCTTCCCGGCGGACCGCGAGTTCACCACCGAGGACGTCGGGAAGGCGCTGGCCGAGACCGTGCCGCTCTCTGCGACCATGGAGGAGAAGGTCGAGGGCCTGCGCAACTGGGCGCGAGTCCGGGCCAGGTGGGCGACGTCGCCGGAGACGAGCTGCGGTTAGCCTTCTGTCCGACGCGTCAGACCTGTCAGACTTGTCCGACAAGCTCTCCCGCACGCCGGGCACCCCTGCGCCCTGAGCGGCGGCTCGAGCCCGCAGCGCGCGAGCAGTTCGAGGTTCCCGAGCACCTCCATCGTGGGCCCGTCGGCGGCGATCCGCCCCTCGGCGAGGACCATGGTCCGCGAGCAGAGGTCCTGGATCATGTCCAGGTCGTGCGAGGCGACGATCTTGGTGTGCCGGAAGCCGGCCAGGAGCTCGATGAGCCGGCGCCGGGCGCGCGGGTCGAGGCCCGAGCTCGGCTCGTCCATCACCAGGACGTCCGGGCTCATCGCCAGTACCGCGGCGATGGCCGCCGCGCGCTTCTCTCCTCCCGAGAGCCGGTAGGGCGGCCGCGCGCGCAGCTCGAGGGCCCCGACCGCCTCGAGCGACTCGCGCACGCGGCGCTCGACCTCCCCGGCGGGCAGGCCCATGTTGACCGGCCCGAAGGCCACGTCCTCGCCGACCGTGGGCATGAAGAGCTGGTCGTTGGGGTCCTGGAAGATGGTGCCGACGCTGCGGCGCACGGCCGGCAACGTCGCGCTGGTCACCGGCACGTCCCCGACTCGCACCGAGCCTTTCGAGGCGAGCAGGCAGCCGTTCAAGTGCAGGAGCAGCGTGCTCTTGCCGGCGCCGTTGGCCCCGACGATCCCCACCGACTCGCCGTGCTCGATGCGAAAGGACACGCCCCGGAGCGCCGGGTGGCCGTCCGGATAGGCAAACTCGAGGTCCCTGGCCTCGACGATGTGGTGGCTCAACGCAGGACCTCCAGGGTCAGCCGGCCCAGGCGCTCGGCGAGATGACCGAACCGGACCAGCGCGAAGAAGGCGAGGCTCCCGGCGAGGAAGGCGCCGTCGGCCCGGGACCAGGAGAGCGCCCGCAACGGCCGGAGCGATCCGTCGAAGCCCCGGGCGAGCATGGCCGCGTGCAGCCGCGCGCCCCGGTCGTGGGCGCGGAGCAGCAGGTGGCCGGCCAGCGATCCCCAGACGCGAAGGGCCGCCGGCCGGCCGGTCCGGGAGCGCAGCGCGTGGGCCCGGACCATCCTGGCGCCCTCGTCGGCCAGGATGAAGAGGTAGCGGTAGAGGAGCAGGAACTGCGTGACGAGCACCCGCGGGGCGCCGAGCTTCCCCAGCCCTGCACAGACGTTGACGTAGCCGGTCGAGGCGAGCAATGCGAGCGCCGCTCCCGCCGTGAGCACGAACCGGGCGAGGATGGATAGGAAGGAGAGCCATCCGCCCGAGACGGCCATGGGCCCCCAGTGGGTTGCGACCGCACGATCGAAGATCGGATTGAAGATCCCGACCATTACCGCGAAGGGCGAGGCCAGGAGCAGGTAGCGCCCGATCAGGCCGAAGGGCACGCGGGCCGCCGCGAGGATCGCCACCGGGAAGAGCGCTAGCGGCGCGAGCTCGGCGAACTCGTGCTTGGGAAAGGACACGACCGTCACGATGCAGGCCGCGGTTGCCAGCAGCTTTGCGCGTGGGTCGAGCCGGTGGACCGGCGAGTCCCCGGCGGCCAGCGCGTCGAGCGCGCCGACGTCGCGCAGGGCCGAGTCTATCCTTGGCATTCGCGCACGTCCATCAGATCCCGGCGGAGCGGGATAGGGAGCAGAGTAACCCGGTCAGGCCCGCGACGGGATTCTCGTAACGCACCATGACCCGCGCCGGGGCGAGGAGCGGTCGGGGTGCGAAAGTCCAGATGGCCAGGACTCCGCCGGCCACGGCGGCATCCACGCACGCCTGGGCCGGGCCGGCGTGGACCGCCAGGATGGCGAGTTCCGGCGTCCCAAGCGCGCGCAGCCTCCCGGCAACCTCGGCGAACGGCAGCACCTCCACTCCGCCGTGCCGGCGCCCCGTCCTGGCGGGGTCGGCGTCGAACGCGGCCACGAAGCGCACGCCGACCTGGCCCCACCAGTCCTGCTCCAGCAGAAAGGACCCCAGCCGTCCCACTCCGAAAAGAACCGCGGTGCGGGGCACACACAATCCAAGTGCCCGCTCCAGACAAGCCATGGTCCTGCCGATGCGATAGCCGACGCGAGGCTTGCCGGTGCAGCCGATGGCTGCGAAGTCCCTGCGCACCAGGGAACTCTCGCAGTTGACGAAGGCGCTCAGCTCGGAACTCGAGACCGTTCCCCGTCCGGCGACGCGCCGGACCTCGCGCACGTAGTCCCGGTACCGCACCAGCCGCTGGACGGTCGTGGGGCAGAGCGTCGAGGCCCGCGGCGGCACGGGTTTGTCGCGCTTCCGCTAGTCCGTCCGCCGGAAGAAGCGCAACGACAGGCCGATCATCCCGGCCAGGGCCAGGACGATCGCGCCGCCGAGGATTCCGGAGAGGGAGTTGCCGGCGCTGACGGCCGGCCAGGACTCCGGCTGCTCCTCCGGTTCATTCGCTTCCGCCGGCGCCGGCTGGCCGGGGGACGCGGCCTCGGCAGCAGCGTTGTCACCGGACTTGAAGTCGTAGTCCGGCAGGAAAGCCGTCTTTTCCTGGAGAGCGGCCAGCTTCCCATGGACACCGCCGGCCGGGGCCTCGAGCTCCTCCTTGCCGGAGGTCCTGCCCATGGACCACTCCAGGCCGTCCGGGTGGGCCGAGGCGAACCAGGAAAGGAACCCGCCGGTGACCAGGGCCAGTACCGCGAAGGTCGCGAGCACCGGCCGCACCGAGGCGGGACGGACCGCCGGATCGGCGGAGGCGGCGGGCGCCACCAGTTCCGGCCTGGCCTTCCAGACGAAGGCCACGAGCGCCGCGGTCACGAGTCCTTCGACGATGCCGATGGCCAGGTGGATGGGTTGCATGAGCAGAACGAACGTGCCGAAGGGCAATTCGGAGATGCCCGAGAAGAGCGTCTCGAGCACCACGCCGAAGGCGCCGAGCTGGAGCGCGACCACTCCGGCCAACGTGGCGCCGGCGATCAACCGGCCGCGGCCGGGCCTGTCGCCCGCGATCTTCCTGAAGATCAGCGGATAGGCCACGAAGCACGCCCAGAAACCCATGTTGAAGACGTTGCAGCCCAGGGCCAGCAACCCGCCGTCGGCGAAGAAGAGCGCCTGCACGGTCAGGATGGAGAACATCGCCAGGAAGGCGGCGTAGGGGCCGAGCAGGATGGCCAGGATCAGCCCCCCGGCCAGGTGGCCGCTCGAACCCGTACCGGGGATCGTGAAGTTGATCATCTGCGCCGCGAAGACGAAGGCGGCGAGCACGCCCATCATGGGCGTCTTGGTCTCGCTCATCTCTTTCTTGAGCTTGTGGGCCGACCAGGCGGCCAGCCCGGCGCTGGCGGCCCACATCGTGCCGCCCACGGCCGGGGAGATCAGGGCATCAGCCATGTGCATGTCCGGGTCCTTTCGAGCTTCTCAGAAGGAGAACTTGACGACCAGGATCAGCGTCGTCGCCTTGTCGGTGTTGCGGCCCCAGAGCCCCTCCTGGACCCCGGCCTTGGCGGACACCGTGTCGCTGAGGGCCATGACCAGCCCGGCCGTGCCGGCGATCAGCTCCGGATCGTAGTCGTCCTTGACGAACTCGCGCTCGTAGTTGAGCTCCAGCTCCGGCTGAAGCCAGTCGAGCGCCTGGTAGCCGGCGGCCAGGTTGAGGGCGGCCGTTCCGCGGGAGTCGTCGCGGTCCTCTCCGAAGGGCAGCGAGTAGCCGGCCTCGGCGTTGGCCGTCAGGCGGCCCCAGTCCTTGCTGGCGACCAGCGATTGGTCCAGGCTCCAGTACTCCTGGCTGGTGCCGATCTCCCGGCGGCAGTTGTCGCTGCCGGTCGGAGCGGTGAAGCCGGCGATCCAGGCCATCTCGAAGCGCTGTGGCTCGAGGTTCAGGAAGCGGTAGCGGGCCCCGAACTCCAAGTCGCCGAAGTGGTCGCCGTGGCGCGGGCCGAACTCGCCATCGAGCTCGTCATAGTCGTTGTCGTCGTCGCGCACCCAGTGGTAGCCGGCGGCGACGCCGACGTCGACGTTGTCCGTTATTCCGGTGGCGAAGGCCACGTCCACGGCGTGCTCGCGGGTCAGCCCGCGGCGCTGGGTGTCTGCGTCGCGGTCAAAAAGCCGCTTGGAGCGCAGGTAGGAATAGCCGACCTCCACCTCGAAGGCCCCCGGGGCGACCGGCGAGGCGTCGGCGGTGTTGATCTTGCCGTGCTCGACGGCCACGTCCGCGTCGCCCGTCGCCGGGACCGGCTTCCCCGAAGCGCTGCCCGGCGGAGGAGCCGCCGGACCGGCCTCGCCGGCCGAGCCCTTCCCCGTCCCCAACACGAACAGCATGGCCACCAACGCCGCACCTGCGATGAATGCTCTCCGCACTTCGTTCCTCCTTGCCGACGGTATTACCATCCACCTAGCGGTAACACCGCACATCCCAAAAAAGAGAGGGCGTTACCGGACGCCCTCCCCGGTGGTCGCGGTGATCAGCGAGCTGTGCTTGACGCCCTTGACGGCCTTGAGCCCGGCGAGCAACTCCCGGATCTTCGAGGCCGCGCCGCGCACCACCACCACCTCCATGCAGTGGTGGTGGTCGAGGTGCACGTGCTGGGTGCAGACGATGAGCTCGCCGAAGTCGTGCTGCACGTCGGTGAGCTTCTTCACTATGCCGCCCTTGTGGTGGTCGTAGACCATGACGATGGCCCCGGCCACGTCCCGGCCGGTCTGCCACTCCTGTTGCACGAGCGCCGAGCGCATCAGGGCCTTGACCGCCTCCGAGCGCGTGGCGTAGCCGCTGGCCGCGCTGTAGGCGTCGAACTGCTTGAAGAGCTCCGGCTCCAGCGAGATGGTGGCCCGCGAGACCCTGCCCATGAACGGTCCTCCTGGTATTACGATGGCATGATACGTCATACCGGCTGGATGTCAAGAACCTTGACAGCCCCGCGCGCCGGGCTAGAAAGGAACACGCCATGCCCCTCCAGACCGTGTCGGCACGTCCAGGGGCTCCGGCACTGGACGGAAGCGGGAGATCGAGCAGATGGGCAGGAGCAACGGACGACCGAACATCGTTCTGATCGTCGCCGATGATCATGGAAGAGAGGCGCTGGGCTGCTACGGCAACCCCGCCATCCGCACGCCCCACCTGGACGCGCTGGCCGGCGAGGGCGTGCGTTTCACCAACGCCTTCTGCACCACCGCCTCATGCGCCGCCAGCCGCTCCGTGATTCTCACCGGAAGGCAGAACCACGCCACGGGGACTTACGGGCACACCCACGGCTGCCACCACTTCTCCTGCTTCGACGACGTGCAGACGCTGCCGGCCCGGCTCAAGGCCGCCGGCTACCGCACGGCGCGCTTCGGGAAGAAGCACTACGCCCCGGACCGCCTCTTCCCCTTCGACGCGGGCCGCCCCGAGAAGGAGTTCGGCCGGGACGACGTCCGCATGGCGGAGGCCTGCCGGGAGGTCGTCCGCGGCGGCGGGCCCTTCTTCCTCTACTGGTGCTCCTTCAACCCGCACCGCTCCGGCCGACTGGAGGGCCACCCGCTGGGCCCCGATGCCTTCGGGAACCCCAGGGAGTCCTTCCCCGGAGACCGGGAGGAGCGCTACTCCGAGGACGAGGTGATCGTGCCCCGCTTCCTCCACGACACGCCGGAGGTCCGGGCGGAGCTGGCCCAGTACTACCAGTCGATCTCGCGCCTGGACCGGGGCGTCGGCCGGCTGCTGGCGGTGCTCCGCGAGGAGGGCCGGCTCGACGACACGGTGGTCATCTACGTCTCCGACAACGGCGCCGCGTTCCCGCAGGCCAAGACCACGCTCTACGACCCGGGCATGAGGCTGCCGTGCATCGTGCGCAGCCCCCTGCACCGTAACCGGGGCACCACCTGCGACGGGCTCATAACCTGGGCGGACATCACCCCGACCATACTGGACTTCGCCGGCGCCGGCCCCGGCCCCGATGGCGGGGATATCCACGGTCGCTCCTTCCGGGGCATCATAGACCAGGAATCTCCGACGGGATGGCGGGAGGAGATCTACGCCTCCCACACCTTCCACGAGATTACCAACTACTACCCGATGCGCGTGCTCAGGACCAAGCGCCACAAGTTCATATGGAACGTGGCCTGGAAGCTCGACTACAGCTTCGCGAGCGACCTGTGGGAATCAGCCTCGTGGCAGGCGGCGCTCCGGGAGAATGCGGAGCGCTTCGGCGCCAGGTCCGTCGACGCCTACGTCCACCGCCCGAGGTTCGAGCTCTACGACCTGGAGCAGGACCCCGACGAGATCGTCAACCTGGCCGGGCGTCCCGAATACGAGGGGTTGGTCGGCGAGTTCGCGGCCAAGCTCAGGAAGTTCCAGGAGGACACCGGCGACCCCTGGCTCCATAAGTGGACCTACGAGTAGCCGCGCTCCGCGGCATGGCGCCTTGAGTCGAGTCGACGGGCCGCTCGACGGACTCACTCCTCGAGCCGGACCTCGATCCCGCTGATGACCGCGCCGGCCGAGCCCCGGGCCGGCTTGAAGTCGAGCTCCAGTTGGTCGGCGACCTCGACGCCCTTGAGCTCGCGCGCGAGCGTTCGGCGCGCGCCGCCGGCCTCGGCGGCGACGTCCAGGGCGCGCAGCGCGTCGCGGCCCTGGACGCGCACATCGAAGACCCGCGCGCCGGGCTTGAGGTCGTCGGGCTCGCAGAAGTGGAGCCGCACGGTGTAGCGTCGGCGCGCGCCGGCGCCGAGCCCCACGACCAGCCGCTCGACGTTGCGCAGCCCCGAGGCGGCCACCCAGCGGAGCCCGTCACCGGCGATCTCCGAGGAGTGCAGCCGGAAGGTCTCCGGCACCCGGGCCGGCTCGTCTTCCCCGCCGTTGCCGCCGGCACCGGCCGGCCGGTAGGCCGGCTGCACCTCCGGGTCGGGCGGGTGCACCGGCCGGCACTCCACCGGCAGGTCCGGCGAGGTGTAGCCGACGCTCGGCCAGTCGAGCCAGAGCGTGCCGTCGGCCGCACGCCGGTCGCCCGGTGCGCCGAAGTTGATGCCGGCCCGGCTCACCGGTTTGCCCGACCAGGCCGAACCGGTGAAGCTCCACTCCTCGGCCGACGGATCGTGAACCAGCGCGAGCGAGCACTGAGCCGGGAAACTGCAGCGGCAGGTGCGGGTGTAGTCGGGAGCGGCCAGGACCCCATCGGCGGGGATCAGGCTGTTGGTGCAGCCCGGCTTGAATCCGCCGAGGTTGGCGACACCGCCGTTGCCGAGCAGGTCGAGGTATCCGGCCGCGCCAGAGCGGAAGGCGAGCATCGTCGGGCAGCCCAGCACCGAGCCGCAGCCGTAGAGCCGGTTCCAGCGCCACGGGGCGGTCTCGCCCGTCAGCGGGTCGGCACGCTCCACCGGTCTGCCGGTGAGCAGCTCGAGCGCCCCGTTCTGGGTGTGGATCCGGTCGCCGACCAGGACCGGCGGGCCGCGGTAATCGACCTCGCGGCTCCAGAGCAGCCTGCCGTCCGACGCGCGGTGGACGGCCATGCGCTTCTCGTACTCCGGCAGGCTGTCCCGGGCCAGGCGCGCAGCCTGCACGAGCGCGTCGTGCTCCGCGGAGTAGCCCAGCCAGGGCGCGAAGGCCCCTTCGCCCTTGACGGACCAGGCCACCCGGCCGGTTTCGGCCTCGATGGCCAGGAGCCGCGCCGGGGTCACCCCTCCGCCGTTGAACTTCCTCCAGCGCAGGACCTGCTCGGGCAGGCGGTCGACGCAGAAGACCTTGCCGCCGCCCATGGCGATGGCGTTGTGGGCGAAGGCCTGCCGGGCGGATAGCTGCCAGAGCACCTTGCCGGTGTCCCGGTCCATGGCCACGAGCCGGGAGCTGCTCATCCCGTTCCAGGTCATCTGTGCGCCGGGCGAACGGCGCTCCTTGTCGGGGATTTCCGCGTTGCCCAAGGCCAGGAGCGCGCGGTTGAGGCTGCGGAGTTCGGCGTCGTCGCCGGGCAGGTCCGGGCGGGACTTGAGCAGCAGGGCGATTCGCGCGGCCACCGCGCCGGCGTTCTCCGGCAGCTTGCCGGGCAGCCGGGCGGCCAGGTCGCGCTCGCGCAGGAGCAGGTTGAGGTTGCGGGCCACGTGCTCCGAGGTGCGCTCGTCCCCGGCCTTGGGGCTCGCCCGGAAGCCCTTGACCCGGCCGAGCCACTGGAGGATGCGCTCCAGCGCCTCCATCTCCCCGATGTGGCGCAGGATCTCGTCGGGCGAGAAGTCCGGGTCGTAGAACTCCTGGGGCGAGGCCCCGGCGAGGAGCACCCGGCCGTCCGTCGCCAGCCAGCCCCAACTGCCCGCGCTGCCGCCGGCGGCGTCGGGCGGCAGCCGGAACTCCTTGGTGTTCCGGCCGGTGGCCGCGTCGAGGCGCAGGCACCTACCATCGTGGACGACGTAGACCGCGTCCGGCAGCGTGACGTAGTTGGAGCCGGTGGCGTTGGCCCCCGGCTGGTGGTGGGAGATGTCGAAGAACCGGCCCACGCCGGGCAACTCGGCCTCCCAGAGCAGCCGCCCGGTGTAGACGTCGATGGCCCGGAGCATGTCCGGCCCCTCGATCACCAGCCGGCCGCCGGCCACCTGGGGGATGGGACCGTGCCCGTGGCGGGGAAGTATCTTCTCGTTGGACGGGCCGCCGAACCAGAGCACGCCGAGCGGCGGGCGCGCCAGCCGCTCTCCGGAGGCGCAGGCGTTGCCCGGGCCGCCGTACTGGTGGGTCCACTGGCCCGCGCCGGTCGGCGGTTGCGCGCGAACGAGCGTTCCCAACTCTCCGGTCCGGCGGAGCCCCGCCCCGTCCAGGCCCGCCTCCTTGAAGGCCGCCTCGATTCCGGGGAAGCCGTCCCCGGGGAAGACGAGCGCGCCGCCGTAGGGCCGCAGGACGCGGAAGGCCTCGCGCAGGAAGTCCGCGCCGCGAGCGAGCCCGGCGGCCTCCGGGTCGTCCACCGCCACCAGGCTGAAGGCATAGGGCGGCAGCTTCGCGACCGACAGGTTTCCGCCGTCGAGCGCAGTGGCCCGCGCGGCTGGCAGGCCCAGCCGCTCGAGCCCCTCGCGAATCTGGAGCGCGACTGCGTCGGTCGGCGACAGGGCGACGATGCGCAGACGGTCGCCGCCGGCCGCGGCCAGGCCCGCGGCGAGCTCCGGCGAGCGGGCCCCCAGCACGAGCGCGTAGCCCTCCGGCCGGCCGGCGGCGGCGAAGATGGCTTCGGCGTGCGGCGAGGCCTTGACGGCGGGAGGCGCCGGCAGCGGGTGCTCGCGAACGGCGGCGCCGGGGTCCGGAGCGGCGTAGCAGCGGATCTCGCCCTCGAGCGTGGCCGTCAGCAGACGCCCGCCGGCCGCGAGCGCCGCGCAGGGCTCGCCCGGGAGCCCGGCCTGCCACGAGACGGCCGGCGCCTCGCCGTCGGCGGCGGGCACCTTGAGCGCCAGAAGCTTTCCATCCCCGGAGGCGATCAGGCGGTCGCCGGCCTTGAGCAGGATCCGCGGGGCGCCGTCGCCGCGCAGGGTGAAGCGCCGGACCGGTCCGGCCTGGCCGACGGTCCATTTCCGGGCCTGCGGCGCTCGGGGCGGTTCTCCCGGCCTGGCGGCGGGGGTCGGCTCGCTGTCGTAGACGGCGCCGTCGGCCAGCACCGGCTTGGCCATGTGCATGCCCAGCCGGACGCCGTCGGAGAGCTGGAAGCGGGCGTAGCTGTTGAAGAAGACCGGTCCGCGCGTGGCCAGGAAGTAGTTGCCGTTCTGGCCGTTGTCGCCCAGCCGGAAGTAGAGCAGCCGGCCGTCGCCGCGACGCAGACAGGCGGCCACTGCGCGGCCATTGGGCACGAGCAGCCGGTCGCCGTTGACCGCCAGGTAGCCCTGGGGAGCGAGCCCGCCGAACGCCGGAGAGCGGTGCGGCTGGGGCATGAAGATCGCGCCGCTGCCGGAGTTGGTCCAGACCTTCTCCCCGGTCTCGGCGTTTACCGCGTGGACGAATACGCCCATGAAGGGCCAGAGCCCGGCCGCGAAGTAGACGCGGCCGTCGGCCACCACCGGCGCGCCCCGGGCCGGCCAGACAGAGATCAGCCGGCCGTTGCCGACGACGCGGCGCTCGAGGCCCGGCGCGCCCGGGTGCTTCCAGAGCAGCTTCCCGCCGGCCAGGTCCAGGCAGTAGAGCCAGCCGTCGTCGGCGGTGAGATACGCCCGGCCCTTCCAGCAGTAGGGCGCGAAACGGACCGGGCCGCCGGCGCGGAAGCGCCAGCGCTCCTCGCCGCTGGCCGCATCGAAGGCCAGGAGCGCGTCCTCGCGGGAGGAGGCCACCAGCACCAGACCACCGGCGATCACCGGCTGATAGCCGGCGTCGAACTGCACGCGCGAGTCGTCGGGCCAGGCCGGCTCGAGCGGCGGGAGCTTGCGGATCCAGCGCAGTTCCAGCTTCGCGGGGAGCGCCCCGGAGGTCTCGGCCGTCCGCCCGGCGTCGGCGCGCCAGGCCGGCCAGTCTGCGGCCCACGTCCGGCCGGAGAAGACCGCCAGTCCGGTCGCCAGAAACAATGTCAGGATGGAGGTGCGTCGCCGCATTATCGACGGGGTCCCTTTGCCGGCCGGAGTCGCGCCCCGAGATTGTAGGAGCGGCCGGGAAGGTTCGCAAATTCCCCCGGCGGCTCCCTCAGAGCCCCAACGCGACCCCGGGCTCATTCTTTGTGAGGCTCTCAGAGGACAATACACCCCTGAGGGCCGAACGACGACGTCGCTTTCCGGGATGTCGCGTGCGCGGAGGCGGCCGCGGCTATTTCAGCCAGCCGGCCACCCTGGCCAGGTCCTTGAACGGCGCGGCCCGCTCCTCCGGCCCGTAGAAGAGGGCCGGCCGGATGGGCGTAAGGCCGTTCCTGGCCAGAGCCGCGGTCTTCGCGGTGAGCAGCCACGCGACGAACTCCCGCGCCCCGGCGGCATCCGCGCCCTCGTCGGGTATGGTCAGCGTCCAGACCACCGGGCCGCCCCGGACGGTCACCTTCTCCCGCTCGCCGGCCTTGAGCTTCTCGAAGGTCACGCTGGCCTTCGAATAGTCCCCGGTCATCGAGCCCAGGTTGACCCGGTCGTCCAGGCGGATGAAGCGCAGCCCGTGGCTGACGCAGCCCGAGCGATAGACGAAGGCGTAGTCGAGCTCTCCGGCCTCGAGCAGCGGGGTGAGCCGGCCGTGGTCGTCGACCACCCGGGCGCATTTGGCCAGGGCCCGCTCGTAGAGGCCGCTCGAGCCGGACATCTCCTGGAGCCTGAGCGCCAGCAGCGTCCGGTAGCCGATGGGCCCGAGGTTCTCGTCGACCCGGCCGAAGCGCACGCCGTCGGCCAGCAGCGCCGCCGGCCAGTCGCGCTCGGCGAGCTCGGTGTTGGGCGCGCGCTTGCCCACGGCCAGCACGATCTCGTCGGTGGCGAAGTCCAGGCGCCAGGAGCACGTCCCCCCGAGCAGCTCGCCCACCAGGAAGGAGTCGGCGAGCATGAGCAGGTCGCAGCCGCGCTTCATCTCCGTGACCTTGCGGCAGGCCATCTGGCTGCCGGAGCCCTCGGTGTCGAGCACGATGCCCAGCTCCTGCCGGCAGTCGGCGCGGACCTCGTCGAGCAGTGCGGTCAGGCCGGCCGCGTGGAAGACGCGCAGCTTCCGTTCCGGGCGCGGCCCGGGCTTCGCGTCTTCCGGAGAGCCGGAAGGGGCGGCCCCGCCGTCGCCGCATCCGGCGGCCAGCAGCCCGGTGGCGATCGTTGTCAGGGCCAATGCGCCGGCGATTCTCGACAATCTCATGCTCCGCTCTCCGTCCGATGACAGGCGTCCGCGTCGAGTGGCGATGGAACCGCATCCGGCGCATCGCCCGATTCCTTCCGCAACCGCCCGCCGGCGAGCTCCACGACCTGGTCGGCCATGGCGCGCACGAACCGGCGGTCGTGGCTGACGAGCAAGGTGGGGATGCGCCACTCGGCGATGCAGCGCCGCACCAGCGCCACCACCCGGTCGCGCATGGGCTCGTCCAGGCCCACCCAGGGCTCGTCGAGCATGAGCAGCTCCGGCCCGCGCAGGAGCGTCCGGCCGATGGCCACCCGGCGGGCCTGGCCGCCGCTCAGGGTCCCCGGACGGCGCTCGAGCAACCCGCCTAGCTCCAGGACCTCGACGACGTGGTCGAAGTCCAGCGGCCGCGCCGGCCGGCGCTCGAGGCCGTAGGTCAGGTTGGCCCGGACGCTGCGGTGCGGGAAGAGCAGACCGTCCTGGAAGACCACGCCGACCTCGCGGCGGTGGGGAGGCACCCAGACCCCGGCGGCGGTGTCGACCAGGATGCGCCCGCCCAGCGCGATGCGCCCGTCGGCCGGCCGCAGCAGTCCGGCCACCAGCATGAGCACGGTGGTCTTGCCGCTGCCCGAGGCGCCGCAGACCGCGGTCACGCCGTCGCCGGCGTCGAACTTCGCGTCCAGGGCGAAGCCGTCGCCGTAGCGGTGGCGGCAGTCGAAGGAAACGCTCATCGGTCCGACCTCTCGTTTGCAGCGAGGGCCTGGGTCGGGCTTTTCGGTTCTCCGGGAGGGGGCACAGATTCAAGCCTTGCGGCCGCAGGCCGCAGGGATTGAATCCCGTTCACGGCGCCCGGCGCATCCCTCCACGCTCGACGGTAGACGAAATCCGGCTGAAGAAACGCTGCACGTTTCTTCACCACGGAGTGCCCCCTCCCGGAGAACCGAAAAGCCCTGTGCGGGAGAGGATTCATGAGCGCCGAACCCGCCGTCATCCCTACCCCTCCCTCATCGCCCGCCGCTCGCGCCTGTCGAAGTATTCCGAGGCAACGAGCGCCGCCGCGGCGATCAGGATCGAGAATACGATGATGCGCACGGCCGCGTCCGCGTCCTTCCGGTCGGTGGACTGCAGCAGGTTGTAGATGTAGAGCGGGATGGTCCGGGTCGCGCCGGGGATGCTCCCGGCGATCATGATGGTGGCCCCGAACTCGCCCATGCTGCGGGCGAAGGCCAGCACGCAGCCGGCGATGATGCCGTGCCGGGCCAGCGGCAGGCTCACGCTCAGGAAGGCGTCGAGCGGACCGGCGCCCAGCGTCCGGGCCGCGCCCTCCAGGCGCCGGTCGACGCTGGTGAAGGCCACCCGGATGGAGCGGACCATCAGCGGGAAGGAGACCACCGCCGAGGCCAGCGCCGCGCCCTTCCAGTCGAAGACGAAGCGGATGCCCAGCCATTCGTACAGGTGCTGGCCGAGCCATCCCCTGGTCCCGAAGGCGACCAGCAGCAGGTATCCGGTGACGACCGGGGGCAAGACCAGCGGCAGGTTGAGCAGCGTCTCGACCAGCGCCTTGCCCCGGAACTGGCGCCGGGCCATCACGCGCCCCAGGAGAATGCCGAAGGGCAGGCTGACGGCCACGGCCACGAGCGCGACCAGCATGCTCAGACGGATGGCCCGCCACTCTTCGGGCGATGGCATCACGGCGGCGATCACGGCCCCTTGGCGCTCTCCCCGGACGCCGGCGGGGCGGCCGCCGGCGCCGCGGCAGGTGCGGGCGCGGGCGCGGGCGCGGGCGCGAAGCCGTGCTTCTCGAAGACGGCCAGGGCCTCGGGAGAGGTCAGGAAGTTGAAGAGCTTGCGTCCCGTGGCCGCGTCGCCCGAGGACTTGAGCAGCACGAGCGGGTAGACCACCTGCTCATGCGACTCCGGCGGGAAGGTCGAGACGACCACGACCTTGCCCGAGGACCGGGCGTCGGTGGCGTAGACCACGCCGGCCTCGGCCTCGCCGGTCTCGACATAGCGCAGGGCCACGCGCACGTCCTGCCCGCGGGCGATGCGGTTGTCCTTGAGGAGTCGGTCGTAGACCTTCGCGTGGCGCAGGGCCTGCTCGGCGTACATCCCGGCCGGGACCTTCTCGCCGGCCAGGGCCACGCGCCGGACCTTCGCGCCGAGGAGGTCGGCCGGCGAGGCGACTCCGGCCGGGTTGCCCTTGGGAACGACGATGACCAGCCGGTTGGTCAGCAGCGGCCGGCTCTCCAGAGCCAGGCCCTTCTCCTCGACGGCCCCGGCCCACTTGGGGTTGGCCGAGAGGAAGACCTCGCCGGGCACGCCGGCGATGATCTGGGCGGCCAGGGCGTTCGACGCGCCGGTCGAGACCCGCACCCTGACGCCGGTCTTCTTCTCGAAGGCCGCGGCCAGTTCGGTCGCCGCGTCGATGGCGCTCGCCGCCGCGAGCAGCAGCACCCCGGCTCCGGCGCTCCCGGGCAGCGCCGGCCGGTCCACCCGGTAGCCGCAGGCCTTGAGAATGGCCTGCCCCTCGGAGCCCTTGACGAAGGCCAGGAACTTCCCGGCCTCTTTGGGGTGCCCGGAGCCAGAGAGCCGGGCCATGACCACCTCGGAGATCGAGTTCTTCTCGAGCGGAATGGAGATGGTCTCGACGTCGGCGCCGAGGTTGGCCGCGATCGCCTCCCAGACGATGGCCGCGTCCACGTTCTGCATCTTGACCCAGACGCCGAGCTCGTTTACGGTCAGGGACTCCTGTAGCTTGTCCCTGTCGGGGACGACCCCCGCCCCGGCCAGGATCTGGGCGGAGACCCGGCCGACCTGGCAGGCGTCAGCCTTGCCGAGGCCCACGCGCAGGTCGGCTCTGGCCAGGTCGGCCAGACCGTTGACGCCTTTGGGGTTGCCCTTGGCCACGATGATCGTCGGCACGAAGTAGGAGACGGCCGAGCGCTCGGCCACGCTGCCGGGGGCCTGTTTCTCGAGCTGGTCGACGTACCAGGCCTCGCCGGGCAGGAAGAGGTCCGCGGACCTGTCCTCCCGCACCCGCGAGAGCACCAGCCCGCTGCCGCCGTAGTCCGGCTCCACCTTGACGCCGGTCTCCTTCTCGAAGGCGGCGATCAGTTTCTCGACCGCCGGCCGCAGCCCGGCCCCGGCATAGAGCCGCAGGTGGGGCTGTTCGGAGGTCCGGGGGAAGAGCAGCCAGACTGCGGCGGCCGCGGCCAGGGCGGCGAAGGCGGCGATCAGGAGCTTCTTCATGGGCGGTTCCTTCTTCTCTCTCTCGGCGAAGCGCACTAGAATCTAACCGCAGCCGACAGGAAAAGCCAGGCGGCGTCCCTGTCCCGGCCGGTCGTTGTCTTCACGTAGTCCCCGGCCATGAAGTAAGCCCCGCCCGCGGCCAGATCCAGGTTCTTGAGCTTATAGCTGGCCTGGAGGTCTACCTCGCTGCCGAGCCGGTCCCCGCTCCCCCCCGTGGGATCCTGGCGCACGGCCGACAGGTCGCAGGCCCGCCAGGCATCCTTCTTCTCGGCCAGCAGGTAGTAATGGTAGTCGGCCCCGATGGTCAGGCCCTGGAGCGGCTTGACCGCGGCCTGGGCGACGAAGTCGTGCAGGTTGCTGCGGCCGGTGTAGTCGGCGATGCCCAGCACCGAGTGACGCAGCCCGTACAGGTCGTCGAACCCGCCGCGCTCGCCGTCGTCCGGGTCCCCGTCGCCGGAGGCGAAGTCGTACTCGAGCCCCAGCCGCGGCTTCCACGGCAGGCCCTCGAAGTTGTAGCCGGCCCGGCCCACCGCCATCCAGGCCAGCTCGTCGTCGTAGGCGTATCGGCCGACCTGCAGGGCGGCCTCGCCCTCGTAGTCGACCGGCCCGATCCGGCCGAGCACCCGGGCGCCGGAGGTGACGTCCTTGCGGTCGCCGTAGCGCGCGGGGTCGTCCTCGCCGCGGAAGGAGCCGTCGGCGAAGTCGCGGTAGTAGGAGTAGAGGTCCAGGGTGTGCCCGGGGAGGCCGGCGTAGGTGACATGCAGGCCGCCGAAGGACTGGTCCTGGCCGGTGTAGTTGAGCGCTCCCGCCGCGTAGCAGGGCTCCTTGATGGTGGTGGCGAAGAGGCTTGCGTCCCAGGGGCCGTCCTTGAGGATCAGCCGGGCGCCGTCGAAGCTGCGGCCGGCATTGCCCCAGGCGCAGTCGGCCACCAGTCGCCCGGAGCCGAACTGCATCTCCTGGCGGCCGACCCGGAGGGTGAGCGGCAACCCGCCCAGGAACCCGCCCAGGGCGGCATCGAAGTAGCCCTGGTGCAGGTCGACGCCCGTGTCGCGGTTCGTGAAGCTGCTGCGGTTGTCCGCCGTGGTGCTGTACTCCTCGCCGAAGGTGCGCGAGTCCTGGAACTGCACGTAGCCGCGCAGCCAGCCGTTGACCCGGGCGTCGACCGCCAGCCTGGTGCGCAGCAGAGTGAAGCTCGCGTCCCCGTCGATGCCGTTGTCGGTCCTGTAATCAGTGACCTTGCGGTATTCTCCGCGGGCCCGAACCTCTCCGGTGACCTCGATCCGCTCGCTGAGCGGCGCGAAGAGGTTGGAGCGTTTCTCTCCGGCCGGGACGCCGCCGGGCTCGGACCGGCCGGCCTGCGCGCCGCTCCCGGCCTCCTTGAGTTCCGAGAGCTCCTTCTCCAGCTGCCTGACCCGCTTCTCCAGGGACTGGTCGCCGCCGGCCGGCTGTCCCGCAGGCTGTCCCGCCGGCTCGCCGGCCGCAGCTCTTGCCGCGATCGACCCCAGGACCAGCGCCAGACTGCACGCAGCTCCGAACCAACCGGCACAAGCACGTCGAGTCATCGTTCCCTCCGCCGTCAAATGGATGATTCACCCGCAACGGGGCCGCCGCACCGGCGCGGGGCCCCGTGCTCCGCGCCCATTACGGCCCCGGCGGCCGGCTGTTACCGGAATTCACCCCGGAAGCGGCGCGGGTTGGATCGGCCGCGATTACCCGGCGAATCCGGGTCACACGGCTCGAAGGCGGGCGTACTGTCTGCAGGAGAGGGCCTTGGGGCGCCTCGGCGCGCTCGAGGAGGAAGAGTCCGATGGACTGCCGCAGCACCCGCCGGAACGTCGCGGCCGCGGCCCTCGGCGCGCTGGCCGGGCCCGAGCTCGCCGAGATGCTCCGCCACCTGGCCTGCTGTCCGGGATGCCACGCCGATTTCGAGCGGGCCCGGCGGGCTGTCCTCCTCGCGGAGGACGATGGCGCGATTTCCTCTCGGAATGCCGGAGCGCTGATACGGCGCATTTCCGCCGCCGGCCGGGTGGAGCTCGAGCGTCAGCGGCCCGGTAGCCTCTGGGAGCGGATCGTCACGGCCTTGCTCGGGGCTTGCAGGGGCGGGTTTGAAAGCCGCCCCTGCGGGCTGCGACCCGACTGAATCCCCGTCCCCTGCGGGGCGGCGCCGCGTATTGAAGGGTGCCGCGACCCTGCCGCACGATCGGCGACCGGCCGCGGCCGAACCGTGAGCCAGGGCGAGCGATGCCATCGTCCCAGAACATCCTGAGCCTCGGTGACGCGCGCGCCGCCGCGCGGGGCGTCCCCGTCGGCGCGCGGAGCGACGAGGAGCTGATGGCCGCGTTCTCGGCCTCGCTCGAGGAACGCTGCTTCGAGGAGCTCGCCCGCCGCTACGGCGAGAAGGCCTGGCACGTGGCTGCCGCGCTAGTCGGCGCCGGGCCGGCTGCCGAAGACGCCGTGCAGGAGGCCTTCCTGCGGGTGGTCCGGTCCGCCTCCACCTACCGCCGCGGGGAGAGCTTCCGGAACTGGTTCTTCGCGGTCCTGCGGAACGTCTGCCGCGACGAGCTCCGCCGGCCGGCGCCCGGGCGAGCCTCCGAGGAGGAGGCCGCCGCCGCCATCGCCGGGAGCGACCCGGCCGCCGCCGCCTCGCGGCGCGAGGAGGCCGCGGCCGCCTGGCGGGCGCTCTCTGCGCTCCCAGGGCACGAGCGCGAGGTCCTGGCGCTCCGCTTCTACGGAGGGCTCGATTTTCCGGAGATCGCCCGGGCCTGCGGCATCTCGACGGTCGCCGCCCGGCAGCGCGCCAGCCGCGGGCTCTCGAGCCTGCGCCGGCTATTGGGCTGGAAACCGGTCACACCCTGTGGTCCGGTCCGTAATCCCGATGAAGAGCCGGACGGGAGGGAAGGCTAGTGCACTGTCGTGAGGCGGCGGAACTGATCGATCGCGCGACGCTTGAGGGCGGCCGGCCCGAGGACGACGCGGCCTTCCGCGCGCACCTGGCCGGATGCCCGGCGTGCGCCGCCGAACTGGAGCGCGCCCGGCGGGTCGTCTCGGCTCTCGAAGACGCCGCTCCCGCCATGCCGCCGCAGTTGGACGGCCGTCTCGCCGAGGGCGCCCGGCGGGAGATCGCCGGGCGCAAGGCCGCCCGACACAGATGGCAGCTGGGCTCGACCGCCGCGTCGCTCGCCGCGGCCGCCGCGCTGCTCCTGGCCGCCGGACTGTTCCGCGCCTGGCGGAGCGACGCATCCGCGCCGGCGGGTGGCGACGGCGGCTGGCGCTTCGTCCAGGGCGACGCCGGCAACTGCCGCCAGGGCGAGGCCGTCTCGGGGCTGATGCCCGACCGGGTGATCTGGACGCGGAGCATTCCGGGCGTGCCCGGCGAGTTCAAGCCGCTGGCCGCGCAGGGTCTCGTGATCGTCAACGCCGCGCCCGAGAAGAAGACCTTCCGCGGCGGCGGGCAGCTCCTGGCCTTCGACGCCGAGACCGGCGAGGTGCGCTGGCAGCGCTCCTTCCCGGCCGGCGACTTCACGAAGAGCCTGGGCTTCCCCGACCGCTGCATTCGCGGCGGCCGGCTCTACGTCACCGACGGCCGGAGGTGTCTGGTCCTCGACGCGGCCACCGGGCGGGACCTCGCCGCGCTCGAGCCGCCCGAGGGGGCCGCTGGCTGGAAGTACCTGGCCGCCGCTGGCGAGCGGCTCTACGGCGCCTCCGGCGACGGCCGTACGGTCTTCTCGGTGGACGCCGCATCCGGCCGCAAGACCTGGCACCGGCGGCTCGAGGGCGCGGCCTTCGTGCCGGCGCTGGCCGACGGGCGCATGCTCGTCGGCACCGACCGCGGGGAGCTCCTGGCGTTCGACGCCGGCGACGGCCGCGAGCTCTGGCGCTCGCAGGGCGCCGCTCCCGCGGGTCGCGCCAGCATCCATGCCGGGTCGGGTCGGGGCGTGGCGCTGGGCGAATGCGGCGAGATTGCGGTCTTCTCCGCGGCCGACGGCCGGGTCCTCTGGCGCCGGAAGCTCGACGAGCCGCCGGGCGCGGGCCTGGCCATGAGCGACGAGGCCATCTACCTGCAGGGCGGCAATCGGGCGCTGGCGCTGGCCGATGGCTTCACGCTCTGGTACCAGGACGCCGGGACGGCCGGCGGCTGCGGCGCGCCGACCCTCGCCGGACGGGACCTGCTGGCCTCGCCGGGGCCCGAGCAGGGCCGGCTGGCGGTCATGTCGCAGTCCGGACGGGTGCTCGGCACCGTCGGGCGCGCCGGCGTCGGCGCCGGCACTGCGGACGGAGCCGGCCCGGGCGGCGGCTGCGACGGGGCCATCGTCGGGCGCGGCCGGATCTTCGCGGTGCAGGACGGGCAGCTGCTGGCGGTGAGGTGCCGGTAGGGGGCCTTCCGGATCAACAGCTGCGCGCCGACATCAGTTCGCGCCAGCGCTCCATGGAGCGGATGGCGTCCACCTTCGATTCCAGCGGCGTGCGACCGTGGAAACCGGGGGCGACCTCGATGGTGCACACTCCGTCGAAGGCCAGCTCCCCGAGCGCCGCAGCAACCTCCTCGAAGGGCACGCTGCCGAAGCCGAAGTGCCCGTGCTGGTCCTTCAGCCCGTCGTTGTCGTGCAGATGGATCTCGACCGGGGCCAGCGGGAGGCGGCGGAAGTATTCGCCTATGGACATCCCTCCGAAGGCCCCCGCGCCCTTCATGCGCATGTGCATATGGCCGACGTCGACCAGGACCCCGGTCCGCGGGTGCGGGTAGACCCGACCAAGGTCGGCCGCGAAGAACTCGAGGGCCGCGGTGTCCAGAGGGAAGTCCTCGATGGCCAGCCGCACTTGCGTGCCCTCGGTCAATTCCTGGAGACGGCCCAGGGCGGCTGCGTCCCGTCCGGCGTCGTGAAGCTGGCCCCGTGAGTCCTCGCGCAGGACCGAGTCCATGGAAAAGACCGCCAGATTGTCGCCCAGGCCCCGGACCAGAAACTCCATGACGGCGGCGTCCATGGCGGCCGACCCATGGACCGTCGCCACAAGATTGCGGCCGCGCAGAGCCTCGACCACGCCGGGCAGGTGTCCGGCGGCGGCCGCCGCGAACTGGCCGGCGTTCAGGCTGATGGCGTCGAAGCCGGCATCCGCGAACTCGCTGATCCAGCCCGGGAGCTTCGCGGCATCCCAGCAGTAATTCCAGACGGCGATGGCGTACTTCATCGGCGCTCCTCCGCGAAGCTCCTGAGCTCGGTCCGCACGAACTCCCACTCGGGAGTCCTCAGCTTATCGCCGAATCCTACCGGATACCACGGCGAGAGCGCCCGGTCGTTCGGGTTCTTGAGCACGTGGATGTCCTGCGCCGGCATGTAGCCCTGGGCGAGCAAAAAAACGAGCTCGTCCGAGCCGTCCGGGCCCTTCCTGCTGGCCATGTCGACGACGATGGCGGCGTGGCCGGGCGAGCCGCCGCGGATGAAGACGTCGCCGATCCGCATCTCCGCGACCTTCTCGCGCTTCTCGAGCTCGCGCTCGAGCGACTGCGTCCCGGCGTAGGCGAATACCGTGTCGAGGTACTTTCGGAACGACGCGTGGGTGTCGTCCGGCGCCGCCTTCCTCGCCCAGCGTACTTTGTTTCCGGAGACCTCCGGCCGGAGCCCTTTGCGCCAGTCGGCATAGCGGGCGGCGTCGCCGCTCGTGAAGTGGAAGACGATGGCGTCGCTCTTCCCGCGGGAGAAGAGGTACTCGGCCCGCAGGCGGATCACCGCGTCGGCGCACTGCTGGAGGTCGCGGCCGCCGGTGTCGATGTCGATCACCGCGGCGTGGACGGCCTGGTCGGCCTTCTTCCGGCCGTCGAAGAGCTGCACCGGCGCGCCATCCGCCTTGAGCGGCAGGTGCCGGAGCCAGTCGTCGAAGCTCCCGGCCTCGACCCCGACCCGCTCGAACCCGGCCGGAGGAGGGATGCGCTTCTCGATGTCGGCCGGCCTCTCCGCGCCGGCGGCCAGCGGCTCGGTCCAGGGGTACCTGTTGGGCTCCGCCCCGCGGGCGGAGGAGAGGCAGGCGAGTAGTAGGGCAGCGGCCAAAAAGAATCTCTTGTCCACCATCAACCGTCCTAGGGTCGTCCATCAAGTAAGAGACGCGTGCACTGCCACCAGCAGCGAACCTGCTTGTCTGCGTTCCTGTTCATGATCTGCCCCTAACGGAGTGCGGCATTTTCCCCACAGCTGCTGCCGAATGCAAGAATGTTCTGACCTGCGATGCCAGGAAATCCAGCAGCGCCACCACCCTGAACAGCTTGCGCAGCAGAACGCAACGGACTTCTGAGCGGCCCATGAGCGCCCTGGCATGGTCAACGCTAACGTCCTGATTCGCAATATCATACGCAAAGCCATCGCTACCAAACGCTACCGGACTTGCGTTTGGTAGCACTATATGCTAAAGTGTTTGCGGATGATCAAGCGAGGATTCTGGCTCGAGCTCATCGAGCGGGCATGGCAGGAAAAGCCCGTGGTCTGGCTCTCCGGAGTCAGGCGCTCGGGCAAGACCTGTCTGTGCGAGACCCTCCCCGGGGTCGAGTACTTCGACTGCGAGCTCCCCAGGACGCGGCAGGCCATGGGGGACGTCGAAGGGTTCCTCGATGGCCTCAAGGGCAAGCGCGTGGTTCTCGACGAAGTCCACCGATTGCCGAACCCGTCCGAGCTGCTCAAGGTCGCGGCCGACCACTACAAGGACACTCGCGTCCTGGCCACCGGCTCCTCGACCCTCGGCGCCTCTGCCAAGTTCCGCGACACGCTCTCGGGGCGCAAGCGCGATGTCCGACTGACTCCCATGTGCCTCCCGGATATGTCCGACGCCGGACAGAAGGATCTCCGGAGCCGCTTTCTGCACGGCGGGCTGCCCCCCTTCTTCCTGGCCGAGGAACTTCCGGAGCGCGACTTCCAGGACTGGCTGGACTCCTATTGGGCCAAGGACATCCAGGAGCTCTTCCATCTGGAGCGGCGCGCGTCGTTCCTTAAGTTCGCCGAACTGATCATGGCCAGGAGCGGGGGCATCTTCGAGGCCACCCAGTTCGCCCGTCCTTGCGAGGTCAGTCGCCAGACCATAACCAACTACCTGGGGGTTCTGGAGGCCACCTTCATAGCTCACGTGGTCCGGCCCTTCAGCACTCATCGGGCGACCGAGATCGTTTCGGCTCCCAAGGTCTACGCCTTCGACACCGGCTTCGTCTGCTGCTTCCGCGGCTGGCACGAGCTGCGGCCGCAGGATCTGGGTCCCCTATGGGAGCACTTCGTCCTCAATGAACTGCTGGCCCGTCTTCAGGTCCGGCAGCTCCTCTACTGGCGCGACAAGCGCGGGCACGAACTGGACTTCGTCTGGGCGCCGCGCGGACGCAGTCCGCTGGCCATCGAGTGCAAATGGTCGGCGGCCGACTTCGATCCGGCCAACTTCCAGGCCTTCCGCCGTCAATATCCGGAGGGGGACAACGTCGTGGTCGCCCAGGACGTCGCTCGGCCTTTCGAGAGGACCGCCGGAGATGTCAGGATGCGGTTCGTGGGGTTGGAGGGGCTGATCGCCAATCTGGCGGGATAGAACGTCCTCTTTCCGGTTCCGTCACCTTCCCAACGGGCAGTACCTGGGCATCTCGAGCAGCGCCGCCGCGCCCGAGCAACTCACGCCGTAGAAGACGATGGGTTTCTCGGCGGCAAGCAGTCCGTCGGCGCTGCCGTTGGCGACGGTCGAGCCGGTGGCCAGCACCAGGTCGCACCAGGCGAGGCACTCGGCGGCGGCTTCGGCGGACTCGACGGCGACGCCGCCCCTGGTCTTCCCGACGTTCTCCGCGTCGCGGTCGGCGATCCGGAGCTCGTAGCGCGGCCCGAGCGCCTCGGCGAAGCGGGGCTGCAGGCCCACCATGAAGATGCGCCGGGCCTCCGGGTATTGCGCGGCGAGGAACGCGGGCAGCCGCCCGGCGCACTCGACGAGGTCGCCGTCCTTGCAGTGCACGGTGCGATCGGCCAGGCCCAGGTGCCGGACGACGGCGTTGGCCGTCGCGGCGAAGACCGCCCGGCGGAAGTCGTTGGCCGGCTCGGCGGCCAGCACCCCGGAGAGCGTCCCCCGGAAGTTGCCCGGCCGGTCGGTGAAGGCGTGGCCGCGCGCGCCGAGGAACCCGGCCTCGATCATCCGCTCGCGGCCCTTGACGATCGGGTAGTCGTCGTGCTCCGGGTCCCCGATGGCCTGCTCGGGGGCGAGCGCCCGGGCGGTCACCGCGACCGGCGACTCGAGCAGCCCCCGCTCGGCGCAGAGTTCCCGGAGCTCCAGTCGCAGCTTCTCGAGCAGCACGAGCGTCTCCCCTCCCCCGGCGCGTTTCCGGCGCCGGCCGTAGTCCCGGATCGCGGCGTGTAGCGCCGAGGCCGCGTGGTTCGAGCAGTGCAGGCGCTCCTCGGGGAGCCCGCCGAGCGCCGCGAGCACGTCGTCGTCGGTGATCCGGAGAGCGTCCTCGAGCGCCAGGCCCCGGGCCATTTCGGTGAGCATGCTGGCCGAGGCGATGGCCGAGGGGCAGCCCATGACCTGGAAGGCCGCCCGCGAGATCCGCCCGCCGCGCACCCGCACCCAGATCCTGAAGACGTCGCCGCAGGCCGGGTCGCCGACCTGGCCGACGCCGTCGGCCGCCGGCATCGGTCCGACGTTGCGCGGATTGGCGAAGTGGTCGACGACCGCGGCGCTGTAGAAGTGCATGGTTGCCAGCTCTCCGTTCAGAACTCCAATACCGTCCCGGCGCTGCAGTGCAGGAAACGCTCGCCGAAGGCCTCGGCCAGGGCCGCGCAGGCGGCCTCGCCCGTGCAATGTGCCGGGCCGACCCGCTTCACGCCGGCCGCCTCGAGCGCGCGGACCGTCCGGGCGATTCGCTCGGGGCCCGCCGAGCCCAGGTGGAAGCCGCCCACCACGGCCACGAAGCGGTCGTCCCCGGCTACGACCGCCGCGTGCGCCAGAGTGTTGAGGACCCCGGCGTGGGCGCAGCCGCAGATGAGCACGTTCCCCGCGCCGGTCATGGCGATCAGGGACTGGTCGTCGACGATCAGGTCGGGCTCCCGGCCCGCGGGGTCCAGGAAGAAGGGCCCGCCGGTGTCCTCGAAGCCGTTGGTGCGCGGCACCCGGCCGGTGAGCACGAGCCCCGGAGCGATGCCCACCGCGCCCTCCGAGGCGAGCACTCGCCGGCGGGCAGCGTCGCCGCCGCGGAAGCCGATCTCCCTGGCGCCGGGGCCCGGCCGAACCGCGTAGCGCCGGACGAGCGCGCCGGGGTGGGCGCGGACCGGCACGCCCTCCGGGACGACCTCTAGCAGCGCGTCGAGCCCGCCGGTGTGGTCGTAGTGGCCGTGCGAGAGCGCCACGGCGCCCACTCGCGAGAGGTCGACGCCCAACGCCGCGGCGTTGGCGAGAAGCGCCCCGCCGGCCCCGGTGTCGAGCAGCACCGCGCTGCCGCCGCGCTCGACCAGGACGGCCAGGCCGTGCTCGGCAGCCAGACCCTCGCGGGAGGCGCGATTGTCGGCCAGGAAGGTCAGGCGGACTTTCGTCCCAGGTGCTAATGACATGTTCGTCTTGCACCGACATCCGAAGATGGCGCTAACACACAACATGCAACACCCAACATGCCCCTCGACAAACGTCCGCTCGGGGCTCTGAGTCCTTCGACATTGCTCAGGACCCTGAGCGAGCCGAATGGCGAGTCGATGGGCATGGTCGAAGGGCAACATGCAGAGCGAATCAGGGATGCAAATCGATGGTGAACGACGCGCAGCAAGAAAGGCGACAACAGCGGGATCGGCCCTTTCCACTGATGCGTTGCATCTTGGGTGTTGCGTGTTGCATGTTGCATGTTGGCGTCACCTGCCTCAGTGGTCGCAGAGATTCCCGCCGGTCTGGAGCGTGCCGGCGAGGTACGCCTTGACGATCTCCTCGGCGGGCGCCGCGGGCGCGCCTACCACCACCTTGATGCCCGACTGGGCAAACAACCCCTGGGCGCGCGCGCCCATGCCGCCGGCAATGATCACGGTGGCGGCCTGCTCGCCCAGCCAGCGCGGCAGGACGCCCGGCTCGTGCGGCGGCGGGGTGAGCCGCTGCTGGCCGGTGATCGCCCTGGTCTTCTCGTCCACGTCGATCAGCGCGAACTCCTGGCAGTGTCCGAAGTGCGGGCAGAGGCGGCCCTCCGCCATGGGGATGGCTATGCGCATGATGAGTCCTCCTTCTCCTAGAAATGAGGTGAACGAACACGCAACATGCAAAGCTGTGGAGGCGCCACGGCCTCTCTTCTCTCTGCGTGTTGCATGTTGCATGTTCGGCCTCGGGTCTCTTCACGACTGGGCTTTGTCGCCCTTGACTCTCCCGATCACCGGCTCCACCGCCGCCAGGAACGCCTTCTTCGCCGCCGAGTCCCCGCGGGCGATGGCGAAGGGGCGGCCCTCGTCGGACGACTCGACCACCAGCGGGTCGATGGGCACGCCGCCGAGGTAGGGGGCCTTCATCTCCTCGGCCAGCTGCTTGCCGCCGCCGCGCTTGAAGAGCGGCGTCTCCTTCCCGCAGTGCGGGCAGGCGAAGCCGCTCATGTTCTCGACGATTCCGAGGACCTCGAGCCCCACCTGCCGGCAGAAGGTCACCGAGCGGCGGACGTCGCCAGTGGCCAGGTCCTGCGGCGTGGTGACCAGGAGCGCCCCGTCGGCGTCGGGCACGAGCTGGGCGACGGAGAGCGGCTCGTCGCCGGTGCCCGGCGGCGAGTCGATCACCAGACAGTCGAGCTCGCCCCACTCGGTGTCGCGGAGCAACTGCCGGATGACGCCCATCTTGAGGGGCCCGCGCCAGATCACCGCCTGTTCGGCCCCGGCCATGAGTAACCCCATGCTCATGACCAGGACGCCGCCGGCGCCGCGCACCGGGAGGATGGTCTCCTCCGGCCCGGTCGCCGCGCGCTGGCCCTCCACGCCCATGAGCCGCGGTATGCTCGGTCCGTGGAAGTCCACGTCGAGCAACCCGACCCTGAGGCCGGCCGCGGCCATGGCGGCGGCGAGGTTCGCGGCCACGGTGCTCTTGCCCACGCCGCCCTTGCCGGAGAGCACCAGCAGCTTATGCCGGATGCGGCAGAGGTTCCGGGCGAGCTTCTGCCGCTCGGCGAACTCCTCCGGCGACTCGTCCGGCTTGCGGCCGGCGGCCGCGCAGCTCCTGTCGCCGCAGGAGGAACATCCCGATGGTTTCGATGGCATCAGTCCTCTTCCTTTCGCTGGTACATGGTCTTTCGCGTGGAGCCCGGTCCGCGGGCGGTTCTTTCCGGCGGGGGCACAGATTCGATTACTGCGGCCGCAGGCCGCAGGGATCGAATCCGGCGCGCAAGTCCCGCCATGTCCGTCCGCGCATGACCGGGGACGGAATCCGGGTGAAGCAACGCTGCGCGTTTCTTCACCACGGAGTGCCCCCGCCGGAAAGAACCGCCCGCGGACCTCCGCCCACGAACTGCGTCACGCACCCACCCCATCAACCTCCGCCAGTCTGGCGGCGACGCGTCCCCAGATCTCCCTTATCGCCTCAGCCGCCGCTCCGTCCCCGGGGAACTCCACGACGCTGCGCCCCGCGATCTGGGCGCGGGTCACCGCCGGGTCGTAGGGCACGCGCCCGGCGAAGGCGACGCCGCGCTCCAAGCAGAAACGCTCGATGGCGTCGGCCGCTTCCGGGTTGATGTCCGCCTTGTTGACCGCGGCCATGGCCGGGATCCCGAAGTGCCGGGCGAGCCCCAGCACGCGCTCCAGGTCGTGCCGGCCCGAGAGGGTCGGCTCGGATACGACGAGCACCAGCGACGCGCCGGTCACCGAGGAGATCACCGGGCAGCCGATACCCGGCGGGCCGTCGATGAGTACGAGTTCCCGCCCGGACTCCTCGGCGAGGCGCCGGGCCTCGCGCCGCACGGTCGAGACCAGCTTCCCGGAGTTCTCGGCCGCGGCCTTGAGCCGCGCGTGGACCATCGGGCCGAAGCGCGTGTCCGAGACGAACCACTCGCCGCAGAGGCGCTCCGGGAAGTCGATGGCCCGGGCCGGGCAGAAGCGCACGCACACTCCGCAGCCCTCGCAGGCCGTGGGGTTCACCAGGAACGAGGCCTGCCCGGCCGGCAGGCCGTCGGTGATCACCGCCTCGAAGCGGCAGAGCGCCAGGCACGCCCCGCAGCGGATGCACTCGCCCTGGCGGATGACCGCCTCGCGGCCGCTCACGAACTCCTCGCGGCGGCGGACCTCGGGCGCCATCACCAGGTGCAGGTCGGCGGCGTCGACGTCGCAGTCGGCGAGGACTGCGTTCGCCGCGAGCGCCGCGAACGAGGCCAACACGCTCGTCTTGCCCGTGCCGCCCTTGCCGCTGATGACGACGAGCTCGCGCACGCTCACGCCGTCACCCCGGCAGTCTTCTGCGCCGCGCGGCCGGCCACCAGGCGGACCTGGGCCGTGCCCATGCCGATGAAGCCGGGGTTGTGGGTGACCATGACCACCGCGCGGCCCGCCCGGGCCTCCTCGCGAAGGCACTCGATGATGATCGCGGCGTTCTCCGGGTCGAGGTTGCCGGTGGGCTCGTCGGCCAGGACCAGCCCCGGTGCGCCGGCCAGCGCCCGGGCCACCGCGGCGCGCTGCTGCTCGCCGACGCTGAGCTCCCCGGGCAGGTGGCCGAGCCGCTCCGCGAGGCCCAGCCGCCGGGCGAGCGCGGCGATGCCGGCGGCGGCGCCGGCCGGGTCCCCGCGCAGGCTGTAGCGCAGCCGGATGTTGTCGTACACGCTGATGTGCGGGATCAGGAAGAAGCGCTGGAAGACGAAGCCCACCTGTTCACGGCGGTGGCGGTTGCGCCGCGCCGGACCCCAGCGGTAGACGTCCTCGCCGCGGAAGCGGACCGCGCCGGCGTCCGGCGGGAGCATGCCGCCGGCCATGAGCAGCAGGGTGCTCTTGCCGCTGCCGCTCGGGCCGTGGACCACCAGGAAGTCCCCGGGGCGCACGGCGAGGGTCAGCCCGTCGGCCGCGCGGATGGTCCGGCCGCCCTGGCGGTAGACCTTGGTGGCGCCGTCAAGCTCGAGCATGGCTCACTCCTCGGTCAGGACCAGGTTGGGGTCGGTGCGCACGAGCTTGAGCATGGGCAGCGCCGTCGCGGCCACGGCCACGAGCCCGGCCAGCCCCAACACTCCCGGAAACTGTTCCCAGACCACGCCCATGGCCCGGGTGTTCACCGCCAGCACCGGAGCGAGGAGCGCCTTGGCCAGGAGCGATCCGCCCACGAAGCCGGCCAATGCCGCCGTCGCCGCCAGGGCCAGCATCTTGAAGACGTAGAGCCCGACGATGTACGGGTAGCCCGCGCCCATGGCCAGCAGGATGCCGGTCTCCTGGCGCCGCTCGGCCACCTCCTGCAGTCCGGTGACGGCGATCACGATCACCGTGATGCAGGTGACCAGGGCCAGCAGGCAGTAGAGATAGCGGCTGGTGGTGACGCGGGCCAGCGACCGCCCCTGGGCGATGTGCAGCTTGGTGACCACCTTGTAGCCCGGGAAGAGCCGGCCCATCCGCTCTCGCTGATAGCGGTTCATGCCCTCCTGGGTGGTGCCGTGCAGGCAGAGAAAGGCGAGGATCGCGTTGATCTCCCCCGGCGCGCCGAGCAGCTCCTGGCACTCGGCCAGCGGCACGTAGACCCGGCAGTCGTCGAGCTCGCCCTGCGAGGGCAGGACCTGCTCGACCCGGAAGGTCCGGCCGCGCAAGGTCACCTCGCCGCCGGGCGAGGCCCGGAGCGCGCGGGCGGCGGCCGAGCCGAGGCGCGCGTGGCCCGGCGGGACGTCGGTCACCAGGTGGGCCTTCTCGGTGGTCTCGTCGCCGCGGTGCACGGCGGCGATGCCGGTGAGGATCGCCTGGGAATCGCCGACCTTCTCGCGGACCTGGAGAATCGAGGCGTAGTACTTGGAAGCCAGCTCCTCGCGCGCGGCCATCCGGCCGGCCACCTCCTCCGGGAAGGGCTGCTGCCGGTCGGTGCACAGGTAGAAGTCGCCCGGGTCGGCCGACTCCGGGAGGATGAGCATGTTGTGCCCCATGTTCTTCATGATCAGTTCCATGGAGCGGTTGGAGAACCCGGCGCTGTTGACCAGGTAGACGTAGAGGGTCACCAGCGCCGCCATGGCCATGAAGAGCAGGAGGGTCACCTCCCACTTGTGGCGCATCTGCCGGAGGATCAGCCGCAGGAACATGCGTCAGGTCCCCGCCCCGGACCGGTCGAAGCGCCCCGTCCGGAGCATGACCAGCGTGCAGGCGTTGACGGTCTCGACGCCGGCGGCCTCCAGGCGCTTGGCCAGCTCCGGGTTCTCCGCCCCGGGGTTGAAGATCACGCGGCGCGGCCGCGCGCCCGCGATCTCGTCGGCCAGCGCCGAGGAACGCTCGGCACCCAGGTAGACGGTGATGGTGTCGAGCGGTTCGGCGATGTCCACCAGCCGCTTGAAGACCGGCCGCCCGACGACGCTCGCCGCCGCCGGGTGCACCGGGAAGACCGCGTGGCCCTTCTCGGCCAGCATCTCTACCGCCTTGTAGCTGTAGCGCTCCGGTTTGTCGCTCGCACCGAGCACGGCAACGTTCATGGGTTTCTCCTCCCGCTCAACACGCTCAGCCCAGCTTCCCGGCGCCCGAATAGGCGGTCTCGGGCCGCAGCGCCGCCGCGGCGTGCCCGGGGTGCTTCGCCGGGTTCCAGCTCTTCATGAAACCGAAGACCTCGCCGTCCTTGTGGTATTCGAGGGAGCCCTTGACCTGGAAGGCCTTGCCCTGCTTGTCGCGGAAGAGCAGTGCCCCCCGGCCGCCGCGCAGGAGGTTCCGGCGCGTCTTGTCGAAGTAGTTGTCGGCCACGACCAGGCGCCCGTCGCCGAAGAGGCCGGCGCAGGTCGCATAGATGACGTTGGGCGTCCCGTCCTCGTCGACGGTCGCGAGGATCACCGGACCGTCGCGGTCCTCCCAGGCCTGGCGGACGACTTCGGGCAAAGCGGTCATTGGGCACCTCCTTCATGTTGCGTCATGTGCGCATCCCTTCCGGAATCGCGCCCCACAGTTCCTCGAACGCCCGGCGGTACTCCGGCAGCGCCTCGACCATGGGCTCGCCGCGGGAGTAGGCCTCGGCCACGCGCCGGTCCTCGGGCAGTTCCAGGAGCACCCGGATGCCCTCGCTCCGGCAGTAGTCGGCGACCCGCGAGTCGCCGGCGTCGCAGCGGTTGATCGCCACGCCGAAAGGCAGGCCGAGCTCCCGGACCGTCCCGACGGCCAGCGTCAGGTCGTGCAACCCGAAGGGCGTTGGCTCGGTGACGAGCAGCACGAAGTCCGCGTCCCGGACCGCCGCGACCATCGAACAGGACGTTCCCGGCGGGCAGTCCACGATGGTGAGGCCGTCGGCGAGCTTGTGCTTCTTGACGGCGCGGATGAGCGGAGCGGCCGCGGGGTGGCCGACCTTGAGGATGCCGTGCGCGAAGCCGATCCCGGCGCGCCCGCCGGTCTCGACGACGCCGATCTCGTGATCGATCTCGGTGATCGCGTCTCGCGGACACGCCTTGGCGCAGCCGCCGCAGCCGTGGCAGAGCTCCGGGAAGACCAGCGGCTTGGTCTTCAAGGAGACGATCGCGTGGTACTGGCAGATCTTGCCGCACTGGCCGCAGGCGTCGCACTTCGCCTCGTCCACGGCCGGGATGGGGATGGCCACCGGGGCGCGCTCGCGCACCTCCGGCCGCAGGAAAATGTGGCAATTGGGCTCCTCGACGTCGCAGTCGAGAAGCCGCACGGGCCGGCCGGCCGGCGCCGAGAGCGCGAGGTTGACGGCGACGGTGGTCTTGCCCGTCCCGCCCTTGCCGGAGGCGACGGCGAGGATCATGATGCGGTCTTCAAGCCCTTCACGGCCTCCTCCGCGGCGTTGACCAGCTGGTAGGCGATCGGCGAGGCGGTCAGCGCCGGGTGCGTCCCGAGTTGGAAGAGGGCCACGGCATCGGCCGTCAGCCGGGCGGCGATGCAGGCGCTGACCGCGTTGATCAGCTCGCCGCCGCTGGCCGCCCCGTGAACCTGCCCTCCGAGCAACCGTCCCGAGGGTTTCTCGCAGACCAGCCGCACGGCCAGTTCCTCCGCTCCGGGCATGCCGCTTGGATGGCGATTGGGGCCGCCGGCCTGGCCGACGACCACGTCGTAGTCGAGCTCCCGGGCGGCCGCCTCGGTGAGCCCCGCGGTGGCGAAGCATCTTCCGCCCACGACCGTCGAGTATACCCCGATGGCCCCGGGATTCTCGCGCCGGTTGCCGAAGAGGTTGGCGCCGGCGATCCGGGCGTGCATGGTGGCGATCGACGCGAGCTTGAGAGCGGTGGGCTTGCCGGTGAAGAAGCTCAGCGTCTCGGCGCAGTCGCCGCAGGCGAAGATGTCCGGGTCGGAGGTGCGCATGTGCGTGTCGACCTGCACCGCACGGTTGGGGCCGAGCTCCAGGCCGATCTTCGCGGCCAGCGCCGCGTTGGCCCTGGCCCCGATGGCCAGGATGACCAGGTCCGCCGCGAGCTCCCGGCCGTCGCCCAGCACCGCCTTGCGGACCGGGCCGGTCTCGCCGTCGCCCTCGAAGGAGGCCACCTTGACGCCGGCCAGCACGTTGACGCCGCGCTCGCCGAGAACGCCCTCGACCGCGGAGCAGGCGCCGCCGTCGAAGGCCATGGCCAGGCACATGGGCAGCATCTCCACGACGGCGACGTTGAGCGGGCGGCCCTTGCGGCACTCGTCGGCGAACTCCACGCCGATGAAGCCGCCGCCGACTATCACCAGGTCGCGGGCGGCGTCCACGCGCGAGCGGAGCTCCGCCAGGCGCGGCACGGCCTTCTCGATGGTGAAGACGTTCTCGCGGCCGGCGCCGGGGATGGGTGGCACGATCGGCTCGGAGCCGGTGGCCAGGACCAGCTTCTCGTAGCCCACGGACTCGCCGCCGGCGGTCCGCACCAGCCGCGCGGCGCGGTCGACGTCCACGGCTTCGTCGATCATGAAGCCGATGCCGTTCTTCTCCAGCACGGCGTCGGGGATCAGGTTCCTATCGGGCGAGCCCACCGTCCCGAAGATGTAGGGTATGCCGCAGGGGATGGGCACCTGCCGCTGGGCGCGGATCACCAGCACCGACTTGTCGGGGCGGTGCCTCCGGCTGGTTATCGCCGCGGTGACTCCGGCGGCGCTGCCCCCGATGACCACTACGTCTGCCTTGGGTTTCAAGCTCGACTCCTCTCCCGGCTACCGTCCGGACTCTTCGGTCAACACCAGACTGCCCAGCGGCCGGCCGGTGTCGCGGGCGATCACCGGGCACTTGACCCGGAGCAGGAAGAAGACCCCGCACCGGCCCGCGCGCCCGGCGAGCGTTTCGTAGTTGCCCTGGCCCTTGGCGATCACCAGATCGGCTTCGGCGAACCGGCGGCGGAAGTCCGCCGAACAGTCCTCCAGGATCGTGCCCGGCGCGTCCGAGCCGGAGTCGACGACCCCGGCCAGGGCGGCCATGCCGCTGGCCTCGGCGTCGGCGAGGGTCGCGTCGTTGATGACCGGGGCGCCCCGCACGGCGAAGGTCACCTTCTCGGAACCGAGCCGCTCGACGAGCAGACGGTCGAGCACGATCTCGCCGGCGTTATCGCCGACGTAGAGGATGCTTCGGGCGGCGGTCGCGGCGGCCTTCAGCCGCCCGACCGCGCCGGCGTCGAGAGGCGCGTCCAGCGAATCCTCGAGCGCGGCGCGGATCTCCGTCTCCTCGAGGCCGGTCTTGGCGGCCACGTCGATGACGTTGCCGGCCGCGGCCAGCCGCGCGGCGGCCTCGAATGGGTCCGGCGAGGACTCCACGCGCCGCCGCAGCCCGGGGAACAGTTCCAGCGCCAGGGCGTTGGTCCGTTGCTTGGCCTCGCGGTACGGATCGGCGTCCCCGATCGCCTCGCGGATCAGCCGGTGGGCGGCCTGCGCCATGGCCGGCGGCGGCCGGCGGAAGTCCATCCGCGCGGCGGCCTCGAGGACTCCGCGCAGGACCCTCTCCCGGACGTCCTCGTCGGGGGTCACCCTCCGGACGGCGTCGACCGTGCCGCGGAGCAGACAGGGCACGCAGTCATGGTAGGTCCTCACGCGCCTGGGTCCCTCGCGCACCCCGGCGAGTCGCAGCGCGCCTCGCGGCCGCAGCAGGGGTGGTCGCGCCCGCAGGATGGCGCTGGGTTCCTGCTGCCGCCCGCACCCGTCGCGCCTTTGACGATGATCCCCGCACCGGCGGCGATCAACCGGTGCGCCGGGCCGCCGCACTCGGGACATTTCGCGAGGGGCTTCTCGGCCATCGACTGGAAGGCCTCGAAGCGCCTGCCGGTTTTCCCGCATTCGTATTCGTAAGTTGGCATGTCGCTCGTCGCCAAAAGAGTCCTCGGATTCACGACTGAGCAGTTGAACAGGTGACAGCGGCCTGCTAGACCCAGTGCCCTTCCACGTCGGCCGAATCCGCCGGCCTGAGCTCGCCCTTTTTGAAGGCCTCGACGGCCTCCGCCGCGGTGCCCTTGGCGCCGACGACCACCTTGATGCCGGCGGCCCGGAGCACCCGGAAGGCCTTGGGCCCACAGTGGCCGGTGATGACCGTCCCGGCCCCCAGCCGCGCGACCGTCTCGGCAGCCTGGATGCCGGCGCCCTGCGCGGCGTTCAGATTCTGGGCGTTATCGTGGACCTCGACGACGCCGCTCTCGGTGTCGACGAGCAGGAACTTCGCCGCCCGGCCGAAGCGCGGGTCGACCGGCGCCTCGAGCGTGGTGCCGCCCGACGAGATCGCGATCTTCACTTCTTCTCTCCCCGGGCCGGACACTTCTTCAGGCACATGAACCAGTCGAGGCAGTAGTAGCCCTCTCCGGCCTTGTCGACGCGCTCCTTGGCGACCCCACACGAGCCCGGCGGCGGGACGATCACGTCCTCGCCCGGCTGCCAGTTGGCGGGCGTGGCGATCTTGAACGCGTCGGAGTGCTGCATGGCCTGGAGCAGGCGTTTGATCTCCAGCATGTTGCGACCGTTGGACAACGGGTAGTAGAAGAGCGCCCGGACCACGCCCTGTGGGTCAATGATGAAGACGGCGCGCACCGCCTGGGTGTTGCTGGCGCCCGGCTGGAGCATGCCGTATTTCCGGGAGACCTCCATGGTCAGATCGCTGATCACCGGGAACATGACCTCGACGCCCTTCATGCCCTTGAACTCGATCTTCTCCCGGATGGTGCGCAGCCAGGCGATGTGGCTGTAGGTGCTGTCGATGGACAGACCCACCAGTTCGCAGTTGAGGTCCCGGAACTCCGCGGCCATGCTGGCGAAGGTCATGAACTCGGTGGTGCAGACCGGGGTGAAGTCCGCGGGGTGGCTGAAGAAGACCACCCACTTGCCCTTGTAGTCGTCCGGGAACCTGATCCTGCCCTGGGTGGTCTCGGCCTCGAAGCTCGGAGCCTTCTCGCCGATTAACGGGAGACGTCCAACGGATCCTGCACTTTCGGGATTGGTCATTGCCGCAGTTCTCCTCTCAGCCTGGCCGTGATACCGGCGCGATCCCAGGAGCGGCCGGCATCGGCGATGCCGCCGCGGCTCCCGGTCTCCAGCATCGAGTTCTAATCGGAACCCTCCTCCGCCCGGATTTCTTCGATGCGTTTCCTGACCGCGTCCAGCTCGCCGCCGAGCAGCTCGGCGTGGCGCTTGAGCGCCTCGAGCTGCTGTTCCTTCGCGGGAGCCTGGGTCGCGACCGACGTGGCTGCCGGCCAGCCGGCGGCTGCCCTCTGCCAGCCGGTCATGCCGGTGGCGTGATACATGTGCCGCCAGCCGCGGCCCCGGCCTCCGCCGAAGCCGCCTCCCATGCCGAAGCCCCGGCCCCGGCCGAAGCCCGGCCCGCAGCCGTGCCCCGCCATCGGGTTGGCGTAGCCCGGCGCCGCGAAGCCGGCGCAGAACCCTGCGGCCCGCCCGGTCATCGATCCCATGCCCATCGGTCCGGTTCCATCTCCTCTTGGCATCTCCTGCCTCCCTTCTCGGTTCTCACTTCTCCGGGTTCGGCTTCAAGAAGTCGCCGGCCTGCTCGACCACGTAACTCTTGAGCTCCTCCAAGTCGAAGCGGTGCGACACCAGGTCGCCGATCGGCTTCCAGCGCGCCGGCTTGCCGTCCCTCATCCGCGCAAGCACGATGATCCCGCGGCTCAGGTCGTGGTCGGCTAGCCTTATGCCGAAGGCCTTGGCCCAGCGGGCGTTCTCCGCGGCCTCGATGTCGATGGTCCGCCAGGCGAGCTCCCGGCCGCCGGGCGCGGCCTTGGCCATGCCGTCGAGGGCCTCGCGCGAGGCGTCCTCGAGTCCCTGGCTGCAGCCGGAGCGGAACTCGCCGTGGAAGTAGAAGACCACCAGGCCGGAGTCCGGGACGAGGGCGGCAGCGCCGGCACCGCCCGACTCGGGACCGACGCTCAGCAGCGCAAGCAGCGCCTCGAGCGAACGGTCGCTCCCGGCGGGGCGAACGCCGCCGGCCGTCAGCTTCGAGCCCCTGACGAGCGCCTCGATCTCCTCGCGGGTCATGGCCCCCTGCCGGCGGGCGATCTCCCGGCCGGATGAGTCGAAGAGCACCAGGGCCGGAACGGCCGCCACCCCGAAGCGGCGCCCGAGTTCGGGGCGACGCCCGATATCGATGCTTTCGACCCGCACGGCGCCGGCGCGGCTCGCCTTGACGGCCGCGACGGCCGGGGCCGTCCGCTCGCAGGGGGCGCAGCCTGCCATCCGGAAGCTCAGGATGCACGGCAGCGCCACCTTCTCGGCGGACCTGCCGGCGTCGGCGCCGGCACCGTTCCGTCCAGCGCAGCCCAGGCCGGCCAGGAGCACCGCCATCAAGGCTGCGGCCGTCGGCGCGATGCGATAGCGCCGAACGGCAACATGCAACATCCAACATGCCCCTCGACACATCGCCGCTCGGGGCCCTGAGCATGGTCGAAGGGCAACATTCAACATGCAATGAATCGGCGGAAAGAGCCGATTCATCATCGATTCGCTTTGCATGTTGTGTGTTGAGTGTTGCATGTTGCGTGTTGGCTCCGTGGCTTCCGTTCTACTCCCTGGCCATCCTCGTTCCGCACTTGGGGCAGGCCTTCTGTCCGCAGGGCTGGCCGGCGGCGTGTTCCTGGCGCTCGCCGCACTTCGGACAGACGCAGAAGCCTCCGGGCCCGCCGCGGGACGGCCCGCCCATCCGGCCGCGACCGCGGCCCGGCCCGGAGCCCTGGCCCTGCCCGCGGCCCATTCCTCTGCCCATTCCCCGGCCGCCGCCTCCTCCGCCGCCACCGAACGGTCCGGTTCCATCTCTTCCAGGCATCTCACTGCCTCCCCACCGGCATCCTCAAAGCCACCGGCGCTACAGCCAATGCTCCGCGACGTCGCCGCAGGCAGCCTCGCGAAGCTTCCCTTCGTTGAAACGCGCCAGGGCGTCCTCGACTCTCCCGGAGGCCCCGAGCATCACCCTGATTCCCGCCGACGCTAACGTGCGGAATGCCTTGGCGCCGCAGTGCCCGGTGATCACCGCCTTCACGCCGCGGTCGGACAGCATCCGGGCGGTCTGCAGTCCGGCCTCGTGCGGCGAGGCGGCGGCCGCCTGGTTGTCGAGGGCCTCGCGGCTGCCGTCCTCGAGGTCGACGACTATCAGCCAGGCGGCGCGGCCGAAGCGCTGATCTACGGGGCTCTCCGCCGCGCGGCCCCGGGAGGTGATTGCCACCTTCATTCTGCGTTCTCCCATCCCCGCCCGAGCCGGCCGCGGCGGGCTCTGCGGCCGCAGCCGGCGTCCGGGGCGCCTCTGAGGCGGCATCCCGGCATCCTCCACCGCGGTGCGCCGAGCCGGCCGGCGGCGAAAGCCGCGACGACCTCCTCGACGCCTCCGGCGCAGCCCGAGAACACGCGCACGCCCAGGGCCTCGAGCATTGCCGCCATGCGGCAACTGATCCCGCCGCAGACGACGGTTTCGACCCCCTCGGCGGCGAGCCGCGCCGGGCGATCCTCGCGCGGGATAGCACCGAGGTCGTCCTCCCGGCGCGAACTCACCGCGCCGTCGGCGAGCTCGAGCACGAGCATCCGCCCGGCCCAGTCGAATGCCGGGGCCACGCGGCCGTTGAAGATTGGTATGGCCAGCTTCATGGCGGACGGGAAAGCGCCCTTCGTGCCAGAAGGTTGCGATTTTTCAAGTGACGCGATCAGGTCGCAAAAGGCTGGCAATGATATCGGCAGGCCAATGCGGGCCTTGCATTATGCAAGCACGCTTGGGAAGTCGTCTTGCATAGTGCAAGAATATCGGCAATGAGGCGTGGACGCGCTCCGGCGGTTGTCCCAGGCCGACCTCCCCTCACCATTTCCTGAACACGAAGAACACCGCCAGAGCCATGAGGCCGAAGCCCACCAGGTAGTTCCAGCGCAGTTGCTCGTTGAGGTAGAGCACCGAGAAACCGCTGAAGACCACCAGGGTGATGACCTCCTGCATGGTCTTGAGCTGGGCGCCGCTCATCTGGCCGGCGTAGCCGATCCGGTTGGCCGGGACCTGAAAGCAGTACTCGGCGAATGCGATGCCCCAGCTGGCGAGCACCGCGATCCACAGCGGCGCGTTGGGGTGTTTGAGGTGTCCATACCACGCGAAGGTCATGAAGAGATTGGAGATGACCAGCAGCCCTCCGGTCGCCACCCATGGCGGCAGACTCCGGAACTGGGCGGCGAGCGCGTCGACGAACGGCATGGGTCGGCTCCTCGGAAGGTCCGCGCCGGCGCCGACACCGGCGGCCGGGAACACCCCGGCCGCCGGGGGCGCAGTCATGGGCGCGGAAATGTTGGAGAGTGCGTCGGTTCGATGGTCCTTATCGCATCCCGGCCACAGACTTCAGCCGCGGCCCGTTCCATGGATTCTAACGGCTGTCCGGCGGGCGCAAGGACAGGCAATTGAAAGCGGGGGCCGGACTGTCGCCCGGCCCCCGCCGCAGTCTCGGACCGCCGTAGCTCAGGACTTCTCGTCGAGCAGCAGCCCGATGTTCTCGTTGATGCTGGCCATGGTCTTGATCATCTTGTCGGACGGGATCTGCGAGAGTTCGTCGCCGGTGACCGCGTCCCGGATCTGCACCGCCACCATGCCGGACTCGGGGTCGCGGATGAGGTGCACTTCGTTGGGGTGCGCGGCCGGATTCGAGTCTGCCGCCGCGGCGGCTCCGTCGACTGCCTTGGCGAGGGTCTCGGCTGCCTGCCTGGCCGCTTCCTCCGCTTCCGGAGCGCCGACGTCGGAGGACGGCCCTCGGCCGGCCGGAACGGGGACCAGCCGTTCTCCCGGCGCCGGGCCGGCCTGCGCGGCCGCAGCGGCCGGGTCGCCTGCCGCCTGAGCCAGAAGGTCGATCGGTACGGGGGAGCCAATGCTGGAAATCACGCCTCACCTCCCTGCTTTCCGCCCGGGACCTCCTTGTCCCGGGTGCCTCTGAATGTCTTCTTCCTGCTGCGCGCCTCAGGCGACGAAGTTCATCGCGCTGCCGGACGCGCCCTGGCCGTCCTGGCCCTGGGTGGCGGCATAGTTCTTGAGCCAGTTCACGAACTCCTGCAGGGTAACCTTGCCGTCGCCGTTGGCGTCGAGCTGGGTATTCGTCGAGGAGGAGTCCTCGTCGTCCTCTTCGTCGAGAGCATCGAGCAGCCCGCCACCGCCGGCACCGCCCGGCCCACCGGCACCGCTCGGACCGCCAGGCCCGCCGGGACCACCTGACCCGCCGCCGCCCGGAGGAGGTCCACGATGGGCTCCCTGCGCAGCGCCGGCCTGCCCCAGGGCGGAGAACTCGGCCGCGGAGAGCCCGCCGTCGCCGTCCGCATCGGCCGAGGCGAAGACCTCGTCGGCGGAGGGTCCCTGCCCCACCTCGGTCACCCGGGCCCGGCCGATCTGCACCTTGTCATGCCAGGCGGAGAACTCGCCCTGGGAGACCGACCCGTTGCCGTCGGCATCGGCCTCCTTGAACATCTGGGCCTGCCGGAGCGCGCGCATCTTCTCGCCGAGCGAGGCCACCTCGGTCTGCGAAAGCGAACCGTCCCCGTCGGAGTCGAGCGCGGAGAATATCTCGTCGTTGGAGGGCATCGAGCCGGCGCCGCCCGCCTGCGGCATCCGCTCGCGCATCTGCTTGTCCCAGTTGGCGAACTCTTCCTTGGATACCGCCCCGCTGCCGTCGGCGTCCATCCTCTGGAACATCTTCGCCGCTCGCTGCTGGCGCAGGGCCGAGAAGTCGATCTGACCTCCCAGGCCGCCGAACTGCATCGAGACTGAGCCGACCATCGGCGAGTCCTCCCTGACTCCAAATGCTCCGAGTGGCCTTCCCTGGCCACACGGGCGCGATGTGCACCCGGACTCTGTTCTTATATCGGCGTCCCCCGGGAGTGCTTAACCCGGGAAATCCACTTCATTGCGCCGCGCAACCCACCTCATTGCGCGGCTTGCTGCTTAGCCACGAAGAACGTGACGCACTCGAGAAGGTAACGGGCGGCAACCGGACCTGAAATTGTCATCGGGCCGCCTCCCGCCAGGATCCCGGCATGGCCAAAATGGGTGGCCCTCATGAAGACCATATCGATAGATTCTTGGCCTTGACTATTTCATAAAATACGGTAGTTTCAACATATGATGAAACATGCTAATACAATGAAACTAGGCGATTTCGAGGCAAAGGTCGAAGCTTTGCTGTCGGCGTTGTGCGCCCGTGTGCCGTTCCTGAAGCTGAAGTCGCTGCAGCGCGAAGTCATGGTGTCCGGCATCAAAGCGGACTGGCTGGCTGAACTGGACGCAAGAGGCCATTCCTGGACCTGGGTGGTCGAATGCAAACGTTACGGCGAACCGCGCGAGGTGCGCACCGGACTGCTGCAGCTGCAGAACACCTTGAATGTCTTGAAGGGCAAGACCTGTTACGGGGTTCTGGTTGCACCTTTCCTGTCCGACGAGTCTGCGCGACTCTGCGCCGGGGAGGGCGTGGGCTACGCCGATCTGGCAGGCAACGCACGGCTGAGCTTCGATGGAGTGTTCATCGAGACGCATGCGGCCGGCAATCCGTTCCGCGCTAGGCGGCGCCTGAGGTCGTTGTTCGGCGCCAAGGCCGGCAGGATCCTACGGGTGCTGCTGACGCCACCCCTGCGGTCATGGAAGGTGAAGGCCCTGGCGGCTGCCGCGGGGGTCAGCCTGGGTCAGGTGAGCAACGTGCGGAAGATGCTACTGGACCAGGAGTGGGCCGTGGCCGATGCGGACGGGCTGCGCTTGAGCCAGCCCGAGAAGCTGGCCAGGGCCTGGCAGAGCGCCTACGAGCCGCGTCTGCACTCGCGCGAGACGGTCTACACGCTCCTGCACGACGAGGCGCTGGAGGACGCCACCCGGGCGGCGCTTGCCGAAGCGGGTCAAGGCGCTCGCCTGGTGCTGGCGTCGTACTCCGCCGCGCGCTGGCTGGCGCCCTATGCCCGGCAGGCCACGCAGTTCTTCTACGCCGACGAGGAGGGAGCGAGCATCGCCAAAAGGCATCTGCAGCTCCAGCCCGTCGATAGCGGCGAAAACGTCGTGCTGCTCGAGCCGCGGGAGGACGACGTCTTCTCCGGCCGCCTGGAGGCCGCCCCGGGCGTGTGGTGCACGGGCCTGCTGCAGACCTGGCTGGATTTGAGCGCTGCCGGCGAGCGCGGGGGCGAGGCCGCCGAGCGGCTGCTCCAGGAGAAGCTCCTGCCGGCGTGGAAGGAGACCGCATCATGACCCCACCGGACATTGCGGCGGGCTACAGCGACCGCGGCGTTCGGGCAGCCTTATCGGTGCTGGTCGAACTCGGCCAGGTTCTTGGCGCGTGGCGGACTTCATTCGTCATTGTGGGCGGTGCGGTGCCGTGGCTCTTGCTGCCCGGGGCTCGTCCGAAGCACGTCGGGACCATGGACATCGATCTCGATCTTGACCCCAGAGCGCTGGCCGAGGGCCAATACGCGACTTTGGTCAAGACGCTGGAGGACAAGGGTTACGAACGGGACCGAGAAGACTTGAAGCCGTTTCAGTTGCGGCGATGGGTGAAGTTGGACGAGGGCGCTCCCATAGGCGTGCTGGTCGATCTGCTGATGCCCCGTGGAGAGACGGGTGACCGCAACGACGAGAAGCTCGTCGCCGGCTTGCGGGTGCAGGGCGCGGACGGGGGAGAGGTGGCGCTGTCCCACTGTGTGTCGCGGAAGATCGAGGGGGCTATGCCCGATGGGCGGCTTAACCAGGTTGAGCTGCTTGTGGCCACGATCCCGGCGTTCCTGGCCATGAAGGGGCATGCCCTCGTCGGGCGCGACAAGAAGAAGGACGCCTACGACATCTACTTCTCGGTGCGGAACTACGAAGGAGGCCCGAGGGCGCTGGCAGCGGAGTGCGCCAAGCTGAGTCGAATCCATCGGCGCGCGTCGGCTTCGAGCACATTGCCAGCAAGTTCCGTCACAGGGACGACTTCGGGCCTGCGTCGGTGCGCCTTTTCCTGGAGTCATCGGCCGCGCTGGGAGAGATGACCCCAGAGCAGGTCCAGACCGACGCATTCATGCAGGTGGCGGTGCTGCTTCGCGGGATGGGGTTGCTGGGCTGAGCAGGTTTTTCGGAGGGCAGGCATGAAACACGACTTCCGCGCACAACCAACCGGCGACGCCGCTGACCAATTCTGCTCCTGGCTCGAGCAGGAGGCGACCGAGGCGTTGCGCCGGTCCCATGGCGACGGTGAAGCGACAAAAGCGGCGATCTTTCTGTTCGTCAACCGGGCGTACGAAGCCCACATGCCCGAACAGAGGATCGGCGGGATGTTCGGCAGGTGCGTCGTGCGCGCGGGATTCCGGGAGCAGGACGAGGAATCAGCGTTTTCGTGGTTGGAGCACTTCGGCGAGCTCGCAGCGAAGGTGCACGGGTAACAAAGGCGGACTGATGCCGAGGGAAGCCAATTCCCTCCTTCTGATCAGCCGTTCGATCGTCTCGGGGCGCGAGGCTTACATCTCCGAGGAGATCGACAGCATCTGGCTCTATCTGTCGAGGCCATGACCAAGATCAAGACCGACGTCTGGCTGCTCAACACGCCGGCGGCGCCGGCAGAACCGACCTTTCGGCACTACCGGAGCCAGTCAGCTCCGCCTCCGGTTCCAGCCAGGCTGCTCCTCCCGGGCGGCGTCTGCCCGGTCCCCGAGGAGGTCCGCTGGGGCTTCCTGTGGTCCTCGACCGGCCAAGCCGTGGCCGTTCTCCTTGGCGGCGTCCCGATAGGATTTCTGCAAGCTGGCCGCAAACCGGGACGCGCGCGCTTCATCGCGGCCGGTGGCGAGGCGTGGGCGATGCCGTGGGACGGCACGGCCTTCGAGCTCCTCTTTCAATAAGAGGGGCTCGTCTCTGCCTGTGCAGAGGCTGCTTGACAACGCCGTCAGCCCGAACAACAATCGACCACAGGACCATGTAGAAGACAGGGGGCAACATGGCAACCAAGAGAGAAGGGACGCAGTTCCTCCACCACTTCGGTCCCCTGCTGGATGCGCTGCGAGCCCTGGGTGGCTCGGCAACTCCCGACGAGGCAACTGACAAGGTCGCCGAGCTGTCTGGCGCCTCCGAAAAGCAACTGAACGAATTGCTGCCTTCGGGCGGGCCGAGGTTCAAGAACCAAGTCGCGTGGGCACGCTTCTACCTCAAGCGGGAGGGGCTGCTCGACTCGTCGAGAAGAGGGGTCTGGAGTCTGACCGAGAAGGGTGCCAAGACCCACTTGAGCTACGCTGACGCCCAGGAGATCTTCAAGAAACAGGTCCAGGTCGATGCCGCCAGGCGCAAGGAGAAGGTGCCCGAACCTGATGACCTTGTGGGCTCAGAGGCCCCCGACGCGTCTGAGCCAGGCGACTACCGTAGCCGGCTTCTTGCCACCATCATGGCGTTGCCTCCCGCCGGATTCGAGCGGCTTTCTCAGCGACTTCTGCGGGAAGCCGGTTTTCAGCAGGTGCTGGTGACCGGGCGATCCGGGGACAGCGGCATCGACGGCGAAGGGCTTCTGGAGGTCAACCCGTTCGTAACTTTCAAAGTGCTGTTCCAGTGCAAACGCTACAAAGACAGTGTCGGTGCTCCGGTGGTCCGCGACTTTCGCGGAGCCATGCTGGGTCGAGCCGATAAGGGCATCATCCTCACCACCGGGACATTCACCCAGGACGCGAGGCGGGAAGCGCGTCGAGACGGCGCTCCTCCCGTCGAGCTTGTGGACGGGGAGAAGCTCGTGGAGATGTTCGAGAAGCTGGAACTGGGGCTTGCGCCACGCACGACGTTCGACGTTGACGATAAGTTCTTCGAGGAGTTCAAGGACTGAGCCATATGTCAGGTTGATGTCGTTTCGAAAAACCCGGTGTCCTCCGTCCCGCCCCCGAAACTCGGAACCAGGAACTGTAGCGCCGCCGCCCGGGCCTACGCTCCGCCGCCCCCCAGCGCGGCCACCTGCCCCAACGGGATCGCCTCGACCCGCTCGTGGAGCCGGTACGTCTTCTCACCGGGGTAAACGACCCAGAGCCTGTCGAGCGAAAGGTCTTCCAGGGCCGCGCGCATCGACTTGGTCAGCTGCGGCGCGTCGGTGAACTTGCACTCGAACCCCAGCCGCTTCCCGTCCTTGAGCAGGAAGAGGTCGAGTTCGGCGCCGGCGTGAGTGGCCCAGCTATCCTTGAAAATCCTCAGGTCAACTGAGGATTTTCAAGGATAGTCTCCGCCCCGCTCCGCCCGCCTCATCTTCCTCCACAACGTGCTCGGATCGATCCCCAACTCCCGGGCCGCGTCGCCGCGCCGGCCGCCGTGGCGCTCGAGGGCAGCCCGGATGGCCTGGGCTTCGATCTCCTCAAGCGTAGTTCCTGGTTCCTGCCCGCCTTCGCCAAGGCTTCGGCGGGTAAAGTTCCTGGTTGGAGTTCCAGCCTCTGGACTGGCAACCGGCAACTGACAACTGGCAACTTCCGTTTGCCCCCGCAGTTTCTCCGGCAGATGCTCCGCCCCTATCAGAGCCCCCGGCGCGAGCGCGAAGGCGTGTTCCACCGCGTTCTCGAGCTCCCTGACGTTGCCCGGCCAGTCGTGGCGCATGAGGAGGGCCAGCGCCTGCCGGTCGACGCCGGCCACGTCGCGGCCGGTGCGGAGGTTGAGCTTGCGGACGAAGTGCTCGACCAAGGGCGGCACGTCCTCCATCCGCTCGCGGAGCGGCGGCACTTTGACGCGCACGACCGCGATCCGGTAGTAGAGGTCCTGGCGGAAGCGCCCGGCGGCGACCAGCTCGTCGAGGTTCCGGTTGGTGGCGGCGACGACCCGCACGTCGGTCTTCACCGTCTTCGAGGAGCCCAGCGGCTCGTACTCGCGCTCCTGCAGCACCCGCAGGAGCCTGGCTTGCATGGCCGGCGAGACGTCGCCGATCTCGTCGAGGAAGACGGTCCCGCCCTCGGCGGCGGCGAAGCGCCCGACGCGGTCGCGCCTCGCGTCGGTGAAGGCCCCGGCCTTGTGGCCGAAGAGCTCGCTCTCGAGTAGCGCGTCGGGCAGCGCCGCGCAGTTGACCGCGACGAAGGGCTTCTTGCGGCGCGCGCTGAGCTCGTGGAGCGCCCGGGCTACGAGCTCCTTGCCCGTGCCGCTCTCGCCGTCTATGAGGCAGGTGGAGCCGCTCTCGGCGATGCGGGGGAGGACGGCCAGCAGCTCCTTCATCCGGTGGCTGTGCGCGACCATGTCGAGCAGGCCCTGCTCGCCGCGGAGCTCGCGCCGGAGCTCCTCGATGGCCGACATGTCGCGGAAGGTCTCGGCCCCGCCGACCACCTTCCCGGAGCCGTCGCGCAAGAGCGCCGTGCTGATGCTGATGGGCACCTCGCGCCCGTCGGCGGCGAGGATCGTCACCGACCGGCCCACGACCGGCCGGCCGGTCTCGAGCGTCCTCCGGAGCGCGCAGCGGCTCTCGCAGATGCTCGCCCGGAAGACCTCGCAGCACGGCCTGCCCAGCGCCTCTTCGCGGCGCACTCCGGTGATCCGCTCCGCCGCGCGATTGAACGAGGTGACGCGCCAACGGCGGTCCACGGTGAAGACCCCGTCGGAGATGCTGTCGAGGATCGCGCCGGTGTTGACGGCCTCGGGGGGCTCCGGAGAGGGCCGGGGGCTGGGGCGGCTCATTGCCGGCCGCCTCTCGACTCTGCGTTCATCGCCATTCCGGCATCATTATAGCCTCCGCCCCGGGAATCGTCCGGGCAGCCTCGTGCGTTCTTCTCGTGAACGTATGGGCAGTGCCGGAAAGGGGAGGTGTCGCACATGGCTCACCACGAACACGGCATGGAGGGAGGCGCCGGCGGGGAGGCCGGCCGGGTCGGGCACCACATCGAGGAAATGCTCTCGGCCCATCCCCTGAAGCCGGCCGTCGACAAAGCGATGCTCGCCGCCGGCATCCACGCCATCGACCACTGCGCCCAGGCCTGCACGGCCTGCGCCGACGCCTGCCTGGCCGAGGAGCGCCGCGCCGAGCTCGTCCGCTGCATCCGGCTGAACCTGGACTGCGCGGACATCTGCGGCGCGACCGCCGACGTGCTCTCGCGCCAGGCCGGTCCCGACTGGAGTGTGGTCGGCCGCCAACTCGAGGCCTGCCAGGCGGCGGCGAAGAGTTGCGGCGAGGAGTGCGAGCGGCACGCAAGGCACCACGAGCACTGCCGGATCTGCGCGACCAACTGCCGCGAGTGCGGGGAGGCCGCCGACCGGCTCAGAAAGGCGCTGCCGCTGTAGCCCGCAAGCGCTCCCCAGCCGCCCAGAGCATCCCTGACGGGACGCCCGTCCGTCACTGTCCGACCCCGTCGAAGCGCTCCACTTTGGCGCTCTTCTCGATGGACTCGCAGACCTCCTGGAGCCTCTTGTTCCGGAACTCGGTCTGCAGTGCCTCGAGGACGTCCTGGTCGCTCATGGCGTCCCGGCGCAGGACGTGCCAGCCCCAGGGGCTCTCGACCGGCCGGGCGACCTCTCCGGGCTTGAGCTTCCGCAGAACCTCCTCGACGCTCGCGCCGAAGGCGTCGGCCGGCATGCAGCCCAGGCTGCCGCCCTTGGGCTTGCTGAAGGCGTCCTCCGAGACCTCCCGGGCGACGCCCGCGAAGTCCTCGCCCTTTTGCAGCCGTTTCCAGGCCGTCGCGGCCTTGCGTCCGGCTTCGGCGCGGACCGTGTCCGGGTCGGCCTGGAAGTCCGGCTGCTGGACGGTGTTGAAGAAGACGTGCGAGAAGACCACGTACTCCCTCCCGATGCGCGCGCGTTCGCGGGCCAGAAGGTCGTCGCGCTTCCCGCCGGGGGGATAGGCCTCGTTCCACAGGGCGTCGCCATGCCGCTCCATGCCGATGTTGTTGCCGATGGCGACCTCCAGGTCCTTCATGGTCATGAGGTTGGCGCTGAGGAACTCCTGCAGCGAGCCATAGCGGCAGCAGCTGCAGCCGGCCGCGGGCGGATTGCGCTTGAGCTCCTCGACCTGGGCGGCCACCTCCGCGGCCGGCACCTCGACCTTGGCGGCCCGGAGGTACTGCCGGGTCCCGACCAGGGAGATCAGGCGGTCGAGCCTGGTCCGCCGGGCGTCCTGCATCATCAGTCCGTACCGCTCCCGGTCGATGCCCGCGGCGACGTCGGCGCCATAGATGGGCTCGCCGTTGACCCGGGCCGCGATCCCCGGCTCGGGCTTGCCGGGCTGCGCCGGAGCCTCGTCCGGGCCCGGCTCATTCGCGGGAACGTCCGGGGAGGCGGGGCCGGCGGCGGCCGGAGTCCCCTCCGGAACCGGAGGCGCCGACTGCGTCCGGGGAGGCTTGCGCCCGGGCTCCGATGCCTCCGATGGCTCCGACGAGGCGGGCCTGGACGGGGCCTTCTCCGGCCATAGGACCAGGCCCGACCAGACCGCCAGCAGCAGGCCGATGCCACCCCAGAAGAGCGCTCTCTTCGTGGTCATTTTGCTTCTCCTTCGCCGGCGATCGCCGGACGCGCGTGCCCCGGCAGCGCGCGACGCGCCGCCACCAGGACGAAAAGGGCCAGCATGAAGAGCTCGACGGGCGGTGAGAGTATCGGCCCGGCTTCCAAGCTTGCCGGCTGCGCGGCGTCGGCCCGGACCGCGTCATCGAGACTGACCACTCCCTCGGTGAGCCGGTCGGCCCCGTCGGGCGTGACTCGCAGCGTCCCGGCGAAGACGCCCTTCTGCTTCCAGCCGGGGGGCAGTCCGGCGCCGGGGCGCAGCCGGACCTTGACCGCGCTGTAGACGGTGGGCGTCCTGCCCTGCGCCTTGCCGTCCCACCAGTCGCGGGCGAGGACCACGGCAGGCGCCGGCCCTTCCCGGCGGTCGAGCATGTAGCCCTCGACGACCACCCGCCGGCCGGCGAGCGCGCGGAGCCCGGCGGGCAACGCCGCTGTATTCGCCGCGCCCTTGGCCGCGGCGAGCTGCGCGAAGTCGAAGAGCGGCAGCCCCAGCTTCTTGGCCGCGCCCGCGCCGTCGACCCCGGGCTCGTCCCCGGCGGCCGAGAGCACCGCGGTGCCCTCCATCCGGTAGATGTAGCCCTCGTCCGGCCGCGGGTCCACGAAGAAGCGCCCGGTCACCGCCACCGGCGCCAGGCGTTCGAACTTCACCGGCTCCTCGAGCTCGACGAGCAGGTATTGGTTGTACTGCGGCCGCGGCCCGTAACAGCACGTCTGCGTGGTCCGGAGCAGGCAGAAGTGGCTGAGCCTGGTCCCGGCCTCGAGCGGGTACATGAAGCCGACGCAGCGGGCCTCCCGGCCGTCGAGCGCCCGGACATCCTCGGGGCACGGCGCCGCCGCCGGACTCCTCGGATCGAACTCCCACTGCCCGAGCATCGCGAAGCGCAGGAACGGGACTTCACCCGAGCGCCCCAGGGAGCTCTCGTCGATGCCGATCTGGCTGTGGCCGGGGAGCCCTCCCTCCGAGCGGATCACCGGGGCGCCGGCTTCCGCGGCGGCCGCGACCCGCTTCTGCCGGATGCGATGGACCAGATGGTTGGCCGCGAAGACGGCCAGCAGCGCCGGCAGCCCGAAGGCCAGCAGCCGCCAGCTGCCCCGGACCAAGACGGGCGCGCCTTCAGTAGACACGACAGGGCTCTCCCGAAACGGATGAACATGCAACGCTCAACACCCAACATGCAACATGCAGAAGAGCGCGCGGCGCGACCCGCGCCGCGTTCCGCAGTTGAGCGTTGCATGGCGAGCGTTTCATGATGTTGAATGTTCCGTCCGGCTGTCTAGCGTCCCTGCCCATGCCCGTGCTCCTTCCCGGCCTCGCCGTGGTCCGGGTCGTAGCCGTGAGGGTAGTCGATGACCAGCGCCTCCTTGCGGCCCTTGAAGTCGACCTCGCCCCGGGCCTTGAAGCCCCTGACGCCCGTGAGCCAGTCGGCCCGGGCCTCGAAACAGGAGCAGTCGCCGGCCTTCTCCTCGAGGAGCGCGCTGGGCCGGGCCTCGAGCACGAGCGCCCGGGGCTCCTTCTCGCCCTCGAGGGTGACGCTCAGGGCGATCTTCCCGTCGGGGACGCGCACGGCCTTGGCGGTGTCGTTGCCGCCGCCGACGAACCAGAGCCGGAGCAGGCCGTCCTCGAGAGCCACCTCGGCATGGCCGGTCTCGCACGCGCCGATGGCGTTCAGGCAGCCGCCGTGGGCGGCCTTGTGGTGGCCGTGCTCGTGACCGTCAGCATGTTCGTGTCCGTGCTGGCCGGCGGCCTCGTCGCGGCCGCAGCCCCACGCAAGCGCCAAAGCCGCCGCGATGCCTGCCGCCAGGGCGCGACTGATGATTCTGGGCATGTCGTTCTCCTTTCCTCGATCCATTCTCTCACGAGACCGGTGTCAGGTTGCCGAGCACGCCCAGACGGTAGGCCTGGACGGCCGGCATCAGCCCGGCGAGCAGTCCCAGCGCCAGCGCCGCCGGCAGCATCAGGCAGTCGGCCTGCGAAACGTAGGCGGCCGTGAAGCGCAGCCCGGTCTCGACCTTGATGAAGTGGCAGCCGGCGGCCACGATGCCGTGGCCGAGCACCTGCCCCAGGACGGCGCCCAGCATCGAAATGAAGGCCGCCTCGCAGAGCACCAGGCCGAAGACCGTCCGCCGCGTGGCGCCCAGGCAGCGGAAGAGCGCCAGGTCCCGCTTCCTCTCGCGCAGCGCCGAGATCAGGGCCACGAAGAGGAAGAGCAGGGCCAGCATCGTCACCAGCGCGCCGATGGACATGAGCACCGTGTCCACCCAGCCGATCACGTTGAAGAGGCGCGGCAGCACCTCGGCGGGGATGACCAGTTGCGCGGCGCTCGACTGGTTGACGTCGTACTGCAGCCCCTGCAGTCCCGGGTGCACCGCCCCGCCGCGGATGCGCCTGATGCGCAGGTAGGCGCCGCTGATCTCGCGGTGCTCCTCGTCGGCGGCCATGGCCCGGACGTCCTGCCCGTGGCCGCCGAGCGTGTAGAAGGCCATGAGCGGGATGTATATGGCCCGGTCGTGGGGCGTGCCGGTCGGGGCCATCACGCCCACGAAGCGGATGCGGTCGTTGACGTGCACCGGGTCGCCGGCGTTGACCCCGCAGACCGGGTTGAAGGTCTGGCCGAGCTCCAGGTGCAGCGCCCGGGCCACCTCGGAGCCGGCCACGGCCTCGTCGTCCGCCGCGAAGGCCCGCCCCCGGCCGCCGTCCTCCGGCCGGAAAGAGAAGCGTTCGCCCGGCGCGTATTCGAATTCGGTGAAGAACCGTCCGTCGATGGCGTTGACCCGGAACCCGGCGTAGGAGTGGCCGGTGACGAAGGGGATGCCGCCCTCGACGATGGGCTGTTCGAGCACCATCCGGTAGTAGGTCCACTTGATCTTCCCGGGCATCTCCTCCAAGTGGTACATGGCGTTGAGGACGATCTGCAGCGGCGAGCCCTTGGGCCCGAGCACCGCGTCGACGCCCAGGCCCTCCTGGGTGAAGTTGCGGTGGGTCTGCTCCCGGAGCGACGCCACCGAGACGAGGAGCGCGGCACCCAGCGCGATGCTCAGGGCGGCCAGCCCCGTGGAGAGCCAGTGCTGCCGCAGGCTCTTCGCGACGATCCGCCAGAAGCTCATGGCCGCGCCTCCGCGGCGGTCCCAGCCGTCGCGGCGGCCGGTACCGGCACGGGCGACGGCGCGAAGGCCCGGTTGAGCTTCATGAAGTCATCGCGGCGCGCGAAGGCCCCGACGACCGCGGCCTCATGGCTGACCACCGCCAGCGAGCAGCCCTCGTCGCGGCAGGCGTCCTGCAGCAGCCCGACGATCTCCGCGGTGTGGCGCGGGTCGAGCGAGCCGGTGGGCTCGTCGGCCAGGATCAGCTCGGGGCGCTTCGCCAGCGCCCGGGCGATGGCCACCCGCTGCTGCTCGCCGATCGACATCTGCGAGGGGAAGTGATGCAGTCGGTGGGCGAGCCCCACCCGCTCGAGCAGTGAGCGCACGCGGCCGCGGTCGACCTTGCGGTGCGAGAAGGTCGCGCCCAGGAGCACGTTCTCGAGCGCCGTGTAGCCCTGGAGCAGGTTGAAGGTCTGGAAGATGTAGCCGACGTGCCGCGCGCGAAAGCGATCGCGCTCGGCCTCGCCCAGGCGCGCGAGGTCCTGTCCGCAGACCTCGACCCGCCCGCCGGCCGGCAGGAGCAGCCCGGCCAGCGCGTTCATGAACGTGGATTTGCCGGAGCCCGACGGCCCCGAGATGGCGGCCTGCTCCCCGCGGGCCAGGCGCCATTCGGGGATGTCCAGCACCGTGAAGGACTCCAGCGCGTTGCGGTACTTCAGCGTCAAGCCTTCGACTCGAACGATCATGGGATGCCCTTTGCGTCGCGCGGTGAATCCGGCGCTCTCCGCAGCCGCGGCGCCTCGTCGGATCGGGCGGGCGCGCGTCAGGGCGCGCACCGGCTCAACCGGATCGTCCGCGGCTGGCTGCTGTCAGGATGCGGTGGGAGGCGCCCGGGCGGGCTGATCGAAGAGGGCCGGCTGAATAGGAATGCCGGCTGCGATCACCGTGCAGGGTTCGCCGGAATCGACCGGCCCGCAGACCGGCGCGGCATCGAGCGGCGAGCCCGATTGGTTGCCCGACAGATAGCGACAGGCGAGACACTCGCCGCCGGCCTCCAGGTCGCCGGCGGCGGTCACCGCGGGAACGCCGCCGTCCCTGTGGGTCGCCGGCATGGCGACGCGGCTCGTCGTCCGGCCAGAGCCGATCAGCCGGCAGGGGCAACTCTGACCGGGGGTCGGGCAGGCGCAGAGCGTCCCGAGGGGACCGGCTAGGGAAGCCGCGCTCCGCTCCGGGAGCGGCGCGCGATCGCAGGTGTGTAGCAGGGGAGCGGCCGAGAAGACCAGAAGGTGGCAGGCGGCGGCCAGCGCCGCCAGAATCCTTCGCGCCTTGCCGATCGGAGTAACGCGCACTGCCGTCGTCCTCTGACTCCCGAACCGCCCCCAGAGTATGCGGCTGGCCGGGGGTGTCAAGGCGCGAACGCATGGGCGACAGGACGCATCTCGAAGCGGCTGGCGGCTCGCCGAGTGACCCGGGGCGGCGCCGCGCACTTGCGTCCCCCGCCGCGGAGTCCTAGAATCCAATCGAGAGGCCCGCCGAGGCGGGCTGCGGGAACTCCGGTCCGAGGCATCTCTCAGAAGAGGCTCTTCGTGGGCATAGCGCTGATAGCCGCCTTCCTGCTGGCCTTCGCGCTCTCGGCGCTGCTGGGGGCCGCGGCGCGGCCGGTCTCGCGGCGGCTGAAGTTCCTCGACGTGCCGGACCTCGTGCGCAAGCAGGGCCGGCCGCCCGTGCCCTACGGGGGCGGTCCGGCCCTGTTCCTGGGCTTCGGCCTGGCCCTGGCCGTGCTCTGGATCGTGGGCCGCGCGGTCGCCGGCGGACATCTCGACGTCGTCGAGGACTTCCTGCCGCGGCTCGACCTGATGGACGACGGGCAGACGCGGCGTTACGCGGTGATCGCCGCCGGCGCCCTCCTGGTCTTCCTGATGGGCCTGGCCGACGAGGCCTGGCGCATCCCGCCGCTCGCCAAGTTCATGATCCAGATCGGCGCGGCGCTGCTCCTGGTCTGGGGCGGCGTGCGCGTGACCGCCTTCATCCCCAGCTACTACGCGTCGGTGGCGCTCACCGTGCTCTGGGTGGTGGGTATCACCAACGCCTTCAACCTGCTCGACAACACCGACGGGCTCTCGGCCGGCACGGCGGCCATCGCCGCCTTCATCTTCGCGATGGTCGGGACCTTCACCGGCCAGCCGGTCCTGGCGCTGGTGCTCGCCGTGCTCTCCGGCGCGGCTGCCGGCTTCATCGTCCACAACTTCTGCCCGGCCAGGCTCTACATGGGCGACTCCGGGGCCTATTGGCTGGGCTTCACCCTGAGCGCCCTGACCGCCGAGGCCACCTTCTCGCGGCCGGGCGATTCCTCGCCGGCCATGCTGGCCCTGGGCGTGCCGCTGCTGACCCTGGCCGTGCCCATCTTCGACACGGGCAGCGTCCTGTGGATCCGGATGCGCGAGCGCCGGCCGCTATGGGTCGGCGACCGCTCGCACCTCTCCCATCGCCTGCAGGGCCTGGGCCTGTCGGTCCGCCAGGCGGTACTGGCCAGCTGGCTCATGACCCTGGCCTGCGGGCTGGGCGCGCTCTTCCTCAAGCACCTGCCGGCCCACCTGGGCGTGCTGGTGCTGGCCCAGGCGGCCGCGATCCTCGCGGTCGTGGCCATCCTCGAGGGCCTGGGGCGGCGCCGGGACGACCAGCCGAAGTGAAGCCGCAGATGCGCTCCGATAGAAGCGCTCCTGGTCCTGCCGCGACGGGCGCAACCTCCGTTCGCCAGGAGCTGGCCCGCGCGCTGGGGCTCGGCGAGCTCATGATCCTGGCCGCGCTCGCGGTCCTCGTGCCGGTGATGCGGCTCGAGGACGCCTACGTGCCGGTGACCGGCAGCCCGGGCGGCTTCCAGCCCTACGACATCGTCGGCGAGGGCTTCTTCCTGTGGCTCGTGGCCATCCTCGGGCTGCTGGCCGCGGCCCGGATCGCGGCGGAGCGCCGGGCGGTGCTGCCCGAGCCGGCGACGGCCGCGGCGCTGGCCGTCTGGACGGTCTTCGTCGCGCTGCGCGGGGCGGCCGGCAACCATCCCTTCGAGGCCGGCAACCACGCGTTCATGTGGACCGGCCACCTGGCGCTCTTCGTCATCGTGCTCGTCGCTTCTGCGGACAAGGGCCCCGCGCGCCGATTCCTCTTCGCCGCGGTGGTCGCGGGCCTGGTCCTCGAGTCGGTCCGGACGATATGGCAGGCCAAGGTCACGCTGCCGGCCATCCACGCCGACGTCCGGTCCGGCAGGCCCATTACGGATCTGAGCATCGACTCGCCGGTGGCGCTCTCGCGGGTCTTCTCCAGCGAGCCCATGAACGGGTTCCTCAGCCCCAACCTGCTGGCCGCCTGGCTGGGCATGGCCGCGCTCGCCGGGGCGGGACTCCTCGCGGGCTGCCTGGCCGCGGCGCTGACGCGTCGCGACGGCGGAAAGGGCGGCGGACTGGCTGCGCTGACTGCGGCCGCGCTGCCCGTCGCGGCGCTCTTCGCCTGGGCGTTCAAGCTCACCGGCTCGAAGGGCGCGTGGCTGGCCGCCGGCGGCGCGGTCGCCGGGATGCTGCTGATAGCGCCGCCGGGAGCGAGCGAGCGCGTCCGGCGACGGCTGCGCCTGGCCGGAGGCGCGGCTTTGGCCCTGGCGCTCGCGGCCGGGGCGGCCTACCGGTTCGCACCGAATCTCCCTGGCCGCGCGGGGCTGGCCGCCTCGGTCGAGGTGCGCGAGGGCTACTGGAGCGCGGCCGCGACCATGGCCGGCGAGCACCCGGCGTTCGGCCTGGGTCCCGGCACCTTCGGTGCGCACTTCCCGGCCTTGAAGGGCCCGCTCGCCGAGGAGAGTCAGTCGGCGCACTGCGCCTGGCTCGAGACCGCCGCCGAGGACGGCTTCCTGGGGCTGGCGCTATTCGCCGGCTTCTGGGCGTTCCTCCTCTGGCGGCTCTGGCGCCGCTCGTCCGGGTCCGGCGTCCTGCCGCCTTCTGGGGCGGGGCAGCCGGCGGGACAGCCTGGAAAGAGCGGCGAGCACGCGCTGGTGGTGCTCCTCGTCGGTGTCCTGGCCATGGCCGCCTTCGGGTGGCTCAAGTTCGGCGAGGAGGACATCGGCCAGTTCCTGGCCGCCGTGGACCAGGGCGCTCCCTTCAGGGACAAGGCCCTGGCCCTAGCGACCATACGCGCGCTCGACTTCCCGTTGATCTGGGCGGCGGCCTTCGCCCTCGCGGCCTGGCCGGTGCTCCGGACCGGCGACGGGGGCGCGGAATCCGCACCGGCCTTGGAGCGCTGGCTGGTGCTCGGCGCGGCCGCGGCGCTGGCCATGTTCCTGGTCCACGCTTCCGTGGACATGGACATGAACACCAAGGGGCTCGCCGGCACGGCGCTCTTCCTCGCGGCGCTGGCCCTGGCCGGGCCCGGCGCCCGGGCGCTGCGCCTCGACGGCCGGCGCGCGGCGGCCATGGGCGCGGCCGTCGCGCTTCTGACCGCCGCGGCCTTGTGGACCGGCTCGCGCCAGTACCGGCTGGGCGGGGCCATCGCGGCTCTGCGCGAACGGCCGCCCGAGAAGGCCACCCCGCTCGAGCGCGCCGATTGGATCGCCGGCCGGTTCGAAAGCGCGGTCGCCGCCGACCCATCGAACTACTACCTGCGCGTGCGGCTGGCCCAGGCCCTCAACGTCGTGCGCCATACCACGACCGACAAGGAGCTCGCCGCCGGGCTCCGCGCCTGCTCCGAGGACGAGTTGCGCAGGGCCGTGGCGCTGGCCCCCGGGCGCACCTCGCCGCGGCGGGTGTTGGGTCACTGGCTGCTCCTCGAGGGCCGCGCGGCCGAGGCCGCCGCGGTCTTCGCCGAGGCGCGGGAGCTTTACCCGCTCAAGGCCGCCCTCTGTCTCGAGCAGGGCGACGCCGAACTGCTCGCCGGCCGGGCGGACCGGGCCCGGGGCTGCTACCGCGACGCCCTGGCCGTCTCGCGCCGGGTGAGCGATGAGGCCATTCACCTCTCGGTGCTCTTCGAGGCTCCCGGACAGCTCGGATGGGAGATGCCGCTGGCCGGGCCGCTGGCCTCGGCCCTCGACAAGGCCCTGGCCGGCTCGCCGGCCGACGGAGGCCTGCTGCTGCGCCGTGCGCTGGTCGAGCTCTCCGCCGGCCGCCCGGAAGCGGCCCTGGACTGGCTCCGTCGCGCTGCCGCCGCCGAGCCTCGCGACGCCCTGCTCGCCCTCTTCGTGGGCTACGGCCTGCGCCTGGCCGGAGACCCCGAAAAGGCCCTGGAAAAGATGGCCGAGGCCGGGAAGCTGGAGGCATCGCCGGGGGCGCTGCCGGCCGGCCCGCGGGCCGTGACGGTGGCCATCAACCGGACCAGGGACGGCCTGGCCCTGGGGCTGATCAAGCCCCGCGGAACGCGGGCGGAGAAGCGGCCATGAAGTCCTGTCACTCCTGCGGCACCGAGTGGACCGACAAGGGCTCGCCCGGCTTCTCGGCCGAGTGCCCCAAGTGCGCCGGGTGGCTGCACTGTTGCCTGAACTGCAAGTTCTACTCGCCGGGCGCGCACCACGACTGCCGCGAGCCGCAGGCCGAGCACGTCCGCGAGAAGGACAAGCGCAACACCTGCGAGTACTTCCTCTTCGCGGACCGCGGCGCGGGCGGAGCCGACGACGAGAAGGCGCGCTCGGCCGCGGCGCGCGAGAAGCTCCGGAAGCTCTTCGGGGACTGACGGCGGTGAACGGCCCGTTCCCCTGGTCCGCGCCGTCCCCCCGGCCCCTGGCCGAGGTCCACGTCCACGACGACACCTGTGGGCACGATCACCTCTCGACCGGCGAGCGCCTGTCGATGGGCCTGTGGTCGGGCCTGGCCCTGGCCCTGGCGGCGATCGTGGCCCTGGGGCTCGTCCTGGGCGCGAAGCTGGTCCGTCGGCGGGCCGCCGCACGCGTCCCCTGCCCGGGCTGCGGGACGTTCTTCGACCCGGCCGGCGGCGCGCCCTGCCCTTCCTGCGGCAGGGCTCTGCAAGGAGACAGCCATGGCTTACGCCCGTAAATCGCGCAGCGGCGGAGGGGCCGGCGGGGCCGTCACCGTCATCGTGATCCTCGCCCTGCTGGGCGGCGTGGGCTACGTCGTCTGGTGGAAGATCAATCAGCTTCGCACGCCCCCGCCCAAGCCCACCGACGCCCGCTCGATCGTCGAGGGCTGGATGGGCCGGCACCGGCTCAAGGGCGAGTTGCCCGACCGGGTCGGCAGCGACTGGCAATTCGCGTTGACCACCAACGTCTTCATCACCCCCAAGAACAACAAGAACCTGTACCCCACGGCCTGGGTGGACATTCTCCTCGAGCGCGACCGTTTGACGGCCTTGGTGATCGCCTCCTACCGCGAAGCCGGGGAGGCCACGGCCCCCGTCGACCTGATCGAGGACTTCGCCGGGGAGGCAGAGGGCCGGGCGCTGCGGACCTACGTCGGCGAGCTCGGCCGGATGAGCGACGGCTCGACGATCGAGAAGGAGACCACCCTTTACCGCTTCTTCGGGTGGCGCCAGCGGGACGACTCCTGCCCGCGCAAGTTCGTCATCTGCATCGCCCTGAAGGACGGCGGCGCCAAGACCGACGAACTCTACGCCCGGGAGAAGGCCTACTGGGATCAGCTGCCCAAGAAGCCGGCCGAGAGCAAGCCGGCTTCACCGCCGAGCCGCTGAGGCACAGAGAACGGCCGGCTGTCGGTCTTGGGTCTTGCGGAAGACGGACAGGCCGAAGGCAACCGGACCGACACATCGTGCCGTCCTCTGCGCCTCGGCGTCTCTGCGGTGACGGGTCTATTTCGCGGCCTTCCGAGTCAGTTCGTGCATCAGCCTGACGATCTCGTCCTGCACCTCGGGCGTGTTGATGACCAGGATCCGGTTGGAGTCCCGGTAGTAGGCGATGAGCGTCGCCTGGTCCGTCCAGGTCTCCGGGCGGACGCGCTTCCTCGCCGCGAGGATGAAGGCCCCGGGCAGGACGCCGCGCCGCTCGAGCCACTTGCCCGGATAGGCCCGGACGGCCGCGCGGCTCCAGGCGCTCTCGGCGCTGCCCGCGCGCGGCTCCTTTCGGTACAGCCAGAGCGCGCCGCCGGCCACCCAGGAGTGGCCCTTGAAGCCGGCCTGTCTTTCGATCCCGGCCAGTACCTCCGCCACCGGCCGGCCGCGGCCGTCGAAGGAGACCCGCGGTTCGGGCGCACTCTCGCCCGCGCCGGCGGCAGGCGCCTCCCAGGCCACCGGTACGCCCAGCGCCCAGCCGAGTTCGAGCGCCGCGCGAGAGAGCTCGGCATCGACCAGCCGCAGACGGACCGGCGCGGCCAGCACCGCGTCGCGCAGCTTCTCGTCGTCGGTCGGGGCCGGCGCCTCCGGCGGGGCGGCCTCGACCCGGGAGAGCGCCTCGAGCGTCTCGCGGACCCGGCGGTGGAGCGACGAGGGGCCGACCACGTTGACGCCGGCCAGGCCGGGCTGCCATTCGACGGACGAGTCCGGGCAGGCAAAGATCGCCGCGCGGCAGCTCTCGCGGAGCAGCTCCTTGAGCCCGGCCGCGTCGCCGCCGGCCGGGACCAGCCCGGCGGGCGCCGGGTAGAAGCGCGCTTCCTGCCGGGCGCTCCGCAGCCAGCCATAGCCGGCGGTGAGCACCGCCGAGTCCTTGCCGTCGCGGATGAAGTCCGCCCCGGCCAGCCGCGCGGCGAGCTCCAGGGCCACGCCGGGGGGCACGTCCCGGGCCATGAAGGTCAGCGGCCGCCGGCCGAAGTCCTCGGGCCGGAGCCACCCGGGGTCGACCCGCAGGGTGATCCCGGTCCTGGCCGCGAAGACGCGGACCAGCTCGCCGAGGTCGCTCTCGAGAAGCGCGAACTCGGTCGTGGGCCCGGAGTTCCGGCGGACCGGCCGGGTTCCGTCCCCGCCGTGGTCCGCGACGGTCCCCGCTCCGGATTCGGCCGGCCCCGGAGCGTCGCGGCGCACCTCGACCTCCACGAGGACCGGCAGGCTCCGGCGCGATCCGGAGGACACGGTCAGCTCGAAGATGCAGAGCCCCTCGGCGACCGGCCGGCACTCCACGCTCGCGAGGTCCGCGCGGGTCATGGGCGCCTTCGGGCCGCTCAGCTGGCGCCAGTGCCAGACCATGCGGCCCGCGCCAGCGCCAGCGATCTCCGGTCCACCGGCGAAACCTGACTCCCGCCCGTCGAGGATCACCACCGTGCCGGGCCTCACGACGAGCCGCGCCCCGGCCCGACCCTCGGCCCGGGCCAGCCCCACGGCGTATGGCTGGGGGGTATCGCCACGCGGAGCGCAACCGGGAACGATCAAAGGCACTGAGGCACAGAGGCACAGAGTCACTAAGGGACCCCTGAGCAGGGCGAGCAGACGGGTAAGGAATGCTACGATCATCGGATCACACCATCGAAGACGTCTTGAGCCAACCGGCTATCACCCCGAATCCGTTCTCAGTGCCTTAGTGCCTTAGTCCCTTAGTGCCTCCAGCCCGTCACTTCTTCGATCGGCACTGGCACGGCTGGCGGCGGCAGCGCGAGCATCCCCCGGCGTACTTGCGGCGCACGGCCTCGTCCAGGTCCACGCCGGTGAGGTTGGCGAGCGACACCAGCCAGGCCAGGCAGTCGGCGAACTCCGCGGCCTGGGCCTTCGAGCCTGGCCGCTCCTCGCGCAGTGCGGTGGAGAGCTCGCCGACCTCCTCGACGAACCAGCCGAAGGTGCCCATCAGCCCGCGCCGGCGGTCGCGCTTCAGAAACGTCCTGGCGATCTCCGCCTGCAGCTCGGGCAGGCTGAGGGAGGCACGACGGCTGGCGCGCTTGCTGGTGGATTTCAAGTCGTTCCTGGTTCCTGGTTCCTGGTTCCTGGTCAACGGCCCCGGCCCAAGCCCCAACCAGGAACCAGGAACCAGGAACCCGTTAGACTTCGTCCTTCTCCGCCGACGCCAGCTGCTGCTCGATGCCCTTCAGGAGCCGCCCGCGGATGGCCATGAGCACGGTCTTGACCTGGTCGGGGGCCAGCGCGCCCTCGGCCACCAGAATCTCGCCGATGAGCCGGGGCTGGAGGCCGGAGAGCACCTCGCGCTTCTGGATGTTGAGGGCTCGGAGGACGTCCTCCATGCGGGCCAGGCCGCGCTCGATGGCCACCTCGCCGAAGAGCCGTGCGCCCTCGACGCAGCGCTCCGACTCGGCCGAGCGCCGAAGCGCCTGTCCGGCGCCGGCGTCCATCTGCCGGGCGGTGAAGCTCGCCTGGTGGATGCTCATCACGATGTCGGCGAGCGCCGCCGTCGCCGCGGAGCGCAGCTCCTGGTCCGAACCGCCGGCGAGCTCCAGCAGGCTCTCGACGATGATCCGCGCCGTGGCCACGAGCCCGGCGCGGGCCTCGTCGCGCCCCGGACTGCCCGCGGGGCTCTCGGCGAACTGGCGCACGAGACGGCTGATGGTCTCTTCCATTACCATGATCCTTCCCCCCGAGACCATTCTAGCCTGCGGGCGGGGAGGGTCAAGGGGGACGAACGGTTCCGAGTTTCGAGTTCCTGGTTCCTGGTTCAGATGCCGCCATGAATTCGCCATGCGCAATTCGCCATTCTGAGGTTCGCTGTTGGTTGCTCCGACACGGTTGCAGTGGCCTGCCGCCGTGCACTGGAAGATCCGGGGCGGCGACGCCCTCCAAGCAACCGGGCGGAGGCATCCGCCCCCGCCCGGTTGACTGGAACCGCCCGCGTATGTTTGGTTCTGGTACGCGGCTACCTGCCGCCGCGGCCTCCGCCGCCACCCTTGCCGTTGCCTCCGCCATGACCCTTGCCGGCGCCCTTGCCCTCGCTGCCGCCTTTATCCTCACCCTGGCCCTGGCCGCCCTCGCCCTCCTGGTTCCTCTCGCGATTGCGGTTCTGCTCGCAGTTGCCCGCGCCGCAGCTTTCCCCGGCGCCGCAGCCCTGGCCCTCGCCGTTCTTGGCCCGCTCGCGGTTGCGGTTCCGGCACTTCTCGCAGTTTTCGGGGTCGCAGGCGTTGCCGTCCTTGTCCTTGCAGCCGCCCTCGCAGCCCTGGCACTTGCCGTTGCCCTTGCCGTTGCCGCCGGCCTCGCCCTGGCCCTTGTCCTTGTCCTTATCCTTCTCCTTGCCCTTATCCTCGCTCTTCGCGCCGTGATGGCCCTGGTCGACCGTGCCATTCTTGTGGACCTCGCCCTCGTGGGCGCCGTGCGGGTCCTGGTTGCGGTCGACGACCTCGTTCTTCCCGTTGCCGCCGCCCCCCTCCGCGGCCCGGAGGCTGCCGCCCGCCAGGCCCAGCGCCAGAACCAGACCGCCCGCCATCAGACTCAGAATGCCGAAACGCATCGTCCTTCTCCTCTCTCCTCCGGGTCCTCGCACGAGGCCCGCATCTCGTCCATCCGCCTGCAGCCGCGCCCGGCGCCCGCCGGAGCTAGCGGCCGTTGTTTCCGTGAGCCCCCCGGCCCTTGGCGCCGCCCTGGCGCGGCCCGCCGCCGTGCCCGCGCCCGCGCCCGGCCCCGTTGCCCGGATGCGCCCCGCGCCACTTCTCGACCCACCCGAGCCGGCGCTGCAACCCCTCGCCCCGCTCGAGGCGCGCCCGGCAGCCCGGGGCGACGAGCAGGCTGCAGCCCGACTCCACCAGCGAAACCTCGCCGCCGGTGGCGACCTCCACGGAGCCTTCCTCGACGCTGACCACCAGGCCCTCGCCGGGCACCGCGGGCGCGGTCCCGTCGGCGCCCGACTCCGCGCCGGCGGAGGACAGGCTGACGGCGAACTTCGTGCCCAGAGACTTCACGCTGCCTCCGGAGGTCAGCACGCTGAAGGGCGAGCCCTTCTCGACGTCGGCGTAGATCCGCCCGCGGTCGAGCGTAATGGCGCAGGGCAGCGCCTGGTCCTCAACGACCAGCGCCTGGGCGCCGGCGTCGAGGAGCAGGCGGACGCCCCCGGCCAGGCCGATTTCGGCCGGCCCGGAGGAGGCGGCGCGGATCGCGTCGCCGCGGACGAGGCCGCCCCCGATCGGGAGAACGGCGAAGTCCCCGGCCCCCGCGGAGCGCACCTCGACGACGCCGGAGAGGATCGTGCCTGCCTTCGCGGCCGCCGCGCCCGGCTCGACCGGCGCCACGCGAACGGGCGAGTCGCCACGGTGGTCGACGACGGTTCCGGCGGACCCGGCATCGCGGACGCGTCCCGGACGATGCGGCCACAAAGCCCAGGCGGCCGCCAGGACCGCCGCAGCAGCCGCGGCCGCCGCGGCCAGGAAGAGAAGTCGGGAGCGCCGCCGTGTCCCGACCAAGGGCGCGGGGGCGGCCGCAGCTCCATTGGAACCGGACGCGACGTCGATGCCCATGCCCTGGAAGAACTTGCGGACCAACTCCTCGCCCGTGGCCGGATCGGCCGCCCGGTGCACGAGGCCGGCGAAGCCGACCTCCTCGAGCGCCTCGGAGGCGGCCGCGCCGCCGGCGCCGAGCTCGCGCGCGAGGCGCTCGGCGCCCTCGCGGTCGAGGCTGCCCTCCCAGTAGGCCTCAAGCAGCTCGCGGAGATCCCCGGGCGCGCTCACGAGGCCGCCTCCAGGCGCCGGCTCATGCATTCCTTGAGGCCGGAGCGCAGGCGGGAGAGGGTCTTGGTCACGCTGCCGACCGTGAGGTTGAAGCGCGCGGCCAGGTCCTGCACCGAGGCGCCCGCCTCGTAGCGCAGCCGGATCATTTGCCGGGACTTCTCCTGGAGTTCGGCCAGGCACTGGCGCAGCGCCCGCAGCGGCTCCGGTCCGGCCTCCGTCCCGGCCGGAGCCCCCCCGGCCGTCGGAAGCCGCTCCTCGATGGCCTGCTCCACGCGGGCGAGCCACTCCCCGCCGCGGGCGCGGCCGGAGCGATGGAAGTTGAGCATCCGGTTGCGGCAGATGGCCCCGATCCACGGCCCGAAGGGCCGCGCCGGGTCGAACTCGCGAAGGTGGCTGAGCGCGTCGAAGAAGGTGTCCTGGAGGACGTCGTGGGCGTCGTGGACCGAGGCGAGGTGGCGCGACAGGTAGGCCCGCAGCGCATCCTGGTGCCGGACGAGGAGCTCCGCGGCCGCCTCCCGGTCGCCCTCCTGCGCTCGCCTGGCCAGTTCGCCGTCGGTCATGGGGCCCTCCACGGAGATTCTAAACGCGGGGAGGCCGGATGCGGCAGGAAATCCGGCGCTCTTCAGCCACAGATGGACACAGATGAACACGGATAGAGGAAGGGTCCGAACGCAAGTGACAGGGCAGGCACCCTTTCTATTTGGGCGTGGCTACTTTTCATGAGACAGTTCTCCAGGCCAGGTGACCATGGAGGCG
>CALGYR010000015.1 GCA_937935355.1 uncultured bacterium | reverse complement strand
AAAGAGTGTAGATCTCGGTGGTCGCCGTATCATTAAAAAAAAAAAAAGAAACAAAACAAAACCCCCCCCCCACCCCCCACCCCCCCCCCCCCCCCCCCCCCCACCCCCCCCCCCCCCCCCCGCCTCGCTCACCACGCGTAGGCCTCCGGCGCCGGGCCGCCGGGGCCCGGCCAGATCTCGTCGAGCCTGGCCAGGGCGGCCTCGTTGAGCCGGACCTCCGCGGCGCCGAGCAGCGCCTCCAGCTGCCGGTCGGTGCGCGGCCCGACGATCGGGGCGGTTACCGCCGGGTCGGCCATGAGCCACGCGAGCGCCACCTGGGCGGGCTCGTGGCCGAGCTCCGAACAGAAGGCCTCGTACTGCTCGATCCGGGGGCGCAACTGCCCGATCCTCTCCCGGCTGCGCTCGCTTCGGCGCCGCGCGCCCTGGTCCCCGCCGCCGAGGACTCCCCCCAGGATCCCGCCCTCGAGCGGGCTGTAGGGCAGCAGGCCCAGACCGTGGTGCCGGCAGCTGGGCAGCACCTCGAGCTCCGGCGTCCGGCAGGCCAGGCTGTACCTGGTCTGCTCCGAGACCAACCCCGGGAAGCACCCGCGTTCGGCGGCCGCCTGGGCGTCGGCGATGTGCCAGCCGGCGAAGTTGGAGCTGCCCACGTAGAGCACCTTGCCGGCGCGGACCAGGTCCTCCATCGCCCGCCAGATCTCCTCCCAGCCCACCGAGCGGTCGACGTGGTGCATCTGGTAGAGATCGATGCGGTCGGTGCCCAGCCGCCGGAGGCTGGCCTCGCACGAGCGCCTGATGTTCAGGGCCGAGAGGCCGCGCTCGTTGACGCCGGGGCCGATCGGGCCGTAGCACTTGGTGGCCAGCACCACCCGGTCGCGGTGCGCGCCGTCGGCCAGCCAGCGCCCGACGATCTGCTCGGTCCAGCCCTCGTAGGGCTTGTTGCCGTAGACATTGGCGGTGTCGACGAAGTTGATGCCCCGGTCTGCCGCCAGGTTCATGATCTTGAGGCTCTCCAGCAGCGTCGCCTCCGCTCCGAAATTCATGGTCCCGAGACACAGGCGGCTGACCTTCAGCCCCGACCGGCCGAGATTGACGTAGTCCATGGACGACTCCTTTCGGAGCGACGGCAAGCAACGCGCGTGCCGGGGCCGGACCGCCGCGGCTTTGCGGGAAGCCCTGCGGTGCGGCGGGCGTTAGGACAGCGTATGCGACGATTTCTGGACCGCGCCGAGGCCGGCCGGGACCTGGCCAGGGCGCTCTCGGCATACTCCGGCCGCCGGGACCTGGCGGTGCTGGCCCTGCCGAGGGGCGGCGTGCCGGTCGGCTACGAGGTGGCCCGCTTTCTCGAGTCGCCGCTCGACGTCTTCGTGGTGCGCAAGCTCGGCGTTCCGGGGCAGGAGGAACTGGCCTTCGGCGCGGTGGCCTCCGGCGGCGTGCGCATTCTCAACGACGGCATCGTGCGCTCGGCGGGCATCGACGAGGGCGCCATCGAGGCGGCCAGCGCCGCCCAGCGCCGGGAGCTCGAAAGGCTCGAGCGCGACCTGCGGGGCGGCCGCGCGCTGTTCGACGTCCGCGGCCGGACCGTCATACTCGTCGACGACGGCCTGGCCACCGGCGCGACCATGCTCGCTGCGGTTTCGGCGGCGCGCTCGCTGGGCCCCGTCAGGGTGATCGCCGCAGTGCCGGTGGGCTCGGCCGAGGCCTGCGAGAAGGTCTCCGCGTCCGCGGACGAACTGGTCTGCCTGGCCGCTCCCGATCCATTCTTCGCGGTGGGCGCATGGTACTTCGACTTCACCCAGACCACCGACGCGGAGGTCCACGAGCTGCTCCTGCGCGCCGGCCGGAGGGAGGACGTGCCGGGATGAGCCCGGAACCGGAGAACCCTCCCGAGTCGCGGCCGGCCGAGGTGCCGGCCGGCGGCGCCAGGCTTCAGGGCGACCTGACCGTGCCTGCCGGCGCGCGCGGGCTGGTGCTCTTCGCCCACGGCAGCGGCTCGAGCCGGATGAGCCCCCGGAACCGCTTCGTGGCCGGCGAGCTCGCCGAGGGGGGCCTGGCCACGCTGCTCTTCGACCTGCTCACCTACGAGGAGGACATGGCCGACCGCCACTCCGGCCGCTATCGCTTCGACATCGAGCTGCTCGCCGAGCGGCTGGTCGGGGCCATCGACTGGGTCGGATCGCAGCCGCGCCTGGCGGGGCTCGGCCTCGGTCTCTTCGGCGCCTCGACCGGGGCCGCGGCCGCGCTGATGGCCGCCGCCGAGCGGCCCGATGCAGTTCGCGCCGTGGTCTCGCGGGGCGGCCGTCCGGATCTGGCCGAGGGGGCGCTCTCCGCGGTCCGGGCGCCCACGCTGCTCATCGTCGGCGAGAGCGATCCGGAGGTCGTCGAACTCAACCGACGCGCCTTCGACGCCCTGGGCGCCGAGAAGTCCATGCGCCTGGTGCCCGGGGCCACCCACCTCTTCGAGGAGCCGGGGGCACTCGCCGAGGTGGCGCGGCTGGCCCTTCTGTGGTTCGAGAAACACCTGGAGAGCGGGGACTGACGAGGCGGGAAGCGACAAGGAGACGGCAACAACCAACAATCAACAGCCAACAACCAACCGCCAACCCCATTGAGCGACTGGACAACATTAGAGGGAGAACAAGCAGGGGCTCTCCCCGTTACGATCGGCTTATGTCTCAGGTTGCGTTCATTGGTTGTTGGCTGTTGGCTGTTGGCTGTTGGTTGTTGGTTGTTAGCCGTCGATCCATCGCCTGGATTGCCATGTTCCCGGGCGGTCCGTCGCCGCGCTTTTCTCGCTTGACTGTAAGCGGTCTCAGCCCATCATCATGCGGTTGTCCGGCCGCTGTACAGCCGGGCGTGGAGCGGGGCCAGGAATCCCGCACGGGACCGTAAGGCGGCTGTGCCAAGCGGCCTTCCGATGGGCGGATGAGAAAAACCGCCCCGCTCCGGGCGCTGGTGCGCGGCTTGCGTAGGCGGCCATCTCCTCCAGTCCGAGGCGGAACTTCCAGGGGAGCGGAGAATCCTTCATGAACCCGGGCGCGTCCAAGCCTGCCAGCACCAGCACCAGCACCAGCATCGCTCAGAGCTTCTCGGTGAACTACGAGTATCCGGTGCTCTTCACGCGCGGGGCCTTCGACCCGCAGAACCCCGTGCTTGCCGAGACCGTGGACCGGCTGGCCGAGGGCCGGCGCCACCGGGCCATGGCCGTCCTCGACGCGGGACTGCTCCAGGCCCAGCCCGACCTGGCCGCACGGCTGGCCGGCTACTGCCGGGCGTACTCGGAGCGGCTCGAGCTGGTCGCCGAGCCTCTCGTCGTCCCCGGCGGCGAGGCCGCCAAGAACGGCTGGGAGCTGGTCCAGAGGGTTATGAGCCGCATCGGCGAGCTGCACCTCTGCCGGCAGAGCTTCGTCCTGGCCGTCGGCGGCGGCAGCGTCGTCGACATGGCCGGCTTCGCGGCGTCCATCGTGCACCGCGGGCTGAGGCTCGTGCGCATGCCCACCACCACCCTCGCGCAGAGCGACGGCGGCGTGGGCGTCAAGAACGGCATGGACGAGCACGGCATGAAGAACTTCGTGGGCACCTTCGCCCCGCCCTTCGCCGTGGTCAACGACCTGGACGTGCTCCGCACCCTGGCCGACAAGGACTGGGCCGCGGGCGTCTCCGAGGCCTTCAAGGTGGCGATCATCAAGGACGCGGAGTTCTTCGGGTTCCTGTGCTCCGCCTCCGCCCGGCTGGCCGCGCGCGACGAGGCCGCCATGGAGCGGTTGGTGCGCCGCTCGGCCGAGCTGCACCTCGAGCACATCCGCACCGGCGGCGACCCCTTCGAGTTCGGCTCGGCCCGGCCGCTCGACTTCGGGCACTGGTCGGCCCACCGCCTCGAGACCATGTCCGGCTACGCCCTCGGCCACGGCCAGGCCGTCGCCGTGGGGATCGCCCTGGACTCCTGCTACGCCTGCCGGCAGGGCCTGGTCTCCGGGAGCGAGCTCGAGCGGATCATCGCTGGCCTGGCCACCTCGGGCCTGCCGGTCTGGAGCGAGCACCTGGCCCAGCGCGGGGCCGACGGCAAACTCGCCATCCTCCGGGGCCTGGAGGAGTTCCGCGAGCACCTCGGCGGCCGGCTGACCGTCACATTCCCGGACGGCATCGGCCGCCGGCGCGAGGTCAACCATGTGGACCTCGCGGTCATGGAGGCGTGCGTCGGGGAGCTCGCGCGCCGCGCGGGCGGCGTGCCGACGGCGTAGACGTCCATCGTTGAAGATCTTCGGCGCGAATGGTCGGCGGGTCCACCGCCGCCTCTACGGCATCACCTCCCGGCCTATTCCGCTTGGCACGCGACGGCCGCAAGAACGTCTTTCTGCCATAAGGCCACCTCGATGATCTCTCGGCGATTTCCGCCAGCAGCCGCGATACGGCGCAGACGTAGGGAGAGGAAGAGACGAGATGGAGTTGAACAGCCTGATTCTGGCCGAGAGAGACCGGGCCTACCGGTTGGCGCAGCGCATAACCGGCGACGCCGACCTGGCGGCGGACGTGCTGCAGGAAACCTGCCTCTCGGTACTGGCCGCCGCCCGCTCGGGCGGCGCGTCCGAGCCGCGCACTCGCAGCTGGTTCCTGAAGGCGGTGGTCAACACCGCCCGGGACATGCAGAAGGGCGGCCAGCGGCGCCGAAGACGGGAAGAGAGGTGGTCCGTGGGCAGGGAGCCGGTAGGGGCAGAGACCCCCTCGCAGACCAACATCCGCGCGGAGCTGGTCCGCGAGGTGGCCCGCGCCATGCGGGAGCTCGAGCCCCAGTACCGGCTGCCGCTGGCGCTATGCTACGAGGAGGGCCTGACCCACGCGGAGGCGGCAGAGGTCCTGGGCCTGGAGCGCAGCTCGGTGGGGTTCCACGTGCAGCGGGCGCTCGATCGGTTGCGGGAACGTCTCGGCGAGCGGGGCATCAAGGCCGCTCCGGCCGTGATCATCGGTCTGCTGGAAGCCTTCCGGCGGTTGGCGCCCCCCCCCGCGGTGGCGGCGGCGGTCGAGCGAATCCTGGCCGGCGGCGGGGCCGCGGGTGGGCCGGCGGCGACCGGCCTGTGGCGCGGTTGGAGGCTGGCGGTGGGGCTGGGGATCGGGCTGGGGCTGGCAGTGCTTGCCGTCCTGGCGGCAGGCGCCCTCCGGAGGCATCCGGAGACCAAGGCGCCGGCAAAGGCGGGGACTCCGGGGACTCAGAAGTGGGAGGCGCCCGATATCTGCTCGATGCCTGCGCTTGGCCCGGACGGCACGATCTACGCGACTTCCTTCGTCCCTCCCCTCCGCTCTCCCAAGGTCGATGGATGGAGCGACGGCCCCGTGCGCACACCCGCCATCAAGACGCCCTCCAATGAGTACAGGCTTGTGGCGCTGGACCCCAATGGCGCGAAGCGGTGGGAGTTCCCGCAGACCGGCTCGCTGTCCAGCGCGACTACCTCCCCCGTCGTCGGCTCGGACGGAACGGTCTTCGTGGCGTGCAGCGGCGGGCTCTATGCCGTGTCGCCGTCCGGCGTCCAGAAATGGCTGCTGCCGGGGCAGTTCGCCGGCGGCCCGCCGGCCATCGGCGGCGATGGAACGCTCTACGTCGTCGACGGCAACCGCAATCTCCTGGCCGTCGATCCGGCCAACGGCTCCAGGAAGTGGGCTCGACCCACGACCTGGGGCATATTTCTGGCGGCGGTGGCGCCGGACGGCAGCATCTATACGCTGACGCCGGAGCGCAGACTGTGCGCGTTCAACCCGGACGGCACGCAGAAGTGGGTCTCCGACGTTGCCGGTCTCAGCGGCGCGATGATCGCCTTCGCCGCGGACGGAACCGCCTACGCGGCCGGTTCGAAGCTTTATGCCGTCAACCCCGATGGCACGCTGAAGTGGCAGTTCTCCGGGAGCGCGCAGGAGAGCTTCAACGGCTTTCCGGTGGTCGGCGCCGATGGGACCATCTACGCGGCGGGGCTTGCGCAGGCGGCAATCCCGCCGTTCACACCCACGATTCACCTGTATGCGCTGAACGCCGACGGCAGCCGGAAGTGGGCTCTCGCCAATACGGGCAACGCGGCGATTGCCTCCGACGGGACCGTCTACGCGGCGGGCACGGAACTGTTCGCCCTCGGCCCGGATGGGGCGCAGAAGTGGCGCTTTCAAGGGGCGGACACCGGAGACGGGTGGTCTCCGGTCATCGGCCAGGACGGGACCGTCTATCTCTGGTCGTCCGCCTTCACGAAACTTTTCGCGGTCCATGGCTCGGCCGGCCCGGCCGACTCGCCCTGGCCCATGTTCGGCCACGACGCCCGGCACACATCCAGAGCCGGCGCCGGCAGGTAGTCAGACAGCGCTGCAATCGCAGCGGCATCCCCGCTATAATGCTGAATTCGACTGCCCAACACAGAACTCATCGCGGCCGGGGTGCCGGCCATCCTCAACTGCTGCATTCCGCTTTTCGCGGGAATGGTTCAAGCATTCCGACCTGCCTGCAGACGTATCGCCCGGAAGCGCGGAAGCGGCATGGGCAATAGGCAGGAAGGAAAGGAAGACGCGATGAGAAAGTGGTTGCAGGTGGTGGCGATGATGGGCGTGGTATCCTCGTTCGTCGGAAGCGCCTGGGCAGGAACCAACAATCCCCCCAAGATCGACTCCGTCGTGCCAGAGGGGGCGGTGACGGTCCAGGCGGGAGCAAACCAGACCTTCGAGGTTTGCGCATCCGATGCCGATGTCCTGTACTACGTTTGCGGCTGGGAGCTTGTCGGGGGAATGATCTGGGTACCGAGGGTCTGCGTCTACCGCGACGGCGAACACTTGACATATGCCTGGAAGGTCGACGGGAAGGCGATGTCCACGACCACGGCATGTTTCACCTACGCGCCGACCGCCGCGGATGCGGGGAGTCACGTTGTGGAGGTGACCGTATCCGACGGAAGGGGCGGATCAACCACGCATTCGTGGCTGGTGACGGTCGTCCCGCCTCCGGTCGCACCATAGGGGGCAGCCTCGCAAGTCTCCGTTTTAGCCGACTTCCGCAGGGGGCGCGGGACTGGACCGCGCCCTCCGTTTTCCAGCGGATTCCTTCCAGCAGGATGTCCCCCATGCAGACGTACAGGTCAGAATGGAGGCGATCATGAAGGCCGTCGGCTCCACGGGAATCGTCGGTGATGCTGTTGCGCCTGCTCGTTTCAGACCGGCCCGCAAGCCGCGACTGATAGTTCCCTGCGTGGAGGCGCGGTGCCCGGCCGGACACGGGCTGCGAGTGCCGGTCGAGTATGCGACGGGCGAGCACCTGGTCTTCTGTCCGTCGTGTCGCAAGCGCTTCCGGATGGGCGCCGACGCCGTCAGGGCCGCCAGGCACAAGGCGGAAGTCGGCATCCCCCGCGGCGGCCTCGGAGAGATACATGTGGAGGTCCTGCGCAGGCGAGCAGAGCGCCGGCGCGCCGCACGGACGCTCCGGGCCGGCCGGCTCAAGCGCGGGCTGACCGCGCCGTTGCATGCGATCTTCCGGACCTGCGCCGGAGGGGGCGCGATGTTCCGCCGGTTCCTCCGCCGCCGTCCGGCTGCAGTCGCACCGGCCGCGGCAGAGACCTCCGCCTTAGCGGACCGGCCGGCCATCCCGGTCACCCCGAGAATGTTCTCCAGACTCTTCTCGGCGAGTACCTGGGCGGCCTCCTGTGCGCTGCACGCCGCAGTGTTGCTCGCGATCCTCCTGCTGATGGCCGCGGGCAGGATGCCGGCCAGGCCCGGGGAGGTCCTGGCCATTTCCGTCGCTCGGGAGCGTGCGATGCGCCAACTCGTGGAGCCCGAGCCGCTCAAGCGGCGGAGCCTCTTCGGCAAGGCCGAGGAATCGGACCGCCTGGCCCAGGGCCCTGACGAGCAGCCCGTGGACAGCCCGATCGTCAAGGAAGACCAGGAGGCCGAGGTCGAGAACATCGTCGACGGCACGGACGGCCGGGACCTCTCCCAACGAGGGCTGGATCTGACCGATCTGCCGCTGCTGCCGGTGGAAGCTGTCTCCGGCGCCAGGCTCTCGGGTTCCTCAGTGGGACTGGGGAGTAGGGGAGGAGGAAGGGCCGGCGGGCCCGCTGGCTTCGGTCCGGAAATCTTCGCCAATCGCGGCAGCCCGGAGAAGCGCCTGGCCGCAGCCAGGCGCGGCGGCGGCGGCGAGGACACCGAGAACGCCGTCGAGAAGGCGCTCAAGTGGCTCGCCGAACACCAGTCCGCGGACGGGGCCTGGCGGGAGCAGTCGCAGCAGCCGTTGCGTGCCCACGCGACAACGGCGCTGGCAACGTTGGCCTTTCTCGGAGCCGGTTACAACCAGCATCAGGGCAAGTACAAGGATACTGTTTCCAAGGCTTTGGACTTCCTGATCTCCGGGCAGTCGGAATTCGGATGCTGGACGCATCCTCCGAATCTGCAGGAAATGCATGCCCAGGGAGTGGCGACCCTGGCTCTGGCCGAGGCCTGTTACCTGACAACCACGGGGGGGCGGCGCGACGACCGGCTCCGAGCTGCCGCCCAGAGGGCTGTCGATTATGTGGTCGATGCGCAGATCCCGTACTCGGGGTGGGGCTATTCTCCCTATTCGATACGCAAGAAGGGGGATGCGACATCCACCGTCGTCTTTCGGCCAACGGGCGTCGATCTGGAGCAGTCAGTGGTCATCTGGAACGGAATGGCTCTACAGGCCGCCAAGATGGCCGGACTGAAGGTTGATGGCGTTGCCTTCCTGGGAATGACCACCTGGCTCGACGACAGCTATCTGGGCCGCGGCATGTATGCGTACGCCGCCTCCTTTGAAGGCAAACGCGTCGTGATTTATGGCAAGAAGGATGACTCCGGTGGATATGCCGGAAGCATCACCATGGCATGCGCTGGCCTGATGATGCGCTTGTGGACCGGCACCAGGCCCGACGCCGAGAGTTCCCGGCTGACCGCAGAGCGCATCCTTGCCTTCATCGAATCCGAGATCGGCCAGTTCTACTTCGTGTCTGGCCAGAAGATCGCCTTTCATCCCGGAGCCCCGCTGGACCTCTATTTTCTTCATCACGGGAGCATCGCCATGTTTCAGATGGGTGGCGAAGCCTGGACCCGCTGGAACAAGTCCATGAAATCGATGGTCCTGGCCAGCCAGATCAGCGATGGCAGTTGGCGGCCGTTCGCCTACATCGAAAATCATGCCATGGCCACGGCCTTCGGCGCGCTCGTATTGGAAAGCTACTACCGCTACTCGCCGCTGTACAGGTAGCCGCCGGTCACCGGGAGATCGGGGGCCTCGCATTGCAGAGGCGCTGCGCGACGGGTAAAGCCTGGCGGGGAGGCCGAAACATGCTCCAAGAGAGAAGACGTTTCTGGCGTGGGATGGTCGTGGCCGGGGGACTCGCCTGCCTAGCCGGCCTGGCCGCCGGCGGCGAGGGGGACGCAGCAGATGCTCCGGCTGTTCGGCCGGACGAAAACGTCCCGACCCAGGCCGACGTAGCCAGGGCGGCGGCCGAACTCGGGCAGGCCAACGAAGCCGCCAGGCGCGCCGCGGCTGAATTTGCGCGCGCCGACGCGGTCGCCGGGGCCGCCGCCGAGGCCGCCCGCAGTGCCCGGGCCGCCGCCGACCAAGCCACCGCCGCTGCCCGTCGCTCAGAGGAGGATGCCGCCGCGGCAGAGGAGGACGCGGCCCAGGCCGACCGTAATGTCTCGCTGGCCGGCGATGACAAAGGGGGGCTCGCGGAAGCCCGCGCCAAGGCGGCGCACGCCCGTGCCGTCGCCGTCCAGGCACGGTTCGCGGCCACGCAGGCCAGCGCCCGGGCCGGCCAGCTGTCGCGCGCCGCCGATGACGCCGCCGGGGCATACCGGCGGGCCGCCGCGTTGCGCGCCGCCGCCGCCCGAACCGCCGCCCAGGCTTCCACCCGTCAGGACAGGGCCTTGCGGGCCTACAGGACGGCGAGCCTTGCGCTAATGGCAAGGGATGTCGCGTCGGCGGAGCAGGCCATGAAGTCCGGCGATTACTCCCGCGTCAGCGAGCAGTTGAAGGGTATCGTGGTCCTCCCCCAGGCGGAGGGTTCTGCGGAGCTGGCCCGGCGGGCGCGCGAACTCGCGAGGGAGGTCGAACGGATGGCCTCCGACAAGCTCTACGAGGCCAGGCTCCTGAGGCTGCAGGGCAGGGAGCCCGAGGTCCTCGAAGTCCTCAAGTCCATTGTCGAGAGGTTCCCGCGGACCAGGGCGGCCGATGAGGCGGCGGAGCTGATGGCCGGCGACCCACGCCTGGCGGCCGTCGCCGGCATGCTCGCTGCCGAGGAACTGGACCGTGGCGGCCTGTACGCCGAGGCCGCCGCCGGCTACGCGGCGATCATCAAGCGCTACCCGGAAAGCGTCCAGGCGTTGAAGGCCAGGCTCCGTCTAAGAGCCATGGAGAAGGATGAGACAGTAGCCGCGGCGACCAGGGAGGATGCCCGCCGGGCGGCCGAGGCGGCCTGCCCCGGCTGGCTGGCCATGGCCCGGAGCTACCGGGACAACGGCCTCACGAAGAAGGCGCGCGAACTGTTCCAGAAGATCGTGACCGACTGCCCCGACTCGGAGTGTGCGAAGGAGGCCAGGCAGGCTCTGTCGAAGCTCGAGTCCGCCGGCGGCAGGCTTACGGGCCGGCCCCAAGAATAGGGCCCCTCCACCACGAAGCGCCCCCGCCCCAGGGGCCCCGGAAGTCGCGTCGGTGCCGTCCCTCCGTTGGATTCCGCGCCTGGAGACGGTTATCATCCGGCAAAGCTGACGCATTCCGGAGAGTCCGCATCCGCGGGAAGGCCCATGCCGACCGCAGCCCCCGAGAGGAGCCCCATGCAGCCCGCCAGGCCGCTGACCGCCCTGACCGCCGATGAGCTCGCCGCCTTCGTCAAGGGGCGAGGCCTGCCCGCCTACCGGGCGAAGCAGCTCTGGCAGTGGCTCTGGAAGAAGGGCGTCCTCGACTACTCCGGGATGACCGACCTGTCCAAGGAGCTCCGCGAGCGCCTCGCGCGCGAGCTGCCGGTCGTCTCGCTCGCCGAGCGGACCGTGTTGCGCTCGCGCCACGACGGGACCATCAAGGCGCTGCTGGCCACCTCGACCGGCGCGCACATCGAGTCGGTGGCCATGCCCGAGGAAGAGGGGGATCAGGGGGCGGAGGATGGGGGCGGGGGGCGAGGGACGAGGGACGAGAGGGCCGGAATCGGCGCCGGCCGTTCTTCGTCGAGTTCGGACGCAGGGTCCCCCGCCCCCCGCCCCTCGTCCCCAGCACCCGATCCGGTACGCCGGAAGCTCTCGGTCTGCGTCTCCACCCAGGTCGGCTGCGCCATGGGCTGCGCCTTCTGCGCCAGCACCGTCGGAGGCCTCAAGGGCAGCCTCTACTACTGGGAGATCGTCGAGCAGGTTTTGATGATGGCCGGGCTCGCGGGCACGCGCGCCACGAGCGTCGTGCTCATGGGCATGGGCGAGCCCCTGGCCAACTACGACAACTCCCTCGAGGCCGTCCGGCGCATCACCTCGCCGGACTACCTGGGCCTGGGCGTTCGCCACGTGACCGTGAGCACCGTCGGGATCGTCCCCGGGATGATCCGGATGGCCGAGGAGTGGCCGCACGTGAACCTGGCGGTGAGCCTCCACGCCCCCGACGACGAGACGCGGAAGAAGATCGTCCCCACCGCCGGCCGGCACACCATCGCCGAGATCCTGGAGGCCGCCGGCAACTACGCGCGGGTCACCGGCCGGCGCTACATGATCGAGTACGTGCTCATCGCCGGCACGAACGCCAGCCGCAGCCACGCCGAGGAGCTCGCCGCGCTGCTCCGGCGCCGGCCGGTCAAGGTGAACCTCATCGCCCTGAACGCCGGCGGGGGCGGCAGGCACGCCGCGCCTCCGGAGGAGAAGGTCCGGGCCTTCCGCGACGTGCTCGCCGAGCGCGGCCTGGAGGTCGTCATCCGCAAGCGCCGCGGGCGGGACATCGAGGCGGCCTGCGGGCAGTTGCGGCTGCGGGAGGGGACACCCTAACGACGCCTTGTCGCCACAGATGGACACGGATGCACACAGATGGCTGTTGGGGCGGCAGCTGCGAGCGATCATGAACGAGCATCTGGGGTGACCACGGCTTCTGATATTCGGCGCCGTCTGCTGTTCGTCCTTTCCGGGCGCAATCCCCCTCTGTGTTCATCTGTGTGCATCTGTGGCTGACGTCTCGACAAGCGTCGGTTTTGCGGCTTGATTGCCTCGCCTCCGGGCGCTAACATTTCCCCATTCGCCGGACGATTCCGGCCCACTCTGTCGGCGGAGGGCTGACTATGGCCACACCGAACCAGCCAGGCGGTACGGCTCCCAGGCGTCCGGCCGGAACACCTCAACCCGGCGGCCAGCCCAGACCATCAGGGCGTCCGTCCAACGGCGGCCCGAGTCCGGCGCCCCGGCAGGCCCCCAGGCCGGCGGCCGGCGGGAAGCCCCAGCCGCAGTCCCAGTCGCAGGCCCAGCAGAGGCCCCAGCCGGCCAGGCAGCAACCGCCGTCCAAGCCGTCCGGCGGCGCCAAGCCCGCTGCCCGGCCCGCGCCGCAGCCGATGGTCCGCAACAACCTCGCGGCGCCGGCGTCCGCGCCTGCGCCCCAGAAGAAGGGCCCGCCCCCGCCCAACCCCAAGCCCGCCGACGAGCCGCGCGGCGCGGCGGTCGACGAGAAGCCGCGGCGGAGCTTCGTGGGCAGGCTCGTGCGCCTGGCGGTGATCGCCGCCGTGCTGCTCTTCGCGGCGCTGGTGACCCGCAGCATCGTCGTGGACGGGGTGCCGGACCTCTCCTCCGAGGAAGGCTGGGTGTCCTTCATCCGCAGCATGTTCCGCAGCGGCCGTGACCTCCGGGACCGTTCGCAGAACTTCGTCGCCCAGATCAAGCAGGAGATGAGCGGCGTCGAGGACTGGCTCAAGGACCGCAAGATCGAGCTGCCCTCGACCGACGACCTGCTCAAGAAGGCTGACGACCTGCTCTCATCCGCGCGGGACCAGGTGGACACGGCCATGGCCCCGCCCGTGCCGACTTACGCTCCGCCCCCGCCGCCGCCCGAGCCGGCGCCGACCCAGGTGGCGCAGGCGACCCCCAAGCCCCAGCCGACCCCTCCGCCCCCTGCGGTGACGGTCCCCAAGCCGGAGCCGGCGCCCGTGGCGACGCCCAGGCCTTTGCCGACTCCGGGCCCGGTGACCGGTCCGGTGGGCGCTCCCACTCCGCCTCCGGTCAGCACCACTGCCCCGGTGCCGAAGCCGACGCCGACGCCTCCTCCGCCCGTGGCAGTGACGCCGCCGCCGCCCGCTCCCGAGCCGGTGGCGACCACCCGGCCCAAGCCGGAGCCGGGCGTCGTGACCGTGCCGGTCACGGTTCTACCGACCCATTCGACGCCCGCCCCGAGGCCGGAGCCGGCGGTCCAGGCGCCGCCTCCGCCGCCGGCCAACCCGGCGCTGGCTGAGGCCCAGGCCGTCTTCCGCGAGGGGCTCGAGCACTACCGCAACACCAAGCACGGCTCGCCGGACATGCAGAAGGAGCTCCGCGAGTCGGCCAAGCTCTTCCGCAAGGCCCAGGGGTTGCTCAGCGATGCCGCCCAGGCCGAGCCGAAGAACGGCAAGATCGAGGAGCTCCAGGTCCAGGTCAACCGGTTCCTGTACGATTCGCTGAAGCGGCAGACGCTGTAACGAAGGCAGAAGGCAGAAGTAAGAAGGCAGAAAGACGGACGAGGAATGCGCCTGGTCGCTTCTTCGTCAGTCTCCGGCCTTCTACCTTCTTACTTCTGCCTTCTGCCTTCTTCCCCCTGCCTTTCCAGCAAGATCGTCACCGGCCCGTGGTTGCGGAGGTCGACGAGCATCTCCGCGCCGAACCGGCCGGTCTCCACGGGCAGGTTCAGCTTCCTGAGCTCGGCGACATATAGTTCGTAGAGTCGCTCGCCCTCGGCCGGCGGCGCGGCGCGATCGAATCCCGGCCGGCGGCCCCTGCGGCAGTCGGCGAGCAGCGTGAACTGGCTGACCGCCAGGACCGCGCCGCCGACCTCCTGCACCGACAGGTTCATCTTGCCGTCGGCGTCCTGGAAGATGCGCAGCTCGGCGGTCTTCTTCGCCAGGAACCGCGCATCCTCGTCGGTGTCGCCCTTCTCGACGCCGACGAGCACGAGCAGGCCCGGGCCGATCCGGCCGACGACCTCCTCGCCGACGGTTACGCTCGCGGAGTCGACTCGCTGCAACACGGCGCGCATGGCTACTTTCCACCCTCGCTGATGGCCGGCACCGCCAGGACCACCGCGCGGTTGCCCTTGGCGAGGATCGCCCGGACGAGTTCGCGGTCGGCGGCTTCCGGGCCGGCCATGAGCGCCTCCGGGGCGGTCGGCTCCTCGCCGGCGCCCAGGACGCGGGCCAGGGTGTAGCCCAGCGCCACCTGGTCGCCGGGCCGGTAGCTGCGGACCTCGCCGTCGCCATCGCGAAGCCGCGCGCCGCCGCCGCGTTCGGCGGCCACCAGCGTCCAGCGCGAGAAGGCCAGGCGCTCGAGCTCGGCCGCCCCGGCCGATCCAGGACCCTTGTCCTTGAGACGGGCCTGGAGCAGCTCCAGGGCATCGCGCGAGGCGGCGCGGGCCACCGGATCGGAGTCCTTGGAGGCCACCTGCCGCAGGGTGACGGCCGAACCGGGTCCGCCCACCGCGCCGAGCGCGGCGGCGGCCGCGGAGCGCACCTGGGAGGGCTCGCGTCCGTCGAGCAGCTTGCGCTCGAGCGCCGGGGCCGC
>CALGYR010000014.1 GCA_937935355.1 uncultured bacterium | reverse complement strand
CACTTGTGAGAAATGCTCAAAGTACGTCTCAATCCCCCACGGGGGATTTTTTGTTTGCTCGCGCACCGGCAGGTGGCACTGGCTGTATTCGTAGCTCCCGAAGCGCCACGCCCCGGGCCGCTCGCCGCGCGCCCGCGCCTCGCGGTCGAACCAGTGCGGCCGCCGCCCGCGCTGGTCGAGGAAGTAGCGCGCCAGCTCGAGATGGCGCCTATTCCCGGTGGCGCGATAGAGCCTGACCAGGGCGAGCTCGATCTCCTGGTGGCCGGGATAGCCCCTGAGCTTTCCCCGGCCGCGGCCGAAGACCGAGCCGATCAGGTCGGCGTAGCGGCCGACCGCATCCAGGAGCTCGGGCCGGCCGGTGGCCTCGGCGTGGGCCACGCCGGCCTCGATCAGGTGGCCGGCGCAATAGAGCTCGTGGTTGTCGCGCAGGTTCCGCCAGCGGCCCGCCGGATCGACGGCCGTGAAGTAGCTGTTCAGGTAGCCGTCGGGCCCCTGGGCCGCCACGATCCTTCGAACCGTAAGTTCGAGGCGCCGGCTCAGGCGCGGGTCGCGCCTCTCGGCCAGCGCGTAGGCGGCCGCCTCGACCCATTTGGCCACGTCGGAGTCCCAGAAGACGTGGTGCTTCCGCGGCCGGCCGGGCTTCCCGGCCCGGTCGAAGGCGGCAAGCCTCCCGGGGCGGCCGGCCCAACTCCGCGGCGGTGAAGAGGGGGCTCGCGGCGCTCGCCACCCCCGCGGAAGTCGGCGGCGGTAGCCGCGAGGAGTCCGCGGCGCGCGACGACCTCGCGGCCGGTGCGAGCGGGGTGGTGGGGGGCACGCGCGCGGCGCGCGACCCGGAATCGGTGGTGGCGCTCGCCCGGGCGCTGCCCGGGAAGATCATCCTGGGGCTCGACTGCCGCGACGGCAAGGTGCGCACCTCCGGCTGGGTCGACGCCGAGGACCTGACCGCCGAGGCGCTCATCGGGCGGCTCGCCGGCGCGCCCTTCGCGGCGCTCATCTTCACGAACACGGCCCGCGACGGGATGCTCTCGGGCCCCGACTTCGCGTCGCTCGCCGAGGTGCAGAAGGCCAGCCCCTGGCCGGTGATCGCCTCGGGCGGCGTGGGCACGGCCGAGCACGTCCGGCGGCTGGCCGGCATGAACTTCGCCGGGGCCATAGTCGGCCAGGCGCTCTACAAGGGGACCTTGAAGCTCGCCGACGCGCTCAAGGCCGCTGAAGGTTGACTCCAACGCAGAGGACGCAAAGGAGCGCAGAGGTCGCAGAGGGAGATCCATGTCGGGTTTGATCGTTCACAATGAACAAGCCGTCCTCTGCGCTCCTCTGCGTGCCTCCGCGTCCTCTGCGTTGAAGATGACGGTGGCGGCGAAGGCGGGGTGACCGATGCACTGCCAGCGCTGCGGGACCTCCATGCGCGAGTCGCCGGCGGTGCACCATAAGAAGCGCAAGTGGATCTGTCCCAAGTGCGGCAGGGCCAGGATGCAGCGCACGGACAAGACCAAGGGCAAGAGAAGGGAGAGACATCGTGGCTGGGAAGACTAGGGTGGCGATAAGCGGCGCGGCCGGGCGGATGGGCCGGCGTCTGGTGGCCTTGACCCTCGAGGACGCGGAGTTGGAGCTCGCCGCGGCGCTCGAGACCGCGGGGAACCCCGTCCTGGGACAGGACGCCGGGTTGCTCGCCGGCGTCGGCCGCGAGTGCGGGGTGAAGGTGACGGCCTGGTTGGGCGAGGCCGGCAAGCCCGACTGCATCGTGGACTTCTCGGCGCCGGAGGGCGCCGTGCGCCGGGCCGAGGAGGCCGCCGGGCTCGGCTCGGCCCTCGTCTCGGGCACCACCGGCCTCTCCGCGGACCAGAAGGCGGTCTTCGCCACCGCCGCGAAGAAGATCCCGGTGATCCTCGCCCCGAACATGAGCGTGGGGGCCAACCTGCTCTTCAAGCTGACCGGCGACGCCGCCCGGACGCTGGGCGCCGGCTACGACATCGAGGTGGTCGAGGCGCACCACCACAACAAGGCCGACGCCCCGAGCGGCACGGCGCTGGGCCTGGCCCAGGCGGCGGCCGACGGGCGCGGGCTCGATCTCGGGAAGCACGCCGTCCACGGGCGCTCGGGGCGCCCGGGCGCCCGGCCGCGCGACGAGATCGGCATCCACGCGGTGCGCGCCGGAGACATCATCGGCGAGCACACCGTGATCTTCGCCACCGGCGGCGAACGCATCGAGCTCGTGCACCGGGTCTCGAGCCGCGACGGCTTCTGCCTGGGGGCGCTGCGCGCCGCCAAGTTCCTGGCCGGCAAGCCCGCCGGCAACTACACCATGGCCCAGGTCCTGGGCCTCTGACAGGAAGACGGAAATGGTCTGGAGAAGAGGTCTGGCTCAGCCGCTCGCCGGCGGCGGCGCGGATTCGGCGGATGCCCCGGGCGGCACCTTCCGGGACCTCATGCAGCGGCGCATCACCGAGGTGCTGATCGTCTCCAGCCAGTACGACTACTTCATCATGGAGGAGGACGGGGGGCTCGTCGAGCAGATCTCGAGCGCGTACCTCGACCTGCACCTGTCGCGCGCGCCGAGGCTCCACCGCGCGGCCAGCGCCGCCGAGGCCCTGGAGTTGCTCGAGCACCGGCGCTACGACCTGGTCGTGACCATGCGCCAGATCGGCGACATGGACGCGCTGGCCTTCGGGCGGGAGGTCAAGCGCCTGCAGCCCGGCATGCCGGTGGTGCTGCTCCTTCACCGCATGGCCGACGTGCCGGCGGTCTCGGCCGCCGACGCCGACCCGGGCATCGACCGGGTGTTCGTCTGGTCGGGCGACTCGAGCGTCTTCCTCGCGATCATCAAGTGCGTCGAGGACATGATGAACGTCGACCCGGACATCGCCTCGGCCAACGTCCGGGTGATCATCCTGCTCGAGGACGCGCCGCGCTACTATTCGACCTTCCTGCCGGTGCTCTACGCCGAGATCATGCGCTACTGCCAGGCGATCCTGCCGGAAGACATCAACACCATGCACCGGCTCTACCGGATGCGCGCCCGCCCCAAGATCCTGCTGGCCCGCAACTACGAGGAGGCCAGGGCGCTCTACGAGCGCTACCGGTCCAATGCGCTGGCGTTGATCTCGGACATCGAGGTGCCCCGCGAAGGGAAGCTCGCGCCGCAGGCCGGCATCGAGTTCTGCCGGGAGTGCCGGCGGGAGAGCCCCAACATGCCGGTGCTCTTCCTCTCGGCCTCGGAGAAGGGCCGCGAGTTCGTCAGGGAGCTCGACGCCGTCTTCATCTCCAAGACCTCGCCGTCGCTGACCTACGAGCTGCGCGACTTCATCGCCGGCAGCCTGGGCTTCGGCGACTTCGTCTTCCGCAGCCCCGATGGGCGGGAGGTGGCCCGGGCGGCGACGCTCATGCAGATGGAGGCCATGCTCCCGAAGGTGCCCGACGAGTCGCTGCGCCACCACCTCGAGCACCGGCACTTCGGCAACTGGTTCGTGGCCCGCGGCGAGTTCACCCTGGCCGAGGCGGTCGAGCGGCGCTTCGCCGGCGGCGTGGGCGAGCTGGCCGCCGCCCGCGAGTTCCTGATCGAGGCCATCGCCCGGAACTCGGTCGACCGCCGCAAGGGCCGGATCTCCGACTTCTCGCCGCAGGGGCTGGGCAGCGAGAACTTCCTGATGCGCCTGGGCCGCGGGTCGCTGGGCGGCAAGGCCCGGGGGCTCGCCTTCCTGGCGCACCTCATGAGCCGGGTTGACTTCGAGAAGGAGTTCCCGGGAGTGGCCGTGCGCATCCCCCGGACGGTGGCCGTCTCGGTCGGCGAGTTCGACCGCTTCATCGAGGAGAACGGCCTGCGCCGCTTCACCGTCGAGGAGCGGCCCGACGGGGAGATCGCCGAGGCCTTCCTGGCCGGCCGGCTCCCCGAGGAGCTGGCCGAGGGGCTGGAGGTGCTGCTCGAGAAGGTCCGCTATCCGCTGGCGGTGCGCTCCTCGAGCCTGCTCGAGGACTCCCACAACGTGCCCTTCGCCGGCGTCTACGAGACCTACATGCTGCCCAACTGTCACGAGGACCTGGCCGTCCGGCGCGAGCAGCTCCACCGGGCGGTCAAGCTGGTGTACGCCTCGGTCTTCTACGGCGGGGCGCGGCGCTACCTGGAGTCGGTCAACGTGCGCCTGGCCGAGGAGAAGATGGGCATCGTCGTCCAGGAGATCGTTGGACGCCACCACGGCCCGCGCTTCTACCCGGACATCTCCGGCGTGGCCCACTCCTACAACTTCTACCCGACGGGGTACCTCAAGCCCGAGGACGGCGTGACCCACGTGGCGCTCGGGCTCGGCAAGATCGTCACCGACGACGGCGAGGCCCTGCGCTTCTCGCCGGCCCACCCGGGGATCCTGCCGCAGTTTAGCAACGTCCGCGACTACCTGGACCTCAGCCAGAAGCACTTCTACGCCCTGGACATCGGCACGCCCGCGGCCATGCCGGTGATGGACGACTCCTCGGACCTGGTGCGCTGCACGCTCGCCGAGGCCGAGGCCGACGGCGCGCTCCACCACGTCGGGGCGGTCTACGTGCCGGAGGACGACGCCATCCGCGACGGAGTCGGCGGCAAGGGGCACCGGCTCGTGACCTTCGGGAACATCCTCAAGAACAACAGCTTCCCGCTGGCGAAGCTGCTGGGGCGCTTCCTGGCCATGGGCCAGGCGGGCATGGGCGTGCCCGTGGACCTGGAGTTCGCCGCCAAGCTCCCGCCGCCGGGCGAGCGGGGGGAGGGCGGGGGAGTCCCCGAGTTCCACCTCCTGCAGATCCGGCCGATGTTCGCCACCGGCGACGAGGCCGCGGTATCGCTCGACGGCATCGACGAGGCCGACGTGCTCTGCCGCTCGCGGAACACGATGTCGAACGGCGAGCTCGACGGCATCCGCGACGTGGTCTACGTGGTGCCCGAGCGATTTAATCTGCTCCGGACCCACCAGATCGCCGAGGAATTCGGCCGGATCAACCAGAAGCTCCTGGCCGAAAAACGGCCGTATCTGGCCATCGGCATGGGCCGCTGGGGCACCACCGAGGCGAGCCTGGGCATCCCCGTGAAGTGGTCGCAGATCTGCGGCGCCAAGGCGCTCATCGAGACGGGCACGGCCGACTACGTCATCGATCCCTCGCACGGCACCCACTTCTTCCAGAACATGACCGCCATGCGCGTGGCCTACATGAACGTCCATCCGGGCAGCGACCCGATGGACTGGGCCTGGCTCGCTGCCCAGCAGCCGGTGGAGGAGCTCAAGTTCGTGCGCCACGTGCGGCTGGAGCGGCCCATCCGGGTGCTCATCGACGGGCGCAAGCGCGAGGGGGCGGTGCTGAAGAGGTAGCCTGGAGGCTACGTTGTGGATGAAGTCAGGTGTGGTTCGCCGCTGGAAATTGCGCGGTACTTGGAGCGCTGGAGTGGCATTGCCCTATTTCGTGGGCAGGCTCGGCATTACCAAGATCACTTGGGTACCAGCTTAAGCTCATCCTTCTCTCGTCTCGGATGTGTTCCTCATGTGATGATGAAATGGGCGCATTATGCTCAGGAAGTCTGTCGCGCATTGCAGGGGCCTGGAGGCAGACCCGTTGAGATAGAGTATTCCCAGGCCATACTCCAGCACTATGGCTGGCGCTCATTTTTCATTGATTTGTCGGAGAGTGTAGCGGTTGCAGCGTGGTTTGCAGGAAACCGTTATGTGCCTGGGGTCGTTCTTGAGGTGTCTGAGGATTGCCACGAAGCTGCAGTTCTTCTCATGCATGATACAGGCTCGTATGAGGAAGCAGATGGGGAAGGGCACCTATACGTCATTCCCAAAGCTAGCTTGGCCAAGCTGGAAGTAGGTATGGTGGACTTGGCATCAGTTCCTTATGTTGGTGATGGACGCTTGCGATTTCATGCTCAACGCGCCTGGCTTGCTGGACCACTCAAGACCAGACTGCCAAGCGACTGTATCGCAGCTCATGTGGTGGCTCCAGCCGCTGCGTTCAGAGAGTGCGCTGCAGCTGAGGGTGCAGCTTCTTTGAACACACTATTCCCCAGGCGAGAGGAAGATGTGATGTTGGCTCTTCTGCTGTCCGCTCCATGGGAACTAGCCCCAGATAGAGGCTCCAAAATTGAGCTGTATGTGCGTAGCCTGCGCCTTCCTGAGTATGATCTTGCTCCACACCGGACGTATGATGCTAAGGTAGCCTTTTACCGTCCGTTCTGGATATCGGAAGACAGGGGGCCGGAAGATAGCCCATTTCGTGCCGCGACTTTCTTGCGTGCGCCGAGCGAGGTGCTGTTTGGTAGGAGGTGGTCAGAAGTTGATCCCCTGCCGCATCTCTATGGCCTATTGTCTGAGCGGGGTTCTGTGGTCATAGAAACAAATGGATTGGTTGCTTTTCCGGAGTCCCTTGGGAGTGTTTCGTATGGCAAAGGTATTATGCTGAAGCTTGGAAAGCCAGGGGTTGTAGAAGTTGCTGGTGTTTGTGTTGAGCATCCTGGATGCGAGATATCTGGCGTGGGTGTGAGTCTGGGATGGTTCTACAAAGTCCTGGATGACGGTCGGTGGTCCAGAATCTCGTGTGTAGGCGAGTGCCCCTGCAACAATCCAATGCGGCACGAACACCACATGGCTATCGCCAAGATGGTAGATCAACTGCTTCGAGGTGGGGAGTTTACTTCTTTGGGGCAACAGGAAATGCTTCACAAGAGCTTACTGATTACTGAGGTGGCGAGTTAGGGGATGGCCCTTGCCCGCTTAGATCTAATGTCCTGCCGGGCTTGAGCAATCTGAGACGGTGCCCCTCTCTAGGTTAGGCAGAAACTGCGGGGAAGTACTGGGGGCGCCCCGTTTGGGCGCCCCCCTCGAGGCGGGCCGGTGGTGGGACCGGCCCGCCAATGCCTGGAGAATCCGCTACCGCTTCTTCGCGCAGACCGCCTCGCGCCTGCCCTTGCCGGCCTTGATGCCCGCCAGGATCTTCCTGGCCTCGGCCTTGTCCACGTCCATGACGTAGCTGATGCCGCTCACGCGCGCGGCCTCCGGGGTGAGCGCGGCGATGTCGTCGCGGGAGATGTGCTCGAGCGCGAACTTGCGGCTGCCGGCCATGAGCTGGCGAAGCCCCTGGGCCAGGCGCTCGTAGTAGGTGTAGAGGCCGATCGCGCCGGTGGGGAGCTTCTCGAACTCGGCGTCGCCGAGCTCCTTCCGGAGGGAGCTCGCCGTGACGAAGATCTCGTCCTTGGAGCTGCCGAAGCGCTCCACGTAGACCGGCACCTGGTGGTCGGCGATGGTCCGGCCGATGGTCTTGCCGACCATGGCCGCGGCGATCGGCCCGCGGGCCATGCCGATCATCTTCACGTAGGGCGCGCCCAGGGCCAGGCCCTTGAAGAGCTGATCTTCGAAAGTAAAGCCGCCGCCGGCGGCCAGCGCCGGGACCTTGAAGCCCTTGGCGGCCAGGTCGCTCGCGTACTGGTGGAGGAGGGTGTGGAGCTCGACCGGCGGAACGCCCCACTCGTTCATCATCCGCCAGGGGCTCATGCCCGTGCCGCCGCCGGCGCCGTCCACCGTGAGCAGGTCGAGCCCGTACTTGGTGGCGAAGAGCACCGCGCGGGCCAGGTCCGCCGGCCGGTAGGCGCCGGTCTTGAGGAAGATGTACTTGGCGCCGGCCCTGCGGAGCTGCTCGACGCGTTCGGCGAAGCCCTCCTCGCTGACCATGCCCACGCGCGAGTGGCGCTCGAACTCCTTGAAGGCCCCGCGCTCGAAGGCCTTGATGACGTTCGGGTCGGTCGGATCGGGCAGAACGATGTAGCCGCGCTTGTGGAGCATCTGGGCCTTCTTGAGGTCGGTGATCTTGACCTCGCCGCCGATGTCCTTGGCGCCCTGGCCCCACTTGAGCTCGACGCACTCGACTCCGAGCTTCTCGATGGCGTACTCCTGGACGCCCAGGCGCGTGTCCTCCACATTGGCCTGGACGACGATGGCGCCGTAGCCGTCGCGCTGGGCGTCCTTGTAGAGCTTCACGCGGCGTTTCAGGTCCACGGTGTCGAGCACCCGGCCCTTCTCGATGACCGAGCCGGGGTCCATGCCCACGACGTTCTCGCCGATGGTCAGGGCCGTGCCGGCCAGGGCCGAGCCGATGGCCAGGCCCTCCCAGTTGTTCTTGGCGATGTTGGTCGAGCCGATGCCGGAGATCAGCCAGGGCAGGCGGAACTTGAGCCCCCGGTCGGAGCCGATGCGCACCTCCAGGTTCACCGCCGGGAAGATGGCCTTGTCGCTGTCGGCGGCGATGCCGTGGGCCCCGACCGCCGTGCCCATGACGTTGAAGTGCGAGTAGTCGACCGGGTAGGTCTTTTCCGCCGCGGTGGTGATCACCCCGAAGGGCTGGGGGTAGATGACCTCGTGCCCGCGGTAGGCGGACTTGCCGATCTCGCACATCCCGATGCAGCCATCCACGCAGGTGACGCACATGCCCGAGTTGGGCGTGACCGAGCCCTCGGTGCGATTCTTGGTCAGGGTCGCCGCGGAGGTGTTGACTCTGGAAAACGTCATGGGCTCAAGCTCCTTTCGCTTCGCGCGCTCTTCCGGTCTTCTCTTCCCGCTAGTCCTTCTTGATCTCGCAGGCCACGCAGGGGTCCATGTAGCACATCATCTGGCCGAACTTCTCCTCCCCGGCGCAGGGCGGCCTGAGGTTGGCGCAGCCGCCGCAGATGGCCTTCTCCGGCTCGGTGTAGGTGCAGCGCAGCTGGCAGGCCGGACAGACGTAGATGCAGCCGCCGCAGAGCCGGCAGACGTCGGACTTGACGTCGAAGGGCGTGCCGATGGAGCGGCGCTCGCCGCGGGCGCGGAAGCCGATGGCCCCGGCGGCCATCTGCTCCTTGCACATCCGCACGCAGCGGCCGCAGAGGATGCAGTCCTCGTGCTCCTGCTTGAAGCGCTGCTGGCGCACCCCCAGGGCCGAGGCCAGGTCCTGGATGACCTTCGACTGTGGACAGGAGGCCAAGTGCAGCTCGATCACCATCCGCCGGGCGGAGAGCACCCGCGCGGAGGCGGTCCGCACCTTGAGCCCCTCCTGGGCCGGATAGGTGCAGGAGGTGACCAGCCGGCTCTTCGGGCCCTCGCCGATCTCCACCACGCACAGGCGGCAGGCCCCGTAGGGGGAGAGCCCCTCCATGTGGCAGAGCGTGGGGATGGGGAAGCCCAGGAACTGCGCGGCCTCGAGCAGGGTCGAGCCGTCCTCGACCGAGACCGCCAGGCCGTTCATGGTCAGGTCGATCATGGCGTCTCCCCCGCGGCGGCCCCGGCCGGGACCTTGGGCTGTTCGGGGGCCTCCTTCGGCTGGGTGAACTCGAGGTCGCAGCGCAGGCAGCGGCGGGCCTCGCGGATGGCTTCCTCCGCCGGAAGCGTCCCCTCGATCTCCGCGAGGCTGGAGCATCGCTCGCAGGCGGCCAGCTCGGGCGGGATGGCGCGCCTGGCCTCCTCGGCCTGGCCCCCGGCGACTGCCGCCGGCTCGACGAAGACCTGCGGCAGGTTCGGCGACGGCTGTTCGGCGGGATCCTTGCCCTCCAGAAACCGGGCGATCGCGCCGGCGGCCCGCTTGCCGGCGGCGATGGCGTCGACCACGGTGCTGGGACCGGTGACCACGTCTCCCCCTGCGAACACGCCGGGAACGCAGGTGAGGAGCGTCTTCCCGTCTACCTGCAGAGAGCCGTCCCGGCCGTGATCCAGTCCCGCCGTCGACAGGGCCTGGCGGTCGGAGTGCTCGCTGATGGCCACGATCAGGGTGTCCAGCGGCAGGTCGAACTCCGAACCGGGGACCGGTACGGGCCTGGCGCGGCCGCTGGCGTCGGCCGCGTCCAGACGGTTGCGGATGAGTTTGACCCCGGCCAGCTGTCCCTTGCTCGACAGCACTTCCTGGGGGGCGACCAGGGTCTCCAGCTTCACCCCCTCGGCCAGCGCCGCCTCCACCTCTTCGCGGAAGGCGGGCATCTCCTCGCGGGTGCGGCGGTAGAGCAGGGTGACGCTCTCGACACCCTTCTGGCGCAGCGCCACGCGTGCGGCATCGACGGCGGAATTGCCGCCGCCGACCACGCCAACGCGTCCCCTGGCCAGTTCCTGGCCTTGGAGATTGAAAGCCTTCAAGAACGTCATCGACGGCAGGACGCCCGCGGCGTCCTCTCCGGGGATGTCCAGCCGCCGGCTCTGGTGGGCTCCGATCGAAACGAAGACGGCCTTGAAGCCCTCGGCCATGAGACCCTTCACGGTGAAGTCGCGCCCGAGGGCGGCGCCGCACTTCAAAGTGACGTTCTCGTTGAGAAGGGCCTCGATTTCCCTGCCGAGCACCTCGCGAGGAAGGCGGTAGGCGGGGATGGCGAGCGCCAGCATGCCTCCTGGCTTGGCCTCGGCCTCGAAGACCGTCACGGGGAAGCCGGCCATGGAGAGATGATGCGCGGCGGCGAGGCCGGCGGGGCCGGCCCCGACGACGGCCACGCGCGGGGCGTTGCGGCGCGCCGCCGCGGGCCTGGGCGGCCTGGCGGCCTTGGTCCCCGCGCGGTCGGTGACGAAGCGCTTCAGAGCCCGGATGGCCAAGGGCTGGCCGCCGCTGGTGCCCAGCCGGCAGCGCGATTCGCAGCGGTGGTCGCAGACGCGCGCGCAGACCGAGGGGAAGGGGTTGGTCTCGCGGATGACCCGGTAGGCCTCGTCGAAACGGCCCTTCTCGAGGAGCGCGACGTAGCGCCAGGCCTCCGTGCCCAGCGGGCAGGTGGCCTGGCAGGGCGCGCCCACGAGCTGCTTGCAGACCAGTGCGTCGCACTTCTTGTCGACGACGTGCCGCAGATACTCGTGCCGGAAGTAGCGCAGCGTGGAGAGCACCGGGTTGGCCGCGGTCTGGCCCAGGCCGCACATGGTGGTGTCCTTGACCGTGCGGGCCAGCTCCTCGAGGAGGTCGATGTGCGCGGGAGTGCCCCGCCCGGAGGAGATGTCGTCGAGAAGCTCGTACATCCGCTGGGTGCCCTTGCGGCAGGTGAAGCACTTGCCGCAGGACTCGTCCTTGAGGAAGCGCATGAAGTACTTGGCGACGTCCACCATGCAGGTGTCTTCGTCCATGACGATCATGCCGCCCGAGCCCATGATCGAGCCGGCCTGGGCCAGGCTGTCGTAGTCGATGGGCAGGTCGAACTTCCCGGCGGGTATGCAGCCTCCGGAGGGGCCTCCGGTCTGCACGGCCTTGATCCGGGCCCTGCCGACCGGGCCGCCGCCAATGTCTTCGACTATCCGGCGGATGGTCATGCCCATGGGCACCTCGACGAGCCCGGTGTTGCGGATCTTGCCGACCAGGCTGAAGATCTTGGTGCCGGTGCTGCCCTTGGTGCCGATCCTGGAGAACTCGTCGGCGCCGATCCGGAGGATCAGCGGGATGTTGGCCCAGGTCTCGACGTTGTTGATGACCGTGGGGCGGCCCTCGATGCCGCGCTGCACCGGGAAGGGCGGGCGCTGGCGCGGTTCGCCCATCCGGCCTTCGACGGAGCGGATCAGCGCCGTTTCCTCTCCGCAGACGAACGCCCCGGCGCCGCGGGCCATCTTGATGTCGAAGGAGAAGTCGGTCCCCAGGATGTTCCTGCCGAGGAGCCCGAGGTCGGCCGCCTGCCGCAGGGCGATGGTCAGGTGCTTGATGGCCAGAGGGTACTCGTTGCGGGCGTACACGATGCCCTCGGTCGCCCCGGTGGCATAGGCGCCGATGAGCATACCCTCGATTACGCTCTGGGGGTTGCCCTCGAGCACCGAGCGGTCCATGTAGGCACCGGGGTCGCCCTCGTCGGCGTTGCAGACCACGAATTTGCCGTGATCGCCGGGCTCCCCGGCCAGCATCTCCCACTTGGCGCCGGTGGGGAACCCGGCCCCGCCGCGGCCGCGCAGTCCGGAGAGCTTGACCTGGTCGATCACCCATCGCGGTTCGGCCCGGTCGAGGACCTTGCCGAGGGCGAGGTAGCCGCCGTTGAGGATGTAGTCGTTGATGCGTATGGGATCGATGCTGTGGCTGAAGCCCAGGATGTGGCGTTGCTGGTGCTTGAAGAAGGGGATGTCGTTGCGGCGCAGGCACCGCCGGCCGGTGGCCGGGTCTTTGTAGAGCAGTTCCTCAAGCACGTTGCCGGCCAGGGTGGCCTCGATTATCGCCGGCACGTCGTCGAGCTGCACCTGGGTGTAGAAGGCGTCCAGGGGCTCGGCCAGTATGAAGGGCCCCATTTCGCAGAAGCCGTGGCAACCGGTGATGCGCAGGGATATCCGGTCGAGCAGATGGCGTTCCATCAGGTACCGTTTGGCCACGCGGATCACGCCCTTCGAGCCGCTGGCGTGGCAGGCGGTCCCGGCGCAAATGACGATGCTGGGCTTGCCGGCGTCGGAATCGTGCAGCAGGATGTCCCGCAGCTCCTTGAGCTGGGTGGTGGACGTTAGCCTGGACATCTGGCGACCTCCGCGTCGAGACGCCGCAAGGGCGGCCCGGCCTGTTTTCCTAAACCAGGTCCAGCCTGTGACACTTGCAGCCGCGGCGGGCGCAGACCTGGATCATGCCGCCGCCACGGACGATCATGGGCACCATCGGCGCTCCGCACATCGGGCAGTCGGAGGTGCGCATGAGCTCTGCGTGGCAATGCGGACAGAAAAAGTTGAGCACCGTGTCCATCGGGATGTCGTATTCCGAGAGGACGTTGAAGCTGCCGTAGAGGCAAGAGAGGCGGAGCCAACCGTGGGTGTGCGCGAACGAAACGGTCATCTTGATCGAGGGATAGCCGTCGATGTCGAAGGTCCTGTCCATAAGGCTGTGGTTGCAGTGCGGACAGCTCAGCTCCACCGGGAAGACGCGCTTGTCCCTGGCCACGTCGACCTTGTTGAAGCCTTCCCTGGCCCTGTCGAGCAGTTGCCGGACCTGCGACTTGGTGACCTTCGAGAAGTAGTGGCCGTCGATGACCACGACCGGTCCCAACGCGCAGGCGCCAAGGCAATTGACGGTCTCGAAGGTGAACTCGCCGTCAGGCGTGGTTCCCCCCGCCTGCACGCCGAGCTGGCGCTCGATTTCGGCCACGATGGCCGATCCTCCGCGCACGTGGCAGGCCGTGCCCAGGCACGCCGAGATCAGGTGCCTGCCCCGTGGGTCCAGTCGGAAATACCGGTAGAAGGTGGCGACCCCGTAGACGTCCGCGAGCGAGCGGCCGGTATGCTCCGCTACGAAGCGCAGCGCGTCCTGGGGAAGATAGCCGTAGCGCTCCTGAACGTCCTCCAGGGTGGCGATCAGGTCTCCCCGGGTCCCACGGTGCTTGTCCAGGATGCTCTTGAGGTCCTCAGGCTTGGGGGGAGTGGCGGCTATGGTCATTCGACCTCGTACTCCTCGCAGAACCAGATGCCGCCCTCGGGCCGGGGCAGCCGGCAGCTCGCGCGCATCCGGCAGTTCTGGCAGAGCCCCAGGACGTCGGGCTCGGCGGCGGCCGCGTCCCGAGACCGCCTCGGAGCGGGCCGGGGCGGCGGCGCGACCGACCTGAAGCCCGAGCCGGCCACCTCGAATTCCTCGCACTCCACGCGCTCGCCCGGAGAGCCGTTGGCGAGCGAACAGTACGACGCGTGCCTGCAGGTCTGGCAGATCCCCGCCTTGGCGCTGACGAGCATGGTGTCTCCTCCCTCTCCCAGAGCCGGCTGTGCGGCTCGTTGAGCAAGGAGGATGCCAGGACGGGCAACATCCGAACGTCGGCCACTCAGATGCGAACGTGCCCGTCCATGCGAGTCCAAGCGGTCGGAACAAGCGACTTGCGCTCGAGCCGGTCAGATGGGCTGCGTCGCGGGGCTCGTGCGCGCCTCGCGCGAGAAGCCGGCTGCGGAGGGGAAATGTGAACCGGTGGGGCGCTATTCCCCGGTCGCGGGCCCGGCGGCGCCGGGGTGCTTCATGGCCTTGAGCTTCTCGCGCAGCGTCTTGCGGTCGATGCCCAGGAGGCTTGCGGCGCGGGTCTTGTTGCCGCCGGCCGCGGCCAGCATGCCGGCGATGTGGGCGGCCTCGACCTCCGCGAGCGTCCGGCCGACGGGTGTGCCGGACTGGGCCGCCGAGAAGCGCATCAGCGAGGGCAGGTCTGGCACCTCGACGACCTCGCTCTCGGCCATGACCAGCAGGCGCTGCACGAGGTTCTCGAGCTCCCGGACGTTGCCGGGCCAGTCGTAGTGCACGAGCGCCCGGACCGCGGACTCCGAGAAGCGCGGCGCCGGCCGGTCCATCTCCCGCGCCGCGCGCTCGGTGAAGGCGGCCAGCAGCAGCGGGATGTCGTCCCGCCGCTCGCGCAGCGGGGGGATGACGATGGAGATGACGTTCAGGCGGTAGAAGAGGTCCTCGCGGAAGAGCCCCTTCTTGACCAGGGCCAGCAGGTCCTTGTTGGTGGCGGCCAGCACCCGGACGTCGACCCTACGGGGCCTGGTCGAGCCCACCATGCAGACCTCGCGGTCCTGCAGCACGCGCAGGAGCTTGACCTGCATGGCCAGGCTCATCTCCCCGACCTCGTCCAGGAAGACGGTCCCGCCGTCGGCGGTCTGGAAGAAGCCGGCGCGGCTCTCGGTCGCCCCGGTGAAGGCGCCCTTGACGTGCCCGAAGAGCTCGCTCTCGAGCAGGCCCTCGGGGATGCCTCCGCAATTGACCGGCACGAAGGGCGCGGCCGCCCGGCGGCTGCCGTAGTGGATGGCCCGGGCGACGAGCTCCTTGCCGGTGCCGCTCTCGCCGGTGATGAGCACGGTGGCCAGCGTTCCGGCCGCCTTGGCCGCCGCCGAGGCCACCCGGCGCAGGGCCTCGCTCGCGCCGACCAGTCCGTGGCGGAAGGAGTCGCCCGGCCGGTCGGCTCCGGCGCCGGTGCGCCCGGCGCGGCGGAGATGGAGCTTGCGCAGCGCGCGCTCGACGGCGGCCGAGAGCTCCTCGTCGGTGAAGGGCTTGGCCAGGTACTCTTCGGCGCCGGTCTTGACCGCCTCGACCGCGCCCTCGACGGTGGCGAAGCCGGTGATCATCATCACCTCGGTGTCCCGGCAGTTCTCGCGCACGTGGCGAACGAGGTCGAGCCCCCCGACGCGGGGCATGCGCAGGTCGGTGATGACCAGGTCCACGGGGTTGGCCTCGATGGCCGCGAGGGCCTCGGCGACGCCCGGGGCGGTGATCACGCGGTAGCCGCGCGAGGCCAGGTTCCGGCCGACGATCTCGATCGTCTCGGGTGAGTCGTCGACGACCAGGATGCGCTCTCGGGAGACCGGGGACGGCATGCCGGGACTCCTATCGGGGGCCTGCAACCGGGAGGCGGATTTCGAAGCGCGCCCCCCGGCCGGGCTCGCTCTGCACCATGATTGTGCCTCCGTGGGCGGTCACGATTCCGTGAACCACGGCCAGGCCCAGCCCAGTGCCCTGGTTCACGTCCTTGGTGGTGAAGAAGGGGAGGAAGATCCGGTCGCGGATCTCCGGGGAGATGCCCGTGCCGGTGTCGGCCACGGAAAGGCGCACGTCCTCGCCGGTCCGGTAGGCCTCCACGGTCAGCTCGCCTCCCGCGGACATGGCTTGGAAGGCGTTGACGATCAGGTTGACCAGCACCTGCTTGATTTGCGCGGCGTCGGCCCGGATCTCGGGGAGGTCCGGCGCCAGGCGCTTCTCGATCCTCACTCCCGATTCGGCCGCGCGGCCCTCGAAGAAGGCCAGGGTTTCGGCGGCGAGCGCGGCCAGGTTGACCGGGCCCATGGCCGGCGGAGTCTGGCGCGCGAAGGTCATGAGTTGCCTGATGATGTCCCGGGCGTGCACGCTGGCCGAGACGATCCTGGCGAGGTCGGCGGCGGCCCCGGCCGGAAGTCCGGGCGTCTTCTGGGCGAGCTGCGCGAAGCCCATGATGCTGCCCAGAGGTTGGTTGAGCTCGTGGGCCACGCCGGCGGCCAGCTGTCCGACGGTGGCCAGGCGCTCGGCGTGCCAGAGCTGCTGTTGGAGGCGCTCCTTCTCGTCCTGGGCCTGGCGGCGTTCCATGACCAGAGCCACCTGGCGGGCGATGGCGTCGATGAGACTGCGCTCCTCCTTGAGGAACGGGCCTTCGTCGAGTTCGGGCCGCTCCTCGGAATAGGCCACCTCGACGGAGCCCCGGCGGCGCCCCCCGGAGACCACCTCGGCCCACTGGTGCCTCCAGGAAGGACGGATCCGCCCGGTCGCGCGGGTGCACCCGTCGACGGTGATGCGGGCGACGGCGACCTCCGGATACTGCCACGCGCCCGGGATCAGCCGGACGATGCGCTCGAGCACCCCCTCGACGCTCAGGGCCGGCTCGGCCGCGGCCTGGGCGATGCCGTAGAGGCAGGTCAGTTCCTTGACCCGCTCGCGCAGGGCGTTCTGGACGTCAAGGCCCGTACGGGCGCGACGAGTGCGGGCGGTCGCCGCGCGCCGGCCGACCGGCCTCCTGGCTGCCCCCTTGGACATGGATCCTCCGTCCCGGCTGGCACCTCGGTCCGAATAGCGAGTGTACCTGGCCGGTTAGGGGCTTACAAGGTTTTTGAGGGGGGAAGGGGAGGAAAAGCGACTTGCAAAAGAGCGAAACGATGGGTAAGACTGCCCCGAAGGCCGGGGCAATTCTCCCCGGAATCGTCGGGCCGCCTGGGGCCCTCGGGCCCCGGGGCGATAAGAGACCGACTATGAGCAGTCAAGGGCGAAAATGGGACGGATGGCATGAGTAGGGA
>CALGYR010000013.1 GCA_937935355.1 uncultured bacterium | reverse complement strand
TGTTGGTTGTTGGTTGTTGGTTGTTGGTTGTTGGTTGTTGGTTGTTGGTTGTTGGTTGTTGGCTGTTGGCTGTTGGCTGTTGGCTGTTGGCTGTTGGCTGTTGGCTGTCACCGTTGTGCGGTTGTCAGGCCCGGCCGAGCGACTACATTTGATGGCCGACGAAACCGACGAGACCGACTCACCGACGAGGGAGGTCCCATGGCCCGTCTGAAGACCGTCACCGCCGCCTCGCTGCTGCTGGCCGCCGCCGGCTGCTCCGGCTCACAGAAGAAGCCCGCGCAGCCCTTCTGGGAGATGGAGCCGCGGCACCACCCGCCGACGACGTCCATCGACCTCCGGCTCTTCGCGCGCCACCCGCGGCTGGTCTTCCGCCCGGCCGAAGACGCCGGCGGGGGCCGGACTTTCGAGTCGGTCCGTCGGCTCTACGCCTCCGACCCGACCATGAAGGCGCTGCTCGACCAGGCCCTGGCCGTGGAGATTGACAAGCAGGATCCGGCCATGCTCGCCGTCTCCTGGATCGCCACCGGCGACGACAAGTACGCCGAGGCGGCCGTCGAGCGCATGCTCGCCGAGAAGCTCGGAAAGAGCGGCGAGCCCTACTACTCGAACGTCTGGCGCCACGCCCTGGCCTACGACTGGCTCTTCCATCACCCGGCCTTCACCCCGGAGAAGAAGGACGCGGTCGTCGCCAGGATCAAAGAGCGCCTGGCCACCGAGCTCGCCGACCTCGACGGCCAGGAGATGGCCCTCTGGCACGGCCGCACCCAGGCAGCCAACGGCGCCATGATCGCCGCGCTGGCCATCGGCGATCTGCCCGGCATGGAGCCGGAACTCCGCCGCGCCGCGGCCCACTACGTCGAGGCGCTCCGGGCGCTCCAGTACTCCGAGGGCTGGCCGGAGGGCGCGAGCTACTGGATCTACAACCGCGCCGGCCCGTTCGCAGTGGGCGCCGACTGCGTCATGACCGCGCTCGGCGTCGAGCGGCTCGACGGCATACCCATCCGCGAGGTCATCGGCCGGCTGGGCCTCTGGCAGGTCTACCAGTTCGGGCCCAACAAGGTCTTCGAGCCCTACGGCGATTCGTCCGGGTCGCTGCGCCTGGGCGAGACCGGCTGGTGGGAACTGACCACCGACTACTACGCCCGGCTCTCGCGCGACCCGCGGCTCATGGCCGGGGCCGACTACATCCGGAACCGCTCGCCCATCCCCTACGGCAAGCGCCCGTACTACTGGTACGCGGCGCTGTCCTTCGACCCGGCCGTCCGGCCGGCCAACGGCTACGACCCGGCGAAGCCCGAACTCTGGATGCGGGAGAACATGCCGCAGGCGATGCTCTTCGGCCGTAACTCGATGGGCACGGCCTTCTTGCGCGGCCGCTGGGGCGACCCGGACGAGACCTACGCCAGCTTCAAGGCCGGCGACATGCTCGCGCACCACGACCACTATGACGTCGGCCACTTCAGCATCCAGAAGGGCGGCGACCTCGCGCCCCGCACCGGCCTCTACGGCCCGGGCGGCTACACGGGGAAGCACCGGCTGGGCTACACGGTCCAAACCGTGGCGGCGAACTCGCTGCTCGTGCTCGCGCCCGGAGAGGAGAGCGCCTATCTCAAGGCCAAGCACGAGAAGGACCCCGCCTTCTGGACGGCGCTCTCCGGCGGCCAGCGGGTCATCCGCCCGACCGGCTTCAACTGCATGAGCCTGGAGCACTTCCGGGACATGCTCGAGGCCGGGCCGCACCTGGAGCGCGCCGCGATCGCCGCCTTCGAGAGCACGCCGCGGGACTTCGACTACCTCGCCGCGGACATAACCGCCGCCTACAACTCGACCCGCTGGGCCGAGCCGGGCGCGGCCGCCAAGGTCTCGCTCGTCACCAGGCAGTTCCTCTACCTGCGTCGCCTCGACGCCTTCGTGGTCCACGATCGCGTCGAGACCACGAAGCCGGAGTACCTGCCCAAGTTCCTGCTCCATAGCCTCGAGAAGCCCCAGAGCGCCGACGAGAAACAGCTCGTCGGGACCGGCCCCGACGACGGCATCCTCGAGACCTTCTCGCGGACGCTCACGACCGGCCACGAGCGCGGCCGGCTCACGCAGTTCATCGTGCTCCCGGATAAGGTCCGGGCCCTGAAGATCGGCGGCCCGCACTACTACTGCTACGTCGAGGCCGACGGCGATCAGGCGGACGGCTTCGACGGCGAGAACCTGGGCATCGAGAGCGGCCCGCTGTCGCCCCGGAAGGACAAGCAGCTGGGCCTCTGGCGCACCGAGGTCGAGCCGACGGAGCACTCGAAGAGCGCCCGTTTCCTCAACGTGCTCGTCGCCCGCACGGTCGACGAGAAGGAGCCGCTGCCCGAGATCCGGAAGGTTGAGGCTGGCCCCGAGGCCGACGCGGTCCTGGTGGGCAGCACGGTCTGCGTCTTCGCGCTGGAGCCCAAGGCCTTGAAGAGCTTCAAGGTGACGCTGCCCGGGGCGCGGTGCGTGCTCCTGGACGCCGCCCCGGGGGCGGCCTACTCCGTCGGCGAGGCCGGGAAGGCGAAGGCCACGGCCGAGGGGGTCTTGGTCATCGATAAGCTGCCGGCGGGCGAGTGTGTCGTCCGCTGCGTCCGCGGTTAGACCGCCAACGCAGAGGACGCGGAGGTTCGCAGAGGGCGCAGAGGACAACCTCTGATTTGGATCATTGCCCCATTAGGGTTCGTGCCGCAGCCACAACCTTATCGAAGACAGCTGCGTCCTGTTCCCGCTGATACACGTCCAGGAACTCATCCAGTCTGAGTTCTTTCTTCTGGTCATCTCCCAGCAGAATGGAGAATTGGCCGGTGCCTTTGGCCTTCAAGCCAGCCTTCCTGACTGCCCCTATACAACGCCCCATGAACTGCTGAGTCCATGGATCGAGCATGTTGTAGATGACTTGCCCATCCCTCCGATAGACGCCAGCGCCGGGAACAGCGCGCAAGGTTTCTTTGCTGCCGAACAGCGAACGAATCCAGGCAAACACGATCGATTCTCCATTCCTCGCCTCTGCGACCTCCGCGCCCCTCCGCGTCCTCTGCGTTGGATCCAACCACTGCGTTGAGTCAGACCACGTCAGTACACCTTGAACATCTCCCCCATGCGCTTGCCGAGATACGCCGCCGCCGAGACGAGCGACGCGGCGAGCAACGCCATGGCCAGCAAGCCCATGGCCGAGGCCACGCCCTCGCCGTCGCCGATCCGGCCGAAGAGCGCGTAGATCACCTTGGTGATCGGGTAGAACTCCTTGCGGAGCGCCAGGATCATCGAATCGGAGACCTCGAGCATGGCGTAGCTGAAGGCGAGTATGGCCCCGGCGGCCAGGTTCGCGCCGATCAGGGGCACGGTGACCTTGCGGAGCGTCCGCCACGGGCCGGCGCCGAGCGACCAGCTGGCCTCCTCGAGCACCTGGGGGCACTGCTCGAGCCCAGCCGTCGCCGAGCGGAAGACGAGCGGGATGCGGCGCACCGCGTAGCCGAGCACGAGTAGCGCCGCCGGGTTCCGCCGCGGATCGACGAGCTCCCCGAGCGTCCGGATCCAGCCCGGCGAGCCCTCGCCCTGCCCCAGCCCCGAGTAGACCCCGAGATAGCCGAAAGCCAGCACCAGCCCCGGCACGGCCAGGGGCACCATCATGAGCGAGTCGAGCAGCGATCCGGAGCGCCCGCCGCCGCGGGCCACCAGGATGGCGGCGCCCAGGCCCAGAGCCAGCGACAGCCCGGTGCTCCCCAGGCTGTAGAAGAGGCTGTTCCGGACGCCCGAGGAGACCAGCTCGTGGTCGTAGGCGGTCGCCAGGTGCTCGAGAGTGTAGCTCTCCGGCAGCGGCGTCAGGAACCAGCGGTCGGCCACCGAGGTAAGCACCACCGCCAGGTGCGGCAGAAGCGCGATCCCGGCGACCCCGAGGAAGAGCGCCGCCGCCCCGACGGCCGCCGGGCGCGAGAGCGTCCGGGGCCGGGCGCGCGCGGCCACCTTCACCGTCGCCGCCGAGGACCTGAGCGCCTTTCGCCCCAGCCAGAAGAAGACCGCGCTCAACACCAGAATAACCACGGTGAGCGCGTGGCCCGCGGGGTTGATCTGCTCGGCGGCCGAGAGGTCGTAGATCCGCTTGGCGGCCACGCCGTTGTAGTCGAAGATGAGCGGCGTCCCGAGGTCCGTGAAGGCCCAGATGAAGACGATCGAGGCTCCGGCGAAAAGCCCGGGGAAGGCCAGCGGCAGGGTCACCCGCGCGAAGGTCCGGGCCCGGCCGGCGCCGAGCGAGTGGCTCGCCTCCTCGAGCGTCGGGTCGATGTTGGCCAGCGCCGCGGCCAGGTTCAGGTACATGATGGGATAGAGGTGGAGCACCTCCATCACCACCACGCCCCAGAACTTGGCCGAGCCCAGGAAGTCGATGGGCTCGCCGACCAGGTGCGAGCCCACGAGCAACTGGTTGATGACCCCGAAGTGGGAGAGCAGCCGCTTCATGCCAATCGCGCCCACGAAGGGCGGCGCGATCATGGGCAGCAGGAGCAGCGGCGCGAGCCAGCGCTTGCCCGTCCACTCGGCGCGCGCCGAGAGCCAGGCCAGCGGCAGCGAGAGCGCCACGGTCAGGAGCGTCGAGGCCGCGGCTACGTTGAGCGAGGTGACTATCCGCCGGGCATCGTCGCTGGGTTGCCAGTCTCCCGCGAACCGCAGCCACAGCATGACGGGCAGGGCCGGAAGAAGCCAGCGGCCGTACCGGACATACCGGTTCCGCTCCGCCATCGGGCCAAGCGCCCGGACCCCGAGAGCGGCCGCGCCCAGCAGGACGCAGGCGGTCCCGGTCACCGCCGCCACCCGCGGCCAGCCCGCCAAGGTGTAGCGGCCGAACACGTTCTCCATATGACGGAGGCTGAAGGCCCCGTTCTCGGAGAACGCGCTCGCAAAGGTGCCGGCCAGCGGCACGGCCAGCCCCAGGAGCAGGAACGCTCCCACCGAAAACCAGATGGCCAGTTTCAGCGTGCGGTTCACGTCTGCTGCTCTTCTTCTCCGCCCCCCGCCGGGATCTTATTCCCGGCGGCCTTTCTCCGCCACTGCCAGAGCGTAAAGCCGGCGCCGTAGGCCAGGCACGCGGCGTAGAGCCCGGTGTGCGAGCCCAGGGCCGTGCCCGCAACCAGTAGGCGGATGCCCCAGGCTCCCGTGTTCGTCCCCTGGTTGACGAGCCCCACGGCCACCCCCAGCCCCAGCGAGACCAGCACGATGCCGGCCCGCAGCGCCCAGCGCCCCCTCGCGCACAGGACGTCGGAGCGAGGCTCCGCAGGCGCCGGCGCGCGCAGGACCCACAGCCAGTGGCAGACGGCCAGAGCGACGAGGCCGAGCAGCGTTCCCAGGTACTGCAGCAGGCTGTAGACCGTGACCTTCATGTGCCCGATGGAGAACAGCGTCTGCTTGAAGGCCGGGAAGGCCTGCACCGCCCAGCCGCCATAGTGGGTGAACGAATCGAGGGCCATGTGGCTCAGCGCGCCGATCGCCACCGAGGCCGCGATGAGCGGAAGCCGGGCCCAGGGCAGCCAGCGGAAGGCGCCGGCCATGGGCGCAAGCGTCCGCCGGTGCCACTCCGGAGCGAGTTCCAGTAGCGGCCGCTTGACGACCGCGTGAAAGAGCCAGAGCGCGAGCAGCCCCGCCGGGACGCAGAAGGCCAGCCCGGGCAGCGTGTGGGCGAAGCGGTTGCCGGCCCCCCAGCGCAACAAGTACTCGAAGTCCGGCGAGAGGCTGCCGATGACCAGAGCGGAGAGCGGCAGGCGCCCCTTCGCGAGGTAATGGACCGGCAGGATCGCCGCGGGATGGACGAGAGTGGCGGGCATCGGACCAGGAGAACTACCGAGGCCCGCCCCGTCGCGCGGCCCGGATGAAGCCCCGGACGAGCGCCGGGTCCTTGAGGCCCGGGGCGCGCTCCAGCGTGCTGGCCGCGTCGACGAGCCATAGGGCGGCGCCGGCCTCGCGCGCGGCCGGCCCGACGTTGGCCGGCGAGAGGTTCCCGGCGATGCCGACTCGCGAATGGACGGCGAGCGCCGCGCGGGCCGAGCGCCAGTCGGCCGTTCTGGCCGTGCCCCGCCAGGACTTCGGCACCGGCTTTTCGAGCAGGAAGGCCCAGGCCCCGGGGAAGCGGCGCATCTCGCGGACGGTCGCGCGGCCCAGGCGCTTGACCACCTTGATCACCCGGAAACCCCGGCCATCCAGGAAGGCCACGTCCTCCGGGGTCTCCTCGCCGTGAAGCTGGACGAGGTCGAAGCGCGCGCGGCGCGCGGCGCGGAGGACTGCGGCGACCGGGGCATCCTTGAAGACCCCGACCATCAGGGCCTTGCGTCCCTTCGGCGTCCGGCGAAGCGCGGCGACGAGCTTCGCGGCCTTCGCGGCGGTCACTTTGCGCGGGCTCTCGGCCAGGATGAAGCCGAGCATCCCGGCGCCGGCAGCCAGCGCCGCGCGGCCGTCGGCCTCGTTGGTGATGCCGCAGACTTTGGTGAGCATTGACCGGCAGTGTAGCGGCCCCGGGAACTGCGTCAAACGGCGGATCCGGGCGCTGTCATGAACACTGCACCACCATCTTGGTGTCGAGGCATTTCTTCTTGGAACAAGAGAACAAGTAGCCGACGCCACAATCTCCGAACTCGAGGTCGCCATGGCCCGATATCTGCCCAAGGTAGTGCATCTTCTTGCCGCAACGGCAAGTCGGGGTTTCGTCTTCCTGAATCCACAGCAGGTTTCCGCCGATCTTCGTGGACCACATGAAAGTGAAGAACGCGTATGCGGCCTGGTCATGGAGCAGTTGCCCGATTTTCTCATCCTGCTCCCAGTCCCAGACGTATTCGGTGAGCTCCCAGTTGGAGGCTATTCTGGCCGGGCCGGAGCCGCGCCCTTTGGCCAACTCCAGAGCATCACCGTCCTTGAGCCATGTCAGCCTGATGCCCGCGTCACCATCTGCGGGCATGCACTCGAAGCAGTAGAACACCACCAGCGCATCACCGTGCGACCACTGGCTCTCTCTGCTGCCTGCGAATCTGATCACCCCCGCATAGCCAAGGGCCTTGCCGCACTCCGAGCACGCGGGCCATTGCTCTCCTTTGCGAAGAGGGCACAGCCCCGCCTTTCTTGATGCCAAAGGAGCGTAGTCGGTGCCGTTGACATAGACCAGCAATTCGCAGCTCTTCGGAACCTTGAGATAGGGCTCCAGCTTCTTGTCGTGGCGTTTCAGCCAGTTCTCGCGCACGGTCACGTGCGCCGGCTCAGCCAATGGGAACGCGCTCAAGCGCAGCTTGGCTTCCGGGGAATCCAGGATGATGCCGCTGCCTGGCCATGCATCTCCGGAAGCAAGGTATGCCTCGGCGTCCTGTTTCGAGGCAAACGCCGCCGAGAGGTTGGGCTGCTTCGACTTGGGTTCGCGGACCACGAGCCAAGCCGGAGGAAGCTCTGGTTCCATCCCGCCCCCCGTTCGGGGCGCAGGCAGATTCACTTCACCGTCACCAGCGAGAAGATGTCCCGCCCGGCCAGGCGCTCGCGGGGCTTGAGGAAGGCGAGCTCTATCAGGAAGGCCATGCCCACCACCTCGCCGCCCATCTCCTCGACGAGCTTGGCGCTGGCCTCCATGGTGCCGCCGGTGGCGACCACGTCGTCGACCAGCAGCACGCGCTGGCCGCGCCTGACCGAGTCGGAGTGCATCTCGATGGTGTCGGAGCCGTACTCGAGCTGGTAGCTCATCTTCTTCGTGGCGCGGGGCAGCTTGCCGGGTTTGCGGATCGGCGCGAAGCCCGCACCCAGCGCGATGGCCACCGCCGGCCCAAAGAGGAACCCTCGGGCCTCGGCCGAGGCCACCACGTCCACTTTGGCTCCGCGGTATCTGGCGGCGAGACCATCGACCGTCGCGGCCAGGGCCGACGGATCGGCCAGCAGCGGGGTGATGTCCTTGAAGACGATGCCCTTCTTGGGGAAGTCCGGCACGTCCAGGATGTACCTGGCGAGGTCCGAAACGGCTGTCTGCTCGGCCATGGAGATATCCTCCGAGTCCCGGGCCGACGGGCGGCCCGACCTTGTCTTCGTCTACTTCCTGGCCCTGGCCGGCGCCCGGACCGCTCCGGCCTTGCGCTCGACCGGACGGGCCACCACCGTGGCGGGCTTGCGGGTGCCGGCGCCCCTGAGCTTGCGTCCGGTCAGCAGCGTGAAGATCTCGCGCAGCCCCCGGGCCTCGATCTGGCGGACCCGCTCGCGGGTCAGGTGCAGGCGCTTGCCGATATCCTCGAGGGTGTAGACCCTCCGCTCGATGCCGTAGCGCATGCGCATCACCTCGGCGACCCGGCCGTCGAGGTGGTCGAGCAGCGCCTCGAGCTCCACGTCGGCGAGCTCCGGCGAGCCGTTGTCGTGGACCTTGCTGTCCTCGAGCAGTTCGACGTCGCCCGGCGGCTGCGCGCCGGCGCGGGAGCTGTCCATCACCAGAAGAGCCTTGCTGACCGCGTCGGTCTGGCCGCGCTTGAGGTGCATCCGGGCGGCGATCTCGTCGGGATCCGGGTCGCGGCCGAGCTGGGCGCGCAGGGCCAGCTCGGCCCGGCGCCACTTGACGACCAGTTCCTGGACGTGGCCGGGCACGCGGATCTGCCGGCCCTGGCCGGAGAGCGCCCGGCGGATGGCCTGGCGGATCCACCAGGCGGCGTAGGTGCTGAAGCGCACGCCCTGCTGGGGATTGAAGCGCTCCACGGCGCGGAGCAGGCCGAGGTTGCCCTCCTCGATGAGGTCGAGGAGCGGCGTGCCCCGGTCCAGGTAGTTCTTGGCGATGGAGACGACCAGGCGCAGGTTGGACCGGATCATCCGGTCGCGGGCCTCGGCGTCGCCGGCGCGCGAGCGGGTGGCGACCTCGCGCTCGTCCGCAGCCGTCAGGAGCGGAATGCGTCCGATCTCTCGGAGGTAATGTTGAAGGTCACGGTCGGTGGCGATGTTCGTGCTCCCCGGAAACCGGGCCTGTCCGCCTTGCTGTCACCGTGGCCATAGCTTAGCCAGGCCGGGCGCCCGGTCAAGTACAGGCGGCCGGCGGCGAACAACAACGACAGCCGTTTCTTATTGCGCCGCTGCGACGACGTCCGCGAAGGTCTCCGCGACGAAGTCGGCGGAGCGCCCCTGCGGGTCGCCGAAGCCGTAGCGGCACCAGATCGTCCGGCAGCCCGCCGCGCTCCCGGCGGCCAGGTCCTGCCAGGAGTCGCCGACCATGAGCGCCTCGGCCGGGGCCACGCCCTGCTCTCCGAGCGCGAGCAGCAGCCCGTCAGGGTCGGGCTTGCGCCTGGGCTGGGCCTCCTCGCCGAGCACGTGGGTGAAGTGCCCGCCGACCCCCAGGTGGTCGAGCAGCGGGGCGGCGAAGCGGTGGGCCTTGTTGGTCACGACCGACATGCGCACCCCGGCGCCGGCCAGGCGCTCGAGCCCCTCGGCCACGCCGGGGTAGAGCTTCGAGCGCTCCAGGAAGTGCTCCGCGTGGTGGGCGCGGTAGAGGTCCCGGGCCCGGGGTACGTCCGCCTCGCGCTCGCAGACCGCCCGGATCATGAGCACGTCGATGCCGTCGCCGATGTACTTCATGGCCTCGGCCGCGGCGAGCGGCGAGCGGCCCAGGGCCGCGCGCGCCGCGTTCACGGAGGCGGAGATGTCGCCGCTGGTGTCCACCAGGGTGCCGTCGAGATCGAAGACCATCGCCCGGACGGTCATGGCGTCACCGGCTCTCGGTGACGATGGGCAGCAGCGAGTAGCGCCGGCCGTCGCGCTCGGAGAAGTAGAGCCGGGCGTCGCCGCCGGAGGTCAGCCGGTACTCGCTGCGGACCTTGCCGTCCTGATCGAGGAAGTTGATGGCCGGCGCGCCGCCCTCGCCGACCTCGATCACGCCGCGGACCTTGCCTCCGGCGTCGACGATCTCCACGCGCTGGGCGCGGAGCACCCTGGCGTCGGCCGTCTGCGGGGCGGCTGCCTGCGCGGCCGGCTGCGTCAGGGACGACCCGGCCGCGGCCTCCAGGCGCCTGACCCTGGCCTGCAGCTCGGCAATGGTCAACTCCTGGTCGTGCAGCACGGCGTCCATGGTCACGAACTTGGCCTTGTCGGGGTCGGCGGCCGGCTTCGGCGCACCCTCCAGGGCGGCCAGCCGGGCCTTCAACGCGGCGGCCTCGGTCTCGAGTCCGGCCACGCGGGCATCGGTTGCGGCCGGGTCCGGCGCCGGCCCGCTCCTCCTCGCGCCGTAGGCCAACGCAACGATGACCGCGGCCACGGCCAATGCCAAGGCAGTGGCGGACATGGCTTTGCTTCCGGTGCTGCTGTCCATGGCTCCCCTCCCCGAAATCCCGCAGCTGCTGATGTGCCTTCGAAGTCGGGAGTTATAACCTTCCGGGAGTGGGATTCAAGGTCGCGATCCGACAGGGGGACAGGTCGAGGGGACCGTCAACGCGGCGCAGATGCCCTTGCCGCAAGAGGCCGGCCGGCGCCGCAACGGCGCCGGCCGGCACATCAGGCCTTGGTTTCGGATCTGAAGAACCGTCAGTTCCCCACGAAGAGCTTTACAGAGATGGACACGGCGACCGTCGCCGAATCGGCCTGGCCGTCGTTGACCTTGAAGGTGAAACTGTCGGAGCCGATGACCCCCGCGTTGGGCGTGTAGATCAGGTTCGGCGCCGTCCCGCTGAGCTTCCCGCGGGAAGGAGCCGTGACCACCGTGTAGGTCAGAGGGCTGCCCTCGACGTCGCTGCCGTTGAGCACCACCGCCACCGGGGTGTTCCGCCGGGTAACCACGCTCTGGGGGTCGGCCACCGGGACGTCGTTGACCGGCGAGACATCTATGGACACCGTCGCCGGGGCGGAATCGACCTCGCCATCGTTCACCTTGAAGGTGAAGCTGTCGGAGCCGAAGTAGTCGGCGGCCGGAACGTAGGTGCGCGCCGGGCCCGTACCCGAGAGCGTCCCATGGGCCGGGCCGGTCACGATCGTGTAGCTGAGCGCATCGCCGTCGGGGTCCGAGCCGGTCAGGGTGATGGCCCTGGCAGTGTCCTCGGGAGTGCTCACACTCTGGGCGCTGGCGACCGGCGGACGATTGACGCGGACCACGGTGACGTCCCAGGTGCGGCTGACCGTGCCGCCGAAGCCGTCGGAGACGGTCACGGCGATGGCGTGGCTGCCGGCATCGGCCGCAGCGGGGCTGTAGGTCATGACGCTTGTCGTCACCGGCACGACCGCGCCGTCGAGCCTCCAGCTGTAGCTCAGAGGGTCGCCGTCGGCGTCGCGGGCGTCCACGCTGAAGGCCTGGGCGGTTCCGGAGTTCACCGTCGCCGGGCTTTCCGGCGAGAAGGCCGCGATGGTGGGCGCAGAGTTGCCCTGGTTAACCGTGACGGTCACCGTCGCGATCGCCGAGGTGCCCTTGCAGTCGGTGACGTTGAGCATGACGTCATACGTGCCGGGGGTCGCGAAGATGCGGCTGATCTGCTTTCCCACCACCGCCTCGGAGCCGAAGTCCCAGACGCAGGTCAGGGCGTCGCCCTCAGGGTCGGTCGAACCCGAGGCGTCGAAGTTCACGGTCAGGGGCGCGCGGCCGGACAGGGCGCTCGCACCGATCGACGCTACCGGCTTGGCCGGCTCGCCGACCGCGTCGATGGCGTCGCGGATGGCCTGAACCACCTTCAGGTTGTTCTGAAAGGTCTTTCGCCCCCCGAACTGGTTGTCGTACATGTAGACGATGCCGCGGAGATTGCGCTTGCGGTCGATCCACGGCCAGGTGCCGAAGGCCCCGGGACTGGCCACCTCGACGGCCTCCCTTGACTGCGGGAAGTTCGGATCGTCGACCATGATCCAGGAGGCGGTGCCGTAGTCGGGCTTGGTGTTGTCGGGGTAGATCTCGGGCGGGTCCGGGCAGGGCGTGGCGTGCTCCGGCAGGTCGCGGGTCTGATTGAGCAGGAAATGCCGCACCGAGCGCGGCCGGAGGTATATCTGGCCGTCGGGAGTGACCCCGCCGTTCATCAGGGTCTGGAGATAGCGGAGGTAGGCCCGGGCCGTGCCCTGGGCGCCGCCGGCGATGGCAGGGTTCCTGTCGCCGAAGTAGTCATAGTCGCAGTTGACCATGCCCACCGGGGTGAAGAGTTCGTCGGCCGCGATGGTCCGCCAGGAGCGGCCCTGCGGATCGACCACCTCGCAGATCCGGCCCACGGTCTGGAGCCCGCAGCCCTCGTAGGCGAGCTTCGTGCCCGGGGCGAAGGCCAGAGGGATGTCCGAGGCGATCTTCTGGACCGACTGTTCCAGGGTCAGGAACCGGTTGATCTCCGGATTGGTGTCAGTCGAGTAGAGCCCCGACTTCATGGAGATGCACTGCTGGATGGTCACGCTGCCGCTGACGCCGTTCTCGTTGCTGTGGTCATTGAAGAACGGGAGGTGGTTGCCGATGGGGTCGTCGAGCGAGAAGAGCCCTTTCTCGCGCATGCGCAGGATGATCGCCCCCGAGAGCCACTTGGACGCGGAGGCCAGGCCGTACTTGGTGTCCTCCTGCGTCGTGCCGGCCTGGAAGCGGAAGATCTCCCGGCCGCCCTGCTGGACCACCACCAGGACGTTGCCGTTGGCATACAAGCTGACGTTGTCGGCCATCTGCCTGGTGGCCGCCGAGAAGTCGTAGTCCTGGGCCAGGCCGGGCGCCGCGACCGCTCCCGCCAGGAACAGCCCCAGCGCCACCGATGCGAACAATGCTTTCATCAGGTTCCTCCTGTGCACATGTGGAAACGCGCCACAACGGATGCAACCCACACCGGCCGGCCAGGCGTCTCGCAGCGCTGCCGTCACGTCCGCGTCCTTCGCGCATCGTCCCTGCCCGACCGACGGGCCAGCAGCCATGTCCC
>CALGYR010000012.1 GCA_937935355.1 uncultured bacterium | reverse complement strand
CCCGCCTTTACCTATATCGGCCCTCCGGGCCTCGCAGTAGCGTGGATGCACCCGTAGCGCCTCGTCGGCGGGTTTTCCGCTTGCGGTTGGCGCCCGGAACGCTATTACTCTCTAGCGCTCTAGCGATTGCGGAGGTTGGATGAAGCCGGATAAAGCCATCCGAGACTATCTCGTAGATGTCGCAGGACATCTCGACCGGGCAGGCTGGACCGAGCACACTTTCCGACCGGCCCTCGAAAAGCTCCTGAACGCTTTGGTTCCACCGGGCGCGGCAGCCACCAACGAGCCCCGGCGCGAGGAAGCCGGTTCGCCTGACTTCGTAGTCACCCGCGGATGTGGCCGCGCGCCGCTTGGCTACGTCGAGACCAAGCAGCCGGGAGCCCCGCTAGGCGGGGCTGGCCAACGGCCAACAGTTGCGGCGCTACCGGGAAGGCTTCCACAATCTGCTGTTTACCGACTACCTGGAATTCCACTGGTACGTCGGCGGCGAACTCCGGCGGAAGCTAGTCCTGGCTGCGCTCGACGATAAAGGCCGACCGAAGGAGGAGCCGGGTGGCGTTAATGCGCTGGCCGAGCTCATGGCGCTGTTCTTCCAGGAGCAGGCCCCGCAGGCCTCTCGCGCCAAGGACCTAGCCCAGCGGATGGCCAGGCTGGCCCGGATCGTCCGCGAGTTGACCGAGAACGTTTTCAAGCAGGAAGGCCAAGCCGGCCAGCTCCACGACCAACTGGAGGCATTCCGCCGTGTGCTGGTGCCGGGATTGGCACCCGAAGAGTTCGCGGACATGTACGCCCAGACCATTGCCTACGGTCTCTTCGCCGCACGCTGCCAGGAGCAAGGATCGAGCTACTTCGACCGCGAGCACGCCGCCGGGCTGCTGCCGCGCACCAACCCCTTCCTGCGAAGGATATTCGCGGAGCTGGCCGGGCCGGAGCTCGACCGGAGGCTCGACTGGGCAGTGGACGAGCTTGTGGAGGTTCTCCGGCGGGCGGACATGGCCGAGGTCCTGGCCGATTTCGGACGGAAGTCGGGCAAGTCCGATCCGGTGATCCACTTCTACGAGACATTCCTGGCCGCATACGACCCGGCGATGCGCGAAGCGCGCGGCGTCTACTACACGCCGGAGCCGGTGGTGGACTACATTGTCCGCTCGGTGGACGAGCTTCTGAAAACCCGCTTCGGCAAGGCCGCAGGGATGGCCGACGAGGGTGTGCTGATCCTGGACCCGGCCTGCGGGACGGGCACCTTCCTCCAGAGGGTCGTAGAGCTGGTCCGCGAGCGATTCGAGGGCAACCGGGGGCTCTGGTCGGAGTACATTCGGAGAAAGCTCCTCCCGCGACTCTTCGGCTTCGAGTTGCTCATGGCCCCCTACACTATGGCCCACATGAAGTTGGCCATAGAACTCTCGCGCACCGGCTACGACTTCGGCGAGGACGAACGGCTCAACATCTTCCTGACCAACACCCTCGAGGAGGCCGCCGCCAAGAGCGAACGTCTGGCTTTCGCCAACTATATCGCCGAAGAGGCCAACGCTGCCGGGGCAGTGAAGCGCGACAAGCCCATCATGGTGGTCCTGGGCAATCCGCCGTACTCCGGCCACTCGGCCAACGCCAGCTGGCGAGAGGTTGTGGGCGAGGACGGCCGTAAGCGCAAGGAGTCCACATGGATCGGCCGGCTGATCGAGGACTACCGGCAGGTGGACGGACAGCCGCTCGGCGAACGCAACCCCAAGTGGCTCCAGGACGACTACGTCAAGTTCTTGCGCTTCGCCCAGTGGCGCATCGACAAGACCGGTTCGGGCATCGTCGGCTTCGTCACCAACCACGGCTACCTCGACAACCCCACCTTTCGGGGGATGCGCCAGTCGCTCATGAAGACCTTCGACGAGATCCACGTCCTCGACCTCCACGGCAACGCCAAGAAGAAGGAATCCTGCCCGGACGGCTCGCCGGACAAGAACGTTTTCGACATCCAGCAGGGCGTGGCCATCTGCCTGCTTATCAAGCTGGCGGAGCGATAGGGCGATGAATAGTCATCCGGAACGGGAATTGACAATCGCGGGTCCCGGGTTAGATTGTAGGTGCAGTTGGGAGGGCTGCGGTAGCGCGGTCCGCTGGGGGTTGCCCCACCTGGCTGCATTTTCTTTTTGAGGCAAGTTCATGTACTTGCTCTACCTCGATGATTCCGGTTCCGCCAGCAATCCCAAAGAACAGCATTTGGTGTTGGCAGGCGTTTCGGTCTTCGAGCGCCAGGTGCATTGGGTGTCGAAGGATCTGTCGAACTTGGCGGCCTCCATCAGCCCGGCGGACCCAGACGGAGTCGAGTTTCACGCCTCCGAGATCTTCTCCGGGCGGGAACCGCCTTGGAAGGCACTATCCAAGGACAATCGACGCCAAGTCATCAAGTCTGTCTTGGGAGTGCTCGCCAAGTCGCACGACTCGACCCGGGCATTCGCCTGCGTTGTCCACAAGCCGTCCTTTCCCGGCAGGGACCCGATGGAGATCGCCTTCGAGGAGCTCTGTAACAGGTTCGATCTCCAGCTCAAGCGGCTGTACAACGAAAAGAACCCGCAGCGAGGGCTCATCGTCATCGACAAGAGCACCTACGAAACCAGCTTGCAGAAGATGGCTCTGGCGTTCCGCTCGCTCGGGACGCGATGGGGCGTGGTGCGCAACCTGGCAGACGTTCCGTTGTTCGTGGACTCGCGGGTCTGCCGGCACGTCCAGCTGGCCGACCACGTGGCCTATTCCGTCTTCAGGCGATACGAGTCGGGCGATGCATCCTATCTGGACCTGATCATGAACAAGTTCGACTCGGATAGATACAGCGGGAAGCTCCACGGGCTGATTCACAAGACGGCCGACACCGGCTGCATGTGCCCGGCATGCATGAGCCGCAGGCTGGCCGACGCACAATCGGTTAGCGAGCCGGCAGCGGAATGGCAGGTATGAACCAATCATGAGCGCGCGGATTCGCCACGCCCACCTCTTCGGCACGAGAGAGACCAAGTACGAAGCCCTCGCCCGGGAGAGCGTGGGGGCCACCGAGTGGACTGACGTCGAGCCCTAGGCGCCGTTCTACCTCTTCGCTCCCCAGGACACCAAGAGAAGCGCGGAGTACGACAGAGGCTGGAAGATAACAGACGCCATCCCAGTCAACGGCGTGGGCATGACCACCGCCCGCGACGAGATAGTCATCGACTTCGAAGAGGGGCCGCTGGTCGAGCGAGCCAAAGTCTTCCGCGACTCACCGAAGTCCGACGCCGAGGTCTGCGCAGCGCTGGGCATCCCGCTCAAGAAGGGTTGGGACGTCTCCGCCGCCCGAAAGCTCATCCGAGGCGTCAAGGACCTGACGGTCGAGGTCCGCCCCATTACTTACCGCCCCTTCGACAACCGACTGATCTTCTACCACGACTCATTGGTCTGGCGCACAGTGAAGAAACTCATGCGCCATATGCTGGCAGGCGAGAACCTGGCGCTGATCGCCACACGCCAGACGCGCGATAACTGGGAGGTCTCGGCAACCCGGTCCATTATTGGACATAAGGCATTGGCAGCTTTCGACATCAACACGCTCTTCCCTCTCTATCGATATCCCTCCGGCGATAACAGGCCCGGCCTCTTCGCCGACGCCGAGCACTGGCCAGCCGGCAGGGGCGGCCGGCGGCCGAATCTCTCGCCGAAGTTCGTGGAGGAGTGTGCCGGGAAACTCGGGCTCCAGTTCATACCAGACGGGCGTGGCGACCTCGGGAAGACCTTCGGACCCGAGGACATCTTCGACTACGCCTACGCCGTCTTCCACTCGCCGACCTATCGCTCGCGCTACGCCGAGTTCCTGAAGATCGACTTTCCCCGGCTGCCGCTTACGTCCTCCGCTGCGCTATTCCGGAAGCTCTGCGCGCTGGGCAGCGAGTTGGCGGGGTTCCACCTCCTGGAGGCGCCGGAGTTGGCCGACCCGAAGTTCCGCCCCCGCTACCCGGTCGAAGGCTCGAACCTTGCAGAGAAGCCCCGCTACGACGAGGCAGCGCGGCGGGTCTACGTCAATGCCGGACAGTACTTCGAGCCAGTGCCGGCCGAAGTCTGGAACTTCCATGTCGGTGGCTACCAGGTTGCCGAGAAGTGGCTCAAGGATCGTGCCAAGGCCAACCGGACGCTCTCCATCGACGACCTGGAGCACTACGCGAAAACACTGGCATCGCTCCGAGAAACGGTCAGGCTGATGGCCGAGGTGGACAAGGCCATTCCGAGCTGGCCTCTCCAGTAAACCACAAGGCCAATCCCCGCTACGGGACTGGCCTTGCAGGCAGTGTCTTAGGATCGGAAACGAGCCTAATCGTCCTTGCCCGAGACCGCTTCCTTCATGAGGGCCTTGGCGATCTCGTCGCGCTGTATCTGGTTCGTCCCCTCGTAGATCTGGGTGATCTTGGCGTCGCGCATGTACTTCTCGATGGGGTACTCGCGCATGTAGCCGTAGCCGCCGTAGACCTGGACGGCGTCGGTGGCCACCTGCATGGCCGTGTCCGAGGCGAAGCACTTGGCCATGGCCGAGTACTTGGTGGGCCGGCCCTTGCCGGCGTCCACGGTGCGGGCCGTGGCGTAGGTCAGCGCCCGGGCGGCCTCGACCTTCGTGGCCATGTCGGCCAGCAGGAAGCCCAGGCCCTGGTTGGCCATCACCGGCTTGCCGAACTGCCGGCGGGTGCAGGCGTACTTCACCGCGAGATCGAGCGCACCGGCGGCGATGCCCACGGCCTGGGCGGCGACGCCCGGGCGCGAGGCGTTGAAGGTGTCCATGGCGATCATGAAGCCGCGGCCGGGCTTGGCCAGCATGTTGGCGGCCGGCACCCGGCAGTCCTGGAAGACGAGCTCCCGCGTCGAGGACGCGCGGATGCCCATCTTGTCCTCCTTCTTGCCGAAGGTGAAGCCGGGCGTGCCCTTGTCGACGATGAAGGCGCTGGCGCCGCGGGCGCCCTTGGTCTTGTCGGTCATGGCGAAGACGGTGTAGACCTCGGCGACCTCGCCGTTGGAGATCCACTGCTTGGTGCCGTTGAGCACGTAGCTGTCGCCGTCCTTGACCGCGACGGTCTCGATGGCCGAGGCGTCGGAGCCCGCGTTGGCCTCGGTGATGGCGAAGGCGGCGATCTTCTTGCCGCTGGCGATGTCCGGCAGGTACTTCTTCTTCTGCTCGTCATTGCCGTGGAGGATGATCGGGATGGTCCCGAGGCCCGTGGCCGCGAAGGACAGGGAGATGCCCGCGCAGGCCTTCGAAAGCTCCTCGACCACGATGCACATGTTCATGATCGGGGTCGAGCCGCCGGCGCCGCCGTACTCGTCGGGGATGTAGACGCCGCAGAGGTCGCTGGCCGCGATCTCCTTGAAGACCTCCCAGGGGAAGGTGTTCTTCTCGTCGTACTCGAGCGCCACCGGGCGGAGCTTCTTCTCGGCGAGCTCCCGGGCCACGTCGCGCATCATGATCTGTTCTTCGGTCAGGCCGTAATCAAGCTCCATCGCTCTTCCTCTCCCGTCCCAAAGGACTATCGGGGGTGCCCGGAGCAACCTCCGGACGGGCGGTATCTTAGCGCCGGAGGGTCGGAATGCAACTGAAACGGCCGCTCCTGCAAAGCCACCGATGGACACAGATGAACACCGATTTGGGAACCTACAACGGCTAGATCAGATCTGTGTTCATCTGTGTGAATCTGTGGCTAGCTGCCGCCCAGGGCGCCGACGGCCTCGCCTACGAAGTGGGCGATGACGATGACCGCGACGGCGATCAGCAGGTGCTCGCCGACCACCTTCCAGGAAGCCTGGCCCTCTCTGCGGGCGATCAGGTGGCTCATGATCGCCAGCGCCCCGAAGCCCCAGGCCAGGTTGATTGCCACGGCCGCCCGCAGGGGCAGCAGCAGCACCGGCACGGCGAAGGTCAGGGCGAAGAGGAACTTGGTCAGGAAGGTCACGCCGGTCGAGAGCCAGACCTCCCTGGCGCTGTGGACGTTCTCAGCCTCCTCGGACACATGGATGCCCAGGGCGTCTGAGAAAGAGTCGGCCACCGCGATGGTCAGGATGCCGCCGAGCACCACGCTCCTGGAGTGGCTCTCCGAGTGCAGCCCGGTCATCAGCCCCAGCGTGGTGATGACCGCCGAGGTCAGCCCGAAGGACAGGCCGGTGCGGGTGGACTGTTTCATGCCGGCGCTGGCCCTCCTCCGGTCCGCGGCATCGCTTCAACGGCCGAGCCCGGCGCGGCATGCCGCGAAACGAAATGACGCGGGGACGCAGAGTGGGTGACGCGGGGACCGTTGGCGATGAATGGCCCGGTCGGATTCGGACTTCGCCTTCTTCTCTTTGTCACTGCGTCACCGCGTCACCGCGTCATCCAGTCAGGCGGCCGGCTGCCCTTGCGGGTCGGGCGGGCTGACGCTAGGCTGTCCGCGGCTGGGATGAAAGGAGCCACCCATGTCCGCGCGGAAGCAGCCCAATATCGTCCTCTTCTTCACCGACCAGCAGCGCTGGGACACCTGCGGCTGCTACGGCCAGCCGCTCGCCGTCACGCCCAACCTCGACCGCATGGCCGCCGAGGGCGTGCGCTTCGAGCTGGCCTTCACCTGCCAGCCGGTGTGCGGCCCGGCGCGGGCCTGCCTGCAGACCGGGAAGTACGCGACCGAGATGGGCGCCTTCCGGAACGCCATCGCCCTGCCGCTCGACGAGCCGACGGTCGCCCGCTCGCTCTCGGCGGCCGGCTACGAGGTCGGCTACATCGGCAAGTGGCACCTGGCCTCCACCGCAGGGCTGCCGGGCCGGCCCGACGTCGACTTCCGCGAGAGCGCGGTGCCCCCGGAGCGCCGCGGCGGCTACAAGGACTACTGGCTGGCCTCGGACGTGCTCGAGTTCACCTCTCACGGATACGATGGGCACCTGTTCGATGCCGACATGCAGAAGGTAGAGTTCAAGGGCTACCGCGCCGACTGCATCGCCGACTTCGCCCTCGAATACCTGCGCACCCGCGACCGGAAGCGCCCCTTCTTCCTGATGGTCTCCTTCATCGAGCCGCACCACCAGAACGACCGCAAGCGCTACGAGGGGCCCGAGGGCTCCAAGGAGCGCTTCAAGGACTTCCCGGTGCCGGGAGACCTCGCCGGCACCGGCGGCGACTGGAAGGAGAGCTACCCCGACTACCTGGGCTGCTGCGCGAGCCTCGACCACAACCTGGGCCGGATCCGCGCGGAGCTCGCCAAGCTGGGCCTGGCCGACGACACCCTGGTGCTATACACCTCCGACCACGGCTCGCACTTCCGGACCCGCAACCGGGAGTACAAGCGCGCCTGCCACGAGGGCTGCGTGCGCATCCCCATGATCGCCTGCGGCCCGGGCTTCACCGGCGGCAAGGTCGTCCCCGATATCGCCAGCCTCATCGACATCCCGCCGACCGTGCTCAGGGCCGCCGGCGCGGAGGTGCCGGCAACGATGAGCGGCCGGCCGCTGCAGGACGCTGTCTCCGGGACGGCCGACGACTGGCCGGAGGAGGCCTTCATCCAGATCAGCGAGAGCCAGGTGGGCCGAGCCATCCGCACCCGCCGCTGGAAGTACTCGGTGAGCGCCCCCGGAAAGGACGGCTGGGACGACCCGGCCAGCGACAGCTACGTCGAGGAGTTCCTCTACGACCTGGAGGCCGACCCGCACGAGCGCAACAATCTGGTGAAGGACCCGGCGCTGGCCGGCGCACGAGAGGAACTCGCCACGCGCCTCAAGCGCCGGATGGTCGCGGCCGGAGAGAAGGAGCCGGTGATATTGCCGGCCGGTTGACGAGATGACGCGGGGACGCGGAGACGCGGCGACGGATTGACGCGGAGAGCGGGGGACGCGGAGACGCGGCGACAGCTGGTGACGAATAGCCCGCCAGGATTCGGGCTTCGCCTCTGCCTTCTCCGTAGTCTTCTTGTCGCCGCGCCAGTTGTCCCCGAGTCTCCGCGTCACCGCGTCGCCGCGTCGCCTCGTCAAGCCTGCCCGTACTCCTTGAGCCGCGCGTAGAGCGTGCTGCGGTCGATGCCCAGGGTCTCGGCGGCCTTGGACTTGTTCCCGCCGACCGCGGCCATGACCGCCAGGATGTGCTCGCGGACCATGTCCTCGAGCTTGCCCGGGGCTCCGCCCGATGCGCCGGACCGGACCGGCGCCGGGGCCGCGCCGCCCCGCCCCCCTCCGCCCACTTCCGCGGGCAGGTCGTCGAGGCCGATCCGCCCGGCCGGAGAGAGGATGGCCAGGCGCTCGACGAGGTTGCGCATCTCGCGGACGTTGCCGGGCCAGAGGTAGCCCAGGAGCCTCTCCCTCGCCTCGGGCTCGAGCACGAGCGCCGGCCGGCCCAGACGCCTGGCGGCCTTCTCCAGGAAATGGTCGAGCAGCAGCCCGACGTCGGGACCGCGCTCGGCCAGGGGCGGCAGCGCGATCCTCAGGACGTTCAGGCGATAGTAGAGATCCTGTCGGAACTTCCGCTCCTTGACCTCGGCCTCGAGGTCACGGTTGGTGGCGGCGACCACCCGGACGTTCACCCGGCGGACCTGGCTCTCGCCCACCCGGGAGAGTTCGCCCTGCTCGAGCACGCGCAGCAGCTTGGCCTGCGCGCCGGCCGAGAGCTCGCCGATCTCGTCGAGGAAGAGCGTGCCGCCGTCGGCCAGTTCGAAGCGACCGATCCGCTCGGAGGCCGCGCCGGTGAAGGCGCCCTTGGCGTGGCCGAAGAGCTCGCTCTCTATCAGATTCTCGGCCAGGGCCGCGCAGTTGACCACCTCGAAGGGCTCGCCGGCGCGCCGGCTCGCGGCGTGGATGGCCCGGGCCACGAGCTCCTTGCCGGTGCCGCTTTCGCCGGTGACGAGCACCGCGGCATCGGTCGGGCCGGCCTGGGCGATCAGCCGCCTGACCTCCTTCATTGCCGGGCTCTCGCCGAGCATCTCGCCGAGGCCAAGCTCGCCGGAGAGCCGGCCGATCTCGGCGCGCGCCCGGGCGAGCTCAGCCGCCCCGGAGAGCGACCCGGCCGCGAGTAGTGCTGCGGCCCCGGCCAGTTCCAGGTCTTCGGGGGCAAAGGGCACCGCCCGCCCCAGACGGTCGGCGTAGAGCACGCCCACGGCGCGGCCGCCGCTCGAGATCGGGGCAGCCAGGGCCGTGGCGATGCGGTTGACCTCGATGCTCTTGGCGGCGGCGAGCTGCGGGTCGGCCGAGGGGTCGGCCATGAGCACGGCCAGGTTCTCGCTGCGGGCGCGCTCCACGACCGTGTGGCTCGCGGGCACCTTGGCGGCGTCGGCGGCGAAGGCCGCCTCGGCGCCGCTCCAGGCCACGGTCTCGGCCCCCGAGCCGAGGAACACGAAGACCCGGTCTGCCGAGAGCCGCTCGACGAGCGTGGCCCCCAGCGCGCCCAGGACGTCGTTGGGAGTGCGCGCCAGCGAGCAGGCCCGGGCCACCGCGAAGAGGCAGCGCAGGTCGGCCACCGAGCGTTCCGAGGCCCCCGCCCCGCCCTTCTGGATGAGCGTGGCCCGCTCGGCCACCAGGGTGTCGAGCCGGGGCGGCTCGCCCGCACTCTCGGCGCCGGCTGCGGCCGACTGGGGCTTCAGGCGCTGCGAGCCGGTCGGGGGCGTCTCCCGGTAAATGAGCACGGCCACGCCGATGCAGATCTCGTCTCCGTCGGAGAGTTCGGCCTCGGTGACCTTCTCGCCGTTCAAGAGCGTGCCGTTGGAGCTGCCCAGGTCGCGCAGCCGCCACTGCGTCCCGCTGCGGAAGATCTCGCAGTGCCGGCGCGAGGCCCGGCCGTCGTCGACCTTGAAGTCGGCGGTGACGTCGCGGCCCAGAAAGAAGTGCTCGCCCCGGACCTCGGTGAAGAACCCGGCGCGCGCGCCGGTCCGCTGCTCGATGAAGGGCATGGCTGCGATCCTTAATCGTTCCTGCGAGAACTCCTGCATCGGGAGGGGCCTGGCTCCGGCCCTCCTTGAGAATCGTTTCATGCCTGGCTCCTTGCCACATAGCTACGTCTTTTCGAACGGATAGAAGAGCTGCTTGTAGGTCTCCTGCGCGTAGCGGTCGGTCATGCCGGCGATGTAGTCGGCGGCCACCCGGACCAGCCCGTCGTGAGCGATGCGCGCGCGCTCGGCCGGAGGCATGGTGTCGCCGTCGCGCCGGATGAACTCGTTGAACATGCCCTCGATGAAGCGCTCGGCCTTGGCGGTCATGCGCATCACCCGGTAGTGGCGGTAGAGGCGCTCCAAGAGCGCGGCCTGGAACTCCCTCTTCACCGGCAGGAAACCGTCGCTGAAGGCCACCGCGCAGCGCGGGGCGGCGCGCACCGCGTCCATGGAGTCGAGCTTCATGGCGTCGATGCGCCCGTGGGCCGCCTCGACCAGGTCCTGGACCTGGATGTTGATGAGCCCCCGGACGATGGCCGCGCGGCGCATCCGGCCGTCCAGGTTCGCTCCGACGGTGCGGTCGGCCATCCGCCAGAGCTCGAGGTCCTCCAGGCCCGCCGGGGTGATCAGTCCGCTCTCCAGCCCGTCGTCGAGGTCGTGGCTGTTGTAGGCGATCTCGTCGGCGGCCGAGACCACCTGGACCTCCAGGCTCGGCATGTGGTCGAACTCGCCCCCGGCGCGCGGCGCGGCCGGCTTGTCGTGGGCGGTGTTGTGGAGCACGAAGCCCTCGCGGACCTCATAGGAGAGGTTCAGCCCGTCGAAGGCCGGGTAGCGCTTCTCGAGGAGGTCGGCGACCCGCAGCCCGTGGGCGTTGTGCTCGAAGCCGGCCTCGTCGCCGTTCCTGCGGAGCAGCCCGTCGAGGATCCGCTCGCCGGCGTGGCCGAAGGGCGTGTGGCCGATGTCGTGGGCCAGGGCCAGGGCCTCGACCAGGTCCTCGTTGAGGCCGAGCGCCCGGGCGATGGTCCGGCTGATCTGGGCCACCTCCATGGTGTGAGTGAGCCGCGTCCGGTAGTGGTCGCCCTCGTGGTTGACGAAGACCTGGGTCTTGTACTCCAGTCTCCGGAAGGCGGTCGAGTGCACGATCCGGTCGCGGTCGCGCTGGAATCGCGAGCGCAGGTCGTGCTCGGGCTCGGCGTGGCGCCGGCCGAGGCTCTCCGACGAGCGCACCGCGTAGAGGGCGAGCTCCGTCTCCTCGCGGCGCTCCTGTTCGAGGCGGGTGACGAGCATGTGGGGGGCGGGTCCTCTCCTGGGCTCCGGGCGCAGACTCAAGGGCGGCAGCCGGAGCGTCCGGCGGCCGACGGCCACGCGGGCGATTCTCGCCGGTGGCGGGGGGCTGTCAAGGAGGCGCGGCGGCGGGACGTCGCTTGGCCCACAGGCTCAGCGTATCTGGGCCATAGCGGTCTGGCAGTTACGAGGAAGACAACTCAACTTGCGGGAGCCGCTTGGTCGCCTCCACCGGCCTTGCGAGCGAAGAGCCCACGGACCAGGCCGATGACGCCCTTGCCGGAGGCGATCGGCGTTCCCCGACCGCCTGCTCAGCCGCGGCGGGGAAGGTTTTCGGCGACATGACTGATATAGTGGCCCAATTGCGATAGCCCTTGGCAGCAGTGACGTTGCCTATGGCAAATAACAGGAGGCCGCGAAGGACAAATCTTTCCTGCTTGATGGTCGGGGCGACTGGATTTGAACCAGCGACCTCTGCGTCCCGAACGCAGCGCTCTAATCCAAGCTGAGCTACGCCCCGACCCTGTGCGGAGAGCTAAGAAAATAACCCGGGCTCTTCCGGATTCAAGCGGAAATCCCGGAGGGGAGCCGCGGCGCCGCCCTTCACCCCGGTCGGCCGCCGAGCTTCGCCACCTCGAAGTCCCGCGCGGCGTGGAAGCAGGCGATGATGTTCTCGGTGGGCGTGTCCGGCTGGATCACGTTCGAGGGGAAGACCACCAGTCCGCCGTTGTAGTCGCACTTGCGGATGAGCCCCTCGACCTCGGCCCGGACCTCGGCGGTCGAGCCGCGCGGCAGGGTCTGCTGGAGGCTGACCCCGCCGTGGATCGTGATCCGGTCGCCCCAGCGTTTCTTCACCTCCACCGGATCCATGCACTCCGGCTGGATGGGGTTGATGACATTGAAGCCGATCTCGACGAAGTCGTCCATCAGATCGGTGACGTTGCCGTCCGAATGGATGAACATGAAGACGTCGGGGTTGATCGCCCGGCAGTCGGCGATGAGCTTGGCCATTCGCGGCTTGTCGACCTCGCGCCAGGTCTCCGGGCCCATGATGATCCGGTCCTGCATGGCCACGTCGCCGGTCACCGAGACCATATCCACGCCGCCGGCGACCATGCGCCTGGCCGCCTCGCCGTAGAAGGCGTAAAGCCGGTCGTAGAGCGCCTCCAGGAACTCGCGGTTGACCAGGTAGTCGGCGAGCACGTTGTCCATGCCACGGAGCTGCCAGGCGGTCTTGTAGGGGTTGGGGATGCCGCCGGTCACGAAGCCGCCCTGGCTCTTGAGTTCGGCGACCTTCGCCGAGTACTTCGCCCAGTCACCGGAGCAGTCGCGCGGCGGCCCGATGTGCTCGGGCCCGGGCATGAGCAACTTCTGCACAGAGGAGAGGTCCTCGCCGTCGGCCGAGACCAGCGGGCCGTCGATCCACTCCTCGTACCAGCCGGTCTCGCCGATGCGCATGACCATGCCCCACTCGTCGGAGTAGGTGCGCTCGTCCGTCCAGACGCCGCGCCGGGTCATGCCCTTGTAGCTGCGCTGCTCGGCCCGGGCCTCGAACTCGGGCACGGAGACGCGCACGCCACCGCCCTTCCAGCCGACCACGCCGAGCTCATCGAGCACGTCGGACCACTTCTCGGTCCGGTAGTGCTTCTTGAGCCGGGCCTCGACCTCGTCGTGGAACCACCCGTCGGTCGGGGTTCGGTCGGGAATCTGGTGGCGCAGCGCCGCCAGGATGCGCTCTCGCGGAGTCATGGGCATGGCCGGGCTCTCCTCGCTTCCCTCGGATCGGATCTTTCGGCGCATGATAGGCCGCGCCGGACGGAATGCAACGACCGGCGCCGTCGCTCATGGCAGTCATGGTCAAGATCCCAGCCGCGGACGGGCAGCTTGTCTCTGCGTCTCCGCGTCTCGGCGGTAGACATTGGATTCCCGCGACGGCCGCAGCCGCGGTTTGACAGTCCCTCCACGCAACTTAGAATCCCCCGCAGGTGCGGGGCAACCTGCGAAAGGAGCCGGACGTGGGACTGAAGCTGGCGGCGCTGTTCTCGGACCACATGGTCATTCAACGGGGCGTCCCGGCGCCCGTCTGGGGCTGGGCCGATCCCGGAGACGAGGTCACGGTCGTCTTCACGCCCGGCAAGGACTCGGGCGACGCCCCCCGGCGCCGCTCGGCCACGGCCGGCTCCGACGGCCGCTGGCGGCTGACGCTCGAACCGCTCTCGGCCTCGTCATCCCCGGCGCGCCTGGAGGTCCGTTCCCGGGCCACGGGCGCGGTCTGCGCGGCCGACGACGTGTTCGTCGGCGAAGTGTGGCTGGCCTCCGGACAGTCAAACATGCAGTGGCGGGTGCGCGACGCGCTCGACTCCGCCGAGGAGACCGCCGCGGCCCGGGACCCGCTAATCCGCCTCTTCCAGGTGCCCAACGCCGTGACCGAGCCTCCGCCCGAAGACGTCCGGGCGCAGTGGAAGGTCTGCTCGCCCGAGAACGTCTCCGCCTTCTCGGCGGTGGCCTATTTCTTCGGCCGCGAGCTCCGGCGCGACCTGGGCGTGCCCGTCGGACTGCTCAACAGCTCCTGGGGCGGCACGCGCGTCGAGGCCTGGACATGCCGGGAAGCGCTCGAGGCCGACGCGTCCTTCCGCCCGGAGCTCGAGAAACACTCCGCGGCGCTCCGCTCGGTGCCCAGGGAGAAGCGCCTGGCGGCGCTCGCCGAGCAGCAGGCCGACCCCGAGGGCTGGCTCCGCAGGAACGTCCGCCCCGACCCGGGCAACGGCGGCGTCGAGAGCGGCTGGGCCCGGGCCGACTTCGACGACTCGGCCTGGCCGGAGATGGAACTGCCCGCCACGTGGCAATCGCGCGGCGTGCCGGGCAACGGCGTGGTCTGGTTCCGGCTGGAGCCCGACGTGCCCGCCGGGTGGGCCGGTCGCGACCTCGACCTCGGACTCGGCGCCTGCGACAAGCACGACGTAACCTACTGGAACGGCGAGCAGGTCGGCTCCACCGGCTGGGAGATACGCGACGCCTGGACCGTCTCCCGCAAGTACCGGGTCCCCGCAAAGCTGGTCCGTCCGGGCCGCAACGTGCTGGCCGTGCGGGTCTACTCCTACCGGAACGCCGGCGGCGTCACCGGGCCGGCGGCGGACATGCGCGTTCGCCCGGCCGGAGACGGCGCAGCCGCTCCGCTCTCCCTCGTCGGCAACTGGCGCTACCGGGTCGAGCACGACTTCGGGGCGATCAACGACTCGACCATGTCGCCGTGCCTGCTGCCCAACTGCAACTCGCCGCACGCGCTCTGGGACAACATGATCGCCCCCCTGGCGCCCTTCGCGCTCGCCGGCTTCATCTGGTACCAGGGAGAGAGCAACGCATCGGACGCCGCCGCCTACCGCCGGCGCTTCCCGGCGATGATCCGGGACTGGCGCCGGGCCTGGGGCGGCCGCCCCCTGCCCTTCCTCTTCGTGCAGTTGGCCAACTACGTCTCGGCCGGGACCTGGCCGTGGCTGCGCGAGGCCCAGACCATGGCCCTGGCCGAGCCGGCCACCGGCATGGCCGTGGCCATCGACGTCGGCGACCCGGAGGACATCCACCCGCGGAACAAGCAGGAGGTCGGCCGCCGCCTGGCGCTGGCCGCCGGGCGCGTGGCCTACGGCCGGGAGTCGGTCTTCTCCGGGCCGCTCTACCGCACGCACCGGGTCGAAGGCGCGGCGGTCCGCGTGAAGTTCGACCATGTCGGCGGAGGCCTGGCGGCCCGGAACGGCGCCCTCAAAGGCTTCGTCATCGCCGGCCCGGACCGGAAGTTCGTCCCTGCCGAGGCCCGGATCGACGGCGCCGACGTGGTGGTCCGCGCACCGGGCATCGGCCAGCCGGCCGCCGTGCGCTACGCCTGGGCGGACGCTCCGGAGTGCAACCTCTGCAACCGGGAGGGGTTGCCGGCCTCGCCCTTCAGGACGGATGCGTGGTAGGGCGGGGCGCCAACACGCAACATGCAACACCCAACATCCAACATGCAATGAAATGGCGGAAAGGACCGATCTTTCTATTGCTGTCTCCAGGCGTGTCATTCATCATCGACTTACATCCTTGATCTGCTCTGCATGTTGCGTGTTGCATGTTGCGTGTTGGATCTGCCCGTTCGGACGGCCGTTCAGCCGCCCTCCACACCCCACGGACTGAACCCCGCCCCGGACCCCTTGCCGGAGAGCCGGAAGAGCAGCCCGGCCATGTAGGCGGTGTTGCGGGTGGGAACGTAGTCCAGGGACTTGCCGCCGAAGATGCCGGCGTCGCCCTCCTCGTCCTCACCGCGGAAGCCGCCCTCGGCCTTGGGATCGCCGGTCCCGGAGGCCTGCAGGCCCAGGCAGTGCTTCTCGAGGTGGTCGCGCACCCAGGCCGACCAGTCCTTTCCCGCAGCCCGGCCGATGTCCAGAACGTTGTTGGCCTGGACGCCGAAGGCGTTGAAGGGCCGCTCGTGCGGCTCGTTGGCAATGATCCACTCGGCGTACTGGACCATCGCGTCGAGATACTTACGGTCGCCGGTCACCTGGTGAGCGGCCAGGACCACCACGACGATGCCGTCGTCGTTGCGCAGCAGATAGCGCTCGTCGCCCTGGCCCAGCCCCCAGTGATGATTGAGGGGCGGCTCGCCGACCGCTTCGATGTTGCGGACGAAGTTGATCCCGCCGTCGCCCCGCTGGCAGGCCAGGATCCGGTCGGCCGCGTCGATGAGCGGCGGCAGATACTGGCCCTCGCCGGTGATCTTGTACAGGTGCCAGAACGGAATCGCCGAGGCATTGTGGATTCCGGAAAAGGCGTTCTTGCCCTCGAGATACGCGACCTTCTCGGGGTAGTACCCGGCCTGGGTGGCCAGCCCCAGGTCGGGCCGCCAGGTGCGCAGCATGAAGTCGCAGAAGGCCCGGCCGCGACGGAGGTAATCGGGGTTCCCGGTAACGGTATGGAGCATCAGGAATCCGGAGGCCGCCTGGGCGCCGTCCAAAACGCCGCCCCAGGGCGACTGCGGGATTTCCTCGCGGATGCTCCCGTGGGTGACCGGGTAGTAGGGATCCAACGGCTGCAGCGCCCGGAGGTAGCGCGCACCGAGTTCCATGGACTCGAGGTAGCGCTTGTCTCCGGTCGCGCGGTAGGCGTCGGTCAGTACGAAGAGCGCCCGGCCGTGCGTCCAGTTGATCCCCGGGACCTCGCGTTTCTCGGGCATGTAGTAGTAATACAGGAAGCGCCCATGGTCCGACATCCAGACCCGCGGGCACTTGATCTGGGCGTTTACGAACCAGTCGGCGGCGCGAAGCGCCCGGGCGAACAAATCCCTGGAATCCTTGCGGGTGGCGGTCTTCCTGGCCATGATTGGCGACTCCTTGTGTTCCTACTGCTTCGTTCCGCCCGAAGCCAGCTCCATGAAAATGGAAGCCTGGAGCATCTGGCCGTCGAACTCCTCGATGAACCTGCCGAAGTCCATCTCGTCGAGCCCCAGAATCCGCGCCGCCTCGGGCTCGAGGCCCGGCAGGTACTCGTCGCCGCTCCACCCCACCCCTCGAGCCCGGGCGAAGATGTCGGCGAACTGCACCGCAGCGGTCACCCCCGCGGTCGGACGGCGCGGACGGAGCCGGTGGTGGAAGCCGACCGGCTCGCTGATCCGCTCGGGCAGCTTCCACTGCTCGACGAGCAGCCGCCCGAGCGCCGCGTGGCTGCAGTCGCGCTCGGCCTCGGCGGCCACGAAGGGCCGGGCCCGGTCGCGGCAGTCCTGGAGGATCTCCAGGAACATCACCGGCATGTGCTCGTACATGATCAGCTTGCCGATGTCGTGCAGCAGCCCGGCCACGAAGGCCTCCTCGGGGTCGGCGAGCTTCCGGCTGCGCGCGAGCATCCGGCAGGCCACGCCCGTGGCGATGGAGTGCTCCCATAAGCGGTCGGGCGCGAAGAGCCGTTTCATCTCCTCGGCCTGGGCCGGCGAGCCCCGGAAGAGCTCGATCACCGAGGCCGAGAGGGCCACGTCGCGCACGCCGCCGAAGCCGAGCATGACCACGGCGTGGTCCACGCTGGCGATCTGTCCCGGGAAGCCGTAATAGGCGCTGTTGGCCAGCTTCAGAATCTTGGCGGTGAGCGCCTGATCCTCGGCAAGCAACCCGGTGACCTTCTTGACCGAGGTTTCGGGGTCGGCGAGCATCCTGGTCAGCCGCGCGATGATCACCGGCAGGGTCGGCAGGTTGCGGACCCCGCCGATCAGCGCGCGCATCTTTTCTACGGCTTCAGCTTCCGCCATGGAGGCTCACCAGTTCCTTCACGCGGCCGAGCACGGCGGTCTTGAGCCGCCGGAGGGTGGCGTCCTCGAGCGACCGGCTGAACCGGCGCTCGACCTCCTCGGACACCTGGGCGAAGCTGCGGCCCTCGATGGGATAACCGACCACCGGCGGAAGAGCCGGGGCCTCGCCCTCGCCCTGGACGGCGATCTCCTCGAAACCCCAGTTGCGGATGCGCTGGATGTACTGATCGGTGAGCTCGGCGCCCTCCTTGAGCAGCGTGCGCCCGGCCAGGTCCTTCAGCGGCGCGGAGAGCTTCATCCCGGCCTTGAGTTCCGCGGCCTTGACCATGCCCACTGGCGGATTCTCCTAGAAGATCTCGTCCGCGCCCGCCCGGCCCCGGCGTTCGGGACGATCGGGGACGCGGGAAGGCTTGCCCGGCTTGATCCCGGAGCCGCCCCGCTCGTCGGCCGGGCGCGGCTTTTCCACCGTGTACCACTCCCCGTTTATGAGCTGCCAGTGCGTCTCCAGGGGATGTCGCTCGGGCGGCTTGAGCGCCCCGAAGTTCATAGTGAAGTGGCCCAGAAGAACCGCCTGTTCCGGAGAAGACAGTTCCACCGAATCGACCTCGAAGCCCTGCGGGGTTCCCCGGCTCAGCTTGACCAGTCCCACGACCAGCCCCACGAAAAAGCGCCGCCCCTTCTCGTCGAGGCGCGGGTCGCTGTAGGTCGTGGCGCGATCGATGCTTTCCGGTTTCCCTTCGGCGATGGCCGCGAAGAGCCCGGCCGCCCGCGCGGAGATGTGCGCCTTGACGGCCATCTCCCTGGCGGCTTCGCCGCTCTGCGTAGGGGCGAACTGCACAGGCATGTTGTTCCACAACACCTCGGCTCCGACCCAGTTGCCGAACCTCCCGCAAATCTCGGCTTCCTTGGCTATCTTCTGGAACTGCTCCCGCCCCTCGGCCTCCCGCCGCTCGCTGACGGCATCCATCGCCGCGCGGGCCCTGGCGCCCCAGGCGCTCCCCGGGTGCCTGTCGGCGATGTCCCGGTAGAGGGCCAGGGCGCCTTCGAAGTCCCAAGGCTCGTCGCGCTCGTGCTGCTCGGCCACCCGGAACGCGGCGCGCGCCGGGTCCACCATCCTGCCGAGCATCCCCAACAGGACGAGCGCGACAAGCATGCCCACGGCCCCCAGGAGGGCGTACTTCCAGACCCCGTGTCCGGCCGCGCGCTTCGCCGCGCCTCCACCGGGCACATCGCACGTGGTTCCCTCCGGCGCCACGGCGCCAGTGACTCCCACCGTGGTCGCGTCAACTGCGACCGCCACATCGGGCTTTAGCGCAACCGCGCTCGCCGGACCGATCGACTCCCCCGCCCCGGCCAGGAACCGCCTGAGCTCGGCCACGACCTCGTCCATGGTCTGGATGCGCTTCTCCGGCCTCTTGGCCATCATCGCGGCGACCAGGCGGTCGAGTTCGGGCGGCACGTCCGGACAACGGGCGCTGGGCGGCTGCAACGGGGAATTGATGTGGTGGTTGATGATGGCTATGGCCGAAGGGCCGCTGAACGGCGGCGCACCGGTCAAGGCATGGTAGAGCGTCGCGCCCAGAGAGTACACGTCCGACCGGACGTCCGCCCTGCGGGCCTCGGTGGCCTGCTCCGGGCTGATGTAGTTGGGCGTGCCCATGGCCACGCCGGGCGCGGTCAGCGCCTCGGTGTTCGAGCCGCCGCCTGGCGAGGACAGGTCCTTGGACAGGCCCATGTCCACCACCCGGGCGACGCCCCCGGCGTCGATCAGGATGTTCTCGGGCTTGATGTCGCGATGGATGATGCCGCGCTTGTGGGCTGCGGCCAGCCCCCGGGCGGCCTGGAGCGCGACCTTGGCCGCGTCGCGTGGGGCGAGCCTTCCCCGGCAGATGAGCTCGGCCAGGCTCTGGCCCTCGATGAACTGCATGACTATGAAGTAGACGTCGCCGTCCTGCCCGACGTTGAGCACGTGGACGATGTTGGGGTGCTCGACCTGGGCGGCCAGCCGCGCCTCGGTCACGAAGCGCTTGACGAAACCCTGGTCGGCGGCCAGGTGGGGCATGAGCAGCTTCAGGGCCACGCGCTTGTCCAGGGCCAGGTGGTGGGCCTCGAACACCACGCCCATGCCGCCCGCCCCGATGCGCCGGTCGACCCGGCAACCGCCGATGGTCCTTCCGATGCGATCGTTCATAAGCCGGTCGTTCAAGACAGTGGCCCCATCGCTTCCCCGCCCTTCCGGCCGAGTGGCCGCGGGAAGGATTGTATCCACAAGCCGTATGGCGGCAAGGACTGCCGTGGCACCCGCAGGGCCATTTCAAGAATGGCCTTCCAACCGCAGAGACACGGAGGCGCAGAGCTGGCTCAGGATCGCGGCGGACGGCTTCTGCAGGGAAGGACCTCGGCCGCGGACAAGGTCTTCTCTCGGCGTCTCTGCGCCTCGGCGGTGAAGATCGCTTCCTGCAATAGCCCTGGGGGCACTCGAGCGCATCATCTTCTTGCAGCCCCGGACCTCGACCATATAATGCCGGCGTTCGCCCGATAACCGTGTGGACTGCAGGAGGCCCAACCCCGTGATCGTCATGAAGTTCGGAGGAACCAGCGTCGGCACCCCGGCGCGAATCAGGAACTGCGCGGAGATCGTCCTGGAGCGCTCCGACCGCGGCCCGCTGGTGGTGGTCAGCGCACTGTCCGGCGTGACCGACGAGCTGATCGGCGCCGCCAAGAACGCCCTGGGCGGCGAGGTCGAGGCCCCCTTCCGGGCCATCCGCGTGCGCCACCTGGAGATGCTCGAGGAGCTGGAATTGCCCATGACCCTGGTGACCGGTGAACTCGTGCGCCTGCACGAACTGCTCTCCGGCATCAGTTTGGTCAAGGAGCTCACCCCCCGGACCCTCGACTTCGTGATGAGCTTCGGCGAGCAGATGAGCTCCAAGATCATGGCCGCGGTGATCCGCAAGATGGGCGGACAGGCCGAGGCAGTGCCCAGCTTCGACCTGGGCTTCCGGACCGACAGCAACTTCGGCGATGCGCGGGTACTGAAGAACGAGACCTACGAGGCCATCCAGAGCAGCCTGGCCGGGCGCAAGGGCATCACCGTCACCACCGGCTTCATCGGCAAGAACCACAAGGGCGAGATCACCACCATCGGCCGCTCAGGGAGCGACTACACCGCGGCCATCTTCGGCGCGGCCCTCGGCGCCGAGGAGATCCAGATCTGGAAGGACGTCGACGGGGTGATGACCGCCGACCCGTCCTTCATCCCCCAGGCCCGGCTGCTCGAGCGCATGAGCTTCGCCGAGGCCGGGGAACTGGCCTACTACGGCGCGGAGGTGCTGCACCCCGCGACCATCGCTCCGGCGGTCGAGCGCGACATCCCTGTGCGCGTCCTCAACACCACCAAGAAGGCCGCGCCGGGCACGGTCATCGTCAAGGGCCCCTGCCTCGAGCCGCCGGTCAAGTCGGTGGTCTACAAGGAGGAGATCCACCTCATCGACGTCTTCACGCCGCGGATGCTTTCCGAGCACGGCTTCATGGCCCGGGTCTTCAACACCCTCGAGAAACACCGGGTGGTGGTGGACATGATCGCCACCAGCGAGGTCTCGCTGTCCATGACCTCCGACTCGGCCGCCGGCCTGCAGGCCGCCGTCGAGGAGATCAGCGAGTTCGCCGAGGTCGAGATCCGCGAGAAGATGGCCATCATCTGCCTGGTCGGCGAAGGCATGCGCGGGCAGAAGGGCTTCGCCGCGCGGGTCTTCGGAGCGGTATCCGAAGCCGGCGTCAACGTACGCATGATCTCCCAGGGCGCGCGAGAGATCAACATCGCCTTCGTGGTCGAGGAACGGGACATCCCGACCGCGGTGCGCGCCCTGCACAAGGCCTTCTTCGAGTAGCCGATGATCGGCGAACCCGCCGCGCCGGGCGGCGAAGCGACGCCCCAGGTCCGCAAGCTGGCAACCGTCAAGATGTACTGCCGCTGCGGACAGAAGGTGCGCATCAGCCTGCCAGCCCCCAAGCCGGAGGGCCGCTGCCCCAAGTGCGGGCACGTGTTCATCCTGCCCCAGGTGCCCATAGAGTACCAGCGCCCGGGCAATTGAGACTCCGGCCGCAGGGTGCATCCACGCTACTGCGAGGTCAAGCAGCGGCGGAACGGGAGTAGCGGCA